>NZ_JAIUGS010000001.1:0-831749 GCF_020164735.1 Mesorhizobium sp. ESP-6-4
TTCTTGCGCGGCTTGAATTGCTGCTCGTCGGCCGCAGGCTGGCCGCCCTGGTCGGCGGGTGCCGCCTCGATCTGCTGTTGTTGGTCGCGCTTCTTGCGCGGCTTGAATTGCTGCTCGTCGGCCGCAGGCTGGCCGCCCTGGTCGGCGGGTGCCGCCTCGATCTGCTGCTGTTGGTCGCGCTTCTTGCGTGGCTTGAACTGCTGCTCGGCCGGTGCAGCTTCCCCGGACTGGGCGCCCTCCGTCTGCTGCTGCTCGTGCCGCTTCTTGCGCGGCTGTTGCTCGGATTCGGCGGGCGCGGCCTGTTCGGCCGGCGCCGATTCGCTTTGCTGCTGCTGCTCGCGCTTCTTTCTACGCGGCTGTTCGGCTCCGCCTTGCGCGCATTCTTCGGCCGACTGGCCTTCGGCGCAGGCGGCCTGAGCCAGCACGAGCGGCGCTCCGTGCAGGCCGCCGGAAGCGACACTCCCCTGAAGCGGGTACGCGCCCAACGGCGCGGATGCCATAAGCAGGCCGATTGCCGTGCCCGCCAGAATCCGTGGTTGGCGTTTCATATCGATTTCTCCTAATGGGGTCCCATCCCTGCCCAAACTTTCATCAACCATAATTGGTTCCGTCAGGCATTGGCGCCAACCAAGGATGCCTGGCCGGCCTTTTGAAGGCAATTTCGTGTTTTTCTAATGTTGATACTGGGTCGCCGCCACACAGCGCTTGACCGGAAGACCGCGGAGGGCCAAATCCAGCCAAATGACCGCGCCATTCTGGAAAACCAAGACGCTTGATGCGATGACCCCGGCCGAATGGGAATCGCTTTGCGACGGCTGCGGCAAATGCTGCCTGTCCAAGCTCGAGGATGAGGATACGGGCGAGATCTTCTGGACAAGCGTGGGCTGCAGGCTGTTCGACGCCGAGAACTGCCGCTGCTCCGACTATGCAAACCGCCTGGCGCGGGTGCCCGATTGCGTCGGCCTGACGCCACAGAATGTGCGCACCATCACCTGGCTGCCAAAAACCTGTGCCTACCGGCTTATTGCCGAGGGCCATGATCTCTACTGGTGGCACAGACTTGTTTCGGGAAGCGCTGAGACCGTGCACGAGGCCGGCATCTCGATCCGGGGTCGGGTGAAGGCCAAGGAAACCGATCTGGCCGACCCGGACGATTATTTTGATTATATATTGGACGACGAACCTTAGCAGTTCGCGTCTGGACGACGAACCCTGACGGGTTCGCCTCTAGATGACGAACGCTGACGAGGCGCTTTTGACGAGGAACGACGAAACCTGCGGGTTCGCGTTTAGAAACCTGAGGGGCCTCGCTTTTACGCACTTACGAGCGACGAACCCTGGCGGGTTCGCGCCTAAGGGGTTCGCGATTTTGGCACGAGCGACGAACCCTGGCGGGTTGGCGCTTATATGAACCGGACATGAATGGCCGGTTCGCGGAAGGTTCAGACGCAAAAGGGCATCTTCCAGTCATCGGTTCTACGGGCGACAGCCCACAATAAGGAGAGAAGACGATGTTCAACACGATCAGGACGGCAGCCCTTTCGGCCCTTGTCGGGCTTGGCACTTTGACCGCCATTCCGGCGCATGCGGACAGCCTCTATCTCGGTTTCGGGGACAGGCACGACCCGCGTTTCGGCATCTACACCGGCGACGATGACGGTTATCGCCGCGACTGGCGCCGCGACCGCGACTGGCGCGGCTGTTCGCCGGACCGCGCCCTCGACAAGGCCGAGCGCATGGGTCTGCACCGCGCCCGCATCGTCGACATCAGCCGCCGTACCGTGAAGGTGGCAGGTCGCCAGTATGGCGACCGTGTCGTGGTGGTGTTCGCCAACGAGCGCGGCTGCCCGATCATCTACCGCTGAGGCTGAAAGGGCGATCCCGTTCGAGGATCGCTTATGCGGACGATCCTCTGCGAGAATCGCCTATGAGTAGCTGAGCCCCTCAAGATGAGGCGCGGCTCGAAAACGCCCCGCAGGATGATCCTGCGGGGCGTTTTGCTAGAGCGTTTCACCGTTTCACGGAAACGGCGAACCGCTCTATCTCTTTGTTTTGACGCAATTCCGGACGGAAAACCGCTCACACTTTTCCTGGAATTGCTCTAACGGCATGTCCGCGGCTGGGACGGATGTCACCTCAGCTCGAAGGTGACCGTGACCTGGACGTTGTAGGAATTCTCGCCGGCCTGCACGGGGACGGCCGAACGGGCCGCATCGAACGACTTGGCCGCCATCGGCATCGGCACCGGCGCGACATTCTGGTCGGCGATCTCGAGCACCTTGCCCAGACTGACGCCCGCCGCTTCGGCGAGGGTCTTTGCCTTGGCCATCGCGTCGGCGACGGCCTTCTTGCGCGCCTCGGTGATCGTGGCCTTCGGATTATCGTTGGTAAAAGCAATGCCGCCGCCCTGGTTGACGCCGAGCGACACCGCCTTGTCCAGAATCTCGCCGGTCTTGTCGACGTCGCGCACGCGCACCGACAGCGTGTTGGTCACCTGATAGGCGACGAGCTCGGCTTCCTGGCTGCCGTCGGCCTTGTTGGTGTAGTTGTAGCGCGGGTTGATCTGGATGCCGGCGGTCTGCAGGTCGCGTTCTGCAATGCCAGCGGATTTCATCGCCGCGATCACCGCCGCCATGGCGTCGTTGTTGGCGTCGAGCGCTTCGCGCGCGCTCTTGGCCTCGCGCATCACGCTGAGCGAAAGGATCGCCATGTCCGGCGCCACGGTCGCTTCGCCTTCGCCGGACACGATGATGCGTGGCGGAGGCTGGATGTCGGCGGCGCTCGCCAGCGCCGGGAACGCGACCGCGGCAGCGAGCGCGATGGGCAAAAGTTGTCTGGTCATGAAACTCCTCGAAGTCTGCGGTCCGCCTCCCCCGTGCCGCATCTGCCTCGACCCGCAAAGGGCGCCGATTCCTGCAGTGCGGTGCAAGGGCTGGACCTTTCTCGCGCCATATGGGCGCAGGCCGCTCTACGGCGCGAATATGGGCTGATTTTGGCGTTTTGCGCCAGAGCTTTCGAAAGCCTTGTGCGACGACAAGAAAAACACTAAGCCAGCCCGCGTGGGGCCTGTAGCTCAATGGTTAGAGCCGGCGGCTCATAACCGCTTGGTTGGGGGTTCGAGTCCCTCCGGGCCCACCATTGTCGTTATTTATCAATGCTTTAGAGGGTGGTTCGCCACGAGGTTCGCCAACAGGTTCGCCAAGCATCGGCTTGCGCGTCACGAGCCGTACGACTCGATCCATCCCTTGGACCGCTAGCCGTACTTGCGATGCCTCGCGCGAATAGAGCTCGGCGTGATCGATGTCGTCGTGACCGAGCACATCCATGAGCTGCCTGGTCGAAGCCTCTGCCTCGGCCAGATAGACGCCAAGCGACTTCCTTAGTCCATGCAGGGTCAGCCCCTTCGGCAGGCCGGCAAGCTTGCACCAATGCGCCATCATTCCAGTCAGGGACTTGGCGGAGAACGGCTCTCCATAGCCGTTGACCAACACGGTCTCGCCGCGCCTGTCGGCCGCATCCAAAATCTCGGAGAGCATTGGTGTGATCGGCACGAAAAGCCGCTTGCCGCCAGTTCGTCCCCTGTTCTTGGCCTGAACGATATCAAACCCGTCGAAGTGACGCTCGACGCCATCGATGAACACACGGCGGGTGACCCTTTGGTCCCAACGCAGGCCCGCCACGTCGCCGCGGCGATTGCCCAGCCAAAGCGCCAAACCGTAGCAAGTGCGTGCCGCGGTGCCGAGCTGCCAACGGTTTTCGAATTGCGCCATCGCTTCGCGCGACCAGGCTTTCCAACCGGCATAGGCAGGGCGCCACTCGACCGCTGCTGTGGGGTCTATTTCGATCCAGTCTTGCCGCAGCGCGACATAGACCAGCTTGCGTATGCCCACCAGCAGATGCTTGGCCTTATGGGGCGTGGCGATGAAGCGGCCAAGAAGCTCTTCAATATGGATACGTCGAAGGTTCTTTACCGCTACGTCCCGCCAGACGAGCGGGTGATCTGCGACCACCCGGAGTTCAAGGAACTCTTCAATCAGCTGCGTGTTCTTGCGCTTGCTGGCTTCGTCAAGCGCCAGCCACTTGACTGAGATCTTCAACCGTTGAAAGGCAGCTCCGAATGTGCCGGGCAGGGCGGCTCCAGGCATACGGACCACAGCAGCCTTTGGGACTTTCCGGCCCTCTACCGCTGCTTGGTAGGCCTCCTTGAATCCCGGCTGATTGGGGGCCGGCAGACTAACCACACGCTCCTTCGTCCGATAGCGCCACCGCAGTTTTCCATGGCGATCGGTGTAGGAGGAGAGGCCGGGATATTTGTCGGTCATGGCAGAATGAATCTATTCCCTGCGATGATTCCCTTGCAACAGGAAGTCGACGATATTCTCATCATCGTCTCCAGGTAGTTCGGCAAACGCCGCTTCGAGTTTCAAGCGATCCCAAATCACGCGGCCGTCAACCTTCTTCGGCCTCGGCATGCGGTGGTCAGCGACCATTTGATCGAATTTGGTCACGCCCACGCCAACGTACCGGGCGGCTTCTTCACGCGACAGACCCCGAGGACGATAGGAGAAGGAGTCGCTTTTCATGACCATGCCCACCTGCGGTCCCCGCGACTTTGCGGGTGGATTTCTGTGTAGCGATTGGGATCTAGATCGTGACGGCAACCACCGGAAGAGACGTGGGACGGACTGTGCGGTGAATTACTGTCGAGGCGTATGAACGGGATCGTTTGGCCGTCCGCAATGTAACCTCGAGGAGTCGAGTCGAAGGTCCGCTACCACTATCCCGCCGACGGGAGAAGCAGCAGCAGGCCGTTCAGCGGCGCTATGGACGTGACGAGCCGCATAGCACCGCTCGGTATCACGTTGTTGTAGCCGAGGAAGGCGTAAGCCTCTGCCGCACGTTAAAACAATCTATGCTCGACGGAAAAGCTTTTCCGTTGAAATCACCGACAGCAAGGGTCTGGTCCGCAAGGTGAAATATTGCGCATACATCCCACTCTCCAGAAGGTGAAGTCCAACCAGCCGCAGATGACGAACAGCAGCACGGGATAAGATCCAGCCGACCTGCGCGCCAATCTGTCGAGACGTTGGATTGCCTCGTAGTGCAAGGAAGAGCGACCGCGCCACGCACGCCTTCAGCCGGCGACGTCAGGTCAATATTTTGCTCAAGACACCGATCTGCTGGGTTCATGGTGCAGCCCTCTACCACCACTCCGGAAAGCTCGTACGAACCGCCGTTGCCAACGGCACGATCTCAGCATCGGGGACGCAACAGTATGGCCACAAAAGGCGCGGGCCGATGTTGCCCCAGCCGCCGGCCGCAGCCATTGCCTTGTCCAGCGCGGCGTCGCTGACCTGACAACGCTCGCGGAGCGGCAATACGTGATCGGCCAGGAATGCCCCTATGCGCGCCTGCATCTCGATAGCATCCGGTGCGCCGCTCAATATCTGCTGCCACCACGACAATGCACCCTTTGGACTGAGACAGGCGACATTGGAATAGCTGCCGTGGGCGCCTTGAGCGTAACCAGTCGCCAGCGTATGCCCGGGCACGAATACCGAGAACCCCGGCAGCAGCTTTCGCATCTCATCGAACCAGTTCTCGTCGCCTCCCGGTAGCTTGGCGCCGATCAATGTCGGCGCTGCCTCACGGAGGCGCGCTATAGCCTGCAGCGTAAGCCGTCGTTTCGCATGCGGCGGGTTGTAGAGGACAAGGGGGAGGCTTGGCGCCGTCTCGGCGAGGCCCTTCGCGAAACGCCAAATCTCACCGTCGCTCGGCGGCCACCAGTCGGGCAGGGTGAACTGGATGGCTGAAGGCGACAACTCCACAACACGCCGCAGACGCTCGCGCGCTACGCGCGCGTTCGACTGGCTAATGCCAATCTGGAAAAGAACACCGGCACGATCTGCCTCCTCCGCGACCAACGCGCTCAATCTGTCGAACTCGTCCTCGGTCTGAGAGTGGAACTCGCATGCCGTGCCGTTCGAATAGATGCCGTCGACGCCGGAGGCGCACAGGCTGGCAACGGTTTCGCGCGTCGCGCTCCAGTCGATCTCACCATCCTCGCCGACAGCAAGTAGGACGGCGCCCCAGATGCCTCGCGGCGCGTTGGCGGGCAGGGCGGCGAGATGGTCAGGCAAGTTCTTCCTCCCTGCGGCTTTTGTTCGATCGGTATGCAGCCTCGATAATGGCGATGATCTTGCGGCCATAGTCGCCGATCGCGGTGACCGGCGCATCGTTAAGGATCGCGTCGCGCAAATGCGTCCATTCGCGGATAACGGCATTGTGCATCCAGTTTGGCTCGAATGAGTTCGGCAGATCGGTCAATCGGGTGCCGCGACCGAGCGACGTGCCCCGGTCCATGTCGATCCGCAGCGTGCCGTGCTCGCAGACCAAATCCATTGCGAAGCTGGCGACGCCGTCGCGGTAGCCGACGCTTTGGACCTGGCCGATGCCACCGCCTGCGAAGCGGAGGCTGAGCATCGAGGCGTCGTCCGCCTCCTGGTCATGGAATTTGGCGCCGAGCATGGCGCCGACCGAGACGACGTCGTCATCCATCAGCCAGACCAGCCGGTCGAGCGCATGAATCCCCGCGGTCATGAGCATGCCGCCGCCGGTTCCATAGCCGAGATGCCAATCCCGCCGGTTCTGCTCCATCCACAACTTGATCATCCAGCTTGAAGCGATCAGCGGGCGGCCGAGCGACCCCTCGGCGAGCGCCTCCTTTGCCGCCATGCAAGGGCGTGAGAAATGCATCAGATGGCCGACCATCAACTTGACGCCATTCGCAGCGGCCACGGCATTGATCGCGTCGCAGGCGGCGGCGGTCAGAGCCATCGGCTTCTCCAGCAGGATGTGCTTTCCGGCCTGTGCCGCGCCGATCGCCATCTCCGTGTGCAGATGGTGCGGCGTGGCGATGAGAACGGCATCGACATCCCTGTCTTCGACGAGGGCGCGCCAGTCCCTGTAGCCGCGGCCACCGTGCTCGGCGGTGAAGGCGCTAAGCGCGGGCTCGTCATTGCGGCATGCCGCGACAAGGCGGACGCCATCTACCTTTTCGATCGCATGCGCGTGCGCGGCGCCAAAATGCCCGGCGCCGATAATCCCAACTCCAATCATTCTCGTGCCTTCCGGTAAGCGGTATCGATGAGCGACATTGCCGCGACGTAGTCATTGAGAGAGATCGTCGCCGGCTCGTTTCGCGCCAGCCGGTCGAAAGTGTCGCGCATGCAAAGGCGGTAGCGCGTCGCCGGTGGTTCCGGCGTGAGCTCTGTGCCTGCTCCATCATCCAGGCTGGCCGAGATAGCTTTGTCGCCGTGATCGATCAAAGTCGCGTTGGCGCTGACGATGCGCCATTCGAAATCACCGCCGGGGCGCATGGATGCAAAGGTATAGCCCGCCTCGACGGTGAACATCGCACCGGTCTCGTCCTCAACCATCAGCAGCGCATAGTCTTCGACAGGTGAATTGTGGATGCGGTTGCCCACGTATGCCGTTGTCAGCCTGAGGCGGCCGGCAGCGAGGTCGAGCGCGGCGTCGATGCCGTGGATGCCCAGATTGCGCAACGCGCCGCCACCGCCGATTTCTGGGTCGGCCATCCAGGCTACCCCATCTTGCGCATAGCGTTCGGGCGGGCCGTTGACGATCCTGAAATGGCCATGCGCAACGGTCCCGGCACGGCCTTGCTGCTGCAGCTTGCGGAACGCGGTGACCGCTGGTCCGAAGCGGTTGGGGAACGGCACGCTCACGAAGGCACTTCGACGCCGGCTCAGCTCGAGCAGTTCCGACAAAATCTCAGTGTTGCTTGCCGCCGGCTTCTCAAGGATCAAGGGAATGCCTGCATCAATAATCCGGCGCGCCCGCTCCGGCACACTGCGGGGATGTCCCATCAGAAGAATGACGTCGGCTCCGGCCGCGAGCACATCGTCGAAGCGATCGATTGAGCACAGCGAATTCGACCGCGCAAACATCTCTGCGTGTTGTTGATTCTCGTCCCAAACACCGATGATTTCGCCGCCGGCGGCGCGGGCAGCGTCCAGGTGCATTCCGGCGTGCCAGTGGCTCGAACCGGCAAGAATGATCTTCATGTGCAGGCGCTTTCCTTTGCTGCTTGCAGGATATCCTACAAGTCGCTATCAGTACAGGCCGACAATGCTCATTTCGTGGAAGCATGCGGAAATGGCCAAGGAGGAAGAAGCAAACGTGCAGGCGATGAAGTCGCTCGAGCCACTCAATCGCCCACCCTTGCTGCATGTCACGGTGCAGGAGAGCCTCAGGAACTACATAGAGGCGAACAAGCTCAAGGCCGGGGACGCGCTGCCCCCGGAAACATTCCTTGCCCAGCAGCTCGGTGTCGGACGCAACTCAGTTCGTGAGGCCATCAAGGCGCTGGAGTCGATCGGCATCTTGGAGACGCGCCGGGGCATCGGCGTCTTCGTCAAGGAGTTCTCTTTCAAGCCGCTGCTCGACAATCTCGCTTATGGCTTGCAGGACTCGTTGCGCGACGTCGAGGAGCTCCGCGAAATGCGCCGCGTGCTTGAGACGGGGCTCATCGGCAAGACGGTCGAGATGATAAGCGCCGAGGACATCGAGGCTTTGCGCGGCTTGACCGAGGAAATGCGCCGGCGCGCAGAGCGAAACGAAAGCTTCGCCGCCGAGGACCAGCAGTTCCACCAGCTGCTGTTCCGTTGCCAGAACAACCGCATGCTGAGCGCGCTGATCGACATCTTCTGGATCGCGTTCAACAAGGCATCGAACTTCGCGAACCTGGACAATCCGACGCCACTCGCCACGTGGCGGGACCATCACGAGATCGTTGAGGCCGTGGCGGCCAAGGATATCGAGCGAGCGCGCCAGCGCCTCGACGATCACTATCGGGGAATCCAGCAAGTCATAGCCAAAAACCGAAACACGTGAAAATGCCAAGGGAGGAAATCATGGGCATAAGGAACACTGCGTGTCGTCTGGCCCTTGCCGGCCTGCTGATCGCCGGCACCGCGTTTGCCACAGTCGCTGAGGCGCAGTCCGGCAAGACCATCGCCGGCGGCTTCGATGTCGGTCCGGGCGGCCTGCCCAAGAATTTCAACCCGCTCGTGTCGACCGCCGGCTTCACTTGGCTCAGCACCTATTTCGAGCCGCTGGTCGTCTGGAACGCCGAGCTGACCGAGCTGAAAGGCAGTCTTGCCAAGGACTGGAAGGTCAGCGACGACGAGCTGACCTATACATTTAACCTTGCTAAGGAGACCTGGCACGACGGCAAGCCCTTCTCCTCCAAGGACGTGAAGTTCACATTCGATCTTGCGAGGAACAAGGCGTCGGGCAGCCTCTTTGCTGCCCGCCTGGGCGACATCCAGTCGGTCGAGACGCCGGACGACCGCACGGTGGTGATCAAGCTGTCGAAGCCCAATGGCTCCTTCCTCGCCGTCATCACCCAGGTGCTGATCCTGCCCGAGCACGCACTTGCCGGCATCGCGCCCGAACAGCTGGCCAACAGCAAATGGTGGTCGACGACGCCGGTCGGAACCGGTCCGTTCAAATTCAAGCAATACGTGACGGACCAATATGTCGAGCTCTCCGCGGATGACGACTACCGCGGCGGCAAGCCCAAGGTCGACACGCTCATCAACCGCTATTTCGAGAACCCGGCGGCGGCCGTCGCCGCGCTTCGTGCCGGCGAAATCCAGTTCACCTATGTCGAGCCGGACGACGCCGCCACATTCAAGAACGACAGCAACTACACGCTGATCGAAGGTGGCTCCTACGTGGTCAACTACATCGGCCTCAACCAGAAGGTGGACCTTTTCAAGGACCTGAAGGTGCGCCAGGCAATCATGTATGCGATCGACCGAAACGCGATCGTCAAGAGCCTCTATGGCGGTGCCGCCAAGGTCGCGAACTGCGGCTACGTCGCGCCGCATCTGGTGCCTGAAGGGCTGGAGCCCTACGCCTACGATCCGCAAAAGGCCAAGACACTGCTCGCCGAGGCCGGCTGGGACAAGATCAACGGCGACAAGCCGATCACCCTGCTGACCTATTACGGCTCGCCGCAGGCCGCCAACGTCATGGCCGCCATCCAGTCGATGCTTGGCCAGGTCGGCGTCAACATCGTGCCGCGTGTCGTCGATACGCCAACCTATAACGGCATCGTCTACAAGCAAGGCACGCCGGACTGGAACGCGTTTCCGATGATCTATGCCGGCCTGCAGAACGGTCCGAATCCGGCGGGGCTCAATCCTGGCCTCAACAAGTCGCAGCTCCCCCCGGCGGGCTTCAACACCATGCGCATCGAGTTCGACGACCTGAGCGCAGCGTTTGATGCCGCTCTCGGGCAGACCGATCCCGCAAAGGTCAACGCTTCCTGGCAGGATGTCTGCAAGGCGATGAACAAGGACCTGCCCTGGGCGACCTTGTGGGTAGCAAATCGCTACGGCGTCGCTTCCAAGAAGTTGAAGGATTTCGTGTGGACGCCGGCTCCGGCGGGCGGCCCCTATGCGGCCCATCCCGAACTCTGGGACATCCAGTGAAATAGATAACTTCGCCATCCAGGCCGGCATCACCATGGTGCCGGCCTGGTCAGCCGCCAGACGTGAAAGCCATGCTGAGCTTCATCGCCCGCCGCAGCGCCGCAGGATTGTTGATGGTGCTCGCATTGAGCGTCCTGATCTTCCTCCTGCTGCGGCTCGCGCCCGGCGATCCGATCGACGCCTATATCAATCCGTCGGTGCCACTGTCGCCGCAAGACCTGGAGGCACTGCGCCTGCGCCTCGGCCTCGATCAGCCGCTGCCGATCCAGTATCTCGGCTGGCTTCGCGCCGCCCTGTCGGGAGATTTCGGCTATTCGATCCAGCGGAGCGGCGACGCGGTGCTTCCGCTGGTGCTGGAACGCGTCGGCCCGACTGCGCTTCTCATGGGGACCGGCCTCGCGATAGCGGTTGTCGTCGGAATCGCCGGCGGCATCGTCAGCGCTGTTCGACGCAACGCATGGCCCGACATTTCCCTTTCGGTGCTGTCGTTTGTCGGCATTTCCAGTCCGGCGTTCCTGACCGCGTTGCTGGGCCTGTATTTCTTCTCGGTTCTGCTGCGCTGGGCTCCATCCGGCGGCATGCAGACGCCCGGAACGCCATTCTCGGTCTTTGACGTGCTTACACATCTCACCCTTCCCGCCTGTCTGCTGTCGATCGGCCATGCGGCCATGATCATGCGGTACATGCGTTCCTCGCTGCTCGAGGTTCTCGGTCAGGACTATGTGCGCACTGCGCGGGCCAAGGGCGTGCGCGAGTTCTGGGTGATCATGAAACATGCCACGCGCAACGCGCTGCTTCCCGTGATCACCTTGATCGGCTCGACCATCGGCATCGCGGTGGGCGGAGCGATCTTTCTCGAGAGCGTCTTCAACTGGCCGGGCATGGGGCTTTTGCTCGTGAACGCCGTCGGCACCCGCGACTATCCGGTCATCATGGGCGCGACCCTGGTGGTCGGCGCCTGCGTCATCCTCGTCAATCTTCTCACCGACATCGCCTATGCGTTTGTCGACCCGCGCATTCGGGTGTCGTGATGGCCCTAACGATAAGCATGGGACAGGGAGTGCCACGGACAAAGGGTCCACTGCGCCGGGCATTTGGCCGCTTCATCGCAAACCGCGCCGCACGCGCCGGTCTCATCATCCTGATCCCCATCCTGCTTACCGTCTCGACCTATCACCTGTGGTGGCCAATCGGGCCGAATGCAATCGATCTCAGGGCAATGAACAAAGGGCCGTCGGTGGCGCATTGGCTGGGCAGCGACGGCGTCGGCCGTGATGTCATGGCGCGTGTCCTTGAGGGCGGTCGCATCTCCCTGATCGTTGCCGTGGGTTCGGTCGCAATCTCGACAGTCATCGGCTTTCTGGTCGGTGCGATCGCCAGTTTCGGCGGCCGCGTGGTCGACAGCACCGTCATGCGCCTCGTCGATCTCGCAATGACCTTGCCGCCGGTGATCTTTCTTCTGGTGCTCGCCTCGATCGCCGGGACGGGGATCATGCCGACCATCCTCGTCATCTCGCTGCTGTCCTGGCCGGTGCTCTCGCGCATGGTCCGCGCACGCCTCATGGAACTGCGCGAACGCGATTTCGTCGTTGCGGCGCGCGGGATGGGTGCGCGCATGCCGCACCTCCTGTTACGCCATGGTTTGCCGAACTCAATCGACATACTGGTCGTCTACGCTACCTTGCAGATCGCCAATGCGATCCTGCTGGAGGCAGGCCTCTCCTTTCTTGGGCTCGGCATACCGCCGCCCGAGGCCAGCTGGGGCAACATGCTCAACCTTGCCCGTTCGACAATCGTGCTGGAGCAGTATCCCTGGCAATGGATGTTTCCCGGCGCGGCCCTCGTGCTCACCGTTCTGGCCATCAACTTCATCGGTGACGGCCTGCGCGACGCCTTCGACCCCAGATCCGATCTCAACTGACCAAAAGGTTCAAAATGCCTCTCTTCACCGGCGTCGTGCCACCCGTCGTCACCCCGCTCAATCCCGATTTCAGCGTCGACTTCCCGTCCTTCACGCGGAGTGTCAAAAATCTCCTGGACGGTGGCGTGCACGGCCTGTTCGTGCTCGGCTCGACCAGCGAGGTCGTGTTCCACGATGAAACCGCCCGCCAGACGATCGTCGAGCATGCGGTCAAGGTCAACAACGGGCGAGTGCCTCTCTTCGTCGGCGTCATCGACCCGACAACAGATCGCGTCATCAAGCATTCCCGGATTGCCAAGGCGGCTGGTGCCGATGCCATCGTCGTCACCGCGCCGTTCTACACACGGACCAGCCAGCCCGAAATCATCGATCACTTCCGCTACATCAGGGATGCGGTCGATATCCCGATCATCGCCTATGACATTCCGGTCTGCGTCCACGTAAAACTGGAGCGCAAGACGACCGTGACCATGGCCAGGGAGGGGATCGTGGCCGGACTTAAGGACTCCAGCGGCGACGACGGCAATCTTCGCTACGTGCTGCAGGATATGGCCAGCGACCGCGGCTTCTTCGGCATGACCGGGTCGGAGATCATGGTCGACACCGCGCTGTCGATGGGCGCTCATGGTGTCGTTCCGGGGCTCGCCAATGTCGACCCGCGTGGCTACGTCAAGCTCTGGAATCTCTACAGGCGGGTGACCACAAGGCTGCTCGGGCCGAACAGGAGCGCCTCTTGAAGCTGTTCGAGATCGTGACGATCTCGCTTGGCCGTACAAGCGCCGGCTCGGCCGGCGTCGGCGCCTTCAAGTCGGCGATGCGCAGCCTGGGGATCATCGCCTCGCACACGATGGCGCGCCCGCAGCGCACGTTGAACGACGAGGAGGCGGCGAAGATCGACACCATCCTGCGCGACGTTGGATTGCTTGGCTGAAGCCGTGGGCGCGCCTACCCTCGACGTCTCCGGCCTGCGCGCCGCGTTCCGCATCGCGGGGCGCGAGATTGCTGCAATCCAGGACATCGGCCTGACGATCGCGCCGGGCGAAACCGTCGCTCTCGTCGGCGAGTCGGGATCCGGCAAGTCGGTGACGAGCCTGTCGATCATGGGCTTGCTGCCGCGACGCGTCGGCAGGATCGTCGAGGGATCGATTAGGCTCAGGCGCAAGGACGGCACCGAAGCTGAGCTGACCACCCTCGATGCCGAAGGGTTGCGGCGCATCAGGGGGAATGACATCGGCATGGTGTTTCAGGAGCCGATGACCAGCCTTAATCCGGTCTTCACGGTCGGCGAGCAGATCGCGGAGCCGATCCGCATCCATCTCGGCAAATCGCGACGCGAGGCCGCGCTGGATGCAGTGCGGCTGCTGGTGCAGGTTGGCATTCCGGATCCCGAACGACGGGCGCTCCAATACCCGCACGAGTTGTCGGGCGGCATGCGCCAGCGCGTGACGATCGCCATGGCGCTTGCCTGCGACCCGACGCTGCTCATTGCCGACGAGCCGACGACGGCGCTCGACGTGACCATCCAGGCACAGATCCTGGAGCTTCTGGAAAAACTGCAGGCCGAGCGCGGCATGAGCATTCTTTTCGTCACCCACAATCTCGGCGTCGTGGCCGAGATCGCCGACCGGGTCGCCGTCATGTATGCGGGACGCATCGTCGAATCCGGACCGGTGGCGCAGGTGTTTTCCCATCCGCGTCACCCCTACACGGTTGGCCTCATGCGCTCCGCGCCGCGCCTCGGCGAGGCGACCGCGCTGAAGGCCGCCGGCACACCGCTGCCCACCATCGCCGGCAATGTTCCCTCGCTGGCCATGCTGCCAAAGGGGTGTGCCTTCGCGCCACGCTGCAGCATGGCGATCGATGCCTGCCGGACCGCCGTGCCGCAACTTTATCAGGTGTCGCCGAGCCAGAAGAGCCGGTGTCTCAGATGGGAGGAACTCTAGCGATGCCGGCCCCCTATCTTTCTGTCCGCAACCTGACCAAGCACTTCGCGCCTCAAGCCTTTTCCCGTGGTCCGGTGGTCAAGGCACTTCAGGATGTTTCTTTCGACATCGTGCGTGGCGAAGTCGTCGGGCTCGTCGGCGAATCCGGCTCGGGCAAGACCACGATCGGACGCTCGGTGCTCCGGCTCATCGAGCCGACTTCAGGCGAGATCAGATTCGAGGGGATCGACATCACCAAGCTCGGCGCGACCGAGCTGCGCCGGCAGCGGCGCAAGATGCAGTATATCTTCCAGGATCCCTTCGTCAGCCTCTCGCCGCGCATGACGATCGGACAGATCCTGACCGAAGGCCTGGATATCCAGTGCATCGGCAGTAAGGCCGAGCGCCGCGCGCGAGCGAAGGAGGCTCTCCTCGCGGTCGAGCTGTCTGCAGACGCGTTCGACCGCTATGCGCACGAATTCTCCGGCGGTCAGCGGCAGCGCATCGGCATTGCGCGCGCTCTCACGCTGGAGCCTGAATTCATCGTCGCTGACGAGCCGGTATCCGCGCTCGACGTCTCGATCCAGGCGCAAGTCATCAATCTCCTGCACGACCTCAAGCTTCGCCTTGGTCTGACGATGCTGTTCATCTCGCATGACCTCGCGGTCGTCGAATATATCTGCGACATGGTCGTGGTGCTCTATCTGGGGCGGATCATGGAAGTGGCCCCCGCCGCGGAGCTTTATGCGAGCCCGCGACATCCCTACACCCGGGCTTTGCTCTCCGCGATCCCTTCGCTCGACACCGCCGTCAAGCGGCGGCGACAAGTTCTCAACGGCGACATACCAAGCCAGGCAAATCCGCCGTCGGGCTGCGTTTTCCGGACGCGCTGTCCGTACGCCGTCGAAGCTTGCGCTGAGGTGGCGCCTGCCTTGACAGAGGTCGCTCCCCGGCACCGGAAGGCCTGCATCCGCGACGACATCGAGTGAAGCGAATTGTTGATGTCCGCTGCGCATGCCCGCAACAAAGATCCGGTGATGATCGAGTATCTGGAGAGGCCGCCGAACCGGGCGCGGCTATGTGGTCCGAGCTTCAGCGTCTTTTTCTACGCTGTGCTCAGTTCAAAAACTTGTTCTTATTCACATCGACGACCGCGTCCAAGCCGATGTCGAGGATCGGCGCGCTATGCGTGATCCAGCCAACGGAAATCAGGTCGATCCCGGTTGCGGCGATTGCGGGTGCAGTCTGCGCGGTTATCTGGCCAGACGCTTCGGTAATGACGCGCCCACCCACCATCGCTACCGCGTGAATCAGTTGCTCGACGGACATGTTGTCCAGCAGCACCGCGTCGACTCCCGTCGCTAGTGCGACATCGAGCTGTTCAAGCGTGTCGACCTCGACTTCGATCTTCACCATGTGGCCTGCAGCTGCCCGCGCCCGCTCGATGGCCGTGCGAATATCGCCGGCAATTGCAATATGGTTGTCTTTGATGAGCATGGCGTCGTCGAGGCCGAAGCGGTGATTGGCCCCACCGCCGGCTCGCACGGCATATTTTTCTAGGGCGCGCAGGCCAGGTGTTGTCTTTCGCGTGCAGACGATTCGAGCCTTATGGCCGCGAACGGCCTCGACGAGCGCTGCTGTTGCCGTCGCAATGCCACTGAGGCGGCACAGGAAGTTGAGCGCCGTGCGCTCGGCGGCGAGCAGGGCGCGTGCCGGCCCGCTCACGCTGGCGATGGTTTCACCCGCCGCGATTTCGCTGCCGTCAGGGCGCTGTATCTGCAGGTCGATCGTCGATTCGATGAGCAGGAAGGCGTAGGCTGCCAAATCGAGACCGGCAATCACGCCGGCCTGCCGCGCGGTAAGCGCAAACGTAGCGGTGCTGTCATAAGGGATAACTGCATCGCTTGTCAGATCGCCGCCTCTGCCTAGGTCCTCCAGCAGCGCACTGCGCACAATCGGTTCGATAACGATCGAGGGTAGAGGCAATGGTGACGTCATTGTTAAGCGATCCTTGCTGGGGCTGGGTTGCTAAGGGCGACTGACACCTTGAAGGCCTCGTCGAGCGTCAACGGCAGCGATCGTGGCCGTGCACCGCGCTGCGGGAAATCGCTCCGAAAGTGCGAGCCCCGGCTTCCCTCGCGGCGAAGGGCGGCGATCGTGATCATCAGCGCGACAAGCGCGGGATCGGACGCCGCTTCGCCTGCGTTGGCAATCGGCGCCAGGGCTCTCGCAGCATTACGCAGCGCTTCGCCGTCGCGTTCGATGCCGAGCGCGCGTGAGACAACCGGGCGGATGCGCGAGGCATCAGCTCGCGGCGGCACGATCGCGGGCTTCAGCCGCCTGGGCATGCCCGGAGAGGCGGCGGCGACGCTTGCCGCGACCCAGGCGGCGGACACTACGGCTTCGATGAGCGAATTGCTGGCAAGGCGATTGGCGCCGTGCAGCCCGGTCCGGGCAACCTCGCCACAGGCCCACAGGCCGGCAACCGTGCTGCGGCCCTCGGCATCCACGACCACGCCGCCCATATGATAATGCGCGGCGGGACGCACGGGGATCGGCTGCAAGGCGGGATCGATTCCGGCCTCGCGGCAGAGCGATGCGATCGCCGGAAAGCGTTCGGCGAATCTCGGTCCGAGACACTGCTGCGCATCGAGGAACACGCGATGTCCGGCGCGAAGCTCGCGCCAAACGCCTCGCGCCACGACATCGCGCGACGCGAGCTCGCCGCCTGGTGTGTCGCCAAGAAAGCGCCGGCCGTGCTCGTCGACGAGCACCGCGCCTTCGCCACTCACCGCTTCGCTGACCAACGGCATCGGACGCCGCGGGCCGTCGAGCGCGGTCGGATGGAACTGCACGAACTCGAGATCGGCGAGCTCCGCGCCGGCACGCGCGGCCAGCGCCAGGCCCTGGCCGAACGAACCGAGCGGGTTCGTCGTGTGGTCGAACAACCCGCCAACGCCGCCGGTCGCGAGCACCACGCGGCCCGTGGGAAGCGAGACGGCGTCGCCGTCTCCAACCACGAGCACGCCCGTGATTTGGCCGTCCTCGATGAACAGGCGCCGGGCTTCGACGCCTTCGAGGATCGTTATCGAAGGTGTGCGCCGCACAGCGACTGCGAGCGCACGCACCAGTTCCCGGCCGGTGGCGTCGCCGCCGGCATGAACGATCCGCCGGCGCGAATGCGCGGCTTCGAGCCCGAGCAGCAACGAGTCGTCCGGCCCGCGGTCAAAGCCAACGCCCAACCGCTCGATGAATTCGATCGCTTGAGAAGCCGCTTCGACGACGCGCCTCGCGGCCTTCTCGTCGCAAAGCCCATCCCCGGCTGCGAGCGTGTCGGCAAGATGAAGGTCTGGATTGTCGTCGCCGCCGAGGCTTGCCGCCAGCCCGCCCTGGGCAAGCACGCTGGAGGTTTCATCGCCCAAAGAGGCCTTGGAGATGATGACGACCGGCTCCGGTGCGAGATGAAGCGCTGTCATCAGTCCCGCAGTGCCGCCGCCAATAACGACTGGTCGACCATGGAGGTCGAGCACGCTCATATTGTCAGCATTCGCTCGACCGCCCAGCGCGCCCGCTCGGCGACACGCGGATCGATAGTCACGACGTGGCGGTTCTCCTCGAGCGCGGCTCGCCGTCGACCTTAATAAAGAGAACATTCCTGGTCCGCTCGGCGGTCACTGGGGCGATACCAGCGTGCGGGGACATGTGATCCGGGGCACCGGCGTCATCAACAACGAACTCTATACCGGTGTGCTGGTTTGGAACCGCCTGCACTTCATCAAGGATCCCGCCACCGGCAAGCGCGTCTCCCGGGCCAATCCGGCCGCCAAATGGATCCGCACCGAGGTGCCGCATCTCAGGATCGTCGATGACGAATTGTGGCAGGCCGTGAAGGAGAGACAGAAATCCATCGCCAGCCAGTTCGAGGCGGTGACCATCGCCACGCGCAAGGCCCGTGCCAGGAAGTTGCATACCATGAAGCGGCCGGTTTCCCTTCTTTCCGGCTTGCTCATCTGCGGCTGCTGCGGCGGGCGCTACGGCCTGTTCACACGCGAGCGCTATGCCTGCCTCAATCACCAGCGCCGTGGCATCTGCGACAACGGCCGCACTATCGCGCGCGAGAAGATCGAGCAGCGCGTCCTCGCTGGGCTGAAGGAGAGGCTCGTCTCGGCCGATGCCGTGGCCGAGGCAATCAGAGCCTATGCGCAGGAGACCAACCGCCTCAACCAGGAGCGTCGCGCACAAGGCGAACAGGACCGCAAGGCGCTCGACAAGATCGAGCGCGTCATTGCCGGCATTATGGCCGCGATCGAGGATGGCCTTTACCAACCTTCAATGAAAGCGAGAATGGAAGACCTGGAGAGGCAGAAGGCGGAGATCGCCGCGCGTCTAGCACTGGCGCCGACTGGCGTGCCCGACCTGCATCCCAGCATCGCCACTCTTTACGCCAGGCGGGTCGAGCAACTCACGCAAACGCTCGCTGACCATGAGGGCGGGCGTCCAGCCGCCGAGGCGCTGCGCTCGTTGATCGGAGAGATCGTGCTCACGCCCGGCGACAAGCGCGGCCAGGTTCATGCCGAGGTGCGTGGCGAGTTGTTCGGCATTCTCGAATTCGCCAAACCTGACCAAAGTCAGAAGCCTGACGGTGTTATGACAAAAGGGGTTGCGGGTCCCCGCAACCAATTTTATCGTAAATCTATAACCGTCCCGGTCTGACCGGGGCGGTTTTTGCGTTCCGGGGACCGTCGCCTAGGGCGTCTGACGCTTGGAAGCTTTTCGAGCCTTAGGTCGCATCTTCGCCGGGAGCCGTTCAGGCCAACGGTCGACCCGAACGCCTCAGCGACATCATGCCCTCAATCCTGTCCCTCAACTGACGCAAAAACAGAGTGGGGCTAATCTCACAAATTGGTTGTGTTCGGTGCTGGCCACCAGTTACTAAAGTTGTGCGGTGCTTTGAAAACTAGGTCAGTCTTCCCTATTGCAGCCGTGCTGGGTGAATAGGCTGTCTTACGTTCGCTGAAACGGAGCAAACGGGCATGGGCATTCTGGACTTCATCTCCAAACAATTTATCGACGTCATCCAGTGGACCGCAGACGAGCCGGGCGTATTGGCCTATCGTTTTCCAATGTCCGGCATGGAAATACAGAACCGTGCCCAGCTCGTTGTGCGAGAAACGCAGAAGGCGGCCTTCTTCAATGAAGGTAAGATAGCCGACATCTTCGGGCCGGGCACCTATACACTGACCACCCAGACACTTCCGGTCCTGACCTATCTCAAGAACTGGGACAAGTTCTTCGAGTCGCCTTTCAAGTCGGACGTGTATTTCTTCGATACCAGGGACCAGATCGACCGCAAATGGGGCACCACCCAGCCCCTGACCATCCGCGACAAGGAATACGGGCCAATCCGTATCCGCGCCTTTGGCAACTATTCCTATGCCATTGGCGATGTAGAGCTGTTCTGGTCCCGCCTTGCCGGTACGGCCGAGCGCTCCACGTCCGAAATGATCGAAGGGCAGTTGCGCGGCATCATCCTCACCGCCATCGCCACGGCTCTCGGCCAGAGCAGCGTCGGTTTCATCGACATGGCCGCCAATCAGGAAGCCTTCTCGAAGCAACTCGAGGAGGCGATCGAGCCGGTGCTCCGGGCCTACGGCATCGACGTCAAAAGCTTCTACGTGCAGAGCCTATCGCTGCCTGAGGAACTGCAACGTATCCTCGACAAGGTAAGTTCGATGAACATCCTGGGCGATCTCAATCGCTACGCCCAGTTCCAGACCGCCGAATCGATACCGATTGCCGCCGAGAATCCCGGCGGCCTGGCTGGTGCGGGAGCGGGTCTGGGGGCCGGGCTTGCGATCGGCCAGGCGATGGCCCAGGGTCTTGGCAATGCCGCCGCTGGCACATCGCAGAGTCCATCTTCGGCCCAACCGGCTGAAGATCCGATCCAGCTTCTGGAAAAGCTTGGCGACCTGCTGGCCAAGGGAATTCTGACGCAGCAGGAATTCGACGCCAAGAAGGCCGAACTGCTGTCACGGATCAAGTGAGCCCTCGGGGGGTTGAGTTTTTGAAGCTTGCAGTGCTGGGATTCCCGGCGCGGCCAATCGCTAAACTCAGGGTCTTCATGCGCAAGTTCCACTGCCCGTCCTGCGGAGCGGATGTCGTCTTCCGATCGGCGCAATCGGTTTATGCCGTCTGCGCCTA
Source organism: Mesorhizobium sp. ESP-6-4 (assembly GCF_020164735.1). Taxonomy (NCBI): domain Bacteria; kingdom Pseudomonadati; phylum Pseudomonadota; class Alphaproteobacteria; order Hyphomicrobiales; family Phyllobacteriaceae; genus Mesorhizobium; species Mesorhizobium sp. ESP-6-4. The sequence continues at coordinate 20,568 of NZ_JAIUGS010000001.1, forward strand.
TTGCCAGTCGATGGTGGTGCGCACTGATGTCGACGTGAGGTCGATCGGGGTGATGGCCGCGCTGCCTGACGACATGAGCCCGCTGCAGATCGGCAGCGGTGGATATTTCGAGGAGCAGCCCTTCGCGCTCATCGGGCGGCTGAAGATCGGCTGGCGCGACGGGTTGTGGAACGAGTGGCACCTTTTGATGGCAGATGGCCGGCGCGGCTGGATCGGCGAAGCGCAAGGATCCTTCTCCATAAGCTTCGAACTGCAAAGTGCCTTGCCCCGGGACGTCGAGGTAACGCTCAATCACTGCCACGCGTTGCTGACGGGCGGCAAGCCAGCCACCGAGGCTAGGCCCGGCTTCATGGTCCAACTCGGCGGCGCTACGCTGCGCGCGGTCGATATCAAGCTCGCGACCTGTCTGGGATCGGAGGGCGAACTGCCCTTCACCGCGCCCAAGGGCCGGCGGACGGTTGCAATTGACTGCATCGGCAAGGATGGCGAGTTCGCCACGCTGGATCATGATGGCCACGAGGCCCGCGCTTATGTCGGCCGCTATGTGGAATGGGATGCCTTCCGTTTCACCAATCTGCGACCGTTAGAGGGATGGTGATGGAAGGCCAGCCCTCCCTCCCGCTGTCCGCTCAGCCGGTTCCGCCGCGTCCACTCGGCCGGCCGCGCACCTTCGCCTGTCCGAACTGCGGCGGCCCGGTCACCCTGCGCGCGGTCGGCCAATCGGTCACCGCCACCTGCAGCCAGTGCTCGTCTCTAATCGATGTGGCCGACGAGAACCTGAGCATCATCCAGACGGCACAGTCGGCGATGCAAGTCGCCGAGATCCCAATCGGTGCGCGGGGGCGGCTCAAAGACGTCGAGTGGGAAGTGGTCGGCTATATGCGACGCTGCGACGGCCCGGGCGATTTCCAGTGGACCGAGTACCTGCTGTTCAATCCCTACCAAGGCTACCGCTTCCTTGCCGAGGAATATGGCCACTGGACCTTAGTCAAAATGCTCAACCGCGATGTGCCGGGTGCGGGCAACCAGGGCTGGATCGACGCGAATGGGCGCAGCTACCAGTTCTTCAGCAAAGGCTTCGCGCTTACCACTTATGTGGCCGGGGAATTCTTCTGGCGCGCATCGACCTCGGATGTCACCGCCGCGACCGATTACATCGCGCCGCCCTACCGGTTGATGGTGGAGAAAAACGACGAGGAGATCATCGTCTCCGAAGGCGAGTATATCGACGCGCGCCTCATCGGCGCCGCCTTCAATGTGTCCATGCGCGCGCCCTCGTCCGTCGGAGCGAGCCAGGTCAATCCGCACAAACCCTCACTGACGGTCACTGTCCTGGCGCTGATCGCGGCCACCATGTTGCAGTTCACCTTGCTGGCGATCTCGGCGAACGCGCTCGTCAACTCGCAGACCTACAATTTGACGGCGGCCGACAAGGACAAAACCCTGTCATCCGGAACGTTTCGGTTGAACAGGAGCGGCAACATCGAGATCGAGACCAACTCCTATCTCAACAATGACTGGCTCGAGCTCGACATGTCGCTCGTCAATGTCGAAACCAACGAGAGCTATCCGGTTTTTCAATCGATAGAGCACTATAGCGGGACCGATTCCGACGGCGCCTGGGAGGAAGGCGGCAATAGCGCTTCGACGCTGCTGCCGCCGGTGCCGCCCGGCACCTACAAATTGCTGATCGACCCCGACGCCGGACTGTTCGCCACATCGTCGGCATTGCCGCTGTCGTCGGCGCCCTTGCCAGCGCAGCCCGTTAACATCAGCATCTTCTACGATGTACCTGTCTGGTCGAATTATCTGATCGCCGTTGCGCTGTTGCTGGCCGTACCGGGCATCAGCTTGGTCCGGCGCATGCTGTTCGAGAAGTCGCGTTGGGAAAAGGGTGGCGTGGCCGAGTAATGCAAAGGGGAAACACATGAGCAAGCTGCAGATGATCTACGCCGCGCTGGTCGTGCTCGGCATGTCCACCGCCAATTTCAGCGGCTATGCGCTGACCGCGATGTTCAACGGCAAGCAGACCGCCAACCGTGGCGTCAACGAATATCACAAATAGGGGGCTTCGATGAATGTGATTGGCCTGATCGATTTGAAACTCGTCGTTGCCTCTTTGGTCTATTCAGGCCTGGGCCTCGTCGTCTTCGTCATTGCCTTCGTGCTGCTTGATCTGCTCACCCCGAAGGTGCACGTCTGGAAAGAAATCTGCGAGAAGCAGAACATGGCGCTGGCGATCTTCCTGGGGGCCGTAGCGATCGGCATCGCCATCATTATCGCCTCGGCCATTCACGGCTGACGGACGATCCTGGGCGAGTTGGCGTAAGGCGCTTTCGTGGAAATCCTGCTTCTCTTTTCGGCCTTCGTCATCGCGACCTGCGGGCTTGTCTACGAATTGATCGCCGGCACGCTGGCGAGCTACCTGCTCGGCGATTCCGTCACGCAGTTCTCCACCATCATCGGCGCCTATCTGTTTGCGATGGGTGTAGGGTCATGGCTCTCGCGCTACATCGAACGCAACCTGCTGGCTTATTTTGTCCGCATCGAATTGATGGTCGGGGCGATTGGCGGTTCCTCCGCTGCCGCGCTCTTCATACTGTTCGATCAGGTCGCCTCCTTCCGCCTCTGGCTTTATTTCCTGGTCGGCGTGATCGGCATTCTGGTCGGCGTCGAAATTCCCCTGCTTCTGCGCATTCTGGAAGGGCGGCTTGCCTTCAAGGATCTGGTCTCCAAGGTCTTCACCTTCGACTATATCGGCGCGCTCTTCGCCTCGCTGCTTTTCCCGCTGGTGCTGGTGCCGCATCTCGGCCTGATCCGCTCCGCCTTTCTGTTCGGCATCCTCAACACTATGGTGGCGATCTGGATGCTGTATGCCCTCAAGGCCGAGATGATACCGCGGCGGAACGCGCATAAGGCGGCAGGCTTCATCCTCCTGGCCCTACTGGCGGCCGGCTTCGTCTGGTCGGAACGCATCCAGTCGATCTCGGAGGCAGCCATTTATCCGGGCACGGTGATCTTCGCCGAGTCCACGCCCTACCAGCGCATCGTGGTCACTCGCCAGCAGCACGATATCCGACTCTTCCTCAACTCGAACCTGCAATTCTCGTTGCTGGACGAATATCGCTACCATGAAGCGCTGGTGCATCCGGTGATGAGCGCGCTGAATGCGCCGCGCAAGGTGCTGATCATCGGCGGCGGCGACGGGCTGGCGCTGCGCGAAGTGTTGAAATATCCGGCCGTCGAAGCCGTGACCATGGTCGATCTCGACCCCGCCATGACGCGCCTATTTTCCAGCAACGAGATGATGAAGGCGTTGAATGGCGGCTCCTTGTTGTCGCCCAAACTGACGCTCATCAACGCCGACGCCTTTCTCTGGCTGCGGGAGCAGAAACCAGCCGATCAGCGTTTTGATGCCGTGATAATCGACCTGCCGGATCCTTCCAATTTCTCGATCGGCAAGCTCTACTCGCTCACGTTCTATCGCCAGCTGAAATCGGCACTGAACGATGACGGCATCGTCGTCATCCAGAGCACCTCGCCGCTCATCGCGCGCAAATCCTTCTGGTGCGTCGACAACACGCTTGCCGCGGCTGGCTACCAGACCGCCGCCTATCATCTGTTCGTGCCGTCCTTCGGCGAGTGGGGCTTCATCATCGGCTCGTTTTCGCCTTACAGGGTGCCGGACCATCTGCCTGAAGGCTTGCGCTTCCTCGACCTGCCGACCATGCAGGCGATGTTCCAATTTCCACCCGACATGGCGCATGTCGCCACAGCCATACAGCGCCTCGATGACCAGCCCCTCGTGCGCTATTTCGATGAGGAGTGGGGCGATTACCTCATTTACTAACAGCCGGCGCACGGGGGTGGCCTTGCCATGAGCCGCATCACCCGCAAGCAGTTCCTGGCGCTCGGCGTCGCCTCGCTCGGCCTCGCCGGTACCGGGCTGGCCGCGCGGGCGCTTTCGGGCGGCGAGCAGAGCGGCGCGGTGCCCGGGAAACTGGTCGGCGCCTCCTCCTCCGTTGGCCACAAGCTGCGAGGCGGCACCTTCGCCGCTCCGGGCGAAATCCACCGGACCGGTATCGTCATTGTGGGCGGCGGCATAGCGGGGCTGGCCGCTGGCTACCGCCTTGCCAAGGCCGGTTATGACGACTTTCTGCTGCTCGATCTCGAAGCCGCCCCCGGCGGCAATGCCGCCAGCGGCCGCAACGAGGTCTCGGCCTTTCCGTGGGGTGCCCACTATGTGCCGTTGCTCACGCAGGAAGCCAAGGCGGTGCGGGCGCTGTTCGAGGATTTCGGCATCATCACCGGTCAAGGTCCCAATGGCGCGCCGGTCTACGACGAATACGCCCTTTGCGCGGCACCTTCCGAGCGCCTCTACCGCTACGGGCGCTGGCAGGACGGCCTAGTGCCGGCGATAGGCATAACGGCACAGGAAGATTCGGAGATCGGGCGCTTCTTTGCCACAATGCGCGACTTTCGCCGGCGCGTCGGCAGCGACGGGCGCCGCGCCTTCGCCATCCCGATCGACCTCAGTTCGCAGGATGCCGACTTGATGGCGCTCGACGCCATCTCCATGACCAACTGGATGCAGCGCGAAAACTATCGTTCGCCAGATCTCGCCTGGTATGTCGACTATTGCTGCCGCGACGACTACGGCACGCGCTCGAAGGATGTCTCGGCCTGGGCCGGGATTCATTATTTTGCTTCCCGCAACGGCAGGGCGGCCGATGCCGAGGATCAAGGCCTGGTCACCTGGCCGGAGGGCAACGGCTACCTTGCGCAGCGCCTCGCCAAGGTCCTCGGCCCGCGCGTGCAGCCGAGGGCGCTGGCCTTTGCCGTCGAAACAGATGGAACGGGCGTGGCCGTCGACGTGTGGGATGCGGCTGCGGACAAGACCTTCCGAGTCGAGGCGAAAGCGGTGGTGCTCGCGACGCCGCATTTCGTCACGGCACGGCTGATGAAGGATGCGGCGTTTGCCGCCGGCTTCTCCTATGCGCCCTGGGCGGTGGCCAATATCACACTCGACAGCCTGCCGGGCGGCACAGGAGCCGGCCTGAGCTGGGACAATGTCGTCTTCGACAGCCCTTTGCTTGGCTATGTCGTGGCCACCCACCAGATCACTCAGCTGCGCCCGACGAAGACGGTTTTGACCTATTACTGGCCGCTCAGCCACCTGCCGCCGGAGCAGGCGCGCCAGGAGGCGATTGCGCGGCCGCTGCATGCTTGGCAGGACATTTTCCTCAAGGAGCTTCTTGCGGTCCATCCCGAACTCGAAGGCCATGTCCGGCGGGTCGACGTCTGGGTGTGGGGACACGCGATGATCCGGCCGGTACCGGGCTTCATCTGGGGCGCTGAGCGGCGCGCCAGCCTCGCCCAGAGGCCGCCCATCTTCACCGCGCATTCGGATATGAGCGGCATCTCCATCTTCGAGGAAGCCTATACGCATGGGGCTCGCGCGGCCGAGAATGTCATGGCCTATTTGGGCCATCCCTTCGAGACGGTGCTATGATGGCGCATTCCTTCCTCAAGGCCCAGCCCTGGATATTCTCCGCCCGCTTCGACCTGGGCTTTATCCTGGCGCCGGCGCTGCTGGTAACGCTGGCGGCCGTAGTCTGGTCGCTGTTTGTTGGCGCGGCCGGCGAGACGTCGCCCTGGATCTGGCTGGTGCTTGTGGTCGGTGTTGACGTCGCGCACGTTTATTCGACGCTGTTCCGCACCTATCTCGACCGCTCCGAGCTGAGCGCGCGGCCCTTGCTTTACGGCTTGACGCCGCTGCTGGCCTGGCTGGGCGGCTGCCTGCTCTACTGGTGCGGCAGCATGGTCTTCTGGCGTGTGCTCGCCTATGCCGCCGTCTTCCACTTCGTGCGTCAGCAATATGGGTTCATGATGATCTATGCGCGCAAGGAACGCGGCCTGCCACCGCTTTTCCGCCGCATCGACAAGGCCGCGATTTACGGCGCCACGCTCTATCCGCTGATCTACTGGCACTGCCACTATCGGCAATTCTCCTGGTTCATCGAAGGTGATTTCGTCAGGCTGGATTTGCCTCTGCTCGCCACCGTTACCGGCCTCGCTTATGGCGCCATCCTGGCTGCATACGCCGTCAAGGAAGCCGCGCTGCTCCGACGGGGCATCGGCTTCAATCTGCCGCGCAATCTGCTGCTGGCCGGCACTGTGGCGTCCTGGTTCATTGGCATCGTTCTGTTTGACAACGATCTCCTCTTCACGGGCACCAACATTATCGCCCACGGCATCCCCTACATAGCGTTGATCTGGGGCTATGGCCGCAATCAGGCACGGCTGCAGGGGAGGCGCAGTTCCTTCGTGTCGCCGTGGATCGCGTATCTGTTCACCTGGCGAGCCGTACCGCTCTATATGGCCGCACTCTTTGGCCTCGCCTACCTGGAGGAGGGATTGTGGGATGGCTTCGTCTGGCGTGAGCATGGCAATCTCTTCGGCTTATTCGGCACTCTGCCTTCGCTAGGTTCCTCTGATGCGCTGATCTGGTTGGCGCCGCTGCTCGCCATGCCCCAGGCCACCCATTACATCCTCGACGCCGTAATCTGGCGCCTGCAGACCAGGGACACCAATTGGAAGCAGGTGCTGTTCGCGCAGGGGCAAGGGCGGTTGTGATGGATGCTCATTCGACCGGTCAACATCAGAGCGCGCAGGATCACCCCTTCGCCCCCGGCCTGCATCTGCTCGTCGATTTCTGGGAATGCCGCGGCCTGCGCGATGCCGAGGAGATCGGGCACGCGTTGCGTGAGGCGGCTGCCGCTTGCGGCGCCACCGTGCTGGACGTCATGTTGCACAATTTCGGTGAGAGCGGCGGCGTCACCGGGGTCGCCTTGCTCGCTGAATCCCATATCAGCATCCACACTTGGCCCGAGACCGGATATGCGGCTATCGATATTTTCACGTGCGGCCACTGCGACCCTCGCAAAGCCTTGCCCGTGCTGGATAAGTGGTTCTCACCCGCCAGAAGGAGGATCACGGAGCAAAAGCGAGGGTAGGTCGCGAATGGGTTAAGACGAGGGCACAAGCACCCTATTCCACACGCTGTTCCCGAGGCGGGGCAGGGAAGCCAGTCCCCGCAACCAACCTACTTGCGATGCTATATGCTCCGCTTCGTGCTGCGGCCGACGTCTTAATCCAAAGTGCCAAAAATGAGTTCGACAGACCACACAGAATCATACGAAGGACATGAACTGGCGAACCGCCCGCAAACTATTGATTTTCCGTGGTAAAGGCCGTCCCTCAGCGACTAGAGCGTTTCATCGCTTGATTGAATCGGAAGGGATTCCCGTCAAAACATGAAAGACTCTAACAAGATCGTTATTCGCCAATGGGTTGCGAAGCAGTTCGCCAAAGTCGATTCAAGAAGCTGATCCAGCCACTCGACGATCTTATTATCTTCTCTGAATGGCAGCTTTGCGCTGATATCGGCCGCCGCGTAGGCTCTGGCGTTTCCCAAAAACGGTCATTGCTAGTGGCCTGGGGACGCCAATCGCAATCGATTCGCTTCGTCAGGCTGCGCGGGCGAAGCGGTCGATCCTGAAATCGTCGAGCGGCGTTTCGCAGCGGCCGGTCATCATAAGCTCGGCCATGGCGTCGCCCACGCCCGGGCCGAGCTGGAAGCCATGCCCGCAGAAACCGAAGGCATGGAACAAGCCCGGCGTCGCCATTGAGCGTCCCATGACCGGCAGCATGTCGCGCACATAGCCCTCGCAGCCCGACCATGTGCGAATGACCGCGACCCGCGCGATCGCCGGCAACAGCCGCGCGACTGCGTGCAATTGCACCGGAAGGCGCATGGGATCGGCGGTTGCGTAACCGGGATCGAGGTCCACCGCCACCCGCTCGGCCGCGCCGCCGAAGACGATGTTGCCGCGTTCGACCTGACGCAGATAGGCGCCATGATCCTTGTCGCGCGTCCAGATGCCGACCACCGGCAGGATTCGGTGCGGCAACGGCTCGGTCACGCCCATCTGCGGGCCACGCGCGTCCAGCGGCACCTGTTCGCCGAACTGCGCGGCGACGCGCGCGCCCCAGGCGCCGGCGGCGTTGAGCAGGCACTCCGCGGCGAACGCACCTTTCGAAGTGTTGACAAGGAAGCCGGAGCCAGTGCGCTTCGTCGTCTCGACTTCGGCGTCCTGGACGATTTCCGCGCCGAGCTTACGGGCGGCTTCGGCAAAGGCCGGCGCGATCAGCCGCGGATTGCCGCTGCCGTCATGCGGCGAGAACGACGCCGCGATCGCCTCAGGACCGAGGCCGCGAAACCGGGAGCGGATTTCGCGCGGGGTCAGTTCCTCCAGCTCGAGCCCCCAGGGTCGTGCCGCCTGAGCGTAGGCCCGCATGTCGGCAAGACTTCCCTCATCGAAGATCAGTCGGATGTGACCGGTGGCCCGGAATTCCACGTCGCGGCCAAGCATTTTTTCGGCCTCGCCCCAGAGCGTGAGCGAACGATGGGCAAGCGGCAGCTGGGACAAATGGCGGCCGGTGCGCCGGATGTTGCCGAACGAAGCGATGGTCGCCCCGCTGCCGATCCGGTTGCGCTCGATCAGCGTCACGCGCGCGCCTCGCCGGGCGAGGAAATAGGCCGAAGCCGTCCCTATCAGGCCGCCGCCCAGCACGATCACATCCATGGCGGCTCCTTGCAAATAGCATTCGATCCTCACGCGATCTTGTCCGCGCCGCTTCATTGCGTCAAAGATAGGTTTGGACGAAAGCCATAAGCTCGACCTATGGAGTTGGAATTGCGGGCCCGGCAGCTCGAAGTGTTCATTGCCGTCATGCGCGCGGGCACCGTGACTGCCGCGGCGCGGATGCTGAACATCTCGCAGCCTGCGCTCAGCCAAATCCTGCTCCATACAGAGGATGAGCTCGGCTTCACGCTGTTCGAGCGCGTGAAGGGCCGGCTGCGGCCGACGCCGGAAGCGCTCGAGCTCTTCGCCGATGCCGAGCGTTTGTCGGCGGGGCTCGACGGCCTGCGCCGCAAGACCACCGACCTGCGGCTTGGCCGGACCGGGCTGGTGCGAGTGGCGGCCTCGCCGCCGCCGGCCATGGCGATCTTGCCGCGCGCCTTCACCGCATTCCGGGCGCAGCATCCCGACATATTGCTGCGTTCCCACAGCGCGCCGATCGCCGCGATCGTCGACATGCTGCGCGCCGGCGATGCCAGCCTCGGCGTGGCCTTGGACGACCGTCTGCCTCCCGATATCGAGGCTGAGGTCCTCGGCAGCGTCGGCTTCGCCTGCCTGCTGCCCGCCGGGCATGTCTTGGCCGGGAAAACCGAGTTGACGCTGGCCGATCTCGTCGGCGAGGAGCTGATATCCTATCGCGGCAACACCCGTCCCGCTGACGAACTGGCCCACGCTGCCCGCGCGCAAGGTGTGGCGCTCTCGCCGTCGCTGGAGATCGATGTCTCCATCTCCGCGGTCAGTTTCGTCCAGGCCGGTCTGGGCATTGGCCTGGTCGACGCGCTGCTGCCCTGGCACCAGTTTGCCGGGCTTGCCGTCAGGCCACTCGCGGCCGGACCGGAATTTCCTATCGCGCTGCTCACCTCGCGTACGCGGGCGCTTTCGCGGGCCGACGAGATGATGCGCGACCAGATCCGTCTGGCCTGTTCAGTTGCACTGGGTGGCGTCGAGACGATTGCATAAGCAAGGCTTATATGCTTGCCCATCATCCATCTTGGACCCGGACCGTCCGGTCGTGCCAGCTTCCTGCGGGCAGATAGGAAGGGACGCATCATGGATCGTGCCATCGCGACAGGTGAGACGCAAAGCGGGGCCGACTGGAAGGTCGGCGTCGATATCGGCGGGACCTTCATCGACTTCTGCGCGCTCGAAGCCAATTCCGGACGAGTCGCCTCGCTGAAGGTGCTGACGACGCCGGAGGATCCAGGCGCCGAGCTGATGACGGGTCTTGGCCTTCTCTCTGAACGCGAAGGCTTCGATCCGACCCGCATGACGCGCTTCGTGCATGGCACCACCGTCGGGATCAACACCATCATCCAGCGCAAGGGCGCGCCGCTGGCGCTGTTCACCAATGCGGGCTTCGAGGATGTGATCGAACTGGCGCGGCTTCGCATGCCGGACATGTATTCGCTGTTCTGCGCGCGCCCGGAGCCGCTGGTCTCGCGCGACATGGTGTTCGGTATCCCGGTCCGCATGCGCGCCGATGGAGCTGAATCGCAGGCGCCGGACATGGCGGCGGTGGAGCGGGCAGTGGGCGCGGCGAAGGCGAATGGCGCGCAGGGGATCATCGTCTCCTTCCTCCACGCCTGGCGCAACGCCGCGCAGGAGGCTTCGGTGAAGGCGGCGATCGCGCGGCTCGCGCCCGAGCTCTTCGTCTTCACCTCGGCCGAGGTGTGGCCGGTGATCCGCGAATATGAGCGCAGCTCGACCGCCATTCTGAACGGCTATGTCCATCCGCGCGTCTCCGGCTACCTGACGGCGCTGGAAGAGCGGCTACACCGCCGCGGCGTGCCGGCCCGGCCGATGCTGACGAAATCGAATGGCGGGTTGATGAACGCCGCCGAGGGCAAGCGCGCCTGCGTCAACATGCTCCTGTCGGGAACCGCCTCCGGGGTCATTGGCGCCTCGTGGCTGGCGCGTCAGGCCGGCGAGGACAGGGTCCTTACCCTCGACATCGGCGGGACCTCGGCAGACTTTGCGCTCATCATCGACGGCGAGGCGCAGTTCGGCACCGGCGAGCTGATCGGCGAGTTTCCGCTCCACATCCCATCGGTGTCGGTGAGCTCGATCGGCGTCGGCGGCGGCTCGATCGCCAGCGTCGACGCGCAAGGCGTGCTGCGGGTCGGGCCGGAATCGGCCGGTTCGACGCCGGGGCCGGCCTGCTACGGCCGCGGCGGCGACCGGGCGACGGTGACGGACGCCATGGTGGTGTGCGGATGGCTCGGCCACAGCGAGATGGCCTACGGCCAGCTCAGGATCGACAACGGATTGGCGCATCGCGCCATCGGTGAACTCGCCGCCAGGCTAGGACGCTCGGTCGAGCAGACCGCGCAGGCGATCCTCGACGTCGCGGTGTCGGAAATGTTCGTCGAGGTCGAGAAGCTCGCCTCGCGCGCCGGTGTGGACCTGCGCGATTTCACGCTGATGCCTTTCGGCGGCGGCGGCCCGATGCTCGGCGCCTTCCTCGCCCGAGAGCTTGGGATGAAACGAGTGATGGCGCCGCGCCGGCCGGGCGTGGTTTCGGCGCTCGGTGGGCTGGTGGCGGACCTGCGCGGCGACTTCATCCGCACCATCTTCGCGCCGCTGTCGACCGCGTCGCTCCCCGTCATCCGCGAGGCCTTCGAAGCGCTCGCGCAAGAGGGCCGCGACTGGCTCGCCGCGCAGGGGCACGACGCGGTGGCTCAGTTCAACCTCACCTGCGACATGCGCTATATCGGGCAGAGTTACGAGATCGAGGTCGTGCTGTCGCCGCAATGGCTGGCGGATGATGCGGCGGCCATCGCGCAGGCCTTCCACCTCACTCATCAGCAGCTTTACTACTTCCACGATCCCGACGGCGCGATCGAGCTTGTGAACGTCCGGCTGTCGGCAATCGGCGCAGGGCCTGCGCTCTCCTTCCCGGAGGCCGATGAGATCGAAGCCTTGGCCAGCCCGACGCGCCGGCTGCCGGTCTATACGGGCCTTGGCGTCGAGACCGTCGACCTCCACGACCGGCAGACGCTGGTGCCTGGCAGTACGTTTAACGGACCTGCCGTGGTCGTCCAGGAAGACACGACCTTCGCCATCCCCGCCGGAGCGCGGGCGCGCGTCGACCGCCATCTCAACCTTCTGCTGACCTTCGCGGAGTGACGCCATGTTCGACCGCACTAATCTTCAGGTTCTGGCTAACCATGCCCGCGCGGCGGCCGAGAACATGGCCCATACGCTGCATCGGACGGCGCATTCGGCCTTCGTCAAGGAGACGCAGGATTTTACCGTGATGCTGATGGACCGCTCGGGCGCGACCTTCGCCGTCCCGATGGAACTCGGCGCCACTTGGTATCCGGGCCTTTCCTATCACCGCGCGATCGCGATGGTGGACGACTACCGGCCCGGAGATGTTGCCTTCACCAACGATCCCTATTCCGGTCACGTCGCCACGCATGCGCCCGACACGCATCTGTGGAAGCCGGTGTTCGTCGACGGCGAGATCGTCGCCTGGACCGGAGGGCATATCCACAACACTGACATGGGAGGTGCGGTGCCGGCTTCGCTCAGCCGCGCGCTTACCGAGATCCATCAGGAAGGCATCCGCTTTCCGCCGATGAAGCTGGTGCGGGAAGGCGTTTTCGACGGCGCGATCCTCAGGATCATGAGCACCAATGTGCGCAAGCCCGACCTCAACATCGGCGACATCAAGGCGCTGGTCGGCGCGCTCAACACCGGCGAGCGCAAAATCCAGGCGATGGTGCGAAAGTTCGGGAAGGCCGGCTTCATCGGAGGCGTCGCCGCGCTCCTCGACCATGCGGAGGCGCAGGCGCGCGATGTGTTGCGCTCCATGCCCGACGGCACATGGGAATTCGCCGACTACGCCGACGAGGATTCAGTCGAGGCCAATCCCTGCCGGCTTAAGCTGACGCTGACCATCAGGGGCGACGAGGCGGTGCTCGACTTCAACGGTTCCGATCCGCAGCTCGGCTCTTCGCTCAACGTGCCTTCGGGCGGCGACCCGCGCCACACCATGCTGCTCGTGGGCGTCTACTACGTGCTCTACACGCTCAACCCGAAGATCCTGCTCAACACGGGCCTTACCCGGCCCTTCACCTGCATCACGCCTGAAGGTTCGGTGCTGAACCCGGTCCACCCAGCCGCCGTTGGCATGCGCTCGCTCACCTGCGCCCGATTGCGCTCGGTGATCTTCGGCGCCTTTTCGCAGGCCGTACCGGAGCGGCTGCCCGCGGCACCGGCGGGCAACAACTGCATCGTCAACGTCATGACCACGGACGAGCGCACCAGCCGGACCGTCATCGCGGCGGTAAACCCAGTGGTGGGCGGCGGCGGCGCGATGCCGCATCGCGATGGCACCAACGGATCGGGCGCCGATGCCGCCTATCTCAAGAACACGCCGATCGAGATCACCGAGACCGAGACCCCGGTCGAGTTCGTCAAATACGGCCTCGCCAGGGACAGCGGCGGCGCCGGGCGTTGGCGGGGCGGGCTGGCGACCGAAATGGCTTTTCGCGTTTTCGCTCCAGACTCCAGGATCACGGCGCGCAACCGCGACCGCAGCTTCTTCCGTCCGTGGGGCGTGCTGGGCGGCAAGGCGGCAGGCCTGTCGGACATGGTCGTCAATCCGGGGACAGAGCACGAGCGGCGGCTGGGTAACATCGATACGGCGGTGCTGCAGCCCGGCGATGTGCTCGAGATCCGCTCCGCCGGTGGCGGCGGGCGCGGCGATCCGTATGAACGCGAGCCGTGGCGGGTTGCACAGGACGTGCGGCGCGGGTATGTCTCACCGGCGGCAGCCGAGTGTGACTATGGCGTCGTCTTCCGCGGCGGCGAGGTCGACGAGCAGGCGACCGCGCAACTGCGAGCGCGGCATAAGCCGGCCGCCAGCTATTTCCATTTCGGGCCGGAGCGCGAAGGCTACGAAGCGCAGTGGACTCCGGCCGCCTACGACCAATTTCATGCCATATTGGACGCCCTGCCGATCCACTGGCGGTTCTTCGCCAAGACGGAGATTTTTCGGCGCATGAAAGACCGCTCTGGGGCGCATGGCGTCCAGGCCGCCTTCGATGCGGTCTGCGAACGCTTCCCTGAATTGCCACGCCCGAGGCCGGTGCGAGAGGCCGCGGAATGAATACCGGCCGCATCGTTCGGCTGGCCGAGCGCGACCGCCCAGAGGTGCGTTTTGTTATCGACGGTGAGACATGCAGTGCGCTTGCCGGCGACACCGTGCTGACCGCCATGCTGGCGTCCGGACTCGCGTTACGAAACTCCGAGTTCGGGCCCGAGCCGCGCGCCGGCTTCTGCCTGATGGGCGCCTGCCAGGATTGCTGGGTGTGGCAGGAAGAGGGACCGCGCCTGCGCACATGTTCCACGCCGGTTATTGAGGGCATGCGGTTGCGCACGACCCCGCCGGAGAGCTGGCCGTGAGCGAGGCCTCATCGTCGAGGATCGTCATCGTCGGCGCCGGTCCGGCCGGCATAAGGGCCGCGGCGACGCTGGTCGAGGCAGGGCTTCACCCGGTGGTGATCGATGAAGGGCATCGCGCGGGCGGGCAGATCTATCGGCGCCCACCGGATGGGTTCGTCCGCACGCTGAAACAGCTCTACGGGTCGGAGGCGGCGAAGGCGCGCGCGCTGCATGCTCTCTTCGACCGGCTGGCCGAGGAAGGGCGGCTTACCCATTGTGCTGACAGCTCGGTCATCGCCGTGCATGAGGGTCGGCTGCACGTGCTGGGGGAGGGCGACGTAAAGGTGATCGGCTATGACCGACTGATCCTCACCACCGGCGCGTCCGACCGTGTCGCTCCGGTTCCTGGCTGGCAGATCGCCGGCGTCTACAGCCTCGGCGCGGCGCAAATCGCGCTCAAGGCGCAGGGCGTGGCGCTCGGACGGCGGATCGTGCTGATCGGATCGGGGCCTTTGCTGACGCTGGTCGGCGCGCAGATTCTCAAGGCTGGAGCGGATGTGGCGGCGGTGCTGGACACCTCCCCTTGGCGCCAGCAGATGTCGGGGCTCTGGGGACTTGCGGCCCGTCCGGTCGTTGCGCTGCGCGGCCTGGTCCTGCGGGCGAGGCTCGGCGGCCGCTATCGTGCGGGCGTGACGCTGGAGCGCATCGAGGCCGACGCGTCGGGCGTCACGGCGATGCGCTGGCGCGACGCCGGCGGCCGGGAGCGCCTCACCCCATGCGACATGATCGGCATGGGCTGGCACCTGCGGGCAGAGACGCATCTGGCAGACCTGGTTGGATGCGTCTTCGACTATGATGAGAAGTGGCGGCAATGGCTGCCGAAGACCGACGCGATGGGTCGGGCCGGCAATGGAGTCTACCTTGCGGGCGACGGCGCTCGTCTCCTCGGCGCGGATGGAGCGGAGATCGCGGGGCGTCTCTCGGCCGTGGCATGTCTCATGGATCTCGGGCATGTAGCGCCTCCCATCCAAGCCGATTTGCGCAAACTGGCGCGGCTCGAGCGCTTTGCCCGCGGTCTGGCTCGTGCCTTTCCCTGGCCGGCCGAGATGGTCCGAACACTGCCCGACGAAACAGTCATCTGCCGCTGCGAGAACGTGACGGCCGGAGCAGTGCGCGAGGGCGCGGATTTCGGCGGCGGCGAGGCCAACAGGGTGAAGTCGCTGTCGCGCGCTGGCATGGGACGTTGCCAGGGCCGCTATTGCCAGTTGGCTGCCGTCGAACTCGTGGCGGCGAAGGCCGGATGCGCGTCAAGGGATGTCGGCCGGTTTCGCGGGCAGGCGCCAGTCCGGCCGGCGCCTGTCGGCGCCTTCCTTCGAGAGGACTGATGCTAGAAGTCGGCGACCTTGCCCCAGGACGGAGCGTCGAAGCGCCGCGGATCGTAGGATGCCGGATCGACGATCGGTTCCGCCCCGGTCACCAGATCGGCGACCAGGTGCCCGGCGCCAGGTCCGATGCCGAAGCCGTGTCCGGAAAATCCCGCGGCCAGGAAAAGGCCCGGAACGGAATGGATCTCGCCGATGGCCGGCACGCCGTCCGGCGTGCTGTCGATGTAGCCTGCCCAGGCAGCACTTATCCTGGTCTTTCCGAGGTCGGGCAGAAGATCGAGCGCCCGGGCGTGGGTGAGGCGGATCGTCGCCTGATCCGGGACCGGGTCGAGGATCCGCACCCGCTCCATCGGCGTCGGCCGGTCGAGCCGCCAGCGTTTCAGCGTTTCATGGCCCGAAAGCGCGCCTTGCAGGCCGCCGGGCGCGAGGCTTCGCCAGCGCTTCAGGAACATGGGCACGAATTGCGAAGAGAAGCGCAGTTGCTGCGGCGTCACGTCGACGCGTCCGCGCCCGCTGATCGCGAGCGTGTAGCCGCCGTCGCCGCGGCGCGTCACCGAGATCTTCGCCGTGTGCAGCGCATCCGGCAGGCCTTCGGCGCCGGGCGAGACGGACAGGATGGAGGAGCGGACCGACGCCTGCGGAAAGCGGAAGCCGAACTGATGGCAAAAGGACGACGCCCAGGCGCCGCCAGCCATCACCGCCATCTTCGTGCGGATTGTTCCACTTTCCGTGACCACGCCGCTCAGGCGCCCACCTTCGGTCTCGATGCCGCGCGCGGCGCAATTCTGATGCACGCTGCCGCCAAGCTTGAGGATGGCGCGGGCGACCGCGGGCGCGGCTTGCGACGGATCGGCGGTGCCGTCGTTCGGGGAGAAGACGCCGCCCTTCCAGCTCCGGCCGGTGGCGCCGCCACGCTCGCTGGCTTCGCTGCTGTCAAGCATATGCGTGATGACGCCGGCCGTTCTGGCGAAGTCGCGCCAGTGCGCCCAGCCGGCCAGTTCCGCCTCGTCATTGCTGAGATAGAGCAGGCCGCAGCGGCGAAAGCCGGTGTTCTCGCCGGCTTCCGCGGCGAAGCGCTCCCACAGATCAAGGCTGCGGGTTGCCATCGGCAGCTCGCGGGCGTCGCGATTCTGCTGGCGACACCATCCCCAGTTCCTGCTGGACTGCTCGGCGCCCATGCGTCCCTTTTCGACGACCGCGACCTTCATGCCGCGCCTCGCCAGGTAGTAGGCCGCGAAGACGCCGACGATGCCGCCGCCGATCACCACCGCATCCGCGGACTGCGGCAGTTCGCCGGACGTCTCGATTTGCTGCAGCGGCGCGCGCATCGTCTCTCCACCTTGACGCGCCAGTCTAGCGTATTGCGCAGGCAGGCGCTGCTGCAGTTGAGGCAGAGGCAGAATTTTATTCCGGCAACCCTGTTGAAATCGGGAGCCGCTGCGTTTCAAAGCGGTATCCGCCCTGATGGACAGGCTAGCGAGCCGTGGTAGTGTCAATGGTAACCAGCGTTGCAGCATTTTGTGCTATGGCGCGCTTTCTACGGAGACGGCTGTGAAACTGGATCGGATCGACATCAAGATTCTGCACGAATTGCAGAAGAATGGCCGCATCACCAATGTCGAACTGGCCGAGCTGGTGCATTTGTCGCCGAGCCCGTGCCTCATGCGGGTCAAGAAGCTGCAGTCGGAAGGCTACATCGAGGGCTATTCGGCGCAGGTCAATATCGGCAAGCTCGGACAGACGCTCACCGTGTTCACCGAGATCACCTTGAAGAACCACCGCCAGGTCGACTTCGCCCGCTTTCTCGCCGTCGTCGAAAAGATTGATCAGGTCATCGAATGCCACCTCGTCTCGGGCGGCTACGACTATCTGATGAAATTCGTCACCGCCGGCATCGGCGAGTACCAGACGATCATGGAGCGGCTGACCGATATGGATATCGGCATCGACAAATATTTCAGCTTCGTCGTGTTGAAGTCTCCCATCGTCAAGGCGCACATGCCGCTGCCTAGCCTGTTCCCGATGTGAGACTCCGTTGACTCCTCAGCGGTGACCGTACTGGCTGACGAGCTCGGGGTCGCGGACGAGGCCGTCGAGCCAGGTCGGATCGAGCTTAGGCACGGAGGAGAACAGAAGCTTGGAATAGGGGTGGGTGGCCGCCTTGACCTTGTCGGGCGTGATCTGCTCCACCCGCTGGCCATTGTACATCACCATGATCTCGTCGCAGATGGCCTCGACGACGGAGAGGTCGTGGCTGATGAAGATATAGGAAAGGCCAAGCTCGCGCTGCAGCTCCTTGAGCAGTTCGATCACCGCGGCTGCCACCACCGTGTCGAGCGCCGAGGTGATTTCATCGCAGATGATGAGCTTGGGATCGGCTGCCAGCGCGCGTGCAAAGTTCACCCGCTGCTTCTGGCCGCCCG
This sequence comes from Mesorhizobium sp. ESP-6-4, assembly GCF_020164735.1. Lineage (NCBI taxonomy): Bacteria > Pseudomonadati > Pseudomonadota > Alphaproteobacteria > Hyphomicrobiales > Phyllobacteriaceae > Mesorhizobium > Mesorhizobium sp. ESP-6-4. Next base: position 38,472 of record NZ_JAIUGS010000001.1, read on the forward strand.
AGAGCTCCGACGGACGACGATAGCGCAGTGCCTTGGGCAGGCGCACCATGTCGAGCAGTTCATCGACGCGCTTCGAGCGCGCGTGCCTGTCGAGCCCGTGATAGAAGGCCAGGGGCCGGGCGATGATGTCCTCGACCGGCTTGGCCGGATTGAGCGCGGTATCGGCATACTGGAACACGATCTGCATCTCGCGCAGTTGGTCCTGGCTGCGTTTGCTTGCGGCGCGCTCCAGTTGCTTGCCGTCGAAGATGATATCGCCGGCCGCTGCCGGATGGATGCCGGCGATGACGCGCGCGAGCGTCGATTTTCCGCAACCGGATTCGCCGATGACGCCGAGGTTGCGGCCTTTCTCGACGACCAGGCTGACGGCATTGACAGCCCGGATAAGTGGCAGCCCATCGTCTCGCACCGCGCCATAGCCGGCCGTCACATTGTCGATGCGCAGCAACGGCTTCGCGCCGGCGTCTGCGTCCGCGTGCGCTTGCCGCCGCTTCGGCTCGAAGGCCGCGAGCAATTCGCGCGTGTAGGGGTGGCGGGCCGCAGAAAGGATTTCGGTGGTGCTGCCGGCCTCCTGCACTTCGCCGCCCTTGAGCACTACGATGTGATCGGCGATCTGGGCGACGACGGCGAGGTCGTGTGAAACATACACACCTGCTATCCCGCCAGCCCGCATCACCGACTTGAACGCCTTCAGCACGTCTATCTGCGTCGTCACATCGAGGGCCGTCGTCGGCTCGTCGAAGATGACCAGCTTGGGATCGCCGATAAGCGCCATGGCCGCCGATAGCCGCTGCAACTGGCCGCCGGAAACCTGGTGCGGATAACGGGCGCCGATCCCTTCCGGGTCCGGCAACGACAAGGCCCTGAACAGCTCAACAGCGCGCTTTCGCGCCTTCTCGGGGGGCATCAGCCTGTGGATGCGCGTGACCTCGATCACCTGCTCCATGATGGTCGCCGAGGGATTGAACGAGGCGGCGGCACTTTGTGGAACATAGGCAATGTCGGTGCCCCGCAGCTTGGCTCGCTGCTTTTCGGAAAGTGCGGCCATGTTCTTGCCGTTCACATTGATCTCGCCGCCGGTTATCCGGCAGCCGGGGCGTGTGTGCCCCATGAGCGAGAGCGCCACCGTCGTCTTGCCGGAGCCGCTCTCGCCGATCAGCGCGACGATCTCGCCGTCGGCGATGTCGAGGCTGACGCCCTTGATGATTTCGACGATCCGTCCGGAATCGGTCTTCGCCTCGATCCTCAGGTTCCTCATCTCGACGAGATTGGTCATGCGTCCCTGTCCCTGATCTTTTGCGGCAGGTTGTCGATCAGCAGGTTGACGCTGATGGTGAGGCTGGCGATCGCCAGCGAAGGTACGATGACTGCCGGCGCCGCGAACGGCAGGCCGCCGATATTCTCGCGCACCAGCGCGCCCCAGTCGGCCAGAGGCGGTTGCAGCCCGAGCCCGAGAAAGGACAGGCCGGAAAGCAGGAGCACAATGAAGACGAAGCGCAGGCCGAAATCGGCGAGCACCGGGCGGATAATGTTGGGAAGGACCTCCGAGCCGATGAGGTAGGCGGTGCTTTCGCCGCGCACGCGGGCGACGGTCATGAAGTCCATGGTGTTGATGTTGACGGCAAGCGCGCGGGCAAAACGGTAGGCGCCAGGGATATAGATCACCGCGAGCGTCAGGATCAGCACCGGGATGGACGAGCCGACCGCGGCAACGACGACGAGCCCGAACAGCTTGCTGGGGATGGAGTTCATGGCGTCAAGGAAGCGGCTGAGGCAGGTGTCGAACCACCCGCCGGTGACGGCCGCGACCATGCCGAGCACGACACCTGAAAAGCAGGCGATGAAGACGGCGGCAAGCGATATGCCCACGGTGTAGCGCGCGCCCATCAGCACCCGCGAGAGCATGTCGCGGCCGAGATAGTCCGAGCCCAGCCATAGGCCTTGGCGCATCGGGCCGAAATAGTCGTCATCGACGATGTCGCCGATCGGATGCGGGATGATGTAGGGCGCGAAGATGGCGATCAGCGTCCACGCCAGGATAACCAGCGAAGCCACGACGCCGACAAGACTGTAGCTGTGGCCGAGCAGAGATCGTCGGGGGGCTGCAGCGCGTGCCATCGTCATCTCAGCCTCGGGTTGGACATGATGGCCACGATGTCCGCGGCCGTGATGAGCAGCAGATAGCCGAGGCAGAAGATCATCGCGCAGCTCTGGATCAGCGGCAGGTCGCGCGTCGCGACGGCATCGACCATCAGCTTGGCGATGCCGGGATAGTTGAAGATTGTCTCAACGATGATGACGCCGCCAACCAGATAGGACAGCGACAACGCAACCGCGTTGACGATCGGGCCGAGCGCATTGGGAAGCGCGTGCCTCAGCACCATGCGGCCGCGCGAAGCGCCCTTGAGAAGCGCCATCTCGGCGTAGGGCGTGGAGAGCGTTTCGATCACCGCGGCCCGCGTCATGCGTACCATCTGGGCGGAGATGACGAAGGTGAGCGTGATCACCGGCATCGCATAGATGCGCACCAAGTCGGTCAGCGAATGCGCCTCGTTGACGGAAGACAACGCCGGCAGCCATTTGAGATAGACCGCGAAGAGCAGGACCGCCAGCGTCGCGACCATGAACTCCGGCACCGAGATCACGCCGATCGAAAGCACGGTAACGGCGCGGTCATAGAGCGAGCCGCGCAGCATCGCGGCGGTGATGCCGAGCGTCAGCGCCAGCGGCACGGACAAGAGCGTTGTGATGGCGGCGAGCTTCATGGTGTTGACCAGACGGCCGCCGATCAGCACTGCCACCGGCATGTTGTTGGCATAGGACGTGCCGAGGTCGCCATGCAGCAGGCCGAGAAGCCAGCGCAGGAAGCGCAGGATCGCCGGATCGTTGAGGTGCATGGCCTCGCGCAGGCCGGCGACCGCTTCCGGTGTCGCCGCCTGGCCGAGCAGCATGGACGCGGTGTCGCCAGGCAGCATGCTGGTGGCGAAAAACACGGCGAACAGCACGATCAGAAGGGTGACGACCGCGATCCCCAGCCGCTTCACCACGAGGTTCAAAACCCCAGACGTCATGGAAGCGCTCCTGCGGTTGCGTTCGGCCGAAATATTGCTCGACGCGGTGCCGGAGGCCGGCTGACCGGCCCCCGGCAGGCGCCTCTCAGGCTTCGAGCGAGAGATACTCGGCCATTGCGTAGCCCATCATGCCACCAAGCGGGTTCGCTTCCAAACCCTTCACCTTGCTGGAGAGGGCATCGACGTTCGAGATATAGGCCGGGATGATGGTTCCCGCCTCCTCGGACACCATGGTCTGCATCTGGTCGTAGATCTCCTTGCGCTTGGCCTGGTCGAGGGAGCCGCGCGCCTCGACAAGCATCTTGTCGAACTTCTCCGACTTGTACTGGCTTTCGTTCCAGGGCGCATTCGATGCGTATAGCAGCGAAAACAGGATGTCCGGGGTCGGGCGCGGATTGATATTGCCGAAATGGACCGGCGCCTTGAGCCAGTAATTGTCCCAGTACCCGTCGGAGGGGACGCGCTGGACATCGAGCTTCATGCCGATATCCGCCCCGGCCGCCTGGATGATCACGGCCATGTCGATCGAGGAGGTGGCAGCGTCGGAGGCAATCACCGGGATGGACTGGCCGAGCACGCCTGCCTTCTGGAAGTGGAACTTCGCCTTGTCCGGATCGAAAGCCTTCGGCTTGAGGTCGGCATTGTGGAAGATGTTGGCCGGCGAGACCGGCTGGTCGTTGCCGATCTCTCCAAGGCCGCGCAATGCCGATTTGACGATCTGCTCGCGGTTGACGAGATATTTCATGCCGGCCACGAAGTCGGCCTTGCTGCCGGGGTCCATATCGAGCCGAATGTTGAGGTCGGTGTAGTTGCCCGAGGTCGTCTTCGACAATTCGAAACCCTGCTGGCCGCTGATGAGCTTCATCGCGCGCGGATTGATCGAGGCGGCGAAGCCGACATCGCCCGACAGAAGCGCGTTGACGCGCGCGCTGTCGTCGCTGATGGCGATGAACTCGAAGGAATCGAGATAAGGCTTGCCCGACTTCCAGTAGTTCTTGTTCTTGGTGACCACCGAGCGCACGCCCGGCTCGAAGGTCTCCAGCACGAAAGCGCCCGTGCCGTTGCCTTTGGAAAAGTCGGTGGTGCCGTCCCTTACGATCATGAAGTGATGGAGCGCCAGGATGGTCGGGAGGTCGGCGTTCGGGTCGGCGAGCGTGATTTCGACGGTCGACTTGTCGACAGACTTGAAGCCCGTCATCTGCGCGGCGATCTTGGCGACCTTGGAGCCGACTGCCTTGTCGAGGTGACGCTTCAGCGAGAAGACGACGTCGTCGGCGGTGAGGTCCTTGCCGTCATGGAACGTGACGCCCTTGCGCAGCTTCACCGTCCAGGTCTTGGCGTCCTTGCTGTCGATGCTTTCGGCCAGCTCCATCTGCGTCTTGCCATCCTTGTCGAGGAAGGTCAGGCGGTTATAGAGCGAGCAGCAGCGGACATAGTCGGTGGAGAGCGACGCCTTGGCCGGATCGAGCGTATCGGCCGTCGAGGACGACCAGCCGGCAGCCTTGAGGTGGCCGCCTGAGACTGGCGTGGCGGCGACGGCATTGGTGGCTCGGCCGAGCACAGCGCTTCCCGCGGCAAAGGCGGCGCCGCCTGCCAGCAGCATTTTGAGGAGTTCGCGGCGGCTCGCGCCTCGCCGGATGGCGTTTTCGACCATCGCATCGTCTGCTCCGGTCCAGTTGGTGATCTTGTCGCTCATGTCATTCCCCTTTCTGTTGTTTGGCCGGGATGCGCGTCTTGCTGCGGCTTTCCGGGTCTTGAGCTCAGGTTCGTTCCTTCAGGCTTTCCCGCACGGCCGCCGCAAAGTCGGCCATTGAGGTGAAGTGGTAGTCGGGCACGGTGAAGTGCTTGGGCTCTATCGTGCCGCCATAGCCCTTCTGGGCGTGGCGGCGCTCGATCCAACAGTTGGTCATGCCGAGCGCCCGGGATATGCCGATGTCGTGATACTGGCTTTGTGCAACGTGCAGGATGTCGTCCTTGCTGTCGCCGCGGGACGCCACGAAGTCGAGGACCTTCTGGAAGAAGGCAGGGTCCGGTTTCTCGGTGCCGGTATCGTCGGCGGTGAAGGTAGCGAAGAAGGGCGATCCAAGCTGCTTCTCGAAATGGTCGAGAGCCCAGCGCCGGGCATTGGTCATGGCAATCAGCTTATGGGACTTCGCAAGCTCGGCCAGCGCCGCCCTGCTGTCGGAAAAGCCTTGCCAGCCGCTCGCCGAATCCCGGAGGCGGGCGCCGTATTTCTCCTCGGCCGGCAGGCCGAGCCGCGGCGCGACGACCATGTAGACACGCGCGAGATCGTCGGGGAAAAGGTTCGCATCGGGCATGTAGCGGGCTTGCCGGTAAAGGGCGAGCGCTTCTTCGCCGTCGACGGAAGCACCGGCCTCCGCGGCGATCTCGGCCAGGCAGGTCGTGATGCCGCCTTCGAAGTCGATCAGCGTACCGACCACGTCGAAGGTCATGTACTTGAACTCGTTAAAGCCCCTGGCCAAGACTGGCTCTCCTCTGCGCGCGGCCGAATTACTCATGCTGAACAGAACAATATTCCGTGCTGTCCGGGGCGTCGGCCTTGTTCGAAAGCCCAGAAATTCGGGCTTTCTGGCCTTGTCTTAAAAAGCAGTCTGGCACTTCCCCCGCGCTGGATTCGCCGAAAAGGCGCGAGGTAGCGGCACAAAATTGCGAAATCGTCCACCCCAGCGATATTTCGAGATGCGAAAAATGCGTCGCCTTCATGCAAGGGCTCGGCGGACATCGACATCATCCAGCGTCTGGTCCAGCGTTCGCCGCGTGCGCTCGATAATGGCATCGATGTCGCTGTCCGTGCAGCAGAGCGGAGGGGCATAGCCGAGAACACCGTGCGCGAAGGCGCGGATGATCAGGCCATTGTCCCAGGCCCTGTCGAAGACGCGCCGCGCCGGCATGGCCGAGGTTGGAAGCGCCGTTTTCTTCTTTTTGTCGACCACCAGCTCGATCGCGGCAAGCATGCCGCGACCGCGCACGTCGCCGACCAATGGATGGTCGCTCAACCCTGATAGCCCCGCCATCAGGCGGGCGCCGGCCTTGACGCCGTTCTCCAGAAGGCCTTCCTCATAGAGCTTCAACACCTCGAGCGCGACGGCGGCGCTGACCGGATGGGCGGAATAGGTGTAGCCATGGCCGACCGCAGAAGCGCCCGCGCCATCGGCGATAACGTTGTAGACGTGATCAGCCATGAACACGGCGCCCATCGGGACATAGCCCGAGGTCAGGCCCTTTGCGGTCGTCATGAAGTCGGGAACGATATCCTCCTCCGTGCAGGCAAACAGGGGGCCGGTGCGGCCGAAACCAGTGATCACCTCGTCGGCGATGAACAGGATGCCGTATTCACGGCAGAGTTCGCGCATGGCCTTGATCCAACCCTTCGGCGGGACGATGACGCCGCCCGAGCCCTGAATCGGCTCGGCATAGAAGGCGGCGACCCGCTCCGGCCCGATCTCCTCGATCTTGGCCTGCAGCGCCGCAAGCGATGCGGCGATGATCGCGCTACCATCCTCGCCTACCGGATTGCGATAGGGATAGGGCGAGGGGATCTTGTGCTGCCATTCGAACGGAATGCCGAAACCGGCATGAAAGGCGGGCAGGGCGGTCAGGCCTGCGCCGACCACCGACGATCCGTGATAACCCTGCTCAATGGAAATGAACTGGTCGCGTTGAGCCTCGCCTCTGGCATTCCAGTAATAGCGGACGAACCGGATTGTGCTGTCGACCGCGTCCGATCCCCCGAGCGTGAAATAGACGTGGTTGAGATCGCCGGGCGCGCGGTCCGCCAACTCCGAGGCGAGCCGGATGGCGGGCTCCGAGCCGAGATCGAAATAGGCGGTGGCGTAGGGCAACTCGCGCATCTGCCGGGCCGCCGCCTCGACGATGCTGTCATGACCATAGCCTGCATTCACGCACCACAGCCCGGCGAAGCCATCGACGAGTTGCTTGCCGGACGCGTCGGTCACGGTAGCGCCCTTCGCCGATTTCAGCACCCGCACGCCGAGCGCCTCGTGGCCGCGATAGGAGGAGACCGGGTGGATGAGGTGGGCGCGGTCGAGTTCGATCAGGGAATTGGCGAGCATTGTTGTCCTCCGGACTATCCGAGCGCCTGGTTGGCGAGGGCGTAAACTTTCGGCCTGACCGTTGCCGCATCCGCCCTGGCAGGACGGTCCATGGCGACTCCGCCGCCGACATGGGCGAGGCCGATTTCGGTCAGCCAGCCCGCAAGGCCGGTGCGGCTGTCGGTATCCACGCGCAGGAAGGCGCCGGGGCGCGACGCGGCGAAGAAGCTAATCAGCACTTTGGCGTCCGCGGCGCTGTCCGCAATGACGGGGCCAATCACCTCGCCGCGTCCGAATGGGCGGATTGCGGCATAGGCCTTGATAGCGCCATCGCGGCGGATGACGGCGAATTGGCCGCGCTCGGCGAGCGCGTCGATCAAAGCTTGGCGATCAGCTCCGTAGGCGTCACGGTCCATCGCCTTGATCTCAGGCTGGTCACTGGCGCTTGCTGCTTCCACTTCATCGGGTGCGCCAAGCTTGGCGACGTTGCCCTGATGCTGCAGGATCGTGCCCGAGGGCGCGAAGCCGAGCTTCCGATAGAGCGGCATCCCGTCGGTTGTCGCGACAAGTCGCAGTGGACGGTCGCCTGCAAGGGCAAAGGCCTGTTCCATGAGCCGGCGCCCGAGCCCTTTGCCCCGTGCGTTCCTGTCGACGATAACCATGTTGATCATGGCGCAATCGCCGCCGTAGGGCGTCACCAGGATGGTCCCGGTGACCCGGCCCTGGTCGTCGAGCGCGACCGCACCGCTGGAGAGCTGCAGCGCCATCTGCCAGTCTTGCGGGCGATGCGGCCAGTTCTCCTGGCGAGAAAGCGCGACTGCACCCTCGATATGATCTGGCCCAAAGTCCTGGAGTTCGATCTCGCCTTGCTGCATGAGGCACCTTTCCATCTGGCCCCAAGTCTCGGCCATCGGCGGGCTGCAGATCGTCTGAAGGTTTCGACTTCGGCAGTATCATTCGCCTTTGCGCAGGGGGTGCGCCGCATCTTGTGCTGGCGCGGGCCGCGGGCGGAAACTCGGGAAGCCGCGGACGACCCTCTCGACCGACCGCAAGATGCTACAGCGTGCCAAACCAGCGGGCGGATACGCAACTTTCTGCTTTCGCGGGGCCGATTTCGGTCAAGTGACCGGCCGCCCGCCCGCATATGATGACGAAATCCCAAAGCGGGGTGCGTTTCCACCGGAGATCGACGGACATGGCTTCCTTCAGGCCCCAATACATCACCTTCGACTGCTACGGCACGTTGACTTTTTTCCAGATGGCGGAGGCGGCACGCGATCTTTATGGCAGCCGGCTTGACGAGCCGCGCATGCAGGAGTTCATCAAGAACTTCGCGGCGTACCGGCTGGATGAGATCCTGGGCGACTGGAAGCCCTATGCCGAGGTCATCCACAATGCGCTGGAACGCGCCTGCAAACGCAATGGCGTCGGCTTCAGCCCCGATGACGCCAAAATGGTCTATGAGCGCGTGCCGACCTGGGGGCCACATGCCGACGTTCCGGCCGGCCTTGCCAAGGTCGCCAAGGAAATTCCGCTGGTCATCCTCTCCAACGCCATGAACGCGCAGATCATGTCCAACGTCGAAAAGCTCGGCGCACCGTTCCATGCCGTCTACACGGCCGAGCAGGCACAGGCTTACAAGCCTCGCTTCAAGGCCTTCGAATACATGCTCGACAGGCTTGGCTGCGGTCCGGAAGACATCCTTCACTGTTCGTCTTCGTTCCGCTACGACCTGATGTCGGCCCATGATCTCGGCATCAAGAACAAGGTTTGGGTCAACCGCGGCCACGAGCCGGCCAATCCCTATTACGGCTACGTGGAGATATCCGATATTTCCGGGCTGCCGGGTGTGGTCGGGCTCTGAAACAGGCGGGTTACCGATGAAGTTCGTCTCCTACTGGCACGACACCGCCCCGGTCTTTTCCGGCGGGGCGCAAGGCCCGGTCGAGGGGCACTATGATGCGGCGATCGTCGGCGGCGGCTTCACCGGTCTCGCCGCCGCGCGCCAGCTGGCGAAGGCCGGGGCGAAGGTGATTGTGCTGGAGGCGGAGCGCGCGGGCTGGGGCGCGTCGGGGCGCAATGGCGGTCACCTGAACAACGGTCTCGCCCACAGCTATCTTTCGGCCAAGGCGGAGCTTGGCAAGGAACGCGCGATAGCCCTCTACCGGGCGCTAGACGAGTCCGTCGACACCATCGAGGCGCTGGTCGCCGAGGAAGGCATCGATTGCAACTTCCGCCGCGCCGGCAAGCTCAAGCTCGCCTCCAAGCCGCAGCATTTCGAAGCGATCGCCCGCAACTTCGAAGCCGTCCATGCCGAAGTGGATCCGGATACGGCGCTGCTTTCAGCAGTCGACCTCAAATCCGAGATCGGCTCGCCCTTCCATGGCGCAATGCTGTCGAAAAAAAGCGCCATGATGCATATGGGCCGCTATGTGGCTGGGCTGGCGACAGCCGCGGTTCGCCATGGCGCCGTTATCCACGAGAATGCGGCGGTGACGGATCACAGGCAGTCCGGCACGCGGCATCAGCTGACCACCTCCCGCGGCCGCATCAGCGCCGACAATGTGCTGCTGGCCACGGGCGCCTACACGACATCGAATTTCGGCTATTTCCGCCGCAGGCTTATCTCCGTCGGCAGCTTCATCATCGCCACGCGGCCGCTGCTCGACGCCGAGATCGCCGTGACCATGCCGGGCAACCGGACATGCGTGACCTCGATGAACATCGGCAACTACTTCCGACTTTCGCCGGACAAGCGCCTGATCTTTGGCGGCCGCGCCCGCTTCTCGGCAACATCGGACCAGCGCTCCGATGCCAGGAGCGGACAGATATTGCGGGCAAGCCTCGCGGCGATCTTCCCGCAGCTCGCGAACGTCGAGATCGACTATTGCTGGGGCGGGCTGGTCGACATGACCAAGGACCGGTTCCCGCGGGCCGGCTACCATGACGGGGTCTGGTACGCGATGGGCTATTCCGGCCACGGCGCGCAGCTCTCCACCCATCTCGGCATGATCATGGCCGATGCCATGCTCGGCCGCGAGGACCGCAATCCGGTGAAGGGGGTCGAGTGGCCTGCCATTCCCGGCTATTCTGGCAAGCCTTGGTTCCTGCCCATGGTCGGTCTCTACTACAAGGCGCTCGACCGGATCCAGTGATCGGGCTGGGGTTTAGCCCAGCCCGCCTATGTGGAAGCTCTTCATCTCCAAATATTCCTCGATGCCGGCCCGCGCGCCCTCGCGCCCGAGGCCGGACTGCTTGACGCCGCCGAAGGGGGCTATCTCCATCGAGACCGAGCCGGTGTTGAGACCCACCATGCCGAACTCCAGCGCCTCGCCGACGCGCCAGGCGCGCTTCAGATTCTCGGTGTAGAAATAGGAAGCAAGCCCATAGGGCGTGCCGTTGGCCAGTGCGATCGCGTCCTCTTCCGTCTCGAAACGGAAAAGCGGTGCGACCGGACCGAAAGTCTCCTCGCCGGCGAGCTGCATCTCAGCCGTGGCGCCGGCCAGCACGAGTGGCGCGACATACTGAGGGCCCTCCGGCAGCACCGGCTTCTCGGTGACGATCGTCGCGCCCTTGGCGAGCGCGTCCTCGACGTGCCGATTGATCTTCTCGACCGCCGCCATGTTGATCATCGGTCCGATCGCGACGCCGGGCTGCGTGCCCGGTCCCACCGTCAACGCACTGACGCGGGCGCTGAGCTTGGCGGCGAAGTCTTCATAGACTGCGGCCTGAACGAGGATGCGGTTGGCGCAGACACAGGTCTGGCCGCCATTGCGGAATTTTGACGCGAGCGCGCCTTCGACGGCGAGGTCGAGATCGGCGTCATCGAAGACGATGAAGGGCGCGTTGCCGCCGAGCTCAAGGCTGAGCCGCTTCACGCTGTCGGCCGCGCCGCGCATCAGCAGTGAGCCGACCCTGGTCGAACCGGTGAAGGAAATCTTGCGCACGGTCTCGTTCGCCATGATTTCGTTGCCGATCTCGGCCGGCATGCCCGTGACGATGTTGATGACGCCGGCCGGAATGCCCGCCCGTTCGGCGAGCACGCCCAGCGCCAGTGCCGAATAGGGCGTGAACTCGGACGGCTTGATGACCACGGTGCAGCCGGCGGCCAACGCCGGCGCGACTTTGCGGGTGATCATTGCATTGGGAAAATTCCACGGCGTGATGATGCCGCAAACGCCGACCGGTTCTCTCAGCACGATAATGCGGCGGTCGGCCGTGGGCGCGGGGATAGTGTGGCCGTTGATGCGGCGCGCCTCCTCGGCGAACCATTTGACGAAGGAGGCGCCGTAGCGGATCTCGCCTTTGGCCTCGTCCAGCGGCTTGCCCTGTTCGGTCGTCAGGATCAATGCGAGATCGTCCAGATGCTTGAGCATCAGGCCATGCCAGGCCTCCAGCAGGGCGGCGCGTTCGGCATGGGTCTTCTTTTTCCAATCCTGATAGGCGGAAGCCGCGGCCTGTATGGCCGTGCGCGTCTCCGGACCAGCCATGTCGGGCACTGTGCCGACCGATAGCTGTGTTGCAGGATCAATCACATCGACCGTCCTGCCGGAACCTGCCGCGACCCATCTCCCGCCGATGAGGCCGGCCTCGCGGAAGAGACTTTTGTCATTCAGGTTTTTCATCAATACGACCTCGCAAATCAGGTGAGCGCCGCGACGACGGCGGCGGTGATGGCTTCCGTGCTGTCCTTGCCAGGGGCGGTGCCAATGCCTTGCGCTGTCGTCGCCTCGAGCGCCTTCATGACGCGGCCGGCCGCATCCTTCTCGCCAAGGTGATCGAGCATCATGGCGCCGGACCAGATGGTGGCGATCGGATTGGCGATGCCGAGATGGGCGATGTCGGGCGCGGAGCCGTGCACTGGCTCGAACATCGACGGCGCCGAGCGGTCGGGGTTGATGTTGGCGGAAGCCGCGTAGCCGAGTCCGCCCTGGATGGCCGCGCCGATATCCGTCAGGATGTCGCCGAAGAGATTGGAAGCGACGACCACGTCGAGACTTTCCGGCGCCATGATCATCCGCGCGGCGAGCCCGTCGACATGATAGCTGGTGACGGCGACATCAGGATATTCCGCCGCCAGCTTGCGGGTGATCTCGTCCCAGAACACCATCGAGTATTTCTGCGCATTGGACTTGGTGACGGAGGCGAGCTTGCCGTGCCGCAACCGCGCCTGCTCGAAGCCGAAGCGCAGGATGCGCTCGACGCCGGCCCGGGTGAAGATCGAGGTCTCCACAGCGACCTCGTCCAGTGTGCCCTGATGCACGCGCCCGCCGGCGCCGGAATATTCGCCTTCGGTGTTTTCGCGGATGCAGAGGATGTCGAAGCTCTCGGCCCGCAGCGGACCTCTGACGCCCGGCAGCAGCCGGTGCGGCCTGATATTGGCGTATTGCACGAAGGCTTTGCGGATCGGCAGCAGCAGGCCGTGCAGCGAGACGGAATCCGGCACCTCCGCCGGCCAGCCGACCGCGCCGAGAAGGATGGCATCGAAGCCGCGCAAAGTCTCGATGCCGTCCTTGGGCATCATGCGGCCGGTTTCCTTGAAGAAGCGGCAGGACCAGGGGAACTCCGTGCCTGCAAGGCAAAAGCCTCCCTGCATGGCTACCGTTTCCAACATCGCCCAGGCAGCGGCAATGACGTCGGGGCCGATGCCGTCACCGGGGATCAGGGCAATAGAGTAGGTTTTCATCGACATCTCTTCACAGGGTGATCAGGACGCTCTTGGTCCTGCGATTGGCGAGGTAGGCTTCGCGGCCAAGATCCTTGCCAATCCCCGAGCGCTTGTAGCCGCCGGTCGGCAGGATGTGGTCGCGCGAGCGGCTGTAGCGGTTGACCCAGACGGTGCCCGCCTCGAGCCTGCGCGCGAAACGGATCGTGCGCGACAGGTCGGCGGTGAACAGGCCGGAGGCCAGCCCGTAGGCCGGATGGCTGGACAGCGCCAGCGCCTCTTCCTCGGTCTCGAAGGTCTGGACGGTCAGGACCGGGCCGAAGATTTCCTCGACGATCGCCGGATTGTGCTGGCGGACATTGGTGATCAGCGTCGGCTGGTAGAAATAACCGCGGCTCTCCATAAAGGTGCCGCCCGTCAGGCATTCGCCGCCGGCGGCGACAGCGGCCCGCACGATGCCGTCAACACGCGCCCGCTGCCGTTCCGAGATGATCGGCGAATACTGCGTCGCCTCCTCCCAGGTCGGGCCAGGCCTCATAGCCTTGATCTTTTCCAGGATCGAGGCCGTCAGCCGGTCGGCCACGCTCTTTTCGACGATCAGGCGCGTGCCGGCCACGCAGGCCTGGCCGGCATTGAAAGTGACGCTGCCGGCGATTGCAGTCGCCGCTTTGTCGAGATCGGCATCGGCAAAGACGATCTGCGGGCTCTTGCCGCCGAGCTCCAGCGTCATCGGCTTGACACCGGTGCGGGCGACGTTCTCCATGATGGCTGAGCCGGCGCGGGTCGAACCGGTGAAGCTGACCTTGGCGATCTCGGGATGACTGGTGAGCGCCGTGCCGGTCTTCGGGCCGTCGCCGAGCACCACGTTGATCAGCCCCGACGGCAGGCCGGCCCTGACCGCAAGCTCTGCCATGTAGAGAGCCGAGAAGGGCGTCATTTCCGACGGCTTCAGCACGACTGCATTGCCCGCGGCCAGCGCCGGGCCGAGTTTCCATCCGGCCATCGAGATCGGAAAATTCCAAGGCGTGATCGCACCGACCACGCCATAGGGCTCGCTCATGATCATGCCGAGACTGGCGTCGTCTGTCGGCGCTAGCTCGCTGCCTTCCTTGTCGGCGAATTCGGCGAAGAAGCGGATCTGCTCGGCGGTGACGGCGATGTCGCCGGCGACGAGCTGGCCCACGGGCCGGGTCGAGCTCAGGGCCTCGATCCGGGCGAGCGTTTGGGCCTCCGCCTCCATCAGATCGGCCCAGGCGTGGAGCGCCTTGGTGCGCTCGCGCGGCCGGACGCCGCCCCAGTTGCTGGCTTTCAGCGCGGCCTTCGCGCTTTCCACCGCCCGGTCGACCAAATCCACACCGGCCACGGGGCAGGCGGCATAGGATTTGCCATCGGACGGACGGCGCATCTCCATCGCTCCCTCGGCCGAAACCAGCTCTCCATCGATGAAGTGGCCGACGGGCAGAGGAATTGTATCGGGATTGAAGCTCAGGCTCATGGGAAACCCACTTGGCAGGATTGGCCTGAGCCTAGCCCGTGCCGGCACGCAGCATGCGCTGTTCGGTGATCCGCCGCCGACGAATGTTGCGTGCCGGGGACAAGAGACGGCAAAATCTTCCGCGGAGATCGTGGCCTGTACAGACGCTCGCTAGCCCACCGTGACGTAGATCTTGCGCACGGTCTCGATGGTCTTCCAAACACCGGTGAAGCCCGGCTTCATGACGAAGCTGTCGCCGGCCCGGTAGGTCACCTTTTCGCCGGCGTCGGGCGTGATTTCGACCACGCCGGCGAGGATATGGCAGAACTCGAAAGTCTCTCCCTTGATCGAGCGCGTTTCGCCGGGCGTAGCCTCCCAGACGCCGGTATGGACAAGGTCGTCCTTGGCGACGTCCTGAGCCCAGGTCTTGAAGGCGGGGTCGCCGGCAATCAGCCGCTCTGGCAACGCGTTCGATTCGCGGGGCGAAAAGCTTGGGTTGATATCGATGGATTTGAGCAGGGACAAAGGATGGCCTTTCCAGTTGAATTTCAATAACCGCGCGACCGGTCGACGAGCCCGATGGGATCGAGACCGGCGCGGTGGCGCCTGATGTTGTCGATTACGGCGCGCGCGGCGCTCGCGGGTTGGGTGACGCTGGCTATGTGCGGAGTCAGGATGATCTTCGGATGCGACCAGAACGGATGTCCCGCGGGCAGCGGTTCGGGATTGGTCACGTCGATCATCGCCGACGACAGATGGCCGCTATCGAGCGCGGCGACAAGCGCTTCTTGGTCGAGCTGCGGGCCTCGACCCGTATGAACGAGAGACGCCCCTTCAGGCAGTTTCGCAAACAGGCCGGCATTCAAAAGTTCACGCGTCTCCTCGGTCAATGGCAGCAGGCAGACCAGGATGTCGCTGGTTGCCAGCATTTGCTCTAATCCGAGCTCGCCATGATGACAGGCCACGCCCTCGATGTGCCGTGGCGAGCGGCTCCAGCCGGCGAGCGGGAAGCCGAAGGGTTTCAGCCGGTCGAGGACAGCTTGGCCGAGTTGGCCCAGGCCGAGCACGCCGATCCGGCGCAATGCTGCCTGGAGTTGCGGGATGTCGCGCCACTGTCCGGCGCGCTGCTGTGACAGATAGGTCGGCAGGTTGCGGTGGAGAGCGAGCACGGCGAGCGTCACATATTCCTGCATCATGCGCACGATGCCTTCCTCGATCATGCGCACGATCTTCACTCTCGCAGGCACTGCATCGAAGCGGAACTGGTCGACGCCGGCGCCGATGGAAAACAGGATTTCTAGATTCCTGTAGCGGGAGAGGTCCTGCGGAACGGTCCAGGTGATCAGATAGCGCACGGCGTCGGGATCGACCGTCGCCGGGTCCATCGCGAAGGGCAGGTCGGGCAATTCGCTAGCAAAGACCTCGGCAAAGACCGCACCGCGCTGCGCATCGGAGTTGAACAGGAAGGTCATTCCGGCTGCTCCTTCAGCCCACGCAACGCGCGCCCAGCGCGTCGATCATCTGCCGGCAGGCGGTAAGTTCGCTGGCGAAGATGTATTCATCCGGCTTGTGGGCGCGGCCGATGTCGCCGGGGCCGCAGATGATCGCGTCCAGCCCCGCGGCCTGGTACAGCCCGGCCTCGGTGCCGTAGCTGACGGCGGCGAGCGGCGTCTGGCCGGTCAGCTCTTGCAACAGCGCCGCCAGCGGCGCGTCCTGCGGCAGCGACAGCGCCGGATAGGCGCTGACCGGCGTCCACTCGACACGATAGCCTTTGGCGGCAATGGCCCCGGTCCTCGCCTTGACGGGCGCGAGCAGGCTGGCCGGATCAATGCCGGGTACGGCGCGCGCCTCCAGATCCAGCGTGCAGGTATCGGGGATGATGTTGACCGACTGGCCGCCGGCGATCACGCCGGCCTGCAGCGAGGAATAGGGCGGCTCAAAGGCCGCATCGAACGGGCCGTGCATCAGCCCTCCGGCTTCGCTCACGGCCGTGCTCAGGACATCGGCCATCGCATGGATGGCGTTGAGCCCCAGATCTGGTCGCGAGGAATGACCAGAGCGCCCTCTTATGGTCACGCGGGCGGCCGCCTTGCCCTTGTGGCCGCGCACAGCGCGCATGCCGCTCGGCTCGCCGACGATGACGCCGAGCGGCTTGGCGCAAAGTTCGGGAAGGCGGGCGATCAGATGCGGCACGCCGCGACACCCGACCTCCTCGTCATAGGAGAAGGCGAGGTGGATCGGCCGGGCGAGGCGCAGTCCCGCGAGCATGGGCGCGGCCGCAAGCGCGGCGGCGAGAAACCCCTTCATGTCCGTTGTGCCGCGTCCATACAGCCGTTCGCCCTCCCGACGCAGGGCGAAAGGCGGCGAGCTCCATTGCGGCTCGCCGGCGGGGACGACGTCCATGTGGCCGGAAAGGACATGGCCAGGAACATCGGCGGGGCCGATTGTCGCGAAAAGATTGGAACGGTCGCCTTCCGGCCCGGGAAGCAGGGTGACCTCAGCGCCATGTTCGTGGAGATAGGCCGCGATCCAGCCCGCAATGTCGCCGTTCGACTTGCCGGCGACCGACGGAAAGGCGACAAGACGGTCGAGGATGTCAAAGACGTCCATTCCAGACCCTCAAGGCATTTTTTTGGGTTTACGGGCTCGGTCCCGCTGGCCATAACTGCAGAATTGCCGCAGAGCATGGGCGCGTTCTTTCGCGATTGCGTGCCGAAAGCGGAAGTGTTTCAGTCGAATCTTGCGTTGGCGCGCGGCATTCGAGCAAATCGTATCGGTCTGGTTGTTTAGCGTTGGCAGGGCAAGGGGCGTTTGCGTCACCCGCTGCGCAATCTTTCAGAGGCAAGGAATTGAAGCCGTCCGAAAGCTTGAAAATCGATGCCTTCTCGATGCGGATCGCCGACATCGAAGCCGTCGAGCTGGACCGCTTGCATGCGCTCTCCCTGTCGGTGGGGTGGCCGCATCGGGCCGAGGACTGGCAATTCCTGCGCGAAACGGGACAAGGCTTCGTGGCGCTCGACGAGATCGGCCGCGTTCTGGGTTCCGCCATGTGGTTCGCTCACGGCGCCGGTTTGGCGACGGTCGGCATGGTCATCACCTCGCCACGACTTCAGACGCTGGGAGCGGCGCAATGGCTGATGAAGCGGGTCTTCGACAAGATCCCTGGGCGCGACCTGCGCCTCAACGCGACCCGCGCCGCGCGGCGGCTATATCTTTCGCTGGACTTCCAGCCTGAGAAGACCGTGTTTCAATGCCAGGGCGTCGTCCGCCTGCCGGTGATGGGCGACCCGACTGAGGCGCGTCGCGACATCCGGACGCTGGACGCAAGCGATGTTCCCGCGGCGATCGCTCTCGACGCGTCGGCGTTCGGCGTGAGCCGGACGGCGCTGATTGAAAAGCTCTTCGAGCATTCGCTCGGTTACGGGCTTTTCGACGGAAACAAGCTGACCGCTTTCGCGCTTTGCCGGCCGTTCGGGCGGGGCCATGTCGTGGGGCCGGTCGTGGCCGAAAGCGACGCCGACGCTGTGGCGATCGTCCGGCCGCACGTGGCCGACCATTCGGGGACTTTCCTTCGGGTCGACACCCACATGGACAGTGGTGAGTTCGCCGCCTTTCTGTCGCACGCTGGAATGCCAGTTTTCGATACGGTGCTCACTATGTCGATGGGCAAACGCATCAGCGATTTTGCTGCAGGTGGCCCGGTTATGCCGAAGACCTATGCTCTGGCGAGCCAAACTCTCGGGTAGGTTGATGTTCGACTTGGAAGGTTTTAGCCTTTGCAATCTGAACGTCCAAACATGGACAACGCCATAACCCGCCAGCCCGCTTGCGGCCCCTTTCGGCCATTGACCAGGAGAATTCTTGGCTCTCCGCTAATCGATATCCCTAGCCAGCATTAATCTCGTTCATCGTCATAAGGTTCGCCAGACCATACGAGAGAATATGAAGGAAATGGGGTGGCGAACCAGCCGCTAACGTATTGATTTCCTGTAGGAAACGACGGCCTCGGCGACTAACAAAATCGTTATTCGCCAAGGGGCTAGGAAGCAGTTCGCCAAAGTTGATTCAAGAAGCTGATCTGCCACTCGCCGACCGCATTTATCTTCTACGGAACGGCAGCTTTGCGCCTGTTCTGACGTACACGGGCATCTCAGCCCTGCCCAAAAGCAGGCCGAACGATTGACGCACCTGGAAAACGTCGGGCTTTTGCGAATGCCGCGGTTGAGTGTTGGCATTTACTTATTGTCACGGCGCTTAGGGAAAGGCATGCCGGGACTATGGGCGGCTGCGCCGCCATCGACCGGGATGATGGCGCCGGAAATGTAAGACGCTTCCGGCGAGACCAGGAACACGATTAGGTTCGCCACTTGCTCCGGGCGGGCCATGCGTTGCTGCGGTAATTGCAGTTGCTGGTTGGTCGATAAGGCCGCCTCCATGACGCCGGACATCATTTCCGCGGCGGTCGGCCCCGGGCAGATGCAGTTTGCCCGGATGCCGAAACGCCATAGTCGACCGACCACAAGCGCGTGAGCGCCACCAGCGCGGCCTTGGAGGCCGTGTAGGCATCGGCGAGTGGCATCAAGAGCACGATCGCGCCGCCATCGCGCATTGTCGGGCGGAAGGCGCGCACGCTAAGCATCACGCTGGTCAGGTTGACGGCGATGGTTTTGTTCCAGGCCTCCAGCGTCAGCAGCGGATATCTTGTTGAACAGATGACCGGCAAAAAATACATTGCTGCTCGAAAAGCCTGCGTCGGCGTCTCAAGGGGATCAATCGGCATCTCAAGACCCGCGACGCTTGGAAAGTCGCTGATCCATCTCAAAAGCTTCCAGTCATGATGTCGGCCTGTCGGCCAGGCTCCTTCGCTGCTTCGCTTTACAAGTGAGCCAAGATCGCCGCTGCTTCGGTTTCGGCGAAGCAAAGGACAGAAAAAGACTTCTTTTGGCGATCCGGCCCGGATGCTCTTTTGCAGGTCTAGAACACATAAGGCGCGCCCGGGAGGCGACGCATAACAAGAGAGCGGCCGCAAAACGCCGCCTGGCATAGGCCGCTTGAAAGGGGCCGATGCCGGCAACAGCCATGGGGAACCACGACAATGAAGACATTCCGCAATTGCCTGATGACGGCGGTCAGCGCAGGCCTGCTCAGCCTGGGGCTTGCCGCTCCCGCCAATGCCGGCGCCATTCGCCTCGGCATGACCACCTGGGTGGGTTATGGGCCACTGTTTCTCGCCCGCGACCTCGGCTATTTCAAGGAGGCCGGCGTCGATGTCGACCTGAAGGTCATCGAAGAATCGGCGCTTTACATGGCGGCGGTTGCCGGCGGCGATCTCGACGGCGCTGCCTCCACCGTCGACGAGCTCATGAAATACCGCTCCGACGAGCTCTGCTTCAAATATGTCGTGGCGCTCGACGACAGCCATGGCGGCGACGGCGTCGTCACGCAGGCCGACGTCAAGTCGCTCAAGGATCTGAAGGGCCAGCCCGTCGCCCTGAACGAGGGCTCCGTTTCCGAATTCTGGTTCAATGTGCTCCTGAAAAAGGAAGGCATGACCGAGGACGATGTCAGCGTCACCAACATGACCGCCGATGACGCCGCGACGGCCTTCATCGCCGGACAGGTTGCCGCCGCGGTGACCTGGGAGCCGCACCTCACCGAAGTCCGCAAGGGCGGCAAGGGCAAGGTGCTGATCGACTCCACGACCACGCCCGGCCTGATCGTCGATGTGATCGCGCTCAAATGCGACCTGATCGAGAAGCACCCCGAGGACGTGAAGGCCCTCGTCAAGGGCTATTACAAGGCGGTCGAATACATCAAGACCAACCCGGACAAGGCCTATGAGATCATGGCCAAGGGCATTGGCGGCTATCTCGAGAAGCCTGAGGATTTCGCGGCCGGCGCCAAGGGCGTGCGCTACTACGACCGCGCCCGCAACCTGGAATTCTTCGGCACGCCGCAGAAGAGCGAAGCGGCCGACCTGGTGAACTTCGCGCAGGACGTCTGGGGCAAGGCCGGCAAGCTCAAGATGACGATCGACTCGAAAACCATCCTCGACACCGATTTCATCAAGGAACAGTGAGCCATCGGAATGGCGGGGCCCGCCCGGCCGGGCCGGTCCCATCTTCCAAAAGCCGGATCTGGTCGGCCTCTCCGGGGCCGGCCTCCCTTTTCCCGAAAGCTTCAGCTTCGCGCTCAAATCACGGAGGCCATCTTATGGCACAAAGGCGGACGGCGTGGACGCGCCTGACGACTCCATTCGCCAATATCCCCGCCAGCACGGCAACCACGCTCGCTTTGGCGATGTGGGTCGTCGTGATCGGCGGCTGGGCCTTGCTGTCCTATGGCCGCGTCGTGCCGAACATGTTCCTGCCGACGCCCGGAACCGTGCTCGAGACGGCCTACCGCATGTCGCTCGACGGCAGCCTCTTCTACCACACGCTGACCAGCGCCAAAGTGGTCATCCTGGGCTTCATCGTGTCGTCACTGATCGCGGTGCCGCTGGGACTGTGGATGGGCACCTACCGGGCGGTGCAGGCGCCGCTGGAGCCGCTGGTCAACTTCATCCGCTACCTGCCGGTGACCTCCTTCGTGCCGCTGTTCATCCTTTGGATCGGCATCGGCATCGAACAGCGCATAGCGGTCATCTTCTTCGGCACGTTCTTCCAGCAGCTGGTGATGATCTCCGACTGCGCCCGCAGCGTCTCCAGGGACCTGGTCAACGCCTCCTACACTTTGGGCACCAAGCGCTCAGAAGCGGTGTGGCACGTCATTTTCCCCGCAGCGCTTCCGGCGATCCTCGACACGCTTCGCGTCACCATGGGTTGGGCCTGGACCTATCTGGTCGTTGCCGAGCTCGTCGCCGCGTCGAGCGGCCTCGGCTATATCAGCCTCAAGGCAATGCGCGGCTTCCAGGTGGATGTGATCTTCATGGCGATCGCCGCAATCGGGCTTCTGGGCCTGATCACCGACACGGCATTCCGCATTCTCCGGGCAAGGGTCGCGCCATGGGCACCCTGATCTTGAACGCATCCTCGCAAAACGCAGCCGGATCAAGGGTAGTGATGACCGAAACCGTCAAGGCGAACAATTTGGCCGGCACGGCCCATGCGGCCGGCGATCCGCGTTCGGCCGGCACCACGATGGCCATCGAGGACGTGACATTGCGCTATGGCGATGCCAATGGCGTGCTGGCGCTGGACGATGTGTCGCTGAAGGTGGCCAAGAACGAATTCTGCGTCATCGTCGGTCCTTCGGGATGCGGCAAATCCAGCCTGCTCTACCTCGCCGCCGGCCTCAATGACGCGACCTCGGGCAGCATCAAGGTCGACGGCCGGGAAGTGATCGAACCCGGCGCCGACAGAGGCATGGTCTTCCAGAGCTACACCTTGTTCCCGTGGCTCACGGTGCGCGCCAACATCGAATACGGGCCGAAGCGCAAGGGGCTGCCTGCGGAGCAGCGCAAGCAGATCGTCGACCAGTATCTCAACGAGGTCGGCCTCGCGTCCTTTGCGGACCACTACCCCGCCCAGTTGTCGGGCGGCATGAAGCAGCGCGTGGCGATCGCGCGCGCCCTGGCCAATGACCCGGCTGTCCTGTTGATGGACGAGCCGTTCGGCGCGCTCGACAGCCAGACGCGCGGCACCATGCAGAAGCTGCTTCTGCGCGTCTGGGAGCGGCAGCAGAAGACGGTGCTCTTCGTCACTCATGATATCGACGAGGCGCTGGTGCTCGGCGACCGCGTTCTGGTGATGACGGCAAGGCCCGGCAAGATCAAGGCCGAGATCAAAGTCGACATCCCACGGCCGCGTTCGATGGACGTCATCCTCGAACCCGACTTCATCGCGCTCAAGCGCCGTATCCTTGGCCTTCTGCACGACGAGATCGACGAGGATCACTGAGCGCAATTTCCAAGAGCAAAAGTCGAGGCAGTCCAGCAGTGCTGAACGCCGATCTGCCCCGATGTTGAAGGGTGAGACGGCCTCTACCTTTCGCCGTTGCGCGCCGGGCCGAGGATCATCTCCGAAGCCTTTTGCCCGATCATCATGCTTGGCGCGTTGGTGTTGCCGCCGATCAGCTTCGGCATGACGGAGGCATCGGCGACCCGGAGTCCGTCCACGCCTCGCACCTTGAGTGTCGCCGGATCGACGACGGCCATGTCGTCCGTTCCCATCTTGCAGGTTCCGACCGGGTGATAGACGGTCAGCGCCTCGGCGCGCAGATAGGCCAGGATCTCGTCGTCGGTTCGGACATCCTTGCCCGGCAGCATCTCCTGGCCGCGCACCGCGTCGAACTCGGACGAGGCAAAAATCCGGCGCGCGATCTTGATGCCCTCCACCAGCACCATGGCGTCGTCTTCATGCGTGAAAAAGCGGTGGTCGATCAGGACGTCGCGGCGAGAATTGTCGCGCGACAACCTGATCTCGCCCACGCTTTTCGGTCTGAGCACGCAAGTGTGAATGGCGTAGCCGTGGCCGTATTCGATCAGCCTGCCGCGATGGCTGCGATAGCCCGGCACGAAATGGAACTGAATGTCGGGCAGGCCGTTCGCGTGCTTGGTCTTCGCAAAGCCACCGGCTTCGACGTAGTTGGTGGTGAGCATGCCCTTGCGGCGGGCGAAATACTGGAAGGGCGCCGCTGCCATGCGCGGCAGGTTGGCGAGTGAGAGGCCGAGCGTCCTGGTGCTTCTAGACCGCACGGTGATCATGCCATCGACATGGTCCTGCAGGTTCTTGCCGACGCCCGGCAGGTCGAGGATCGGCGCGATGCCGATCTGCTTGAGCTCGGCTGCCGACCCGATGCCGGATGCCATCAGGATCTTGGGCGAGTTGATGGCGCCGGCCGACAGCACGATCTCGCGGTTGGCCGAGAGCTGCTTCTGCTGGCCCTCGTGCCGCACGCGCATTCCCGTGGCGCGACCCCCGGCGATGACGAGGTCGATCACCTCGCATTGGCTGAGCAGCGTCAGGTTCTTGCGATCGAGGACGGGACGCATGAAGGCGCTGAAGCTGCTGAAGCGCTGTCCACGATCCTGCGTGACGTTGTAGATCCCGAGGCCGAACTGGCTTGCGGCATTGAAGTCGGTGTTGGCAGGCAGACCGGCGCTTGCGCCTGCTTTTACGAACATGGCGGAAAGCTCGTTCGGATCACGGGGATTGTCGACCAAAAGCTCGCCGTCGCTGCCGTGATAGCGCGGGTCCTGGGCAAGCAGGTTGCGCTCCAATTTCTTGAATACCGGCAGCACATCGTCATAAGCCCAGCCGGCGCAGCCGAGTTCGGCCCACTCGTCATAGTCCTGGGCGGCGCCGCGAATATAGACCATCGAATTGATCGAGCTCGATCCGCCCAGCGCCTTGCCGCGATTGACCGGAATGCTGCGGTTGTTGAGGTGGGGCTGCGGCACGCCGACGAAACAATAGTCGTAGTTCGGGTTGCCGTAGAGCGAGAGGATGCCCGCCGGCACCTTGACGCGCAGACTGTTGTCGCTGCCGCCGGCCTCGATCAGGCACACTGTGGCCGACGGATCGGCGCTCAGCCGATTGGCGACCACGCAACCGGCCGAGCCGGCGCCGACGACGATGTAGTCAAAGCTTTCGGTTTTCATGCCCAGCCCCTCGAGAATGCCGGCGCTCGAGGCATGGCAGAACCGGCCGCCGCGAAGGCGTATCCTTGTTCCGGAACCAGTTCCGCGCGGACGCATGTCCGGCTTCGCCCGCCACCTCATGCAGCGCTGTCGATCCGACCGCCGGGACTCTAGGTGCGTCTATCGGTGCGAGAAATTCGGAAATGGTTACGCGTGACTTCGGAGATTCGTTATGGGCGCCCGCCGGCACGTGCTGCTACTTGTGAGCGCCAGCAGAGGAGCGGTGGGATGGCGCAGCCTGGCTGCATCCACCAACTGCCGGAGATCGTTTTCATCCCACGCGGCGGAAGCTGTCGGATGGTCAGAAGAGGACCGAGCATGTCGGTTGAGAAGGTAGACACGCTCGTCGTCGGCGGCGGCCAGGCCGGGGTGGCGATGAGCGAGCATCTGAGCAAATGCGGGGTGCCTCATCTTGTGCTTGAGCGCGGCCGGATCGCCGAGCGCTGGCGCTCGCAGCGATGGGACTCCCTGGTCGCCAATGGCCCGGCCTGGCATGACCGGTTTCCGGGCATGGAGTTTCCCGTGACGGGTCCCGACGGCTTTCCTTCCAAGGAGGAGGTCGCCGACTATTTCGTCGCCTACGCAAAGCAGATCAATGCGCCGATCCGCTGCGGCGTGGAGGTAAAACTAGTGCAGAGGAATGTCGGCCGTCCAGGATTTCGCGTCGAGACCTCGCATGGCGTGATCGAAGCCAACAGCGTCGTGGCCGCGACCGGGCCTTTCCAGGTCCCTGTCATCCCGCCTCTCGTTCCTGGCGATGCCGGCATCCTGCAAATCCACTCCAGCGCCTACCGCAACCCGGCGCAATTGCCGAAGGGCGCGGTGCTGGTGGTCGGGGCGGGATCCTCGGGCGTGCAGATTGCCGATGAGCTGCAGCGCTCAGGCAGGCGCGTCTATCTCTCGGTCGGCCCGCACGATCGGCCGCCGCGCGCCTATCGCGGGCGCGACTTCTGCTGGTGGCTGGGCGTGCTCGGCAAGTGGGATCTCGAAACCCCGGGACCTGGCACGGAGCATGTCACGATCGCGGTGAGCGGCGCGCGCGGCGGCGAAACGATCGATTTCCGCCGTCTGGCGGCCCAGGGGCTTACGCTTGTCGGCATGACAAAGACGTACCAGGACGGCGTGATGAGTTTCGCGCCGGATCTTGCGAAGAACATTGCCCGGGGCGATGCCAGCCTGATGTCGCTGCTGGACGAGGCCGACGCCTATGTCGAGCGCAATGGTCTCGACCTTCCGGAAGAACCTGATCTTCGCAAAATCGATCCCGACCCGGAATGCGTGACCAATCCGATCCTCAAGCTCGATCTTGCCGAAGCCGAGGTAGCGACGATCATTTGGGCGACGGGCTTCGCCGTCGATTACAGCTGGCTGAAGGTCGATGCTTTCGACGAGAGGGGCCGACCAAGGCATCAGCGCGGCGTCTCGACAGAGCCCGGAATCTATTTCCTGGGTCTGCCCTGGCAGTCGCGCAGAGGCTCGAGCTTCATCTGGGGCGTCTGGCACGATGCCAAGCACGTGGCCGACCGTATTTCGACGCAGCGCAAATATCTGGCCTACCACGCCGCCACGACGCGCGAGACCGTGGACGCCTGACCAACGCTGCGAGCCGATCCCTCATGGAGACCAAGATGGCGCACACGCGAATTCGCAAATTCAACACCAAGGACACCTATCCCGAGCAGAAGCTCGACAACGATCTCTGCCAGGCGGTCGTCACGCGCGGCGGCCGCACCGTTTATCTGCGCGGCCAGTGCCCGCAGGATCTCGACACCGCCAAGAACATCGACAGCCACGATCCGGTCGAGCAGACCCATAAGGTCATGCAGAACATCAAGCAGCTCATCGAGGAGTGCGGCGGCACGATGGAGCATCTGGTGAAGGTGGTGGTCTACATCACCGACGTCCGCCACCGCGAAGCCGTCTACCGGACGATGGGCGAATACATCAAGGGCGTACATCCGGTTTCGACCGGCCTGGTCGTGTCGGCGCTCGCGCGGCCGGAATGGCTGGTCGAGATCGACGGCACCGCCGTCATTCCGGACTAAGCGCCATGACCTTCTCCATCGTCGCGCGCTGCAGGCGCACAGGCATGTTCGGCGTGGCGGTGTCGTCGTCGTCTCCCGCGGTCGCGGCGCGTTGCGCCTATGCGCAGGCGGGCGTCGGCGCGGTCGCCAGCCAGAACGTCACTGACCCGACACTCGGGCCGCGGGCATTGGAATTGATGGCGCGCGGCGCCTCCGCCGCGGAGGCTGTCGCGATCCTGAAGCGCACGGCCGCCTTCAGTAAATACCGTCAGGTGCTGGCGGTCGACGCCGCAGGCGTCAGCGCGATCCACTCCGGGCCGAAAGCGCTCGGCATCTGGGCCGAGGCGCACGGCGAGGACGTTGCCTGCGGAGGCAACCTGCTCGCGAATGACGGCATCCCGCGTGCCATGGTCGACGCCTTCCTTGCTTCCGAAGGCCATCTCGGCGACCGGCTGATCGTCACGATGCGCGCCGCGCTTCATGCCGGCGGCGAGGCGGGGCCTGTCCGCTCCGCCGGCATGAAGCTGGTCCGCGATGTGTCCTGGCCCGTCGCCGACCTGCGTTGCGACTGGACCGAAGCGTGTCCGATCGAGCAGCTGGCAACGCTGTGGGAGATCTACAAGCCACAGCTCGATGCCTATGTCACCCGCGCCCTCAATCCGTCCGACGCGCCGAGCTACGGCGTCCCCGGTGACGAGTAGTCCGACCAGTTCTGGAGCGAGCATGAGCGAACTCAGCCACAAGGAGTGGGTCGGCAAGGCGTCCGCGATTCGCTTCCGCGACAAGGCGTTCATCGACGGCAAGCCGGTGCCGGCGCGCTCCGGCCGGACCTTCGCCAGCGTCAATCCGGCCACGGGAGCGACGCTCGCCGAAGTCGCCTCCTGCGGGGAGGAGGATATCGATTTCGCCGTCGCGGCGGCGCGGCGTAGTTTTGAGGCCGGCGTCTGGTCGCGAACGAGTCCCCAGCATCGCAAGCAGGTGCTGCTGCGGCTGGCGGAGTTGCTGCGCGAGAACCTGCAGGAGCTCGCGCTGCTGGAATCGCTGGATATGAGCAAGCTGGTCAAGGATGCCGCCACCATCGACGTGCCGGGCTCGGCGACGATCTTCCAGTGGTACGCCGAAGCGATCGACAAGGTCTATGACGAGGTGGCGCCGACGGGCGAGGGTGACCTAGCTCTGGTGCGGCGCGAGCCGCTTGGCGTCGTGGGCGCCGTCGTGCCTTGGAATTTCCCGCTCGACATGGCCACCTGGAAATGCGCGCCTGCGCTGGCGGCGGGCAATTCGGTGGTGCTGAAGCCGGCCGAGCAATCGCCTTTCTCGGCGCTCAGGCTGGCCGAGCTCGCCATGGAGGCGGGCCTGCCCGCCGGCGTGCTCAATGTGGTGCCGGGCCTCGGCGAGACCGCCGGCCAGGCGCTTGGCCGGCATATGGATGTCGATTGCCTCGCCTTTACCGGATCGACCGCCGTCGGCAAGCTGTTCCTGCAATATTCCGGCCAGTCGAACATGAAGCAGGTCTGGCTGGAGACCGGCGGCAAGAGTCCCAATCTGGTGTTCGCGGATTGCGGCGATCTGGATGCGGCGGCCGACATGGCCGCCTTCGGCATCTTCTTCAACCAGGGCCAGGTCTGCTCCGCCAATTCCCGGCTGCTGGTGGAGCGCGGCATCAAGGATGCGCTGGTCGAGAAGCTAGCGGAGCGCGCGGCGGCGACGCAACCCGGCGACCCTCTCGACCCGGCATCCAGGATGGGCGCGATGGTGGATGCGCGGCACGCCGCTACGGTGATGCGCTTCATCGATGGCGGCAGGCAGTCGGCACGGCTGGTCACCGGCGGCGGCCGGATCTCGGTCGACGGGCGCGGCAGCTTCGTGCAGCCGACGATCTTCGACAATGTCTCGCCCGAGGATCCGCTCGCACGCGACGAAATTTTCGGTCCGGTCCTGTCGGTCATCGCCTTCGATAGCGAAGAGGAGGCGCTCCGGATTGCCAATGACAGCGTCTACGGCCTTGCGGCATCGCTTTGGACCGACAGCCTGTCGCGGGCACACCGCATTGCGGAGCGACTGCGCGTGGGCACAGTGTCAATAAACACCGTCGATGCGCTGAGCCCGATGACGCCGTTCGGCGGCTTCAAGCAGTCCGGCTTCGGGCGCGACCTGTCGCTGCACGCGCTCGACAAATACACCGCGCTGAAAACCACCTGGATCAAGTACTGAGAAGCGGCCGCGACTTGATTGCAGCGACCAAACGGGCATCATAGAAGCCCATGCCGCTTCGTTTCACGCTCAGACAACTCGAGTACTTCGTCGCCGTCGGCGAAGCGGGCTCTATTGCCAAGGCGGCCGAGCAGGTGAACGTCTCGCCGCCGTCGATCTCGGCTTCGATCGCCCAGCTCGAGGCGGAGTTCGGCGTCCAGCTCTTCGTGCGCAAGCACTCGCACGCGCTTGCCCTCACGGCGGGCGGGCGCCTGTTCCTCAAGGAAGCCGCGCGGCTGCTCAACGATGCCGATGCGCTGCACGACATTGCCGGCGATATCGCTGAAAAGGTGCGCGGACCGCTGGCGATCGGCTGCCTTTTGACTTTCGCGCAGATCGTGCTGCCGGCGTTGCGCCGGAAGTTCGAGGATGCCTATCCGGATGTGCGCGTCCGCCAGTTCGAGCGCAACCAGGGGCAGTTGTTCGAGATGCTGCAGCGTGGCGAAATAGACGCAGCACTGACCTACGATCTCGAACTGTCGCAGGACATGACGTTCGAGCCGCTGATGCAGCTGCCGGCCTATGTGATGCTGCCGGCCGCGCATCGCCTGGCGGGGAGGGCGGGCATCACCCCCGAGGAACTGGTCGATGAGCCGATGGTGCTGCTCGATCTGCCCTACAGCCGCGAATATTTCCTGTCGGCTTTCCAGCCCAAGGGCCTGCGGCCAAAGATCGCCGAGCGCACCGGGGACATCGCCGTGATGCGCTCGATGGTCGCCAATGGCTTCGGCTACGGCATAGCCAACATGCGGCCGCTCAACACCATGTCGCCGGACGGCAAGCTGCTGGTCTTCGTGCCCTTGCTGGGCGACCTCAGGCCGCTGACCATGGGAATTGCGCTGCCGAACGCCGAGCATCGCACGCTGACGGTGCAAGCCTTCATCGACCACTGTCGCCGCTTCGTCGTCGAGCAAGGCGTCTTCGGCACCGAACGTATCGTCAAATAAGCCTGGTCACGGCCAGCCGTCGGCGAGCCGCGACAGCAGCCTCTCCAGCATCTCGTCGCAACGCCGCAGCTGTTCGACGCTGATAAATTCGTCCGGCTTGTGCCCCTGCGCCATCGAGCCCGGTCCGCACACGACGGCCGGCGTGCCGAGATCGCGGCTGAACAATCCGCCTTCCGTGCCGAACGCGACTTTCATGGTGCTGTTAGCGCCGGTCAGCGATTTGACGAAGGCGACGGCTTCCGAGGCAGCCGGTGTGTCGAGACCCGGATAGGTGTTGGTGATCTCGATGTCGATTGCCGCTTCGGGCGCGATCGAAGCGGCATCCGCGGCGATGCGCGTCGCGGCGCTGCGCAGCCTGTCGAGAATGCCGGCGGCATCGTCGGCGGAGACGTTGCGGATCTCGAAATCGACCACGCAAACGTTGGGCACGATGTTGAGCGCCACGCCGGCATTGATCTTGCCGACATGCACGGTCGTGTAGGGAATGTCGTAGTCGCCGTCGCGGGCGCCTTCGCGGGCCAGCCGGTCCTGTTCGTCGCGCAGCGCCCGCACGAAATCGCAACCGAGATGGATGGCGTTGAGTGCCAGCGGAGCAAGCGCCGAATGGCCTTCGCGTCCCTTGCAGATGGCGCGCGCCGCAAGCTTGCCCTTGTGCCCGGTCGCCACCTGCATGTTGGTCGGCTCGCCGACGATGCACAGCAGCGGGCGTTGGGGTGCCGCGCTTAGCATTTCGATCAGGTCGCGGACGCCCAGGCAGCCGACTTCTTCGTCGTAGGAGAGCGCCAGATGCAAGGGCGTGCGCAGCGTCATCTTCGAGGCCTTGAGACATGCCGCGAGAGCCGAGGCCACAAAGCCCTTCATGTCCGCCGCGCCGCGCCCGTAAAGCTTGCCGTCACGCGCGGTCATGGCGAATGGCGGCAGCGTCCAGTTCTGGCCGTCGACGGGAACGACGTCCGTGTGACCGGAGAGCATGATGCCAGGCTTGTCGGCCGGTCCGATCGTGGCGAAAAGATTGGCCTTGTGCCCGTCCGGACTGTGGATGATCTGGGAGGCGATGCCGTTCGCTTGAAGCAGGTCCACCGCATAGAAGATGAGGTCGAGGTTTGAGTCGCGGCTCACCGTCGGGAAGGCAATCAGCTTTTCGAGGATTCTGATGCTGTCCATGTCTCTTGTCCCATTGCCGCAATCGGCTGTTTACATTGCGCCGCGGCGGTCCTGAAGTCGCATTTGTCTCAGCCTTACTTCACCTGAGACTGATCCATGCAAGGGCGATTAGGCGCGTCCTAATCCGCACAGAAGAAATCCGTAGTTTTCCCGCGCACGCGCCAACTTATGGGTAATCTCCAGAGCAGCCGGCATGAAGGAAGCTACTATGCGCGACCCACGCTACGACATTCTGTTCGAGCCGATGAAGATCGGTCCGGTGACCGCCAAGAACCGCTTCTACCAGGTTCCGCATTGCAATGGCGGCGGCTATCGTGATCCCTCGGCGGCGGCAGAGATGCGGCGCATGAAGTCCGAAGGCGGATGGGGCGTCATCTTCACCGAGCAGACGGAGATGCACCACACCTCCGAGATAACGCCCTTCATCGAGCTCAGGCTGTGGGATGACGCCGACATTCCGGCCCTGGCCAAGATGGCAAAAGCCATGCACGAATATGGCGCGCTCGCCGGCATCCAGCTTGCCTATTCCGGCATCAACGGTCCCAACCTCTACACCAAGGAGGTCCCGCGCGGCCCTTCGGCCTTGCCGATCCGCACCTTCACCAACGATCCGGTTCAGGCGCGCGCCATGGACAAGCAGGATATCCGCGACCTGCGCCGCTGGCACCGCAACGCCTTCACGCGCGCCAGGCAGGCGGGTTTCGACCTGGTATGCCTCTACGGCGCGCATGGCTTCGGCATCATCCAGCACTTCCTGTCGACCGCCACCAACCAGCGCAGCGACGAATATGGCGGCTCGCTGGAAAACCGCTCGCGACTGATGCGCGAGCTGATCGAGGAAGGGCGCGACGCGATCGGCGACACGTGCGGCCTGACGCTCAGGCTGTCGCTGGACGAGATGATCGGCGAGCTTGGCTTCGCCAATTCGGAAGTCCGCGACATGATCGAGATGCATGCTGAGCTGCCTGATCTTTGGGACCTCGCTCACGGCGCCTGGGAAGATTGCTCCGGGCCGTCGCGCTTCAAGGAAGAGGCGGCGCAAGAAAGCCTGGTCTCCGGCGTCAAGGAGCTGACCTCGAAGCCGGTCGTCGGTGTCGGCCGCTTCACCTCGCCGGACGTGATGGTGAGGATGATCAAATCAGGCACGCTCGATTTCATCGGCTGCGCTCGCCCGTCGATCGCCGATCCTTTCCTGCCAAGGAAGGTCGAGGAGGGCCGCATCGAGGACATCCGCGAATGCATCGGCTGCAACATCTGCATCACCGGCGACATGACAATGTCGATCTCGCGCTGCACGCAGAACCCGACCTTCATGGAGGAATGGCGCAAGGGCTGGCATCCGGAGCGCATGCAAGCCAAGGGCGATAGCGACAGCGCGCTGATCGTCGGCGCCGGGCCTGCCGGACTGGAGGCCGCCCGCGCGCTCGGCCTGCGCGGCTATCAGGTCGCGATAGCGGAAGCCGGCACCGCGCTCGGCGGGCGCGTGGCGCGTGAATGCCTGCTTCCGGGCCTGTCGGCCTGGGGCAGGGTGCGCGACTATCGCCAGTATCAGCTCAGCCAGATGCCGAATGTCGACATCTATTTCGAAAGCCGGCTGTCGGCGGACGACGTCCTGTCCTTCGGCTTCCAGAACGTCGCCATCGCTACTGGATCGACTTGGCGGCGCGACGGCGTCGCGCGCGCCCATGTCGTGCCAATGCCGATCGACGCCGCCATGCCGGTCTACACGCCCGACGATCTGATGGGAGGCAAGGTGCCTTCCGGCAAGGTCGTGCTGTTCGACGACGATCACTACTACATGGGCGGCGTGCTGGCGGAGCTGATGGCGCGGCAGGGTGCGCAGGTGACGTTGGTAACGCCGTCTGCCTATGTCTCAGACTGGACCCGCAACACGCTAGAGCAGGGTGCCATCCACCGCCGCCTGGCGGCGCTGGGGACAGATATCGTCCTCAACAGGACTCTCACGACCATCGCGTCAGGTGGCGTCGTGACGGCCTGCGTCTATACCGGCGCGCGGCAGGAGGTGGCAGCCGATGCCGTGGTCCTGGTCACGTCGCGCAATCAGGACGATGCCGTTTGGCGCGCGCTGAAAGCCCGGGAAAACGAGTGGGCCGGCAACGGCATCCGTTCGATCAAGGTTATCGGCGATGCCGAAGCGCCGGGGCCGATCGCTTGGGCAACCTATGCCGGCCACCGCTTCGCCCGCGAGCTGGACGAGGCCGATATTGGTGACGCCCTGCCTTTCCGGCGGGAAGTGACGGCGCTGGCGGCGCAATAGGATAGAAGAGGGCAGCCGCAACTTCCCTTCCACTCTATTCTGCCCGCAAGCGGAGCGCGTATTTCCAGCAGGTATCATCCAATAGAATGCTGCCGACAACAGTCGGGGGAGCTTCGCGTTGAGGAGCTCGATTGCCTCTCCCGGTGGCGACCTCTTCCGTCGACGGTCGCTTCAGTCGAGCTGCAGGCATGCGGCCAGCGCGATCGGCCCGAGCGGACAGTGCGGCGCCACAGCCACGTCATAGGCTTCGGCCATCGCCGCGATCTTGCGGCTTTTGGTGATGCCGCCGGCGTGCGACAGATCCGGCCGACACCGCTTCCTCGAACACCGACTTGAAGTCCCACCCGCTGTAGAGCCGTTCGCCGAGCGCGATCGGCGTCGAGCCGAGCGCGGCGATCTCCTTCAGCGCCTCGCGGTTTTCGCTGAGCACCGGCTCTTCGATGAACATCAGCCGGTATGACTCCAGCTCCTTGACCAGGATGCGCGCCATCGGCCGGTGCACGCGGCCGTGGAAATCGACGGCCATGCCGATATTCGGCCCGACCGCCTCGCGCACCATGGCGACGCGCTCTATAGCCGTGTCTATCTTGTCGTGGCTGTCGACGATCTGCAGTTCCGAGGTGCCGTTCATCTTGAGCGCCTGGAAGCCGTGCGCCGCCACATTCCTAGCGCCGGCCGCCACTTCCGCCGGCCGGTCGCCGCCGATGTCTCGGCGGCATTGCGTGAACGACGCAGCCAACGCCGGAGATGTTCACCATAAATCGACGGTGTCGTTGTTCGCGGTCGTGTGTTGCCGTCAACACCCGCCTCGGCTTGACCGCCGTGCAACCCGCCCGGCGGTCGGTATTCATTGCCGATTGGCACTTTCAGCGTTCCACATACACGATGCGGCGCGTCGACGGCTCAACCAGCACCGGTCGGTTGTTCACATAGACATAGCGGTAGCGGTAGTTCGGGATCTTCTGTAGAGCCACCGTCTCAGGCAAGGTCGCGCCGGTTACAACCTTTCCTTGAAGGTAAACAGGCTTGACCCGATGCGCGCTGATGTACGTGCGCACCTGTTCGGGCGGATTGATCACGGTGCCGGCTGCGCCGCCGCCAACGACCCCCGCCGCGCCGCCCACAGCAGCGCCTACCGGTCCTCCGATGATAGCGCCGGCGATCGCTCCGGTGGCGCCACCAGCGACGGCTCCGGCATCAGCCTGATCGCGAGGAGGTTTCACGACCGCGATGCCGGAATTGGCCGGTCGCTCGGTTAAGACGACCCGATTGCCACCGAATTCTGCGGTAACGTAGTCGGAATAAACCCAGCCCTGACCACCAGCTTCGGCGATGGTGCACCATTTCGAGTTTTGCAGACAGCCGTTCAATGTGGCCGTCTGGCCTGCCCGCAGCACGCCGATGACCGGATATTGCGAGCCTGGACCGGCGCGAACATTAAGGTTTGTAGCGGCTGATACGGGAGTGTCGGCAAAAGCTGCGCCAGACAAGGCGACAAGGGCGCCTGTCACAACGGGTAACAAAAGCTTTCTCATCGTTCTGTCTCCGTTTCATGGTTCCCTTCAGAGCCAAAAACGAGGAAGAGCCACGTGCGTTCCGCTGGCAGGATCGCGGAACGGCTAGATTCCAAATGTCACCATCGGGTCGCTCTGCTGCTCCCGCTTGAGTCGAGATATGGTCGGGTTGCCATCATCGGAGCGGCCGATCTTGCCGCACCCTGCGCGGTCGGCCCTGGAGTCGCTGAGGTCTGATCGGTGGGACAGCCATCGTTGCGGGCGAAGCCGGACAGGTATTGAAATGTCGGCATTACTGACGCTACCGGCTCGCGCCAGCCGATGCCATGCCGAAGGGCATGAAGCGGCCCGCCACGCAATGGGTTCGGCCGGGTCTAATAGGGCGAATGAAACACATGCGCGGCGAAGCTGTAGGCACGCGATAGCGTTGGACAACAGCCACGCTGCGTTGCCCGACGCCTTCGATATGCGTGTTGTTGCTGTGCGGATTAAACGGATCGACCGTTTGCAAAAGCGAATTGGTGTTGTTTGCGTCGCCGGACGCAAGCGTCATCGTGCCGTAATTGTTGAAATAGTCGGCAGCACAACCCGACAAAAGTGTTACGCTCGCCGCGGCAAAATACGATCGCAAATCCATTGAGGCATTCCCCGACACCGGCTGGCATAATGCTCCATTTGCATTTTGTTGTCGAATTCGAGTTTGACCGCTTGCCATCCGTGCCAAGCTAAGCAACGTTGGCAGCGGGTTTGAGATTTTGGGGGGGACTATAAAGCGGTTTGCTTTAACCGTTGCTACGATCGTTTGCGTTGCAGGCTGCGCTACACCACCGGACAAAATAGCAGGCGTGCCCAATGCTGGCCCCTGCACGCAAGCCGACAAAGAGCGCCTGGCGGTTCTGACAAACCAGCAGAACAAGGCGGCTACGGGTGACGCGCTTGGCGTCTTCCTCATTGGCGTGCCGGTCTCATCAATGTCCGGCGGCGACCATGAGACCGAGATCGCCGTGCTGAAAGGACGCTGCGGGCCGCCGAAGACGTGACAGGCTGAGTCGCAGTCAGCGTAAAGCCGCACGGACAACGACTGACGGTCCTAATCAACGTCATGCCCCAAGTCCCTATTGCGAAACTGCGCAAGGCGCATATTCTTTGGCATGGGGTCTTGATCGAGCAGTCCAAGGACCTGGACCCTGGACGCGGTGCTATTTGGTCGAGGATGGCCGAACTTTCAATAGAGCCATCCGTGGGACAGAGCCATGCAGCACGGAGCCGTGAGTGATCCGGGCATGGGCCGAGGCCAGCTTGAGGCGGCCGACGGCGATATTGTCCGCGAGCAGGCCGTCCTCTTTCGTCTCACCGACCGACTTTACCGTGCCAACGGCCTTGGCGAGATCTACGATGCGGCGCTGGATGCCATATGCGACGCCCTCGGTTCGTCACGCGCCTCGATCCTGAGATTTGACAGCCACGGCGTCATGAGCTTCGTCGCCTGGCGCTCACTCTCTAATGAATACCGCGAGGCAGTTAACGGTCACACGCCGTGGACGCGCGGGGAGCACGATGCCGAGCCTATCTTTGTCGAGGATATTCGTCTCAGCGGTGAATCTCAGCAGATCATCGACACGGTCCTTGGCGAGGGAATCGAAGCGCTGGCTTTCATCCCGCTTGCCACCTCCCGCGAGCTCATCG
This sequence comes from Mesorhizobium sp. ESP-6-4, assembly GCF_020164735.1. NCBI lineage: Bacteria > Pseudomonadati > Pseudomonadota > Alphaproteobacteria > Hyphomicrobiales > Phyllobacteriaceae > Mesorhizobium > Mesorhizobium sp. ESP-6-4. The sequence continues at coordinate 74,261 of NZ_JAIUGS010000001.1, forward strand.
GCAAGTTCATGGTCTACTATCCGGCACGCCATCGCTTCGGGGATCGTGAACGCGAACTTGCGTTGACCATTGCCCGTCAGCTCGGGTTTGCGATCGAACGGGAGCGGGCGGAAACCAGTGCGATGCGACTGAGCGCGCTCGTCGAATCCTCGGATGATGCAATCATCGCGACCGATTTGGATGGCATCGTCACGGACTGGAACAGCGGCGCTGAGCGTCTCTACGGCTACGGCCGCAAGGAAATGGTCGGACGTCCGCTCATGTTGCTGATACCGCCCGATCGGCAGATCGAGGAGCGGCAGATCCTGGTGCGCATTCGCAATGGAGAGCATGTCGAGCACTTCGAGACCGTTCGCCTGCGCAAGGATGGCAGCAGCATTCCCATCTCTTTGACCGCTTCCCCCATCGCGGATGCGTCTGGCGCAATTGTCGGTGTCTCCAAGATCGGCCGTGACATTTCCGAGCGGCTGCGGGCGCAGGAGCAGCAGGAGTTGCTGCTTCGCGAGATGGACCACCGCGTGAAGAACCTCTTTACCATCGCAAGGACCATCGTCAATTTGAGCGCGCCAGCTGCTGAAACTCCGGCCGCGCTCGCCTCCACCGTTTCTGACCGCCTCGGCGCCCTCGCGCGGGCCCATGCGCTGACGATGCTCCCCTCGACTGGCCCGTCTGTTCATGGCGCGACGAGCCTACATGCATTGATCGCCGCAATCCTCGCGCCATACCGGCATGGAACTGACGAGCAGCCCCGCTTCGCGATCAGTGGCATCGATCTGCCGGTGCCTCCAGCGATGATCACGCCGCTTTCTCTCCTGCTACACGAATTCGCCACAAACGCTGCCAAACATGGCAGCCTCTCGGCGCCCGCCGGCTCGATCGAGATCGCTTGCTCCAATAGAGACGGTAAGGTGAGTGTCCAGTGGAGAGAGGTAGGAGGACCACCTCCGGTCGCAACCGAAGACGAAGGCTTCGGAAGCCGCCTGATCCGCGCCGCCGCGAATGAGCTCGGCGGAGTCGTGCGAGATTGGGACCCCGCCGGAATTGTCCTTGAGATCACGATCGATAGTGAAAGATTCTCGGTCTGATGCCCGAGCCGCTTGTCAGCGCAGCAGCCCGTCGCTCTCAAAATCCTCCCATCCGCGCAGTTTGGCCTCCGAGTTTTCGTCTCGGCCATTCCTGGCTGAATGGGCAACCTCGCGGCCCTTCTTTTGCGCACGCTTGACTGCCGCCTTGGCGGCAGCGCGTCGCCGGTTCTCGGTGCGGGTGGCGTCGTCTTCTTCGCGCCAGACGGTGACCAGATCGCAATCGAGCACATCCTCGATGTGGCGCGGGTCGAAGACGTGGAAGGTGATCTTTCTGGCGCGGCCGCGAAGCTTGACCGTTCTGGTCCCCGAGCTCTGCAACCGACCATCCTTCAGCCAGCGGTGCCGCTCGCCCGACGAGATCGTCAGGATGTCCTCGACTTCGCGAGGGATGACCGGAAGGTCCTCGATGTCGCGCATGGCTTTGGACACGATAGCCGCTGCCGCTTGCACATCGGCATCGACGCCCTCCGGCAGGCGCAAGGTGAGCACGCGGGATTCGATGTGAAGCAGCTTTCTCAGGGGCGCGGGAAGGCGCGCGCGGATCTCGAGGAAAATGCCCCTGGCCCGCATGGACGATCCCAGAGTCGCCGCCGGTGAAAGCGGCCACTCAGCCATTAATTTGGCGGTCGGTTCGGTTTTTCGGCGCCCGGGCATGTCCCATAAATAGGCCGGGCTGGGCCTGGCACAACGCCGGTGCAAGAGGCAACCCGGTGTGACGCGGCGCCACCGATCTTGGACAGAGGATTCTTCCAAATATCCGCCATCTGAGAACCCTCAACGGAGCGAATTGTCGATCGGCGAGTTAGGCTGGCTAGACGGAAGAGACTGGATTGGACGGATGGCAGCATCGAAAAGCAACGGTCACTTCACGCCAACCAAGGCGGCGCCGGAAGGCCTTGCCCCTGCCCTGGCGCGAAACATTGAGGCGCTGATCGAGAGGCGTAAACGAGAAGCCACGGCCGCATCGCTGGAGGAGCGCGCGGCCGCAGCGATAAGCGGCTTCGCAGGAAGCATGGTCTTCGTCTACTTGCACATTGTCTTCTTCGGGATCTGGATCGCCCTCAATCTCGGCATCCTGAGCTTTGTCAGACCCTGGGACCCATCACTGGTCATCTTGGCTATGTTCGCCTCGGTCGAGGCCATCTTTCTCTCGACCTTCGTGCTGATCAATCAGAACCGAATGAGTGCGGAGGACAATTCCAGGGCAGACCTCGATCTGCAGGTCAGTCTGCTGAACGAGCACGAAACCACCAAGCTTATCAAGCTGGTGGAGGAGATTGCCAAGCGTCTGAACATAGATACCGATGCGGATCACGAGCTCAAGGAACTCAAGCGCGATGTGGCGCCGGAGGCGGTTCTGGACAAGATTGAAGAGGTGGATGACCGTCGGACGCCCAAGTGACAGCTCGCCAATAGAAGCGGCAATTTGAAACTGAGGCGCTACCAGGTTGGGTCAATCAGAGGATAGGAGCATGTTCGACCACATCGGCTTCAACGTCGGGAATTTAGAAAAATCGCTCGCCTTTTACAAAGCAGTGCTCGCTCCTCTCGATCTTGGCGTGCTCGAATCCGGAGAGGGCTGGGCAATGTTGGGTGGCCATGCCGGTCGTCTCTGGATAGGGGCATTCGGACCTCCTCCTGCACCTATCCACATAGCGTTCCGAGCCGGCTCCCGCGCTATGGTGCACTCGTTCTACAAGGCAGGCCGCGCCGCCGGAGGTCGCGACAATGGCGCGCCTGGCATTCGCGCCCAATACGCACCGGATTATTATGCAGCTTTTGTGCTCGACCCGGACGGCCACAATGTCGAAGCCGTAGCCTTCGCCGCAGATGTCTGAAGCAGCGCACTCCACGTAAGGAAAACATTGTGACGCGGATCGCGACCTTCAACGTCAACGGTGTCAACGGCCGGCTGCCGGTGCTCCTGAAGTGGCTTGGCGAGACCGACTATGACGTGGTCTGTCTTCAGGAACTGAAAACATCCGACGAGAAATTTCCCATCGAAGCAATTCGGGACGCCGGTTTCGGCGCGATCTGGCACGGCCAGAAATCCTACAACGGAGTGGCGGTGCTGGCGCGAGGGAGGGATCCGGTCGAACGTCGCCGGGGCTTGCCTGGCGATCCCGACGACACGCACAGCCGATATCTGGAGGCTGAAATCGACGGCCTGGTCGTCGGTTGCATCTACCTCCCGAACGGCAATCCGGCGCCGGGCCCGAAATTCGATTATAAGCTGCGCTGGTTCGAGCGTCTTGTCGACTACAGCAAATCGCTCTTGGGCGAGCGCACGGTGCTTTGTGGTGACTTCAACGTCGTCCCGACTGAGATCGATGCCGTAGTACCTCGCCGCTGGTTGGGTGACGCCGTCTTCTTCCCGGAAAGCAGGAAAGCCTATGCCCGCATGCTGGGCCTGGGTTGGGTGGATGCGATGCGTCGGATCCACCCGGGCAAGGGCATCTACACCTATTGGAATTTTTCGTATCGCGGCGGCTACGATCGAAGCTCCGGCCTGCGAATGGATCATCTGCTTGTAAGCCCGTCCCTTGCGGAGAGCATTCTGGCCGCAGGTGTCGACGTCGAGACCCGTGGATGGGAAAAGCCGAGCGATCACGCACCCGCCTGGATCGACCTCGGTTAAGACAGTTTGCTTGACCGCTCAAAAGACAAGGTGCTTGCGCTTCGTCCGGTCTTTCTCGGATAGGCCTTCATGTCAACCGCGTTCCAGACGCCCCTCGCGGGTGGCGGGCTCAGCGCACCTTCACAAGCGGAACCTAATGTTCGCCTGCCGCTTATGCCGGAATGAGCACCAGAGGCATCAACTTCCTCGATAAATGGATGGCAGAGCACCTGCCGAACGCCATGACAGATGATCCCATGGCCGTCAGTGATCTCGCCGATGAGATGATGAAAGCGGCAGAGCGAGAAGGCATTCCGGCCAGCGAAATCCACGAGGAGGTTGATAGTGTGTTCGGGGTGATCTTCGAGGCGATGCATCATCGGGAAGGCAGCTTGCCCGAGGCTGAGAAAGCCGTGTTGGATCAGTTAGCGGCACGGCTGGCCAGGGAGGCCGGCATCTCAGATGACCAAGCTGGCGAACTGCTTAGCGCATCGGCACGGACTGGGACTCGCTCCTTAACGAAGCGCATTTTCTGAAGGAGCTTGAAGGCAGGCTAGAGCAGGAATAAATATCTCTTCGGTGCGGTGACCCCTGCGCGAAGCACCAAATCGTCTGGACGGACGATCGGGGAACAGGGTGCGAAATCCTCTACCTTTTCCAACAGTGTCTGTTGACCTCGACCTGATTCGGACGAACTTGAAAAGGCAGGCTAGCCCCGGCTTGGTTCAGGCAGGCGGGTTCGCCGGATCGTGAGGCCCCGGTCAGACGGCCCAACGGAAGTCCAAACGGGGCTCCATTTTTCCGAGTGGTAAGCGCCTCATATCGAACTTCTTGACCGCGTCGCTTTCGCTGGAAGCGGACAATCAAAGCGTAGAATCGGCAGCTGGATGGGCCAGCACAAGCGGTCTATGAAAAAGACCAGCACGCCGTAGATAGACGACAAGCTAACTTTCACCAGCCGCGCCTGTGCCCTGTTGCTAGAAGTTCAAATTTGACCTTTCATGATCATGATTTGTCTAGAGTCTTTCCGATAGATTTTATAGCGTCTGCGCTATGAGTTTCGGCAGTTGTGAATCGCCGCCGGCTTACTATGCCGACGATAGGAGAACGCAATGACCCGCACTCACGTTGAACGTCTTGGAGAGTTCAGGGAAATCCTGGTCGCGACTCGACGCGAAGGCGTCCGTAATGTGCACCATACGCGCGACGCAATGCGGGCAAGTGGCTTTCAGATCGGGGATAGCGAAGGCTCCAGCTATGGTGCTCAGCTGAAAGCGCTCCAAGAAGAAATTGAGGCAGTTGATCGCGCCATCGAAGACGAGAAGCGGCTGGCCTTGGCTCTCGAAGGACGAACTCAATCCCGCCGCCCGACCAAGCCAAGGATCGTGAGGGCAACATAGAGTTAGCGCAATCGTTGGAGCTGGTTCGCGGCCCAACTCGGCTACTCTAAAAATTATGCTGATATTTGCCCCTCGACCAGGCTTTACACCGTCAGCGAGTATTCCGCATCGTTGCTGAGATCTCGCCATAGGGCGTGAGCCCGCACCGGCCCACCGACATAGCCTTGGCGCACGCCTTGCTACCCCAGCCGAACGCCTGCGCATCCTCCTCGGCGACGCCGCCGTCGACCATTAGCTGCTTGAGCCCAGCTGGCGTCCAGCGGTAGTAGTCATGCTGGCGCGCATGCACGTAGAACGGGAAGGGTGTGGCCACCAGCGTCCAGCCGCGGCTTGCTCATGACGTGGATGTTCGCTTCGGCCGCTTGCGGGCCCTGCACATGTTCCAGCGCGCTGACGGTCGGTTCGGCAAAAGGGCCGAGAGCCATGACCGTGAGCCTTGCGGACAAGTCGCGGCTTATCGAAAATCCGCGGCATGCGCCCGTTCTGATCAATCTGGCAAAGGCGTGGACGATGGCGAAGCCCGCGCCGACAGCAACCCCGTAATGGAGGCTTACCATGGCGCGGGCTCTCCGCTTCTGAACCCGGGATACCTGAAACTGTCAGTTCAGCGTCGGTTCGCCCATCGTCTCGGCAAGAAAGGACGCGGCGATCAAATCGTCCGCGTCGATGCGTAAGGAGCCTTCGCCGCGCCCCATGATGGCCGCGACCTTCTGGAAGGTCTTGATCTCATGCTCGGTGATCCTGGCGTCCCGCATCCTGGTTCTCAGATCGGCGACACGCATCCCGAGCGACCGGGATGTTCCGATTTCTCTATTCGACATTGGTCAGTCCTCCTCCCCCCGCTCGTATCTGTTTCGCCGCCGCCCGAATTCGCAGCCTGCCCACAGTGAGGAGCATCAGCATGCAAGCTCGTGAGAATCTTCTGATATTATGAATTAATGATGAATTCGCGCGACTGTAGTTCAGCCCTGGATCGACCATCGTGATCACCGCGCCGCGCTCGGAGTATTCGAACGTGTCCAGAATCTTGTGAATGACGAAATCAGCTACATTAGGCGCCGAGCCGGCGTGATCTTCCCTCCATCCCGAAATCAGCGCGTCATCCCTTGGCAGCAGTCGTGTGCCTATTAAGTCTCCGACAACTGCACGACCGTTAAATATGTAGCGACTTGTATTAGCGTCCAGAATTATTAACGCTCCGCAGCATCGGTTGCGTCCTTGGAGCGGGCAGCCTCTCGGCAGAAGCCAGGCCGGGAACCGGATCTTTGACTGGCTGCTTTCCAAATGGGGTCTGGTCAGGTCGCGGTGTCGTGCAAGCGAGCGGCAAACGACTAGAAAATAGCGGCGTCATCGAGTTGCCGGATTTGTGGGCCCAGCACCGGCGAACGCCTTCCAGCATCAACCCTTGCGGCTACTGGCCAGGTGAATTGCCCAGCGCGTTGGAACCTCTTGCGAAACCGGGTGTTAAGCTGCGTTCAGGGGAATTCAACCTTTCATGGAACGACGAGTCTTGCCCTCCAGCATTTCTGGCGCGAAATCCCTGGCCCATGGCGAGCAGGTCGAAGGGCCCCGTGCGGTCCTGCTCCTCGGCAACGAGATGGAAGATTTCTTCGAGAATGCAGCCGTGGCTCTCCACCTGGTGGCCAATGACGGCACCATTTTGCGCGCCAATCGAGCCGAACTGGACTTGCTCGGCTATTCCGCGGAGGAATACGTCGGCCGCAATATCCGGGAATTTCACGCCGATGCCGCCGCAATCGACGACATTTTGAACCGCCTTTCTCGGCATGAGCAGCTTCAACACTATCGCGCGAGGTTGCGCGCCAAAGACGGCTCCATCCGTTGGGTGGAGATAACATCAAATGTTCGTTCGGCTGGTGGTCGGTTCCTCAACACGCGCTGCGTCACCCTCGACGTAACTAACAAGGTCGAAGCGGAAGAGTTGTTGCGCGAACAGGAGCAGAGGCTTGCCCTGACCTATCACAGCGCTGGTGTGGGAATCGTGGAAGCTGACGCCGAAGGCCGGCTGCTGCGGGTGAACGGACATTTGTGCCGTCTTTTGGGCTATACGCAGGAGGAGCTTGTCGGCCGATCGATTTTCGATCAGACCTTTCCTTCCGACGTCGAGGCGGATCGCACGAAATATCGCCGACAGGTCGCCGGGGAGATCAAAAGCTACACGATCGAGAAGCGGTTCGTCCGCAAGGACGGGTCGCTTTTCTGGGCTGTCGTGACCTCTTCCAGCGTCCACGACGACAGCGGACGCTTTCGTTACGCGGTACGGGTGCAGCACGATATCACCGAGCGCAAAGAGATCGAGGCGACACTCGCCCAAAGGGCCGAGGAGCAGGCTGCGCTGCATCAATTGACGGAAATGCTGCAGCACGCCTATACCCGCGAAGACGTCTACGAGGCTGCGCTCGATGCGATCCAGCGCGGGCTAAGATGTCAGCGCGCTTCTATTCTGCTTTTGGAAGGCGGGATCATGAAGTTTGTCGCCTGGCGGGGCTTGTCGGACGCGTATCGAAGTGCCGTGGAAGGCCATTCGCCCTGGTCCGCAGCAGACCACGATCCGCAGCCAATTTGTTTGCGGGATGTGGAACAGGCCGAGCTCCCCAGCAACTTAAGAGACGCAATCCGAACAGAAGGCATCGGCGCGGTCTGTTTCATTCCGATAATCGAAGGCGGGCGTCTGCTGGGCAAGTTCATGGCCTATTTCGACGAGCCGCACGAATGCTCGGCAGAAGAGATTGAAGTCGCCCGGACAATCGCGCGTCAGCTCGGGTTCGGCATTGAGCGTGTCAAGGCGCAGAATGCGGCCCAGCGACTGGCAGCAATCGTGGAGTCGTCCCATGACGCCATCGTGAGCAAAGATCTCAGAGGCATCGTCTCGACCTGGAATCGCGGCGCCGAGCGCCTCTTCGGCTATACGGCCGCGGAGATGGTAGGCAAGCCCATCACCACCATCATTCCCGAGGATCGGCTGGGTGAGGAACCGCTGATATTAGGTCGCATCCGCAACGGCGAACTCGTGGATCATTTCGAGACGGTTCGCCGCCGCAAAGACGGAACGCTGGTGGATATCTCTCTCACAATATCGCCGGTGCGGGATGCGTCAGGCCGTATCGTCGGAGCTTCCAAAATAGCCCGAGACATAACGGACAAAAAGGTAGCGGAAGCGAAGATACAAGACAGCGAGCGCCACCTTCAAGACCTGCTCGCTGCCATTCCTGCCGCGATCTACACCACCGATCGCGACGGCAAGATCACCTATTTCAATGAAGCGGCGATGCAACTCGCCGGCCGAACGCCCGTGATTGGCACCGACGAATGGTGCGTGACATGGAAGCTCTACTGGCCGGACGGAACGCCGCTTCCCCACGATCAATGTCCCATGGCCATCTCGTTGCGCGAAGGGCGGCCCGTCCGAGGATATGAAGCGGTGGCCGAGCGGCCGGATGGAACCCGGGTTCCATTCATTCCCTATCCGACCCCGATGCGCGATGCCGCTGGAAACATCACCGGCGCCATAAATATGCTGGTCGATGTGAGCGAGCGTAAGCAGGCCGAAACCCAGCAACGGATCTTGCTCGACGAGCTCAATCATCGCGTGAAGAACAACATGATGATGCTGAAGTCCCTGCTTTCGGTTGCGGCGAGGACCAGCAAGAGTTCAGAGGCCCGGACCGTTCTGGATGAGGCCAGCAAGCGGGTGGCCGCCATGGCTGCCGCTCAGCGAGTCCTCTATGACACGCCCGACGCCATCAACTTCGGTGCCGGACCTTTCTTGGGAGCTGTTTGCGAGACCGCAAGACAGATGTTCCCCCCGGCTGTTCAGTTGTTCTGCGAGGCAGATCCGATCCAACTGCCAAACGACATTGCGATGCCGCTGGCGCTCACTATCAACGAGCTTTTGATCAATGCCGTGAAGTACGGCTTGCCGGGAAATGGGCCTGGAACCATCCGTGTTTCCATCAGACAGAACGGCCGAGCCATTAGCCTTGTGGTCGAGGATGAGGGCCCGGGCTTCGAACTGAGTTCGGTGCGCTCGTCGTCGTCAGGCCTGCGACTTGTCGAAGGCCTAGTGCGACAGATCGGCGGGACTTTTGAAGTTAGCCGGCACCCGTCCAGATGCACCGTGACCTTTTGTCTGATGCCCCAGGAGATTGGCCTTGCGACCGAAAGCAGCGATACCTGAGTTGAGCCGTGCGGGGGATATTAATCGATCGTTCGGGCCGCAGGTCGTCTTCTCCCGAGATGATGTGAGCGGAGGACACGCTGAAACCACTCTGAACCAGTCGATCTTGGTCGTCGAAGACGACTACCTGATCGCGCTGGATATAGAGGCCGGACTGCTGGCCGAAGGCTTCTCGCTAGCGGGCGTCGCGACCAGCGCCGATGAGGCGATAAGTATGGCGCTCTCGACCAAGCCGGTGATTGCCCTGATGGATATCCGCTTGCTTGGCAAGCGGGACGGCATCGACGCGGCCGTGGAATTGTACCGCGAGCTTGGCATACGATGTATCTTTACGACGGCGCACGGTGATCGCGATTTGAGGCTTCGAGCCGAGGCGGCCAGACCGCTGGGCTGGGTGCAGAAACCCTATTCTATAGCGACGCTAGTCGCAGCCATTCGAGATGCCTTTCAGGAGCTCAAGAAGGAGAGCTGAACGCGCGGGGAGGGCCAATTAAGCAGTTGGATCCGCCGAGCGCGCCACATCAGTGCTTGATTTTGGGTGCCAAGGTGCTCTGCTCTCTTCGCCTTGAGGCAGGTTCATCTCGGTCGCGGCCTTGCTTGTACATGATCACGGCTTTTAACGTTTTGGGGGCTGTCGCGCCCCATCTTCGGAAGATCTGCAAGGCCGTCCGGATATATCGTGACCCTGCCTTCCTCGACATGCGTGACAGCGCCCATGCGCTCGATCTGGTGGGAGCAGGATATGGAAGGGCCGACGAACGCTGCGGGATTGCCTCCGCTCCGGATGATTCTCGACACCAACAACAGGTTGATGTACGAGCCGCTGCTGGGGAGATCGAGCCATCGCGCGCCGAATTCGCCGGGCGCATGATCGGGGCCTTTGCACGCGTGGCCGCAATCTGTTGGCTGATGATCACACGGTCCGCAATCGAGCTGTTCTGAAGGGTTCGCGAACCCTGCGCAACCGAAACGCAACGACAACGTCTGGCGACCAACGCTGACTAACGTCTCGCACCCAAGGTGCTCGAAACATCAAGCGAAAAGTGCAGACAGGTGCGGGAGACGATTCCGCCTCTCCGCTCTTGCAGGCTCGTCTACCCGTCAGGACGGTGACGGGTAGACGAAACCGAGCCTCGTCAGGTCGGCAGGTTCAATCAGCCCGAATCTTATTTTTTCTTGCGAGCGGCGGCTTCGGCGCGCACAGGCGCCTCGTTGATATTGGCCGCGCCGCCCATGTCGCCATTCTTGGTTCGTCCGGCCCCCGGCCCGGCGCCTATATCCGCGCCTGTGGTCGGATCGGAGGAGGGATCCGAAAGCGTCCGCTCTCCCATTTTTGTAACCACTTTCATGTCTTTGGCCGCCAGCTTGACTGTTGCTGTCCCATCGCCATCGTCCGCTGGCATGACTTCCTCAAGATCGTCCACGCGGTCCCATTCGTCTCCCGAATTCCATGGCCCATTCGTGTCCCCTTCACCCTGCGACGTGTTGACGTACATACTCGCATATTTCTCAATGCCGGGGAGCTTGCCCGTCGGAAAGTTGTTCTCGATCGCGTAGAGTGCTTTCTCGAAAGATTTTTGATGCGCGATTTCGCGCGTCATGAGGAATCCGAGGGCGTCTTTGACGCCGGGATCTTCGGTGATGTTGATCAGTCGCTCATAGACGATCTTGGCACGCGCCTCGGCGGCAATGTTAGATCGCAGATCGACGGTAGGCTCGCCGCGGGAATCGACATAGGCGGCAGTCCACGGGACTCCGGCCGAGTCGCACAACGCAGGTGCGCCGCCAAATAAGATGGACTCTTTGGCTGTCGTGCCGCTTGCGCCGACCATCAAGTACAGTTCGGCTTCTTTCATCTGCCCTTCGGCCAGCTGCGCCTTCAGGCCTTTGTTGAGCATGGTGACGATCGAGCCGACGACCTCGAGATGGCTGAGCTCCTCGGTCGCTATGTCGAGCAACATGTCCTTTCGGCCGACATCGTCTTCGCCTAGCCCTTGGGTGAAATAGCGCATTGCGGCGGCAAGCTCCCCATCGGCGCCGCCGAACTGCTCCATGATCATGCACGCCAGCCTCGGATTCGGCTCGGAAACACGAACGGTGTATTGCAGTCGTTTATTGTGCATGAACATGAGGCTTCCTCCAAGGGTTGGCGTTCCGTAACCTCCCAACACCTGGAATGTTCCTGCGTTTAAGACAGAATGACTTAAAACGTGCGTTTTCTGAATCCGCGGAGCCGCGTTGACGTCGCGTGCTCACCCGGATCCGACTTTGCACGAGAATTCCTGCAAGCTAACCTTTTGCAATACTTGAGTGGGAGGACCGAGACGATCAGAGCGCGTTGAGGCGCCGACGTGTCAGTCGGGCCTGAAGGAGAACTACCACCAGGAGGAACAGTCCTCGGATCACTGATTGCCAGTAGGCCGAAAGCGAGATCCATCCCATCCCGTTCTCGAAATTCAGAACATTGAAAAGGATGCCGAGCAGGAGCACGCCGGCGAGCGTGGTCAAAACCGAACCCGAGCCGCCGGTGAGCAGCGTCCCGCCGACCACAACGGCTGCGATGGCGAACAATTCCCACCCCACTCCTTCAATGGGCTGTCCCGCCCCAAACTGCGATGCCAGGATAACGCCGGCGAGCCCTGCGAGTCCCCCGCTCGCGACATAGACCAAAAACTTCACACGATCGGTCCGCAGGCCCATGAGACGCGAAGCATCCTCGCCGCCGCCGATTGCCAGCACCGCCCGTCCGGTGCCGGTGTAATTCAAGACAAGGGAACCAATGAGATATGCCACGACGGCGATCGCCGCCGGGATCGGAAACGTCCAGAAATTGCCTTGGCCGATGGCAGTGAAGCCCGATTCATAGGAGACCGAAACGGTCTGGTTGCCCGCAAGCAGGAGGGCCGAGCCACTGGCGGCCTGCATCGTGGCGAGAGTGGCTATGAACGGCATCAGATTGGCGCGTGTGACAAGGGTCGCATTGATGAACCCGGCGGCCAGCCCAGCGCCTATACCCGCCGCGAGACCAGGAACGATTCCATAAGGGCTTGCCAATGCCGAAGCCACGCTACCCAAGGCAGCGACGGAGCCCACGGAAAGATCGATTCCCCCTGTCATGATGACGAAGCACATACCAAGCGCCACCAGTGCGAACATGGAATTGTAACGTAGGAGAGTCATCACGTTGTAGAAGCTGAGGAACCGATCATAACGCAGGAAACCGAATAGAATGAGCGCAGCCAGGGCGATCAATACGCCATAGGTGCCAATGATGCGGACGAGGCGGGCACGATTCATAGGGCTACCCGCGATGCTGCTGTTGCAGCCACACAGCGAGCGCGATGATCCCTGCCTTGACCACCAGGGCAGCGGCGTCAGGCACCCCATTCGCCAGAAGGGTGTAGCGCACTAGTTGAATGGTAAGCGCGCCCAGCAGGCTACCGATAATGGTGGCCTTGCCGCCGCTGAGCAGAGTGCCGCCCACGGCAACTGCCGCGATGGCATCGAGCTCCATACCAAGGCCAACCAGGTTGGCGTCGCTGGAGGAGTTGATTGCAATCACGATTAGCCCGGCCAGCCCGGCGCAAAGGCCGCTTATGCCATAGACAGCAAGCTTGATCTTGGAGACTGCAATACCAGCGAGTTCGGAAGCCTTTTCATTGCCGCCGACCGCCAATATGCATCGCCCGAACAGCGTTTTTTTCAACGCCCATGCAGCTGCCGCGACAATGACAGCCATGATGATGACTTGGGCCGGGATGTCCAAGGGTCGGGCAAGGCCGATCCATTGAAATTCCGGTACGCGGAAGGTCTGCAGGTTCCCGTTCGTCATCACCTGAGCGATGCCGCGGCCTGCGATGAACAGAACCAGTGTCGCAACAATGGGCTGGATTCGGAAGCGGGCGACCAACCAGCCATTGAAGAGTCCCAACAGCCCGGCTACCAATACTGAGACGATCATCGCGGCCGCCACGCCCAGGTAGATGCTTCCGATCGGAAGGATCTTGCCCATGAAGATCATCGGAGCCAGCGCACCCGAAATAGCCATCAGCGATCCGACGGAGAGATCGATGCCGCCCGTGGCAATGACGAGCGTCATCCCGACGGCTACGATGACGATCGTGCAGACCTGGGTGAGGTTGACGTTCAGCGTCTGCATTGTCGCGAAATTGCGTGTGAAGGCGAGGTTGAACGCAACCAGCAAGACAAGTGCGATCAAGGTACCGTAGCGTGACAGAAAGCCGAAGAGGTCGAAGCTCCGCGCGACGGCATCCCGCTCCGCATATGACCTCGGCAGCTCGGTCATGTCGTGGCCCCCGAGGAAGCGCTTGTCCCGTGCGCCATCGCGGTCAGCACTTTTTCTTCGTTAGCGGCTTCAGCTTCCAACTCGGTCACGCTGACACCATCGCGCAAAACGAATATGCGATCCGCACCTTCGATCACTTCCTCCAGCTCTGACGAGATCATGAGCACGCCGAGGCCCTGATCTGCAAGTCTCCGGATCAGACGCTGGATCTCGCCCTTGGCACCCACATCGATTCCCCTTGTCGGCTCGTCGAGTATGAGCAGCTTCGGATTCATCGCCAGCCAGCGGGCAAGCAGCACTTTCTGCTGGTTCCCACCCGAAAGCTCCCGCACCTTCTGATTGGGTCCGGAGCATTTAATGCCGAGCTCGCGGATGAACCGCTCGACGATTTCGCGCTGACGCGAGTCGTCCAGCACGCCGTTGCGGCTGATTTTCGGAAGCAAGGCAAGAGTGAGGTTTTCTGCCACCGTCATCTCCGGCACGATACCTTCTCCCTTGCGGTCCTCGGTGCAGAAACCCATGCCGGCGGCGATCGCGTCGGCGGGACGGTCGGGGTGGTACGCGGCACCCTCCATCGTCATCTGGCCGGCGCTTGGGCGATCGGCACCGAACACGAGCCTTGCAGTTTCGGTGCGACCCGCGCCGAGGAGGCCCGCAAACCCCGCGATCTCGCCGCGCCGGAGATCGAAGTTCACATTGCGGACAGCCTGCCCGGCCCCAAGCCCTCGGGCCGAAAACATCACATCCCCGATTCTAGAGCGGTCGCGCTCGCCGAAGGCTGTGGCGTGACCCTCGACAGCCGCGACATCGCGGCCAAGCATAGCTGCGACAAGTTCCAGCTTGCCGATTTCTTCCATTGCGGCGCTGCGCACGGTGCGGCCGTCGCGCATGATCGTGACCTGGTCGCAGACCTCATACAACTCGTCGAGCTTGTGGCTTACAAAAATGACGGACACCCCTTCAGCCTTCAACTGATGAATGACGCTGAACAGCACTCCCACTTCGCGTTCGTCGAGCGACGAGGTCGGTTCGTCCATAATGACAAGGCGAGCGGAGAACCCTATAGCCCGCGCGATCGCGACCATCTGCTGTGTTGCAGTGTTGAACTCGCCAAGCGGACGGCGAACATCGATGCCAATTGCGAAGCGGCTCAGCAGGCGCTCGGCTTCCGCGTGCATGGCATTCCAGTCGAGCAGGCCGTAACGGCGCTGTTCCCGACCCAGGCAAATGTTCTCCGTCACTGACCGTAGCGGGACCAGATTGATCTCCTGATAGATCGTGCTGATGCCGTTGACTTGTGCCTGGTGGGGCGAGTGGACCTCAAAGGGCTCGCCTTCGAACAGCACTTGCCCGGCATCCTTGCGGTAGTATCCGGTCAAGACCTTGATCAGCGTTGATTTGCCCGCGCCGTTCTGGCCTATCAGGGCATGGACCTCGCCTGAGCGCACGGAAAGCGACGCATCCGCCAGCGCCGGTATGCCTGCGAAACGCTTTTGGATGTCGCGCATGTCGAGAAGCAGCGTGGAAGGTCCGTCCGGCGGCCGCGTCATCGGCAAAGCTCCGAAAAAGCCTCCCCGCCGAGGCGGGGAGGCTCCTTTATCCAGACAACTCAGAACGCCGTACTGATCTTGTCCTTTGCGTTCGTGCCATCGTAGAAGTCGTCGTCGTTCTTGATGAAAGGCGGGATTTGCTTTCCGGCGGCATAGTCGGCCATCGTGGCGAAAGCCTTCGGTCCGAAAAGCGGGCTGCAGCCGCAGATGGCGCCGATCTTGCCGTCGACGATTGCTTGCACGCCGTCCTTTTCGCCGTCTATCGAGACGATCAGCACATCTTTTCCGGGCGTCTTGCCGGCGGCCTCGAGAGCTGCGATCGCGCCGAGCGCCATCTCGTCATTATGGGCATAGATGATATCGGCTTCAGGATGGGCCTGCAGCAACGTCTCGGCCACCTGGCGGCCCTTGTCGCGAGCGAAGTCGCCCGACTGTGAGGCGACGATCTTGAATTCCGAATGCTTGGCGATGATGTCGTCAAACCCCTTCTTGCGGTCGTTGGCTGGCGAGGAACCGGTGGTGCCTTCCAGCTCGATGATCTTCGATTTTCCATTGGCGTTCTTCACCACCCATTCGGCGATGCGATTACCCTCATTGATGAAGTCGGAACCAATGAAGGTGACGTAATCCTGTCCAGGCTTGGCCATGGTGTGATCCACGTCGCGGTCAATGAGAAAGACCGGGATGCCGGCATCACGCGCGGCCAGGATGACCGGCACCAACGGCTTGTCCTCGCGGGGAGGCAGGAAAATCGCGTCGACGCCCTGCGCGATCATGGAGTTTACGTCGGAGGCCTGCTTGGCCGAGGATCCGGCGGCATCAGTATAAACGAGCTGATGGCCGAGCTTTGCAGCCTCATCCTGCATGCTTTTGGTTTCCGCTAGCCGCCATGGATTGTTGCTCTCGGTCTGGGCGAAGCCAACTTTATACTTGTCTTTCTTGGCAAGTGGCGGGAGCGCGGCGAAGGCGCGTGGAGCGAGGGTAAGAGCGGCCACGCCGACGGCGGAGCCTACCAACAATTTCCGACGGGTAATGATCATGCTTTCCTCCTTGGTTGTCGCGTTTTGACGCCGTTGAATATTCCTCGCCTATGGCGGGCTAGGTCAGCTCGCTTGCAGACTCCGCCCTCGATTGAGTCACTGCGCCCGCTTCCAAAATGAAATCGGCGCAGCGGTCGCCCAGCATCATGGCGGGTGCAGCCGTGTTGCCGGCGTTGATGTTAGGGCACACCGACATGTCGGCAACGCGCAGGTTCTCTATCCCGCGCACCCGCATGGCCGCGTCCAGAACGGCCATTCGATCGCTGTCCGGGCCCATGCGGCATGTGCCGGCCGGATGGTAATTCGTTTTGACGAAGCGCTTGCAGTGCTTTTCGAGCGCCGCGTCGCTGAGGTCGTCTTCCCGGGGGACGGCTACAGCCTTGATGCGATCCGCCAGCGGCTTCGCGTGGAATGCCTTCAGGAAATAGCGCTGGCCGGCAATCATCTGCTTCATGTCGTCTTGATGTTTGAGCAGGTGCGGAGAGACGACCGGCATGTCGTTCGGATCTGCCGAACGCAGCTTCACGAAGCCACGGGACTTCGGCTTGACGACCACGGTCGTCACAGTGAGGCCGTAGGTATTCTCGACCAGGGTCAGGATATCGCGGTCCAGGTACACATGGGGCACGCAAAACGCCTGGATCGTCGGTTCGCCATCCGGGTCGGCCGGATTGACAAAAGCCCCAGCCTCGACTCCCGCGGACAGGATCGTACCGGCGCCGAACAGCTTGAAATGCAAGCCGTTCTTGATCATCCGCCAACCCTGGCCTTGTTTAAAGTAGCCATACGGGCCGTTTGCTGTGGCAATGATCGGCACTTCCGGATGGTCGATCAGGTTCTGGCCGACGCCTGGAAGGTCGACGACGCAGGCAATGTCATGTCTGGAAAGTTCCTCGGCCGGGCCAATACCTGACAGCATAAGGAGTTGCGGCGATACCAGCGCGCCCGACGAGACGATCACGTCGCCGTCCGCATAGGCCTCGTGCTCGGTTCCCGATTGGTCAGTGTAGATTACACCCTTTGCGCGCTCGTTCTGGATCAGCAACTGCCTCGCGGGAGAATTCAGCCTCAGCGTCAGCCTGGGATCCTTAGCCAATGGCTCGATAAACGCATAGGCAGCGCTGCTACGCTTCCCGCGCCGGTTCATGAACTGATAGAAGCCCACTCCGCGTTGCGACGGCCCGTTGAAGTCATGATTGTAGGGCAGTCCGAGCCGTTGGACCGCCTGTACAAACCAACGCGAAACGTCGTCAATGTGACCGGGATCGGAGACAAGCAACGGTCCTTCGCTGCCATGCAACTCGCCGCCGAGGCGGTTGTTGCCTTCCATGCCCGTGAAGTGGGGCAGCACCGCCTGCCAGTTCCAGCGGATGCCGGCATTGTTGCCGCGCAGCAACTCATCCCATTCGTCATAGTCCGAGGCACGGCCGCGCATATAGACCTGGGCGTTGACCGAGGTGCCGCCGCCCAGCACGTTGCCTTGCGAGATTTCGTGTTGACGTCCGTCCAGATGCTGCTGCGGCTCGGTGCGGTAATAGCGCATGAACTTCGAGCCATTGATCATCTTGAAGATCCCCGGCGGCATATCGAGCAGCGGGTGGTGATGCGAATGCCCAGCTTCGAGAAGCAGGACCCGCCGTCCTGCCCTCACCAGCCGCGCCGCAACCACGCAACCCACTGCTCCGCCGCCCACCACGATATGATCGTAAGTCTGCGTCATTCTCGCCGGTCCTCCCTCCGGCCCTCACGACATTTCAAATGTGCCACGGACATACTCCCAAGCCGCGGAAAGATGATTGAGCAGCGCCCGCTCGGCGCCATCCGGATCTCGCTCGATGATCGCCATGCAGATTTCGCGGTGGCTCAGGAAATTGATGCGGTTGCGCTCGGGCGATCGGGGCATGCGCATCCAATGCGGCGACAGCCACGCGGTGAAGGCCTTGTGCACTGCGGGCATCACCGGGTTGCGCGTAATCTGGTAGAGCACGGCGTGAAATCCTACGTCGGTGGCATAGAATTTTTCCGAATCCGGTATCGCCGCCTCGTTCATCTCGAGCGCTGATCTGAGCGTGGCCACGTCGTCCTTGCGCGCATGGATGGCGGCGTTGCGCGCAAGAGCGGCTTCAAGAAAGACCCGGGTATCGTAGAGGTTTTTCACTCCCGCCTGAGCGCTTAGCAGGTGGCCGACAACACCTTCCAAAGCGCCGAGCGCCGCGTCCAGCCCCGGCCGGCGGACCACTGGGCGAAAGCGTGGACGCGCTTCGATAAAACCGCGGCTTGCCAGGCGAGCGACCGCTTCACGCACCACGCCGCGGCCAACCCCGTACTCGGCCATCAACTCGCGCTCGGCCGGCAGGAAGCTGCCATCACCGAGCTTGCCGGAGACGATATCCGCTTCGATTCCAATCACCATGGCGTCTGCCGCGCGAGCAGCTCCGCTCGCGGCCCGCGTTCCAAGATGCTGTGATGTACTTAACAAGCCGTCCTCCACTTCACGCAGTCATTAATGCGCAGATCGGACCAAAGCACAAGGCCCAGCGAGTTATCATCGGACCAAATCGCGGTGGATCCCCGATCTGGTTGCGATCAGCCCGATAGAGTGCAATTATGGTATGACGAAAATAGGCCAGACGATGAGAGCCTCGCAATGGGCGATACAATAATCACGGACGTAGAGGTTCGGCTTTTCCGGGTGCCGCTGCGTGAAGTAATGATCGACGCCAAGCATGGTGCTCACACGCATTTTGAGCTGGTGACAGCGACCCTGAGGCTGGCGGACGGCAGCGAAGGGACTGGTTACACCTACACTGGAGGTAAAGGTGGGCATGCGATCGGAGCCATGATCGTGCACGATCTGGCGCCGTTCCTGAAAGGACGGGACGCGACCGACATCGAGGCGCTCCATGATGGGATGCTATGGCACATCCATTATGTTGGACGCGGCGGCATCGCGTCCTTTGCGATTTCTGCGCTCGACATAGCGCTCTGGGATCTGCAGGGCCGGCGCATCGGCCGGCCACTCTGGGAAATGGCAGGCAGGGCCGGCAAGACGGCCAAGGCATATCGCGGCGGCATCGACCTGAACTTCTCCCTCGATCAGTTGCTGGCGAGCATCGACTCCTATCTCGCCGCCGGGTTCAATGCCGTGAAGATCAAGGTCGGCAAAGACGACCTCGCGGAGGATGTCGCCCGAGTTAAGGCGATCCGCGAGCGCATCGGGCCGCACACCCCGTTCATGGTGGACGCCAATTACGCGCTCGACATTCATCGGGCGATCGAAGCGGCGAAAGCATTCGCGCCTTACGAGCTGCTCTGGTTCGAGGAGCCCATCATACCGGACGATTACCAGGGCTACGCTGCCATTGCCGAGGCGACGGGCATGCCGCTGGCCATGGGCGAGAACCTGCATGTGATCGAGGAGTTCGAGCATGCCGTCGCGTGGTCGAAGCTATCCTACATCCAACCAGACGCGTCGAACTGTGGCGGCATCACAGGCTGGTTGCGGGTCGCCGAGCTTGCGCGCAAGGCTGGAATTCCGGTGTGCAGCCACGGCATGCAGGAACTACATGTCAGTTTGGTCGCAGGCCAATCAAACGCTGGTTGGGTGGAGGCGCACAGTTTCGACATCGACCTGTACACCACTCGTCCGCTCAGGCTGCAGGATGGGCTGGCAGTCGCCCCAGACGAGCCAGGCATTGGTGTCAGCTTTGACTGGCGTAAGCTGGATGGCTTTGAGGAGAGGGTCTAAGCCAGATCGGTAACGGACCGACCTGGCCGGAAAGAGCCAGCTTGCCGAGCGGACCAGCCACGGTCGCTTCGAAGCGTCGAGAGGCTATCGCGCTGGAAAAGGAGCGCGCCGCGAATAAGCAGCACCCGCCGAACGGCGAGTGGGGGGTCCACGGCGGCCGGTCAAGTGATCTCCCGGCAGAGGCGAATGACATATCGCTATTGGGCTGTCGCAGGCGAAGCGGAGCACCTGGCCAATGAAGCAAATGTCCGACTGCTACTACGCGCAAGGTATCAACTTTTTTGCGAGACCTCGTCCCTCTGCTCATTGCGATCACTCAAATTTAAATGCGCTGGCATCCGAAGTGCTCACAATGGCTGAATGCCACGGTACGTTTTCGAAGTTACGAGAAACGGGCAGCGATTTGCCGATGCGTGGGTTGAACTGGACAGCCTGCGCGACATGCGACGAGAAGCGCTTAAGACGCTGCACGACATCGCCGTCGACGAAATGGCTGAGAGCGACGTCGATGAGACCCTGGCGATCTCGGTCCATGATGAAACCGGCAGGGCGATATATTCAGCAACTCTCACGGTCTCACAATCGTTGCCGCTCTTGCACCTGGTTGGCCGGTGAGAAGCGTCATAGGACGTTGCGTCGAAGTGGTCCGCCGCCGAACATTCTTGGGTGGGCCGTCATCGGGGGCCATGATCAGTGCGCGCGTCACGTGGGGTTGTGGCGCCGATCCGCCGGAAAATGAAGCTTTCATTTCCCTCCGGCGCTGCCTGCGCGGCGTCGGTCAGCATCGCCATTCGCTTGTGGATCGGCGACTTGATGCACACCGGATCTGTTGCAGCGGCATCGCCGACAATCGCCAACGTCTGGCATCTGCAGCCGCCCCAATCGATCTCACGCCGCTCGCAGCTTCGGCACGGCTCCTGCATCCAGTCGGTGCCGCGGAAGGCGTTGAATGCCGGTGAGTCGGTCCAGATTTCGGCGAGGCTACGGTCTCCGAAGCACTCGAAGCGCAGCGAGGGAATGGTCTGGGCGGCATGGCACGGCAACACGGTGCCGTCGGGAGCCACCATGAAGGCGTCGCGCGCCCATCCGCCCATGCATGGCTTCGGGTAGATGGCGAAATAATCCGGCGTGACGAAGTCGATGTTCATGATGCCGGCTAGCCTTTCCTGAGCGGCCGCGACGATGTCGGCCTGCCGGTCGACCGCGGTACGGTCGGGCATCAGCCGGTCGCGGTTCGCAAGGGCCCAGCCGGCATATTGAACATTGGCGATCTCGAGCCGTTCGGCACCCAGGGAGAGGGCGAGATCGATGAATTCCGGCACTTCCTCGATGTTGTGGCGATGTACCGGCGCATTGATGGTGAGGGGCAGCCCGGCCGCGCGGGCGCAGCGTGCCGTCTCCAGCTTCTTCTCGTGGCTGCCCCGGTGGTTGCCGATACCGTCGGTGGTCGCCGGACGGGCGCCCTGGAAGCTTAGTTGCAGGTGGTCGAGACCGGCTTCGGCAAAGGCCTCGATGCGGCCCTCGGCAATGCCGACGCCGGCGGTGATGAGGTTGGTGTAGACGCCGCGCGCCGAAAGCCCGGCGATCAATTGCTCGAGGTCGCGACGGAGCGTCGGCTCGCCGCCGGAAAGATGCACCTGCAGGACACCGAGATCGGCGGCCTGCGAGAACAGATCGAGCCAGGTCTGCGTGTCGAGCTCGTGGTTGGCCTTCAGCAGCTCGAGCGGATTGGAGCAATAAGGGCACTGCAGCGGGCAGCGATGCGTCAGTTCCGCCAGCATGCCGATCGGGGGCAGGAGGGGCGCGTTCATAGCTTCACCAAAAGCTTGTCCCACCATTCCTGCAGGAAGGCGATGACGTCGGCCGCCACGTCCTCCGGATCCGCGTCATAGTCGGCCGCAAGATCGGCGATGATGCGCTCGACCGTGGACCGGCCGTCGCAGCGGCGCAGTATGTCGAGACTGATCTCGTTCGGCCAGAATACCTTCTCCGGCGAAAGCACGGCGAACGCCTGCCGCACGGGATCGTACTGGATGCGCACATGCCTGGGCAGCGATGGCGCCGACCGCAACGACACGATGGCTCTTTCCCGTAGTGCCGTCATGAGGCCGCCGCTGGGCGGAAGGCGCCGGGCGGTATGTTTCCCGGCGCGCCGTAAGCATGCTGGAGCGCATCGAGCATGGCCCAGAGTATGTCGCATTTGAACACCAGCGCATCGATCGCCTGCTGCTGGCGTTCGGCCGTGTCGGCATGGGCCAGCACATAGGCGAGGGCAAAATCGGCGTCGCGCGATGCCTGTTCGGGCCGCCGGCTGAAATAGGCCAGCGTATCCTCGGTGATGTAGTCGTATCTGGCCAGCATCGCCGGCACTCGCTCGCCAATGATCGTCGGCGAGAACATCTCGGTCAGCGATGACGCGACCGCCTCGAGCAGCGTATGGTTCGTGCAGAAGGAAAGATAGGCGCCGACGGCGAAACGGGTCGCCGGCAGGGCCAGCTTTTCGCCCTTGACGGCTTCGGCATCGAGCCCAAGAGAGCTCGCCAGGTGCAGCCAGCGCGCGATGCCGCCGCTCCAGCCGTCATCACCGTCATGGTCTTCGATGCGCTTGCGCCAGGCGGCGCGAAACGCCGGATCCTCGGCACGCGCCAGGATCATGGCGTCCTTGCGCGGAATGACGGCCTGGTAGCAATAACGGTTCAGCGCCCATGCTTGCATTTCGGCCTTCGACAGTGCGCCGCCGGTCATCCTGTGATGGAAAGGATGACGGTTATGATAGCGCTCGTCGCCGACCTGCCGCAGCACGGCCTCGAGCTCGTTCTTGGACAGTCCGCCTCGGGCCGCGTCGTGGAAATCGCTCACAATTCAAGCTCCATGCCATCGCTGGCGACTTCCCAGCCAGCCGCCTTGACCGCCGCGTGTTCGGCGGAATTCTCGTCCAGAACAGGATTGGTGTTGTTGATATGGATGAAGATACGGCGACCGATCTTCACATCGGCCAGGCCGGCGATAGAACCTGCTTCTCCGGACATTGCGATGTGCCCCATGCGCGCGCCGGTTTTCTGGCCGACGCCGGCCGTGATCATCTCGTCGTCCGTGTAGACGGTGCCGTCGAACAGAAGGCAGGCAGCACCGGCCAGGCGCGCGCGCAGCGCGGCATCGATGCGCGCGCAGCCCGGAATGTAAAAAACCGCGGCACGACCGCCGGTCTCGCTGATGCGGACGCCGATCGTGTCGCCGGTGTCCGAGCTGAAATCGGCGGCGGGATCGCCTCTTTGCTCGAGGTAGAGCGCTATCTTGCCCGGCACCGGAAAGCTGCGGACGATCACGCCGGTCGGGTGGCCGTCCGCGCCGCAGATAGCCATCTCCTGTGTCGGCGCCAAGAGACGCCGTGGCACGATCGCCGGATCAAGGACATTGAAGATCGAATTGGCCGCCAGTGTCGCGAGCACCTGCGCGGTCGCATAGATCGCGAAAGGCTGCCGCTCACGCAGGCTGAGCAGGCCGGCGATATGGTCCACGTCGGCATTGGTCAGCACCACCGCGCGGATAGGCGTCGAGCGCAGCGGTGCATCGGCCGCGGGCTGCAGCTCGGACGCTTGCGCAATCTGCTGGCGGATGTCGGGCGACGCGTTGAAGAGGACCCAACCTGTCCCATCCGCCGATACGGCGATGGATGATTGGGTTCGCGAACGCACGCCGGGCATGCCCCTGCGAGCCGCGCGGCTCAGGCGGTAATTGCAATTCCACTGCGGAAAGCCGCCTCCCGCCGCCGATCCGACGATCTTCACGCGCATGGCAATGCATGCCCAGCGGGCCAACTGACCGGCGCCACTTTTACGGCTGCGGTCGATTGGCGTCCGCGTCTTCTGATATCGCAAAGAATTGCATGCCCCGTTGAGCAGGGCATGCAAATTCACGGGCTACTTTTTCGGCCGGATTTCAGCAGGCAGATATCGCGATATCTCAAAGCCCGCCGCCACCTGACACATGGTTGGTTTCTTCCAGGTCTTCTTCATCGAGTTCTCCTTCTGCAACCATAAGATCGACGGCCGTTAGGGCCAAGTGGTCCACTTTGCTAGGCCGCCTGCAAAGCACGTTGATTGGCGTCGCTCTCGCCAAGAGCGTTGAGCGCCTCGTCGGTTGCCGATTCTTCCTTCAACGTTTGTCGGAGCAGCGGAAGAGCATCCTTGAGACCGAGCTGTTCGGCCCATGCGATCAGCGTGCCGTAGCGTGCGATTTCATAATGCTCGACCGCTTGCGCGGCGCCAACCAGCCCTGCGTCAAGCGCCGGCTCGTCCTTGTACTCTTCGAGGATTTCCGAGCCCTCCTCGATGATTCCGTCGATAGCAGGGCAGGTCTTGCCCCTGGCCGGCTTGCCGAGCATGTCGAAGACTTGTTCCAGGCGGTCCACCTGGTCTTCAGTTTCCTTGAGGTGCTTTTCGAAAGCGGCGCTTATCTTTTCGGACTGTGCTGCTTTCGCCAGCTTTGGCAAAGCCTTCAGGATCTTTTTTTCAGCGTAATAAATGTCTTTTAGTCCGTCCAGGAACAGGCTTTCCAAGCCGTTCGAGGTCGCGGACGAAGCTTTTTTCGGCATCTTAGGTCCTCCTTGGGTGTAGGGATGCGCCTGCGGCACTCTTCCTAATCCGTCCGGGGACCCGAAGTTCCGACAAGAGTGTCATCATCGCTGGCGCCGTGCCCACAACGACTTAGCTCCGAAGGCAGTCCGGTTGAGGAGACGTCAACTTCCGACTCGTCCGACATCGCGCATCCGCTCGATTTCCTCCGGCTCTTTGTCGTCCATTCCGGCGATCTCGTTGCGAGCCTTGTCGTTCGCCTTGATCAGCTCATCGAGTTTCGCCTGCAATGCTTGGGTGTCGCGATGCTCGGCCCTTTGAATAAACAGCGTCATTGCCCAGGTGATCAGCGTCGCGGCGCCGTGCCAGTCAAGTGTCTCCCGCTCGAAGACGTACCAAGCAAGAGTGTAGCCGCCCAAAATCAAAAAGGCCGCCGGTCGGGACGTCAGTGTGCCGACTTTGGTCAGCGCTTCTCGAAGCTGCAATGTTGCCATGCCTGCGAACGGCTGAGCGCAAGCCGGGTTCCCGCTGGATACGTTGGGCTGGAACCTAGCTCGAGGCGGGAACGTCCCCCTCGTGTCAAGCGCTCTCGCCGTGGAAAGCCATCGAGTGTGTCCCCAGAGTGTTCAAGCTCCCCACCGTGCAGCGATCCGCCCATTCCCCGCCGTTTCGGATTTACGGAACATCGGCGTCATCGTCCAGTTATCTCGCGTCGAGGAGGAGGTGCTCCATGAACGCGACAAAGGAATTCCTGCGAAGCTGGCTGGAAGAGAATGTCGGCAACTTGCCGACCGACACCGAGATCAGCGTTGCGATGCTGGCGCAGCAATTCGAGCAAGACGCCGATGCCGCCGGCTACGGTCGCGAGGTGCGCGAGCAGGAGGTGGGCAACATTGAGGACGCCATCCAACGTGCACTAGACAAAGCCGGCGAGGAAAACAGAGGGTCGGAATCCAGTGCTGATCACGAGAATTCGCTGGCGCCTGTCATCGATGCCCTGGAAGATGTCGAGCCTGAACAGGATGATGCCGAGGGCTCCGGCAAGCCGGCTGTCTAGTCTAGCGGTTCTCCTTGGTCAGCGTCGAAATTACCGCGTCCAGAACCGTCTTTGGGCAAGTCTCTCCTTCGCGCAGCGCTTCGAACAGGGAGGTCACCAAGCTTTCCAGCGTTCCGCCGTGATCCTTCGACAGTTTCGAAGCTGCCTGCGTTAGCGCTTCGAATTCCAAAAGACTGAGTTGAGAGTGGCGCGTCATGGTTCCTTCCTCGCGAGGCGGACGCAGGACGCAACCGGACGCTTGCCGCACTCGTAGAAGTGCAGCGGTTCAGCCTCAACCACATTTGTTGCAAGAGGCTGTTGCTTCTCCCGGCTGCGGAGCAGTAACGAGGTCGATCCCGCTGCCCACGGAACAAAGGCCGGCCACAGAGGTTTGGCCGGCTTCCAACCTGCCCGGAAGTCAGCAGACATCCGATGAAAGCGGAGAAGGTGCTCAATGACGAAGCCCCGCCAAAACGACGATCCCGCGCGATCAACCCCAAGCAGCGATCGGACCGGCCAGCAAACAGGAGCGGACAGGGATTCGCCGCAGGAAGATCCGGTTGAAGGCTCGCGCAAGATTGTGGATCGCGAGCTCGCCCGGCAAAAGCCGTCGGCCGGGGCTGATAAGAAGGAGGCCGAGCAGAGCCTGCGCGACCAAGTCGAGGAAGAGACCGAGCTGCCTCAGAAAGGGTCGGCCTGATAGCGAGCAGGGCGGCTGTAAAGTCGCCTGCTCCGCCACACCGCCTGATTTCCAACGATGACGGCAAAGTTCAGGAAGAACCTGCTTCTGTTGCTTGCGGCGGCAGCGGTTGGCTTGTCCCTGTACAATGGCCAGCTTGCGCGACGGGCGTTGGCCGCACGTCCGCTCGGGCGCTTCATCCATCTCCGGGGAACGAAGCTGCATTTCCTGGAGGCGGGCAATGGGCAACCGCTTCTGCTGTTGCACGGCAATGGCGCCTCGGCGGAAGACTTCACGACAAGCGGCATCTTCGGCAGAGCCGCCGCCAGATATCGCGTACTTGCCTTCGACAGGCCCGGCTTCGGCATGAGTCCACGCCCGGCCGGCAGACCTTGGACCGCAGCTGCCCAGGCCGACGTCATCGATGCCGCGGTCGCGAAACTTGGCATCGGGCGCTACATGGTTGTCGGCCATTCCTGGGGTGCAGCGGTGGCGCTCGAGATGGCGCGCCGGCATCGCCGGTCGGTAGCTGGCGTCGTTGTCGTCGCCGGGTATCATTACCCGTCGCCGAGACTGGCCCTTGCCATTTCTGCGCTGCCGGCGGTTCCACTGCTCGGGACGGTGCTGCGCCACGCTTTGCTGCCTTCGCTGGTCAGGCTGAACTGGCATTGGGCGATGAAGCAGATTTTTCATCCGGCAACGGTCGCGATGCCTTTTGCGGCGATGACAAGAGGATTGGCGAGCCGGCCCTCGCAGCTGCGCTCCATATCCGCTGAATCCTTTCTGATGCTGGTATCGGCACTCTTCCCAAATCGCCGATATGCCGACATCGCCGTCCCTGTCGGGATAATTGCCGGCACGGGCGACCAGCTGTTCGATGCCAAGGCCGAGGCGCTGCGGCTGCAATCAGAGATAAGCCACTCGCTCGTAGAAATCGTTTTGGATGCGGGACATATGGTGCATCAAAGCAATCCGCAGGTGATCCTAGCGATGATCGACAAGGTTGCGGCTCTTGCCAACATTGGTGACATGGCGAAGCAATCGGCTCGCACGACATGATTAGGTGCGCGGTCCGCGGAACAACGTAATACGGCCGAGATTCGGCTGGCTTTCAACGGAGAACCAGCCACGTATTTTACCGACAAAGAAATTGCAATTCCCGGTCAGGGTGGAAAAGCCGAACCCGATCTTCGCGCGCGCCCTGCAACAGGCAATCGGCGGCGCAAAACCCGAACACGGAGGAACTTTCGCGTGGCTGCGGCTTGATCTTCGGGATTTGATGCGATTGCAGCGAGGGGAAGATGTCGCGCACCGTTGCCCGGCCGAGCCGGGCTTTCCTGCCCCTGCTGGCGCTTGCCTCTTGCTCCTCGTCTAAAACGATTGACCAGCAATCGAAGCGTGCGGCCTCGACGGCGCAGGCGGCAGTGCTGTTGAGCGACGCCTGGCTCTCCGGCGCCGCGCCGTCCCATTATGCGTCCTCTGCGTTGCAAACCTTCGCCGAGACACTCGCCGCCGGCCAGCAAGTGGAATCGGCGTCTCCCTCCGACCGGGGAAAGCGAGATTCGTTGGCAGCGGCTGTTACCCGGCTGTCGAATGCGGCAAGGCGGGCCAAGGACGCGGTCGAGGCCGAACAGGATGCCCAGGTCGGTCAGGCGCAACAGGAGCTTCGGGCCGCGCAAGGCGATCTCGCTGTGGCCTATCGCCAGTATTTTGCGCAGCAGCAATGAAGAAGCTGCTCGAAATTTCACTCGGTGTCGTGACCAGCGTCGGCGGCTTCGTGGAGGTCGGCTCGATGGCGACGGCGGCGCAGGCCGGTGCATTGTTCGGCTACCAGCTCATCTGGGCGAGGATGGCGACTGTAAATCTCGAGCATCTTGCCGGCAGGCCTGTATTCTCCGAGCGCGGCAAGAGCATCGGCTATATCGAGGAGATCATCGCAGAGCAGGATGGTGACGATCTCGTCGTCACCGAATTCCATATCGGCATCTTCGCGGCGTTCGAGCGACTGTCCGCGTCGACTGTCGGCACCGCATTGCTCGACTTCTTCGCGCTGAGCCGCCGCGAGGGCCTTTATCGCATTCCCTGGGACAAGATCGATATTTCCGATCCGACACGCCCCAGGCTGCTTTGCCCAGACGAGAAGCTTGCCGCTTTGAAGGCAAAGCCCATGGGCAAATGAGAACTCGCTAAAAAGCTGCTCGTCCAGGGGAACATCGTAGCCGGCAGGAAGTTCGAACTAAATCGAGGAGGCTGCACCATGAACAGTGTCATCTATCTCATTGGTCTGATCGTCGTCGTGCTGGCAGTGCTTTCCTTCCTCGGCTTTCACTAGGAGGCACCATGCAGCGCGAGAATGATCGGGGCCCTGAGTCCGCCGACTTTGCCAAAGCCAAGGACGAAGTTTCCGACCGAATCCGGCAAGAAACGCAAAGCGCCGGCGAAGCTCTCCACGATGCCGGCGACGAGGTCGCCCGCAGGGCTGGAGCGTATGCCGCCGAAGCCCAGCAGGCCGTCTCCGAAAAAGCGGAGCAGACGCAGCGCGATATCGGATCGAGCCTGGCCGCTTTCGGCGGCGCCCTGCGCGCCGCGAGCGATCACTTGGCTAACAGCGACCAGAGTGCGGCCTCGAAGTTCATGCAGGAGGCCGCAAGCGGGCTGGAGCGGCTGTCCTCCTCGTTGAAGGAGAAGCCGTTCGGACAAGTGCTCGAAGACGTTCAGTCCTTTGGCCGCGAGAATCCTGGAGCGCTTCTTGCCGGTTCGGTTCTGGCGGGATTGGCACTTGGCCGCTTCATGAAGGCTTCGCCGCCCAGCACGCGCCGCCCGACGCAGGCCGCGGCCAAGTCTGGACATTCCGGACAAACCGGCCTGGGAAGGAGTGCACGACGGGACAGCGCTCCCTCAAATTGGGGTTCCGACGGCGGCATACCCGGCAAGGCAGCGGAGCTGAAGAAATGAGCACTCACGATAATCCAAGTCTCGGCACATTGGTCGCCGATCTGGCGCAACAGGTGAGCACGCTCGTGCAAACGGAGGCGAGGCTCCTAAGAGCGGAGATCTCGGAGAACGCGACCAAGGCTGGCGCAGGCGCCGTCGAGGTGCTGGGCGGCGCGATATGCCTGCTCGCTGCGCTGCTGGTTTTGTTGCAGGCGCTCGTGATCGCTCTGGCCCGCCTTGGTCTGGGCGCCGGGTGGTCCGCTTTGCTCGTTGGCGTGGTCGTGGCCGTGCTTGGCGTGATCCTGTTGCGGACCGGCATGGCGAGCATGGCGCCTTCCGAGCTCGCGCCGGACCGTACACAGGAACAGCTCAAGCGTGACGTGAACGTGATCAAGGAACAAGCGAGATGACCGAGAGATCCGCAGCAGAGCTCGAACGCGAAGCGGAAGCCACGCGCGCAAGAGTGGTGGCGACCGCAGACTCCATTCGCGACAAGATGACCCCCGGGCAGCTCTTTGACGAATTCACCGGGCATTTCAGAGGCGGCGCGGGCTCCGAAATGCTTCACAACCTGAAGGCCCAGGTTCGGGACAATCCATTGCCGCTGACGGTGATCGGCGCGGGCCTGGCCTGGCTGATGTTGGGCAGCGGCGCCTCCGCCACCCCGGCTGGTACCGATGGTGTGACGCGGCGCGGTCCTGGCCTCGATCATGGAGCGTTCGGCGCTGGAATAGGTTCGACCGCCTCGGATGCGGCAGGCGCTGTCGCCGAAGCGGCCAGCGGGGCGGCCGGCACAGTGTCGAACCTGGCAAGCAGCGCAGCCGACACACTGGCGAGCTCGGCGGCGGCTGCGGCCGATATGGCAACGAGTGCCAGCCGCTCGGCACATAGTCTGCTTGAGGACCAGCCTCTCGCAGTGGCTGCCGTCGGCCTCGCCATCGGAGCTGCCATCGGCGCCATGCTGCCCCACACAGAGGTCGAGGACGAGCGATTGGGCACCTATCGCGAGAGGCTTCGGGACAGTGCGGAAGACACTTTGAAAGAAGGCCTCGACACCGCAACGCAAGTCGCGGCGGAAGCCTACCAGTCGGCAAGCGACGAAGCCGGACGGCAGGCGTCGAGCGAGGGCACGCTGGCCGACAAGGTCGGCGGGGTCGTCAAAGCCGCGGCCGACAAGGCCGACGAATCGGTGCGCGAGAAACTTTCCGATTCCGACGCGTCCTCGTCCGGGAAATCGTAGCCGCTTTTTCAACATTCAAGGAACAATGCGCGCCTCCCTCGGTTCGGGCGGCGTCAGATAGATGGAGACACCGCAATGGCTGAATCGCGCGAATGGCTTGTCCAATGGCTGAGGGACGCTCACGCCATGGAGGAACAGGCAGAGACGATGCTGTCGGGGCAATTGAGCCGGATTGAGAGCTACCCTGAACTCAGCGAGCGAATTCGCAGCCATCTGGAAGAGACGAAAGAGCAGGCGAGGCGGCTGAAAACCTGCCTAGATGGCCTCGATGAAGGTTCCTCCATGTTGAAAGACGCAGGCGGCAAGCTGACCGCTACAGCGCAGTCGATCAGCGGCGTCTTCGCCGGCGACGAAGTCATGAAAGGCTCTCTGGCGAGCTACACGTTCGAGCACATGGAAATCGCGTCCTATACGATCCTCATCGCCGCGGCCAACGCCGCGGGCGAGGCTGAGATTGCCCGTGTTTGCGAACAGAACCTGCGCGAAGAAGAAGCCATGGCCGAGTGGTTGAAGAGCAACCTGCCGCAAGTCACGCAAAAGTTCCTGACGCGGGCGGACGCCGACAGCGACAGCGCGAAACGCTGACTTGGAAAGACCACCGCCAGGAACAATCCGCATTTCCAGCTGTTAGGGTCGCGGTCGGTCCTCCCTCTACCGGTCGAAGGCTGGGCCCGCCCCGATGGTTTAATGGGGCGGGCCCGGTTGGCATGAATCCAGGAACATTCCTTCTTTCAAAACATTAGGGTCGCTCCCATCCTGGAGTGCCCATGCCGATATTGAACATCCGACTTGGCTTGCCCGACCTGAGCCGGATGCGGCTGGCGCTGACGTTTCTCATGCTGCTCGCCATCGCCCTGCCCGGTCTGGCCGAGCCGCAGACGTTGGTGATCGGCTATCTCGGCGAAATGCGCAAACCACCTCTGCCCCTCGGGCCGCTGGACGAGGTCGTCACCGACGACGGCCTGCAAGGTGCCCGGCTCGGCATCGCCGACGATGCCAGCACCGGCCGCTTTCTCGGCCAGCAATTCCGGTTGCAGCAAGTCATCCTCAAGCCCGGCGAGACGCCAGCCGAAGCAATCAAGGAATTCGCCGCCGCCCGCATCAGCTTTGTGGTTGCCGATCTGGATGCCCTCCAATTGCTGCAGGCGAGCGCAGCTCCTGGCGCCGAGCGGATGACGCTGTTCAACAGCCGCGCGCCCGATGATCGCCTGCGTCAGGAGGATTGCCGCAGCAACGTGCTGCATACAATTCCGAGCCACGCCATGCTCGCCGACGCCCTGGCGCAATATCTGATCTGGAAACGCTGGCAGCACTGGTTCCTGCTGGTCGGCCCGCATCCGCAGGATCAGGCGATGGCGGCTGCCTTCCGGCGCGCCGCGACGCGCTTCGGAGCGGAAATCACCGTCGACCAGCCCTGGACGTTCCGTCCCGCCAATGGCCGCGCGGACACGGGGCACGTCACGCTGCAGACCGAGATCCCCGCCGCCACGCAAGTCAGCGACTATGATGTTCTGGTCGCAGCCGACGAAGCCGATGAATTCGGCGCCTATCTCGAGGGGCGCACCGCTCTTCCGAGGCCGGTGGCCGGGACGCAAGGGCTGGTCGCAACCGGCTGGAGTGCGGTCAACGAGGAGTGGGGCGCCACGCAGCTCCAGGATCGCTTCCACAAGCTGGCCGGGCGCTGGATGCTGCCCAGCGACTACGCCGCCTGGCTTGCCGTCAGAAGCGTTGGCGAGGCGGCAACGCGGCTGCACAGTCTCGATCCGACCGCGATCGGAAACTATCTGCGCAGCGACGATTTCCTTCTCGCCGGCTTCAAGGGACAGGGGCTGAGTTTCCGTCCGTGGGACGGGCAGATGCGCCAGCCCATCCTTATCGCTGGCCCTCGCCTGCTCGTCTCGAGTTCGCCACAGCCGGGCTTCCTTCACCAGCGTACGACGCTGGACACTCTGGGCATCGATCTGGAGGAGAGCACGTGCAAGTTCTGATCGCGCTCGTCCTTTCGATGTTGATCCTCGCTCCTTCCGCCTGGGCAGAGACGATTTACGTTTCCAACGAGCAGGACAACACCGTCGCGGTCGTCGACGGGGCGACCATGACCCTTCAGGACACGATCGAAGTCGGCCGGCGTCCGCGCGGAATGGCGCTTTCGATCGACAAGAAGACGCTGTTCGTTGCCGAAGGCGACGATAACCGCATCGACATGGTCGATCTCGCCAAGCGGCAGGTGGTCGGTCGATTGCCTTCCGGCGCCGATCCGGAATTCTTCATCGCCCACCCGGATGGCAAACGGCTCTTTGTGGCCAATGAGAACGACAATCTGGTTTCGATCGTGGATATCGCTGCGGCCAAGGTTATCGGCACCGTCGACGTCGGGGTGGAGCCCGAAGGGATGGCGGTTAGTGCCGACGGCCGCACGGTCGCCTGCACCTCCGAGACCACGAGCATGGTCCATCTTATCGATGCCGCCACGCTCGAGCTCATCGACAATCTGCTCATCGACACGCGGCCGCGCGCGGCGACGTTCTCGCCGGACGGCAAGCAATTGTGGGTGTCGTCCGAAATCCGCGGCACCGCCACGGTGTTCGACGCCGCGACGCGCGCTCAAACGGGCAAGGTCGAGTTCGAGGTGCCGGGTATTCGGCGCGAGGGCGTGCAGGCGGTCGGTATCGTGATGTCGCGCGACGGCGATAACGCCTATGTAGCGCTCGGTCCGGCCAATAGGATTGCCGAGGTCGATACCAAGACACTGACGGTCCGGCGCCTCTACCTTGTCGGCCAGCGGCCATGGCATGTTGCGCTCTCGGACGACCAGAAGCGCCTGATCAGCGCCAACGGCAACTCGGGCGATATCTCCTTCATTGACCTGGAGAATCGGGAGGTGGTGAAATCGCTGCCGGTGGGGCGCGGCCCATGGAGCGTCGTGATCGGCCCATGAACGCCTTGTCGGTCGAGGATCTGGACCACAGTTTCGGAAACCGGCGGGTTCTCCAGGGGGTCTCGTTCGCTGTGGCTGAAGGGAGGATGTGCGTCCTGCTTGGACGCAACGGGGCCGGCAAGACGACTTTGTTCTCGCTGATCACTGGTCTCTATCACGCGCGGGCAGGATCTGTGCATGTCTTTGGCCAGGCGATGGAGGCGAACCCATCCGCCACGCTCGCGCAAATGGGCATCGTTTTCCAACTGCCGACGCTCGATCTCGACCTGACGGTGGGGGAGAACCTGCGCTACCACGCGGCCCTGCACGGGCTTCCTACAGACCTGAGCAAGCAGCGCTCCAGGGAGGAACTCAGCCGCCTGGGAGTGC
The DNA here is from genome assembly GCF_020164735.1 of Mesorhizobium sp. ESP-6-4. NCBI lineage: Bacteria > Pseudomonadati > Pseudomonadota > Alphaproteobacteria > Hyphomicrobiales > Phyllobacteriaceae > Mesorhizobium > Mesorhizobium sp. ESP-6-4. The sequence continues at coordinate 107,975 of NZ_JAIUGS010000001.1, forward strand.
TGGACAGGATCGATCATCCCGCCCGCGCGCTGTCCGGCGGTCAGCGCCGACGCGTGGAGATCGCAAGGGCGCTGATGCATGGTCCGCGCCTGCTGCTGCTCGACGAGCCGACCACCGGGCTCGATGTCCCCGGACGGCGCGCGCTCGAGCGGCATGTGAGAGAGCTTTGCCGCGAGCGCGGCATTGCCGTTGTGTGGGCGACGCATTTCCTCGAAGAAGTGGGAGCCGATGACGACATCGTCGTGCTGGATCAGGGCAGGGTGCGCTGGGCCGGTCGCGCTGATCGCATCTCTCCCGAGCTTGGGGTCGAAAGCATCGCGGAGGCATTCGCCTTGCTGACGGGTTCGCCATGAAGACGTATCACGCATTGCGGGCGCTCCACGGCATCTTGCAGCGGGAAATGCTGCGCACGCTGCGGCAGCGCGCGCGCCTGTTCTCCGCGATGGTCCGTCCGCTTGTCTGGCTGGCGATCTTCGCCGCCGGCTTCCGCTCGGTACTGGGCCTGTCGATCACGCCGCCTTACCAGACTTATGTCCTCTACGAGGTCTATGTTGTGCCCGGGCTGGTGGCCATGATGCTGCTGTTTCATGCCATGGCAAGCTCGCTGGCCATGGTCTACGACCGCGAGATGGGCAGCATGCGCCTGCTGCTGACGGCACCTTTGCCGCGCTGGTACCTGCTTGCCGCGCGCCTGCTGGCCAGCGTGATCGTCGGCCTGCCGCTGGTCTACCTGTTCCTTTTCGTGGCGCGCTTCTGGGACGTGCGGCCGCCGATCCTGGGCTATGTTGCCGTGTTTCCGGCGCTCGTGCTGTCGGGTCTGATGCTCGGTGCGTTCGGCCTATTGGTGTCCTCGATCTCGACCCAGATGGAGAACTTCGCCGGCGTGATGAACTTCGTCATTTTCCCGATGTTCTTTGCCTCGACGGCGCTCTATCCGATCTGGCGGCTCGCCGAAGCCGGCCCGGTGCTGGCGACGATCGCCGCCTGGAACCCATTCAGCTCGGCGGTCGAGCTGATCCGCTTCGCGCTCTACCTGCGGTTCGATGTGGTTTCCATGCTCGTCGTTGTCGCCTGCCTTGGGGCATTCTTCCTGGCGGCGGTGGTCGGCTACGATCCAGGCCGCGGCCTGTGGTCCCGGCGCGGCGGCGAAGGCTGATTATCTGAGGGCATAGAGATAGGCCGCGATATCGCGCGCCTGCTGCTCGGTGATCCTTGTCGACGGCATGGCGGTATGCGGGTTGATTTCCCTTGCCGACCGGATCCAGCGGATCAGGTTCTCCGGATTGTTTGCCAGAACGCCGCCGATATAGACACGGCCGGCTAGGCTGCCGTCGAGGCGCGGCCCGACCTGGCCTTGCGCTCCCGGCACGCCGGGAATCGTATGGCAGCCGGAACAGCCATTCGCGGTCATGATCGGAATGGCGCGTGCGCCCACGCCGCCGGTCGCCACATCCGACTCGTGCCGGACGCGCTCGCGCCGGTCGGTCCATAAGGCCGCCGCGCCGACTGCCGCGGCCAGCAGGAGGATCGCGGCAAGGGCGCCGCCGATCAGCCTAGCCAGGTCGGAGCGCATGCGTTGCCTCCCTGGTTCCACTGTTGCTTATCCAAAGGCCGGCGAGCAGCAAGGCCGCTCCGCCATAGATCAAACCGGCCGGAACCCACATTGCTAGCCCGGCGAGCTGCTGGTCCTCGATCGGGCTCAGGCCCCAGATCGCCGCGCCGGAGGCATTCGCCGGATACCAGAGTTTTGGCGATAACAGCAACAGAACGCCGAGCAGGCCGGTATGCAGCGAGGTGAAGAAAAGATGCATGACGGAGCTGCCACAGGTTTGCTGTCGACCAGAGCGCGGCAGAAGCGCCCACCAGAACAGCAAGGCGGTGCCGAGGAAGCTCGCGTGCTGCGCATAATGCAGTACGCCCTGCTGAAGTGCTGCCTCGAACAGGCTGGGAATGTGCCAGATCCAGATCGTTACCCCATGAATGACTGTCGCGTTGAGCGGGCGCGCGGCGAGGGCCCAGAGCGCCTGCAGCACCTTGCCGTGGGTGAGCTTTCCTGTCCCTCGGCGAAGTTTGGCCGGCAATGCCCACATCAAGGCCGCGCCGGGGCAGGCGGCGATAAGGAGCGGCGCCGCTACGGCCATCAGCAACTCGTGCTCGATCATGTGGGCTGAGAACACGCGCTCGCCGAGCGCGTGTATCGGGCTGACCAGCGCTCCGGTCAACACGCCCCAACCGGCCGCGAACAACAGAGCCTGTCGTAGCCGCTCCGGTCGGCCCCGGCCGCTGCGGCGCCATAGCCGCCTTGCGCCGATCCCATAGATGAGCGCGAGTCCAGCCAAGGGAAGCGTGATGGGAAACGCCAACGTCCATCCGGCCTCGGGCGCGTCGGCGCCATAGCAGATCGAGGTCGAAAAGAAGGCCTCAAGGCTCATCGCAGGCACTCGTCGAGGATAAGCGCGGCGCTGCCCTGCATGAGGATGACGAGGGCGAACAGCAGCGCCGCGAGCATGCCGAGATCGGCGACGAAACGCTCGGTGCTGCGCGTGCGCTCAGGCTTGAAGGCGGCGCCGCCTTGCCGCTTCGCCCGCCATGATAGCGCGCCGCCGAGCAGCGAAAACAGCGCGAGCAACAGCGCCACCGGGAGCACGACCTGAACCTGGCGATTGCACTGCCAGTGCACGAGCGAATAGTTCAGCTGCGTCGAGATTGCCCAGGCCAAAGGCCCCGACAACAAACCTCCCCAGGACGTGCCCAGCCGCAGCGCGCGCATCTCAGCCCAGCCCCGGTAGCCAGTAGATGAGCAGGTAGATCGGGATCCAGGTGAGAACCACGAAATCCCAATAGAAGACATTGTCGCCGACATCGCCGAAGCGCCGGCCGCTGTAGCCATGGTGCGTGAACATCAGCACCGTCAGAACGATCGTGTCGCCGACATCGGTGATCAGATGCGTGGTGTGGAGACCGAGCAGCACCCACAGCATCGAGCCGTAGGCGTTCGTGTCCCAGTAGATGTTCAGCGCCGGAAATTCGAACCAGCGCACGACGAGCGGCGCGATGCCGAGCAGCGACATCACCACCATCCCGATCCGCACCGGTCCGATAGCGCATTGCTTGGCGTAGCCGTTCAGTATGTGGTTGGGAACGAGGCTGGCGATGAGAAGCAGCGTTACGATCGTTCCCGGCCAATGGTTGGGCTGCGGAGCGCTTAGCCGCCAGTTGGGCCACAACGTCGCGAGATAGAGATAGGCGCCGGCGGCCAGCGCAAAGCCCGTGCCCTCCAACGCCATGAAGCCAAGCGTGCCCCACCAGGTCGGGCTACGGGGGCCATGTCCAAAGGTCGGGAGGGCGGAAAGATCCATGGCGGGACGCTGGTTCATTCCTCGTCCTCCGGATCGCCCTTGGGCCAGAACCATCCGATCAAGGTGATGGCGATCGGCGCGGCGCCCCAGACGATCGCCCAGGGCGTGAAGATCGAGTAGAGGAAGGTGCCGCCGACGGCGATCGCCGCCAGCAGCGGCCAGATCGACGGCGTCGCCGATTTCTCGCGGATGTCGGGATGGGCTTCCGCCACCGTCGAGACGACCAACTCGCGCACGTCGACGCGAAGCCCGATCGCGACGGGGAGCGCCTCGCGTTGGGCCCAGAGCGGCTCGATATTCATCACGATCGGAATGCGCGCGAAATTGTAGCTGGGCGGCGGCGAGGACGTCGCCCATTCGAGCGTGCCGGCGTCCCAGGGATTGTCGCCGGCAGGCGCACCCCTCAATGCGCTGTGGACGAGGTTGAAGGCAAACAGCACGAAGCTCAGGAAGAAGAGCGCCGCGCCGGCGCTGATGAAGAAATTGATGTTCCCCCAGCCGAGCTCGGCCGGATAGGTGTAGACCCTGCGCGGCATGCCCCACAGGCCGACGATATGCATGGGGAAGAAGGCCGCGTTGAAGCCGACCATCGCCAGCCAAAAGTGCCAACGCCCGAGGCGCTCGCTCATCATGCGGCCGGTGATTTTGGGAAACCAAAAATAGGCAGCTCCGAGCAGCGGAAAGACCGAGCCGCCGATCAGCACGTAATGGAAGTGAGCGACGACGAAATAGGTGTCGTGCACCTGCAGGTCGAGCGGCACGGAGGCAAGCATGACGCCAGTCAGGCCGCCGATGACGAAGATGAAGAAGAAGCCGAAGACGAACAGCAGCGGCGTGCGGATCACCGGTCTGCTGTCCCAGAGAGTCGCCAGCCAGCAGAAGATCTGAACGCCGTTGGGGATTGCGATCATCATGCTCGAGGCGGTGAAGAAGCTGGCCCCCAGTTTCGGCAGCCCGGTCGCGAACATGTGGTGGACCCAGAGGCCGAACGACAGGAAACCGACCGCGATGAGCGACAGAACCAGCCCGAGATGACCGAAGGCCGGGCGCCGTGCGAAGGCGGGGATGATGGCGGACACCATTCCTGTCGCCGGCAGGAAGATGATGTAGACTTCGGGATGTCCGAAGAACCAGAAGAGATGTTGGAACAGCAGCGCGTCGCCGCCTTCGGCCGGGTTGAAGATATGCGTGCCGACGAGCCGGTCCAGGATCAGGAAGGTCGAAGTGACCATTACCGCCGGCATGGCGAACACGACGACGAAGGACGTGACCAGCAATGCCCAGACGTAGAGCGGGATCTTGTCGAGCGACATGCCGGGTGCCCGCTGCTTGAACACGGTGACGATTGTCGCGACGGCGACCGCCAGGGATGATACCTCTGTATACGTGATCATCTGCGCCCAGACGTCTGCGCGCTTGCCTGGAGCGTATTCCGGCCCGGACAGCGGCACATAGGCGAACCAGCCGACATCCGGCGCCATCGAGAGGGCGAAGGACACCCAGGCGAAGAGGCCTCCTGAGACATAGACCCAATAGCTGAAGGCATTGAGGCGCGGAAAGGCGATGTTGCGGGTGCCGACCATTAACGGCACCAGATAGATTCCTGTCGCCTGGACGATGGGCACAGCGAACAGGAACATCATGGTGACGCCATGCATCGTAAACAGCTGGTTGTAGAGATCCGGCCCGATCAGGCCGCGCCGCGGACCCGAGAGTTGGATGCGCATGACAACGGCGTTGAGGCCGCCCAAACACAGAAACAGAAAGGCGGTGATCAGGTATCGGCGGGCGATGACCTTATGGTCGACGCTCGACAGCGCGCCGATGATACCGGGAGGCGTACGCCACGTCCGCGCCAGCCACCGATGCAGGCTGGCATCGTCCAAGCCGGTGTCGCGCGGTCCGTCGCGCTCGGGTGCAAGATCGCCTTTGGCGGACGCCTCGCGTTCGGGCGGCAGATCGCGTTCGCTGGTCAGATCCGCGCTGCTCATTTCAGCCCCTCGAGATAGGCGACGATGGCGTTGAGCTCGTCGCCGCTCAGATCGGCTACCGGCATGTGAGAACCCGGCTTGATGCCTTGCGGGTCCGCTATCCAGGCGGCGAGATTGCCGCGGCTCATCGTCAATGTTCCGGCCGCAAGCGTTTGCCGGCTGGCTATATGCGTCAGGTCGGGAGCGACCGTTCCGCCTGCGGGGGTGCCGCCGACTTTGTGACACATGACGCAAGGGCGTTTCAGGAACAGGTCCTCGCCTGCCTCGGCCTCGTCGCTCATTGGAGCGGCGGCTGGTTGCAGCTGATCGTTCCACCAGGCGTCGAACTTTTCGCGCGGTTCGGCGATGATGAAGGTGCCCATGTTGGCGTGCTGCGCGCCGCAGAACTCGGCGCATTGGCCACGATAGACGCCCGGTTTATCGGCCTTGATGTCGAGCACGTTCATGTGGCCCGGAATGAGGTCGAGCTTGCCGGAAAGGCTCGGCACCCAGAAGGAGTGAATCACGTCGGTCGAGGTGATAAGAAGCCGCACCGGCTCGCCGGCTGGAATGTGGATCTCGTTCGCCGTGGTCAGGATGTGGCTCGGTGTGGCATCCTCGTAGCGCACCTCCCACCACCATTGATGACCGGTGATCCGAATGGTCAGCGCGGCGTCCGAGCCGATCGCGGCGAGCGTCCTGTTGGCGAAGAAGCTTAGCAGAGTGAGGCCGACCAGGATCACGGCGGTCAGCCCGATAGCGGTCATCACCACGCGCAGCTTGCGATTGTCGGCATCGGCGTCGATTACAAGCGGCTCGGCGCGCTCTCGTGGCCGCATCATCAATGGCAAGGCAAGAGCGATCATCACCAGCACCCACACCGCCGCGCACAGGCCGGTGAAGAACCAGATCAGCCATGCGAGCTCACTTGCCGCGGGACCTTTCGGGTCGAGCGCCGATTGCCAGCCTGCGCATCCCTGAAGAAACAGGGCGATTGCCGTGGCGAATGCAATCGGGGCGAAGCGTTTCACGGCGACTTCCCCAGCGTGGCGGCATTCGGCATACGATTTTCCGATGGATGCGCCATCATGTCGTCATTGCGCGACGGCGCGGCGGAGGAAGGCGCGTTGCCGCTCAACGAGCGAACGAAGGCCGCAAGCTCCCAGATCTGGTCGTCCGGGACCTTGTCGCGGAAGCTGGGCATTCCGTTCGGCCGCCCGTCGCGGATCGTGGCATGGATGCTTTCCATCGAGCTGCCATAGATCCACTTTTCGTCCATCAGCGCCGGGCCCATGCCGCCGCCGCCATTGGCATGGCATCCTGAGCAGTTGAACCAGCCGAACAGGCGCTTGCCTTCGCTCAGATGAAAGGCATTGGCCTCGAAGCTCGCCGCTTTGTTGTCTGTGGGGGAGGGCCGCTGCCCGCCGGGTTCCAGAGTTGTCACCGGCATCGGCTGCTCGCCCGAGCCGAGGGCCGATTGCGGGCGCGTATCCCGCTCCTCGCGCTGGCAACCGACGAGCATCAGCACCACAGGAACAAGCATAGCGGCAGCGCACCTCATCGCACCGGACTCCCCGAAGCATCGAGGCGCGGCACGCCATACTGCGCCAGCAATGCCTCGATCTCCGCCTTGTGCTTGGCCAAGGCAGTGTTCACGTCGCCGCGCAAGGCGTCGTCCTCGCGCCGCACGCCCATCGAAATATCGTAGATCATGGGTAATTGCGGTCCGTCGATGCGAGGCGCAACCGGCGTGATGCGCAGCGGGACGTTCTGCTTCTGGGCAAAATAGCCGGCAAGCGGTCCCCATACCACGGCTAGGTCGATCTCGCCGCTCGCCACCGCCTCGACGATGCGGGCCGGCGGATTGGGGGCGGAGTAGTCGCCATAGACCGGATAGCCCACCAAGTGACCGATGATGCCGCGGCGGCCGAGCGCCTGGACCGGAGGCGAGTTGGCTCCGTCGTCGCCGATGAGTTGAACGCCGATGCGCATGTCGCGCAGCCGCGGGTCGTTGAAGGAGGCCACGTCGGGACCGTCCTGGCGGGTCACGAAGACATAGGACGATCGGTAGTAGGGAGTGGTGGTGCGCAGCATTTCGAGATTGGCCGGCGTGCCGGGCACGAGATCGCAGAGACCCGCCTTCAGCGTGTTGCGCACGAAGCCGCGGCGCTGCGCCCACCAGGTGTAGGTCAGCTTCGCGCCGAGATCGGCGGCAATGATTTCGGCGATCCTGTTCTCGAATCCCTGTCCAGCCGCATTGGAAAAGGGCAGGTTGTTCGGGTCAGCGCAGACCCTGAGCTCACGAGCGCCGGCCGTCGCCGGAAAGAGCAGCAAGGCGAGCGCGGTGATGCCGAGCGCTATCGGCGGGAAAGCCTTCCGCGCCACGCTGTGGATCACACCGAACACATCAGGGCAGCCGGAACACATAGAGCGTGCCTCCCGCCGTGGTCGCGTTCTTCAGGTCCTTCATCGCATTGACGAAACCGAGCGCGGCGGTAGCGTCGCGCGGGTCGAGGTCGCCCGATACGATGGCGCCAGCCCAGCCGCCGACGCCGGACAAGATGGCGACGTATTGGTGGCCGTCCGGGCCGCGATAGGTGATGGGCTGGCCGATAATGCCGGACGAGGTCTTGAACTGCCAGAGCAGGTCGCCGGTCTTAGCGCTCACCGCCTTGAACCAGCCTTCCATCGTTCCATAAAAGACCACATCGCCGGCGGTGACAACCGCGCCGCTCCACACCGGGAAATTCTCCTTGAGGCTCCAGGCGGGTTTTTCGGCCGCGATGTCCCAGGCGGTGAAGGCGCCGCGATTGCCGCCCGGCCCCGGGATCATGCGGACGTTCATCCCGACGTAGGGCGTGCCGGCGATGTAGTTCACCTCGACGCCTTCTTCGTCCATGCACAGATTGTTGTGCGGGATGTAGAGTAGGCCGGTCTTCGGAGAGAAGGCGGAAGGCTGCCAGTCCTTGAGGCCCGACGCGGTCGGGCAGATGTCGCGGACGACCTTGCCGGTGCCCGTCACCTTGTCCGGGTTTTCCATCAACCTGCCGGTCTTGAGGTCCACGCCCTTGCTGGAATTGACGGGGCCGTAAGGTTTTGCGGACAGGACCTCGCCGGTGGTGCGATCAAGGACGTAGAGATAGCCGTTGCGTTCCGGCCGGACCAGCACCTTGCGCGGCTTGCCCTGCCAGTTCATGTCGAGCAGGATCTGCTCGTTGATGCCGTCATAGTCGTGCAGGTCGTGCGGGGTCCACTGGTAGAACCATTTAGCCGCCCCGGTATCGGGGTCGCGCGCGAAAATGCCCGACGTCCATTTATTGTCGCCAGGCCGCAGATCGGGATTCCAGGGGCCGGGATTGCCGGTGCCGTGGAAGATAAGGTTGAGATCCGGATCGTAGGAAATCCAGCCCCACATATTGCCGCCGCCGATCTTCCAGGCCTCCGGCGGCCATGTCGTGACGCCGAGGTCTTTGCCTTTGTCCATGTCGTAATGCGGCTTGAAGTCCGGGCCGATCAGCACCTCCTTGTCGGGGCCGGTGTTGTAAGCCGTCCAGACGACATGACCGTCGCCAGCGTCGAGCGCCTTGACCCAGCCGCGAACGCCCATCTCGCCGCCGGAATTGCCGACCAGCACTTTGCCTTTCACCACAAGCGGCGCCATGGTGATGGTTTCGCCGATATTGATGTTGCCGACATGCGCGTTCCAGACCGGCTGGCCGGTGTTCGCATCGAGCGCGATGGTGTGGCCGTCGAGCGTGTTGAAGAAGATGCGCCCATCCGCGAAAGCCGCGCCGCGGTTGACGACGTCGCAGCAGGCAACCCCTTGCGCGGCGGGCTCAGGATTGGGTTCGTATTTCCACTTGATCGGCACGCCGGGCTTGGAGAGATCGAGTGCGTAGACGATGTTGGGAAACGGGCTCACGATGTACATCGTGCTGCCGACCACCAGCGGCGCCGCTTCCTGGCCCTTGTTCACGCCGGTGGAAAAGGTGAATGCGACCTGCAGATTCTTGACGTTGCCTTCGTTGATCTCGGCGAGCTCGCTATAGCGGGTCGAGGCGTAGTTCTTGGCGGGCATCGTCCATTGCCCGTCATCGGGCGGCGCGGCCGCGGCAGGCGGTGAGATCGCGGGTGCCGGCGGCGATTCCGAAGCGGCTGTCAGCAAGGGGGCGCAGACCAACAGCATCGCTGCAAGGGCGCACGGAGAATGTTTTCGGGGCGCCGACGAGCGCTTGGTCATGGGGGCGTCTCCGCAGGATCGCGCCGGTTGCGCTGCTTGCTTCATTTCGGAGTCGAACCTCCGACGCCGGAACCGATTTCCGCCGCTATATCGGCCTCGTGCCCGGCACAAAGCGGGTGGCCCCAGCCCGAGGCGCTTTTCCCGCCGGGATCAAGATCGTAGATGATGGCATCCTTGCGGTTGGGATTGACGCCCGCCGGAACCTTATCGAACCCCAGGGCGGCGCGAACGCGCCAGGCGACGTTGTGGTCAGCGCAGGAGGAATCGCCGCTGATCCCGAGGCCACCGACGATCGCCTTGCCGTCGTAGAGAGCCAGGCCCCCGCCGAACACGACGACGCCGCCGATCGGCTCGCCGATCAGCGGATCGTTGGCGCTGCCGAACGTCTTGGGGTCGCCTGTGTAAGCCGCTGCCTGGTTGACGGGATTGGTGGTCTGCAGACCGAACAGCGGTCCGCCTGGTTGCACCCCGGCATAGAGATTGGCTGTCGACAGCGCCATGTTCACTAGGCTGAGGCCATTGGCCGTGTTGGCCTTCTCGGCCGCGATCAGCCGGCTGCCCGGCCATTGCGCATCGGCCGTGGGTCCACTGAAGGCAACGGCGCAGACGGTGCCGTCGCGGGCAACGATTGCCGCCCATTCATTGGTCTCGAAGCCGCCATTCGCGGGGCCGCCGCTCGCCTTGACGTTGGCCTTCAAGGCCGAAAGCAGCTTGTCGTGATCGGCCGGACAGGGCGCTTGCGCGTGAGCGGCGTTTTGCTGCGTCGAGCCAAACGCCAAGACCAGAAGGCCCAAAGCTAGCAACGAAAACCGACGATGAGCCATGATCCGGAACAATTTGTTGAATGTTACCGAACTGACAGCCGGCTGCTTTGTTCCTCCTTCATGAAGAGGTTTATAGCCGACCAAGACCGCTGGCCTGTAAGGACGCCGGGCAGCGGAACCAGTTTGGATCACTGGCCGCACCAATGCGTCGACGACAGGCCGAATTATGGCGTTGGACAGGCTTGGCCATTTGTTGCGACCGCGGCAGGCAGCAAAGCTACCTGACCCGTCTGAAACGCGAATTCCCTGAACCGCTCAGTACGCCGATCGAGATCGAGTTAAGTGGTTACATGCGCTTTTGCCGATTATCCCAGCCTCGCCAGAAATGCCTGGCGCAAGCAGCTGTTCCGGCGAGGGAAGACGGCCACCACGCTCGAACGCGGACTTGCTTCGCTCAAATCAAATTTTGATCCAAGTACTCGGGCTCGCGCAACAGGCTGCCGTGACCTGTTCTGGCGTTAGAGCAGCCACCCAACGTCCCCACAGCTTGTTCCTGCCTCGAGCTGGAAGCTCAGAACTTTTTACATTTGCCGGCAAATCAGGAAGGTCATATGCCGCTCGCATTGTTGCCCCTTGGAACAACGATGTTGGCGCATCGTTTGGGGCAGATGGAACAACTTCGCTCAGATTTCGCCGCAATAGCGCAGCCGGGCTATTGGATCGCTCTCGGACTTCTCATCATCCCTTATGGAGTGGGCGTATTTTTCCTTATTAGGATTTGCCACTGTATGTAATTGCGCGTGTCGTGCGGTCCAGGGGACGCATTGGTAGCTTTAATGGCTAAATCGCCGTTCAAAGGTAGGGCCGAGCGATACGGAGCCATCCTGGAGAGCTTCTGATCTTTGCCCGCGATAAATCAAGAACTTCGACGCACCCACGTCTATGTTGCGATCAACAAGCGGAAAGCTGGGCATCAAGCATCGACTTCACGGAGGCGCGCGCCGGTGCTTGCCGTCAAAGCGATATGCGAGGCGCCAGAGGCGAGATCCCGTAGGCTGCACCCACAGTTGGAGTCCGCAACTGTCAGAGAGTTTCACAAGCTTAGTAGCGGGGCGAGCGTTTCGGCATTTCACATCAGAAAAGGGCCATTCGTGAGACCTCCCTTTGGCTGTTTCGATACCAACAGGATGTCCAATACCAACGAAAATACCATCCCCCACCCGCCGTTGGACCAAATGCACTCGAAACGGCCCAACCGCGCTCAAATTCGCGAACTGACCCGAAAAGGCCAACAATTTCAGGCCTTTGCAGAGGCTGCGGCGTAGAAGCTATCGGCGATAGGGACTGTCGGGAGAAGAGGGGATGGTGCCCAGAGGCGGATTCGAACCACTGACACGAGGATTTTCAGTGAGCGATAGGGCGGTGTTGCCCGGAATACCGACCTTAACAACGTCAGGTGAGACTATAGCGAGCCTAAGTGGTGAACCCGGCAGGAATCGAACCTTCGACCTACGATTAGCGAATAAGAAGGTGGCTCATTTCGGGTTCTTATCCGGTTCGCCAGACCATACGAGACGATACGAAGGATATGGGTTGGCTAACCATCCTATAAGCCGTTGATTTTTCTTGACGACCTCACACCCTCCGGGCCCACCATAACCATTGATTTCATTGCGAAAAAAATGGCTTTGCCCACGGCTTGCCCGCGCTTTGCCCACGCCCTAGAAACTCGAGGCCGGACGCCTTCCTTCGTTAGTTCGAGATTCCGATCGGGCGGCCGAATAGTTTGGGGCAACCATAGGGTAGTCCTTCGCCAGTCCCCACTTCGCCCGGTATTCGTCAGGCGTCATCCCGTGCCTGGTTGCCAGAGCGGCCCGGCAATCACTCGTCAGCCGGCCATCCAGCCGCCGTCAACCATCAGGTTGATCCCGGTGACGTAGCTGGCCATATCGCTGGCCAGGAACAGCGCCGCGCCCGCCACGTCGTTAGGATGCCCGAGCCGCGGCCACGGCGTGCGCCGGCGCGAATACTCGAGCGCACCAGGATCGTTGGCGACGCCCGGCTTGCCGGTGATGATCTTGCCCGGCGCGATGGCGTTGCAGACGATCAGGTCGTCGGCATGGTCGACTGCGATCTGGCGCGTCATCTGCACGATGCCGCCCTTGCTCACCGAATAGGGAAAATCGCCGGGGCAGGCGACCATGCCGTGCTGCGAGGAGATGTTGATGATCCGGCCGCGCACCTCATTGACCGGCGCCTGGGTCAGCATCTGCGTGACGGCGCGCTTGTTGCAGTAGAAGAACCCGGTCAGGTTGACGCCGATGACGCGGTTCCACTGTTCCGGCGTGGTCTCGATCAGGTTGGTGCTGGTGTAGATCGCGGCATTGTTGACCATCACGTCGAGGCGACCGAACCGCGCGACCGTTGCGCCCACCAGCGCATCGACGGCGCTCCAGTCGGATATGTCGGTCTTGACGTAGATTGCAGCGCCGCCGGCCGAGCGGATCATGTCGGTGGTGCTCTCGCCGTCCTCGATCGGCTGCTCCACCATGTCGGCAACGACGACGCTCGCGCCCTCCGCCGCGAATTTCAGCGCGATGGCACGGCCGATGCCGGAGCTCGCTCCGGTGACGATGACGGTTTTACCTGCGAGCAAGGCCATGGTGTTCAGCTCTCCCGGGTGACGATCTTTCCCTGCGCCGGGCCGACCAGCCTGCCTGCGCGCACGATCTCGCGGCCGCGCAGGAAGACGTTGGTCAGGCGCGCTTTCACGGCCCAACCGTCGAAGGGCGTATAGCCGGCCTGAGACACCTGGTCGGCATTGGCGATCGTGCTGGGTTGGTGTGGATCGAGGATCAGCAGATCGGCGTCGTAGCCGGCGGCGATGCGGCCTTTGCGTCGGCCGAGGCCGAAGCGCTCGGCCGGATTGCGAGAGCACATGCGCACCAGATCGGGGAGGGCGATGAGCCCGTCATCGACCAGCTTCAGCATGGTGGGAAGCAGCGTCTGCAATCCCGGCATGCCGCCCGGAATGTCAGCGAAAGCCGCATAAGGCGCCGCCTTCTCGGCCGGTGCGTGCGGAGCATGGTCGGTGGCGACGATGTCGATCAGTCCCGCGCCGAGCGCAGCGTGCAGCGCATCGACGTCATGCGGCGACCGCAAGGGCGGCGAAGCCTTCAGATTAGCGCCCAGAGCTTCGTAATCTTGCGCTGTGAAGAACAGGTTCTGCGGCGTCGTCTCGACGCTGGCGTCGGCCATGCCGCGCAGCCGGCTCCAGGTCTCGACACCCAGTTCGGAATTGATCTGCCGGACGTGGATTTTTGCCTCCGCCGAGGCCGCGACGACAAGGGCGCGGGCGATGCCGTTGGCTTCGGCCAGCGGCGGCCGGCTGTCCAGAAAGGCGGCGATGGCGCCCGAGCGGTCGCGCATAGCGCTGCCGTTCAGGATCGATTGATCGCCGGGTGAAATGCCGATCAGCGTATCGGCACCGGCAAAAGCTTTGAGCGCTTCGGCGACCGCGTCGAGCGAGGCAAAGAGGAAGGCGTCCGGCACGTCGGCGGTGAACAGCTCGAACGACGCCGGCGCAAGGCTAAGCAGGCCAGGGATGAGCGACAGGTCGCGGCTGATCACGGCCTGCAGGCCGACGTCGACATGGATGCGGCCTTCGGCGATCGCCATCTTGTCGGCTAGTTGCGTTGGCGTGGCCGTCCACGGTTCATCGGTCGGCATGTCGAGCACTGTCGTCACGCCGCCGAGTGCGGCCGCATGCGTGCCGGAGGAGAAATCTTCCTTTTGAGTCAGGCCAGGGTCGCGCAGATGTGCATGCGCATCGACCAGACCTGGCAGCAAGAAACAGTCTGAGGCATCGACGACCATCCTGGCTTCGGCGGCTTCGCCGGGCGCGACGATTGCGGCGACCTTGCCCGCGGCGATTCCGATATCGCTGTGGCTGATGCCTTCGGCATTCACCACCATTCCACCGCGGATCAGCGTTTCGAACATCGCTCAGCCGCGCTGTTCGATGCGGGTATGGTTCGCATGCCAGAAGCGGGCGATGTCCTCGCGGCGCATGAAGGCGGCGCCGTCGCTTTGTTGGACATGCTCGATCACCTCGCGTAGACCCGATGCGCGGTTGGGCTGGCCCGTCCAGCGGGCGTGAATGCCGATGGTCAGCATGCGGCCGCCGGTCTCGTCGGCTTCGGAGAGCATATAGTCGATGGCCGAGCGGCAGTCCTCGGCGAAGTCGCGGGGATTGCTATAGCCCGGAGCCACCAGATAGCGGCTGTCGTTGAGCGTCTTGGAGTAGGGGACGACCAGTATCTCCGTGCCCCGGTGATCGAGGAAATAAGGCAGGTCGTCATTGCAGGGATCGGAGTGGTAAAGGAAGCCGCCTTCCTTCACCAGAAGGTCGCGCGTGTTGACGCTGGGCAGCGAGCGGCAGTTCCAGCCGAGCGGCCGCTTGCCGAGCAGCTTCTCGTAAAGCGCGATGGCTTCGTGCAGGTGACGCTCTTCCTCGCCGCGCTCCATCATCGTGTAGTCGATCCAGCGCAGGCCATGGCCCATCAGGTCGTGGCGGCGGCTCTTCATCCACTCGACCAAAGGCGGGTTGCGCTCCAGCGCCACGGCGCAGGCGGAAAAGGTGACCGGAATGTCGTAGCGATCGAAGAGGCGCACCAGGCGCCAGACGCCGGCGCGGCTGCCATATTCAAAATGCGTCTCGGTGCCGAGATCGCGCACCGGCGGGCTGCTGGTCAGATTGTATTCGCCCCAATTGTCGTTGCGGCCATCATCCAGCCAGTTGTATTCCGAACCTTCCTCGTAGTTAAGCACGAGGTTGACAGCGAGCTTCACGCCGCCCGGCCAGGTGACGAAGGGCGGATGCGGGCCATAGCCGACAAAGTCGCGCGGCTGGGTATGCTGGAGATCGATCGGCATCGGTACTCTCCTCAGCTTTCGTTGGCGGCAATCCAGTCCATATAGGCGTGAAAGGCTTCCTTGCCGGGACGCGGCCGCCATGTGGTGTCGCGCAGGATGCGGGCGATGTCATAGGCGCCCCACATACCGCCTTTCAGCGCCACGTCCTGGACGATGTTGGCGTCTTCTCCTGATGCCACCTCGGCCTTCAGCCCCGGCACGCGTTCCTTTGCCCAACCGATGATCTCGCCGATGGTCTGGCTGGAACCGGAGCCGATATTGTAGTGACGGTAATTGAGGTGCGGCGCGTCGATCAGCGCGAGGATCGCTGCGGCAACGTCGGTCGAGGCGACATAGTCGCCGACAGGCTCCAGGCTGTTCGGCCTGATCGTCTCGCCGGCCAGAGCCATATGCGCGACGCGATTGGGGACATGGCGAAAGTTGCGGCTCTCGGTGGCGCGGTCCATCGGTCCGTAGACGGAAGCAAGCCGCACCGAGACCGCCGACAGGTTAAACAGGTCGGCATAGCGGTTGGTGACCATCTCGGAAGCGAATTTCGAGATGCCGTAGAGCGTCAGCGGCGCGACATAGCCGTCTTCCGGCAGCGGCTCGCTACTCCAGTCGGGCCCGTTGTGGCGGTAGACCGAACCGGAACTGACATAGACGAAGCGCTTGAGGCCGGGCCTCGCGCGCGCCCACTCCAGCATGCGCACGGTGCCCATCAGATTGACGTCGACGATGCGTGCCGGATCCTCGGCCTCCGGCTGGCGCTTGGCCTCCGAAGCGCTGCCGCGTGAGATCGGCGTGATCGTCGCGCCGTGGACGATTGCCGTGATGCCTTGCTGGTCGAGCGTCGCGGACCAGGCTTGCGAGTCGAGGATATCGGCGGCGATTATCGTCAGCCGGTCGCGCACCGGCGCGAAATGCTTCTCAGCGGCTGCGTCGAGGCCGGAGCGGTCGAGGATCACGGCGCGGGCCAGAGGGTCGCGATCCAGCCAAGCGCGCGCAACCACGCTCATGACGAAGCCGGTGCCGCCAGTGACGAGCAGGGTCATGGGAACTCCTTTGAAAATACGGGCTCAGCGCGTCGCATAGCCGCCGTCCACGAGCATGTCGGATCCGGTGACGAAGGATGCGTCCGAGGAAAGCAGGAAAGCCGCCGCCGCGGCGATCTCGTCAGGATCGGCGATGCGGCCGAGCAGATGGGCGGGACCAAGGCCGGCATTGGCGGCCTCGAAATCGGCGAACCGGCGCAGCAGGCGGGTCGTGGCCACCGCACCGGGCGACAGGCTGTTGACGCGAACCTTGTCGGGCGCGTGGTCCACGGCCATCGCCTTGGCAAGGTGGATCAGCCCGGCCTTGGCAGCGCAATAGGCGACGGCCTTGGTCGTGGCGACGCGCCCGAATTGCGAGCCGATGAAGACGATCGAGCCGCCGCCGCTTGCGGCGATCAGCGGCACGGCGAACTTGCTCATCAGAAAGGCGCCGGTCAGGCCGATATCGATCTCGTGCCGCCACGCACCTTCATCGAGATCGACGACGGTGGCGTTGGTGGAGGGGGCCGCGGCATTGTGCACCAGCCCGTCGAGCCGGCCGAATTTTTGCCGGGCGAACGCGACGGCCGCTTCGGCGGACTCGATGTTCGTCACATCGCACTGGCAAGCGGCCGCGGCAGGGCCAAGCGCTTCGGCAAGCTTCGTCGCAGCCTCAAGATCGTAATCCGCGCAGACGACGCTTGCGCCTTCGGCAGCGCAACGTCGTGCAATCGCCGCACCGATGCCGCTGGCAGCGCCGGCAATGAGAATGACGCTGCCCTTCATGCGGTTCATTGCATCCGTCATCAGATCTGCTCCTCGGCTGCCTGCATCGTCGGCGCGATGACCGGCCGGCGTAAAAGATTGTAGCAGGCAGTTATCGTCACCAGCACGGCGCCGCCGCCGAGCAAGAGGAACATGGCCGGCGCGCCCATGCGGTCCATCAGGCCGGCGGAAATGCCGGGCGTCGCGACATTGCCGATCGAATAGAGCAGGAGCAGCGTGCCGGAAGCGCCGACCATGTGCCGGCTGTGCAATTGCGAGGCGCCGAAGGCCATCGCCACGGGATAGACGGTGAGCGCCGTGCAGCCATAGAGGAAGAACAGCACGAAGAGCAGCGGCACCGAAAAATTGCCGAGCCAGGCGATCGCAGCGCAGAGCGTGACGGACAGGACGCCCTGGACAAGCAATATGATTCGCCGCTCAAACCTGTCCGACAGCCAGCCGACTGGCGTCTGCGCCAGCATGCCGGCGATGCTGATGGTCGTAACCAGCCCGACCGTCGTTGCCGCCGACAGCCCGATCTGCGTGCCGTAGATCGGCGTCAGCACGAAGATGTTCATGTTGGTGATGCCGCCCTGGAAGATCGCCACGACCGTCACCGGCGCCAGCCGAAAGAGCGCCAGCGGGCCGAGGCGCTTGACCGGTCTCGCCGAACTTGCGTGCTCCGGATCGCTGGCCGGCAGCGCCGGCCAGCGACCGCCGATGAATTTGGAGATCAACGCCAGAAGCACCGTCGCCGCCGCGACCGGGAACAGATGCGGCGATTGCGGACCGACCAGGCCGACAAGGAGTTGTCCGAGCAGCACGGCGATCGCCGTCGTCAGCATGTAGAGCGAAAACAACGCGCCGCGATCGTGGTGCTCGGCGTAGAGGTTGATCCAGCTTTCGCAGACCACGAACAACGACGCCATCGCCATGCCGCCGAGCAGGCGGAAGCAGATCCAGCTCGGCAGGAAGTCGGTGAAGACAAAGCCTGAAGCGGCCAGCAGCGCCAGCACAAGGATCGCGACGAAGGTGCGCTCGTGGCCGTATTGGGCGACAGCCGGGCGCGTGACCAGGCACCCGACGAGGAAGCCCACGGGATAGGCGGTCAGCACGATCTGCACGACCTGGGGCGAAATGCCGGGCTTGCCGAGATGCAGCGACACGGCGGTGGTCAGCATGGCGCTGCCGATGCAAGCGAGGCAGACGCCGACCATGATCGGCAGCATGGCGCGGGAGCGCTCAGCATTTTGCCAAAGCCTCATCGCGGATTGAGCGATCGACCTCATGAATGCGGCTGCGGCGGCTCCCTGGCGGCACCGTTGACCGACGGCAGCCCGAGCTGAAGCTACACTTTATAGTGGCTGCCACAAACGAAGATTGACGCGGCTATGGCTTAAATTTTTTTGGCCATGCCGGCAAAGGAAAGCGGCGTCTCGGCGCGTCGCGGGCTTTACAGCGGTTTTGCACCCTCCTTACCATAGGCAAAAACCGGATCTGGAACCCAGCGGAAGGGAACATCATGACGATCGAACGCCTCGAAAACGGCCAGCGCTTCTGCCGGGTGCTCCGCTACAACGGCACCGTCTATGTGGCCGGCCTGACCGCGGATGATCTTTCCGGCGACACCACCAGCCAGACCAAGCAGATCCTGGCCAAGATCGATACGCTTCTGGCCAAGGCCGGCAGCGACAAGTCGAAGCTGCTCAGCGTCCAGATCTGGCTCCGCGACATCGCCGATTTCGAGATGATGAACACGGCCTGGGACGCCTGGATCGACAGGAGCGCCATGCCGGTGCGCGCCACGGTGGAAGCGCGGCTTGCCGGCGACCAGTACCGTGTCGAGATCATGGCGACGGCGGCCGTCGGATGAGCCGGCCGGCGAGGGGACGCCAATGCATGAGCTGGTGATCAAAGGCGGGCGCGTGGCGCTCGACGACGGCTGGGCCGAGTGCGACATCGGCATCGACGACGGCCGCATCGCCGCGATCGGCAAAGGCCTGACCGGGGGGAAATCGATCGACGCCGGCGGCAGCTGGGTGATGCCCGGTGGCATCGACGCGCATTGCCATCTCGACCAGCCGGTCTGGGGCGGCGCGGGTAATGCCGACGATTTCTATTCCGGCACGATCTCCGCGGCCTTTGGCGGCACCACCTGCATCGTCCCGTTCGGCATGCCCGGGCAGGACATGACCACCATCGGCGCCATTGACCGCGCGCTGCAGCGCGCGGCGGGGCGTCCCGTGATCGACTATGGGCTGCATGCCGTGGTCACCATGGGCACTGGCGCCGATGTCGAGGCGCAACTTGCGGCGCTTGCGGTACGCGGCATCTCCTCGGTGAAGCTGTTCATGACTTATCAGGGTTTTGCCGTCGACGACGACCTGTTCTTCCGAGTGCTCGATACGGCGAGACGACTAGGCTGGATCGTCATGGTCCATGCCGAAAATGACGCCGCGATCCGGCGCACGCGACAGCGGCTCATCGATCTCGGCCGCACCGATATCCGCTATCATGTCGTCGCCCACAGCGAGACGATGGAGCGCGAGGCGACGCATCGCGCTTTAGCCTTCGCCGAGATGACCGGCGCGCGCATGACCATCGTGCATGTCTCCTCCTGGCAATCGGCGGAGGAAGTGACGCGGGCAAAGACGCGCGGCGTCGACGCCATTGCCGAGACCTGTCCGCAATATCTGTTTCTCGGGGCTGCCGATCTCGATCGCCCGGCGATCGATGCGGCGCGCTTCGTCTTTTCGCCGCCGCCGCGGTCGCCGCGCAGCCATGAGCATCTGTGGCAGGAGCTGATTAACGGCGGCATCGACCTCTGGTCGTCGGACCATTCGCCATATTATTTCGCCGACAAGATCGGCCGCTCCGAAACACCCGGTTTCACGACGACGCTGAGCGGCATTCCCGGCATCGAGACACGCCTGCCGCTGCTGTTTTCAGAGGGGCTGCTCACAGGCCGCCTGACGCTCGAGCGCTATCTCGACCTCACCTCGCGCAACGCCGCCTCGATCTACGGTTTCGCCGATCGCAAGGGCAGCATCGCCGTCGGGCTCGACGCGGACCTCGCGCTGTGGGATCCGGCTGCGCGCTGGACGCTCGGGCACAAGGCGCTGCATTCGCACGTCGATTTCACGCCCTATGAGGGCAAGGTCGTCACCGGCCGGCCGACCACCGTCCTGGTGCGCGGCGTGCCGGTGGTCGCCGACGGCAAGCTGCAGGCCGAACCGGGGTTCGGGCGCTTCGTGGCGCGCGCCGCCGCCGATCCGGCGCTTTTGGGAAAACCAGTCGAGGATTGGACACCATGGCTCGATGCCTGACCATCGCCGTTTGCCAGACCGGACCGATCCAGCGCAGCGCCACGCGCGCCGAGACAGTCGGGCGGCTGGTGCATCTGCTCGAAAAGGCAGCGGCTTCCGGCGCCGAGATCGCGGTGTTTCCGGAAATGGCGCTGACCACTTTCTTCCCGCGCTGGCGCATCGACGACCAAGCCGAGATCGATGCCTTCTTCGAAGTCTCGATGCCGGGACCCGAGACGCAGCGGCTCTACGATGCCGCCGCGCGGCTGAAGGTCGGGTTCGCGCTGGGTTATTGCGAACTGGCGCATGAAGAGGGTCGCAGGCGCCATTTCAACACGATGGATCTGGTCGGGCCGGAGGGCGCCTCCATCGGCCGCTATCGCAAGATGCATGTGCCGGGTTCGAGCGAGCCGGAAGCAGGCACGACCACCCATCTCGAACGGCGCTACTTCGAACCCGGCAACCTCGGCTTTCCGGTCTTCGACTATCGCGGCGTGCGCGTAGGTCTCGCCATCTGTAATGACCGCCGCTGGCCCGAGACCTATCGCATGCTATGCCTCAACGGCGCCGAGGTGGCGCTGCTCGGCTACAACACGCCGCTGCTGCTCGACGAGGCGCCGGCGCTGGCGCATCTGAGAATGTTCCACAATCATCTGCCGATGCAGGCCGGCGCCTACCAGAACACGCTTTGGATAGGCGCCGCCGCCAAGGCGGGCCTGGAAGACGGGCAAGCGCTGATCGGCGGATCCTGCATCATCGCGCCGACCGGCGAGATCGCCGCGCAGGCGATGTCGCTCGACGACGAGGTCATTGTCCACCGCGCCGATCTCGATCTGATCGAGACCTGCCGGAAGGTGAATTTCAACTTCGAGCTCTATCGCCGCCCCGACCAGTACAAGCGCATCTCGGAGCCTGTCTGAGACCGCGATGGGCCTGATCGAAACCGGATACAGTCAGGACACCGCGGCGCTCGCAGCCGACCCGCTGTCGCTTGGCGACATCGTGGAGAACGGACTTTGCATCGGTTGCGGCCTTTGCGTCTCGATTGCCGGTGCTGGAGAAATCGAGATGGTGATGACGCCGGAAGGCCGAGAGCGGCCAGTGGCGAGGCAGGCGTTGGATAAGGCGACTTTGGCGAAGATCAACGCCGTCTGCCCAGGAACGAGGATCGCCGGTCCGCCTCCGGCGCAACGGCGCGAGGCCAGGCTAGCGGATACCGTCTGGGGGCCTGTTGAACGGCTTGTGCTCGGCTCCGCTGGAAATCCCACAGTGCGGTTTGTCGGCTCCGGCGGCGGGACGCTGACGGCGCTCGGGCAGTTCCTGCTCGACTCGGGACGGGTCAAGTTCGTGCTGCACGTCGCGGCCTCGCGTTCCATGCCGATGCGCACGGAACGAAGGCTAAGCTTCGACAGCGCTTCGGTGCTCGAAGGCGCCGGCTCGCGCTATGGGCCGGCGGCGACGCTGGTGGATTTCAACGACATCCTCGACCGCGGCGAGCCGTTCGCCCTGATCGCCAAGCCCTGCGACATCACCGCGGTGCGAAACCTGGCGCGGCTCGATCTGCGTGTCGACGAATATATGCGCTATGCGCTCGCCTTCGTCTGCGGCGGGGCCTCTGACCTGACCAAGTCGGAACAGGTGCTGGAGCGTTTTGGCCTTCGTGAGGACGAGCTCGCTCTCTTCCGCTACCGGGGATATGGAAATCCTGGCCTGAACCGCGTCGAAACCAGAGACGGCCGCGCCTTCGAGATCAGCTATCGGCAGCTGTGGGAAGACGAGGACAAATGGATGATCCAGCCGCGCTGCAAGATCTGCCCCGACGCGATCGGGCAGGTGGCGGATATCGCGGTATCGGATTCCTGGCTGAACGGCGGACCGGCCGTCGAGGACGAGCCACTCAACGGCATCATCGTGCGCACGAAGCGCGGGCTGGAGCTGTTCGACGCGGCCGTTGAGACTGGCGTACTGCAGATCAAGCGGGAGAGCGGCATCGCCGAGATCAGCGAATTGCAGTCGCATCAAGTGCGCAAGCGGCGCGCCGTGTGGGCGCGGCTGACAGGCATGGCAATCGCAGGCAAGCCGGTGCCTTTTGTCAGCGACCTCGCTTTGCGGGATTGCGCCGTGCAGAACTCGCCGGCCGACAATCTGGCCGAAGGGCGGGGCGCCCGCGATCGCGCGCGCCGCGGCCGCCTGGGCGAGCCGCCAGCCGTGCCGCGCAAAATAGTCGTGGAGGATGAGCGCCGATGAGCGGGCAGACCGAAGTCATCATCATCGGCGGGGGCATGGCCGGCGCCGGCGCTGCCTTCGAGATTTCGCGCGACAAGAAGGTCGTGCTGCTCGAGCGCGAGAGCCATTGCGGCTATCACACCACGGGACGCTCGGCGGCGAGCTTCACCGAGAATTACGGCAACGGCGTCATCCGCCGCATCGTGCTCGCCAGCCGGGCGTTTCTCACCGAGCCGCCGACGGGTTTTTGTGATTATCCGCTGCTCAGCAAGCGCGGCATGATCACCATGGCGCGCACCGACCAACTCGACCTTTTGCGTGAAGATCTGGCGGCCGCGCAGGCGCTCGTTCCCACGATCGTCGCGATGACGCCGGCGGAGGCGATCGCGCGCGTGCCGGTGCTGCGCCGGGACTACCTCGCCGGCGCCTATATCGAACCGCATTCGATGGACATCGACGTCAACGGCCTGCACCAGGGTTTTTTGCGCGGCGCGCGAGCGCATGGCGCCCGCATCGTTACCAAGGCCGGGGTGAGAACCATCGGCCGACAGGGTGGCCAGTGGCGGGTCGAGACGGAAGCGGGAGCATTCCTTGCGCCGCTGATCGTCAATGCGGCTGGCGCCTGGGGCGACGAGGTCGCTGCGATGGCTGGCGTGCGCCCGGTCGGCCTGCAGCCAAAGCGCCGCACCGCCTTCAACATTCCCGCACCTGCGGGTGTCGACATTAGCGACTGGCCGCTGGTCAACGATGTCGGCGCGGAGTTCTATTTCAAGCCGGATGCCGGGCAATTGTTCGTGTCGCCGGCCGACGCCACGCCGTCGACGCCGATGGACGCATTTGCCGAAGACATCGATGTCGCGATCGGCGCCGAGCGTCTCGAACGGGCAACGACAATCGAGGTGCAGCGCGTGTCGCGCTCCTGGGCGGGCTTGCGGACATTTGTCGCCGACGGGTCGCCAGTGGTCGGGCCGGATGACGAATTTCCGGATTTCGTCTGGCTGGTCGGGCAGGGCGGCTACGGCATCAAGACCTCGCCGGCGTTGTCGCGCGTCTGCGCCAGCCTGATCGCCGGCGGCGGCCTGCCGGACAATGTCGCGAGGCAAGGCGTTTCCTTGGACGATCTGACGCCGCACCGGCTGCGCGGCGCCGAGGGCGAAGCTCGACGGGCCGTGCCATGAGCTCACTGACGGCCGGTGGGAAACTGGCGGGACGTATCCTGGACGCACTCGCCGAAGCCACAACGGACGCGCCGGGAATCACGCGCGTTGCTTACGGGCCGGGCGAGCGCTTCGCCCACGATCTCGTGCGCAACGAGGGGGAAGAACTCGGCGCCGTCGCGCGCGTCGATGCGGCCGGCAATCTCTATCTGACGCTCAGCGGCCGTAACCCGGAGCTGCAGGCGATCGTGATCGGCTCGCATCTGGACAGCGTGGCGCATGGCGGCAATTTCGATGGCGCCGCCGGCGTGGTAGCGGGCCTGGCGGTGATGGCCGAACTGGTCGGGCAGGGCATCCGCTTGCCACGCGACCTCATCGTGTTGGCAACGCGGGCGGAGGAGGCCGTCTGGTTTCCGCTGTCCTACCCCGGCAGCCAGGCGGCGCTTGGCCTGCTGGATCTGCGGGCGCTCGAAGCCAGGCGGTCCGACAGCGGGCGCACACTGGCCGAGCACATGCGCGAGGAAGGCTTCGATCCCGACGCCGTGCGGCGCGGCGTGCCCGGCATCGATGCAGGCCGGATCGCGGCTTTTGTCGAGGTGCATATCGAGCAGGGGCCACGCTTGATCGCCGCCGAAGCGCCGGTCGGCATCGTCACCGGGATCGCCGGCGGCTTCCGCTATGTCGATGCGAAATGCCTTGGCGCCTACGCCCATTCCGGCGCCGAGCCGCGCTTCGCCCGGCATGACAGCGTGCTTGGCTTTGCCGATCTGGTCGCCGCGCTCGAAACCGAATGGGATGCGCTCGAACGCGAGGGGCGTGAGGCCACCATCACCTTCGGCCGCGTGCAGTCCGATCCGACGCAGCATGGCGGCAGCCGTGTTCTGGGTGAGCTCGGTTTCACACTCGATGTGCGAAGCGCCGAAGCTACCGTCCTGGATCGTATCGAGGCCAAGCTTCAGAACATTTTCGCCGAGATTGCAGGCAAACGCGGCGTCACCTTCGAGCCCGGGCCGCGCTTCACCTGGGAGCCGGCGACTATGTCACTTGCGTTGACCGCGGGCCTGGATCGCGCCGCGACCGCATTGCAGATGAGGGCGCCGCATGTGCCGAGCGGAGCAGGGCACGATGCGGCGACCTTCGCCGGCGCGGGCATTCCGACTGCGATGCTCTTCGTGCGCAACGAGAATGGCAGCCACAATCCGCATGAAGCGATGGAGATCGCCGATCTCGATCAGGCGATACGTCTGCTTCTGCGCTTCGTCACCGACTTCGACAATCTCCTGGATCAGCCATGAACCTCGCCAAAACTGCCTTGCTCGTCATCGACCTGCAGAATGAGTACCGACCCGGCGCGGCATGGCCGGTCGTCGGCTACGACGCGGTGCTGGCCAATGCCGCAGCGCTGATCGAGGCCGCCCGCAAGGCTGGCGTGCCGGTCATCCACGCTCAGGCTTGGGTCAAGCCGGAAGAGCGTGAAGGCTACGCGCGTCAGGAGGAGATCCTGACCGAAGAATTCCGCTCCGCCGTCGCGGGCAGCGAAGGCGCGGACATCTGCGCCGAGGTGGCGGCCGTGCCCGGCGACATCGTCATCCACAAACACTGGCCGAGCGCCTTTCGCCGCACCGATCTTTCGCAGCGCCTCGCCGCGCTCGGGGTTGAAAACCTTGTTGTCACCGGCGTGCTCACCGACAGCTGTGTGACGGAGAGCGTGTTCGATGCGGTTTATCAGGGTTTTCGCGTCTGGCTGGTGAAAGAGGCCTGCGGCAGCATGACGGAAGCCATGCACCGCACCGGCATGCTCGACATGGCGAACCGGCTCTATGGCGGCGGCATATTGCGTCTGCGGCAGGCGTTGAAGGCGCTTGCCGAACAGCCCTTCGAAGGCTGGCGCTGCACGCGGCCGGTGGAATTCGCCTATACGCTGGAGAGCGTAGACCGGATCTATGAGGCGCTGTGACCGGCGCCGCAGCCGCATGCGCCTTTGAATATCGTCTTTGAAGCCGAAGGCTTGAGAACCGCGCCGGGCAGCGCTCCGGTGGCTCTGCCGCCACGCCAGACCGAGACGCCGTTGACGAAGACATGGTCGATGCCGGCGGCGGGCCGGCGCGGCTCCTCGAAGGTGGCGGTGTCGATGATCGTCTCGGGGTCGAAGATGACGAGATCGGCGAAATTGCCTTCGGCGAGAATACCGCGCTCCTGTATGCCGAATTCACGCGCAGGCAGGCCGGTCATGCGGAACACGGCTTCCTCCAGAGTGAGCAACCCTATATCCCGCGCGTAATGTCCGAGCACGCGCGGAAAAGTACCCCAGAGGCGCGGATGCGGGTGGATGTCGTGCGGCAGGCCGTCGGAGCCGATCATGGTGCGCGGATGGGCGATGATGTTGCGCACATCCTCCTCATCGAGCTGGAAATAGACGGCACCTGCCGGCAACAGCCGCTCACCGGCCTCGCGCTCGGTGCAGTTCCATTCGCGGGCAATGTCGGCGATCTCGCGCCTCGCCATCTCAGGATGCGGATCGGACCAGGTGATGAGGATCTTCAGGCCCGTGTCGCAGCGCTCCAGCCGAAGCACCGTCGAGCTCGCGGCATAGGGATAGACATCCATGCCGATGTCCATCGTCTCGCGCGCCCGGTCGATCCGCTCCAGCGAAGGCCGGCTCTTGCCGAAATTGGCGCGGCCGGTGCACTGGTGGTGCGAGATGAACAGCTTGCCGCCGGCATGACCGGCAATGTCGATCGCTTCCTCGATCGCCTCGTCCATCGTCTCGAAATAATTGCGCGTGTGGGTGACATAGGGGCCGCCAAGGCCCGCCGCGGTGGCGGCCAGCGCCTTGACCTCCTCGGTCGACGAGTTGACGGCCGGCGGATAGTCGAGCCCACTGCTGAGGCCGAACGCACCCTCGGCCATCGCCTCGGCCACCGCTTCCTGCATTGCCGCCGTTTCCGCTGAGTTTGCGGGACGGTCGGTCACTGGCATGCAGCGCTGGCGCAAGGTGGTGTGGCCGACGAGCAGGGCCGCGTTGGTGGCGATGCCGCGCCGTTTCAGCTCCGCAACATAGTCGGCGAAGCGGCCGAAGCGGAAGTTCTCCCGGCCGCGGACCAGCGTGAAGGGCGGCGGCGGTGTCTTGTCGAGCAGCAGAGGCGCCAGGCTGACACCGCAATTGCCGGCGATCACCGTCGTCACGCCCTGGCTGATCTTCGGGTCCATGCCGCGCGGCGAAAGCAGCGCGCCGTCATCATGGGTGTGCACGTCGATGAAGCCGGGCGCGACGACCTTGCCCAGAGCATCGATTTCCTCGATGCCGTGCTCATCGTCCAGCCGGCCGATCGCCGCGATTCTGTCGCCGGTAACGGCGATGTCGGCCTCGAACGGTGCCGAGCCGTCGCCGGCGATCAGCGTCGCGTGGCGGATAACGAGGTCGTAAGGCATTGTAGTGTCCTAAGCTTCCGGATTGGCGGAGATCTCCTCGCGGCGGCGCGCGACATAGGCGTCGAGCTCCTCGCGGATTGCAGGATCCATGACCGGCTCCTCATAGTCGTGCAGCGCCTGCTGCCAGAGCTCTGTCGCCCGCTCCAGCGCATCCTTGCCGCCGGCTTCCTGCCAGGCGCCGTAGTTCTGCCAGTTGGAGAGCATCGGCTGGTAGAAGGCGGTGGTGTAGCGCGACATGGTGTGCTCGGCGCCGAAGAAATGGCCGCCGGCCGGCACCGATTTGATGGCTTCGAAGCCTAGGTCTTCCTCCTGGAAGGGCAAGGGCCGCAGGAACTCCATCATGTTCTGCAGGATCTCGACGTCGAGCACGAGCTTTTCGTAGGACGCCGTCAGCCCGCCCTCCAGCCAGCCGGCGGCGTGATAGATCAAATTGGCGCCGCCGAGCACCGCGCCCCATGTCGCCATTTCGGTCTCGTAGGCGGCCTGCAAGTCGACCACGTTGGAGGCATTCGCATTTGAGGTGCGGTAGGGCAGGTTGTAGCGCCGCGCCAATTGGCCGGCGATGATGTTGGCCTTGGCGTTTTCCGGCGTGCCGAAGGCCGGCGCGCCCGACTTCATGTCGACATTGGAGGTGAAGGCGCCGTACATCACCGGCGTGCCGGGGTTGACCAGCTGGGTCAGCGTCACGCCGAACAGCGCCTCGGCGTTCTGCTGGCAGAGCGCGGCGGCCAGCGTCACCGGCGTCATCGCGCCCATCAGCGTGAAGGGCGTCACCGTCACCGGCTGGCCGTGCTCGGCCATGGCGATCAGGCCTTCCGCCATCGCGTCATCGAACAGGCGCGGCGAGTTGATCGAGATGATCGTGGTGACGCCCGGCGAGGCGCGCATCTCCTCGACCGAGATGCCGCGCGCGACCGCCATCATGTTGATGCCGTCCATCGCCCTGGCGCGGCCGATCGCCGTGCAATGGAAGGAGAGATCGCTCAGTGTCAGATTGGCATGGTAGGTGTCGAGATGGCGGGAATTCGCCGGCAGCTCGATCGGCGCCACCACCTGGTTGCCGATGATGTGGATGGCGTTGAAGTGGTGCGCCAGCCGGATGAAGTTCTGGTAATCGGGGAGGTTGCCCGGACGGCGGCCGTTGATGCGGTCATGCACATTGGGCGGACCGGCGACCAGGCCGAAAACCAGTGAATTGCCGCCGAAATGGATCTGCTTGTCCGGATTGCGGCTGGTCAGCGTGAAGGAGGAGGGCACGTTGCTCAGAGCTTCCGTCACGATGCTCTCGTCGATGCGGATGGTCCGCTCCTCGCGATCGACGATGGCGCCAGCCTTGGCGAACAGGTCCATAACCTTTTCGCTCATGACGCGGATCCCGAGCTCCGACAGGATGCGCATCGAGGTCTTGTGCAACTGCTCCATGCGCTCCTCGTCAAGGAGCTGCATGGGCGGGTAGGGGTTCTTGACGCTCTGCCACGGCAGCTGCGCGATGCCGCCGCCACCGCGCCCGAGCTTCGATCTGCGGCCACCGCCGCGCCTGTCCTGTGACATAGCATTCCCCTTCGATTCTTGTTCTCGCACGGAAAACCGCTGCACTTTTCCTGGAATTGCTTTCAGTAGCCGCGTTCCGGATTGACCACATTCTCCAGCGGCTCGCCGCGGCGGTAGCGCGCCAGATTGTCGGCGAACATGCGCACCGACTTGACGTCCCAGCCGTCATAAACCGCAGCGCAATGCGGCGTGACAGCAACGTTGTCGTAGCTCCAGAGCGGATGCTCCGCCGGGAGCGGTTCGGTCGCGAAGACATCGAGCGCCGCGCCCTTGATCCGCCCCGCATCAAGCGCGGCGAGAAGGGCCTTTTCCTCGATGACGCCGCCGCGCGAAATGTCGATGAGAACGACGGACGGCTTCATCGCGGCGAAAGCGGCCTCGCCCAGCAGGCCGCGCGTGGTGGACAGCAGAGGCACGCAGCAGACGATGAAATCGGCGCGGCCAATCAGTGCCAACAGCGCGTCGGGGCCGCGCACTTCGTCGAGCGACGGCATCGGTTTCGGTCGCGACCGGATGCCGAGGGTGTGCATGCCCATCGCCTGCGCGCGGCGCGCGACGGCTTCGCCGGTCTTGCCGAGGCCGACAATGAGGACGGTCTTGCCCTCGATCGGCTCGACGCGGCCGCCGCCCCATTGGCGGGCCTGCTGCCGGCGCTCGAAGCCACGCAGGTCGAGCGAGAAAGAGAGCATGGCGCCAAGCGCATATTCGGCCAGCATGCCGGCCGCGACGCCTGCTGAATTCGTTACCGTCACATGCGCGGGATCCCAACGTCCGAGATGGTCGGTGCCCGAGCCGCCGATCGATATCCATTTCACCGTCGGGCTCTCGACGAGAGCCTGACGCGGATAGCGCGGCGTGCCGTCGAAGCGGATCGAATAGACCACTTCCGCGGCGGTCCGCTCGATCAAAGCGGGGAGGCCGGCATAGGTGTCGCAGGCATGAACATCCAGATCCGGATGTGTCTCGGCAAGCACCGCGAGCGCGCCGGCAGGCTTGTTGGTGTGCAGGATGATTGTTGGGCGCGCCGACATTGCGAACTCAATCGCGGCCGATATGATCGGCGGCGCTGCCGAGGACGGCAAGCAGCGCCCGGCCGTTCTCGAGCGTCGCATTCTCATGCGGCGCGCGCAGGTTCAGCCAGCGCCGGTCGCCGGACTTGACCGCAAGCACCGCCTTCATCGCAGGGATCAACCCGGCATCCTGAACGACCTTCCGGAACGTCTTGATAGCGCCATCGGCTTCGGCGACGTCCTCGCCCTGCCGGGCCGCGTCATAGAGGCGGCGAATGGCGGCGGCGTTCAAATTGACGGTGGCCGAAATGCAGCCGGCCGCGCCGCTCGCCAGACCCTTGGTGAGCTGCGCCTCGGAGCTCGGAAAGACCGAGATATCGGGCGCGGCGGAGATGACGGCGGCGGTGTTGTTCCAGTCGCCGGCGCTGTCCTTGTAGGCGACAACGGTGTTTGGGAACGCCTTGCTCAGCCTGGCCGCCAGGGCAGGGCTGACCGGCACGCCGGAGTTCTGCGGGATGTGGTAGAGGATCACGCGCATCGAAGGTTTTGCCACCTTCTCGATCAGCTCGCTGTAGTAGCGCGCCTGGCCGTTGTCGCCGGCGCCGGTGTAGAAGAAGGAGGGCAGCACCATGACGGCGGCGCAGCCGAGGCCGACGGCGTGGGCCGACAATTCGACCGTTTCGGGAAGCGCGGTGACGCCGGTGCCGGGCATAAGCCGGTCCGGCGCAATGCCGGCCTCGACCAGCCATTCCAGCGCCTGCATGCGCTCGCGCAAGGACACCGACAGCGCTTCGCCCGTCGTGCCGAAGGGCGAGAGGAAATGCGCGCCTTGGCCGAGCACCCATTTGGCGTGAGAGATCCACAGATCGTGCGCGATGCGGCCGTCATCTTCGAATGGCGTCAGGATCGGGGCGATGGTTCCTTGCGGGCGGGTCATGACTATCCTCTATGCTTGCCTGTGTGGCCGACCACCGCCGCGACGGCGCGGGCGAAGTAGGCCGAAGCGGTGATGTCGAAGAGTATGTCGAAACCCGCCGGCGAACGGAACGTCACGGCCTCGATATGGCCGACGCGTGTCTGCGCGATATCGTCGGCGCCGAATTTTTGCGGTCTCAGGTCCAGCGCGCAAAGCGCGCTCATCGCTTCGGCAAGGCGGGGACCGGAAAGGCGCATCCATGCCCAGCCTTCCTCGCGCCATGAGGAGTAGCCTTTTGGCGCCGTCGCGGCCTGCCAGGCCGCTTTGACTTCGGCGAGAGTCTCGCCGGCGTCCTCCGCGAGAAGCAGGATGTCCTCGTTGCCGAGGCGCAGAACCCGCATGCCGCGGTGGTCGCCGATGCGGTTGACGGCCGGCAGCGTAACGCCCTGCGCGGCAAGCCAGGCGGCACTGCCGCCGCCTTTCAGGCCAAAGCGCGGGCGGTCCGTGAGGTCGCTCAGCACGACCGCGCCGGAAATCAGCTCCGGGCCGTCGGCTGCGCCGCCAGGCATGAAGGGGTAGATGCGCGTCGCGGTGCTGGCGGCCATCTAGATCTCCTGCCGCGCGTTGGTCGGGTCGAAGAAGGCGTGGGCGACGACCGGCACTTCGACCAGTTCACCATTGCGGCACTTCACCGTCACGCGGCTGCCTTCCGCCTGGTCGTCGACATGGACATAGGCGAGCGCGATGTGATGCCCAAGTGACGGCGAATATCCGACCGAGGTGATCTGACCGACAGGCGCGCCGCCGCGCAGCACCAGACAGCTTTCGCCGGGGATGTTGCGGGCGCCGGCAGGGAATTGCAGCCCGACCAGCTTGCGGGTCAGACCGAGCCTCGCGCGCATCTCGATGGAGCGCTTGCCGATGAAGAACGGCTTCTTCTTCGAGACCGCCCAGCCGAAGCCCAGTTCGTCCGGGGTGGTGATCGCATCCGTGTCCTGGCCGATCAGGATATGGCCTTTCTCCAGGCGCAAGATACGCGACGCTTCCAGTCCGTAGGGAAGCAGGCCATGCGGCCGGCCCGCCGCCATCACCGCATCCCAGAGGCTCGGCGCCAGGCTCGAAGGGCAGTGCAATTCATAGCTGAGCTCGCCTGTGAAGCCGATGCGCATCACCCGCACCGGGACGCCTGCGACCATGCCTTCGCGGCCGCTGAGATAAGGGAAAGCGTCGCGGCTGAAGTCGATGTCGCTCTCCAGCGCCTCCAGCACCAAACGCGCCTTGGGTCCGGTGACGTTGAGGCCCGAGAACGCGCCGGTAAGGTTGAGCACATCGACCTTCAGACGCCACTCGGCATTCCAGAACAGCATGTCGGCATAGACGCGCGCGACGGCGCCGGTGGTTGCCGTCACATAGAACTGATCCTCGGCCATCCGGTAGGCGACGCCGTCGTCGACCACCGAGCCCATCTCGTTCAGCATCAGGCAATAGCGGACACGACCCACCGGCTGATTGGCATGCGCCATTGTGTAGAGGCGGTCGAGAAATTCGCCGGCATCCGGCCCGCGGATCTCCAGCTTGCCGAGCGTCGAGACATCGAGCAGGCCGACGCCTTCGCGCACGGCCAGGATTTCCTGGCGGACAGACTCGTCAGCGCTGCTTGCGTCACCATAGTAATAAGGCCGCCACCATGCGCCGACCGGCTTCATCGCGGCGTTCAGCGCGATGTGCCGCGCATGCAGCGCCGTGCGGCGCTCCAGCGCCTCGTGGTGACCGGCAAGCAGGCCGAGCGTTTCCGGCCCGACAGGAGGCCGCGCCGTGGTGATGCCGATCTCGCCGACCGTGCGACCGGTCGCCTCGGCGACGATGCGGGCGGTCGCCAAGGCCGAATGGCGACCCTGACTCGGGCCCATGCCGACCGTGGTGAAGCGCTTTACCAGCTCGATCTCGCGATAGCCGTCCTTGGTCGCGTTCTGCAGATCCTTGACTTGCAGATCCTCGTCGAAGTCGACGAAGTCACGTCCCTTGGGGTCGGCCACGATGGGCTGCACATAGCGTGGTCGGGCGGTCTTTGGACTGACCGGAGGTTCTTCCGCGACCGCATGGCCGACCCGGGAAAGCGCGGCTGCCGCCGCGCAACGGCCGCTGGCGATCGCGTCCTCAAGATCGTCCGATCCGGCAACGGCGCCGGCGAGATGGACGGGACCTTGCGGAAGCGTAATCGTCATGGCTCCCATCGCGGCATCATAGCCGACCTTGCCGCCGGCCTGGCACGGCAGTTGCCATGCCGGCGCCTGGCCGATCGAAACCGTCAGCAAGTCGCAGGCGATCCAGTTTCCGCCGATACGGACGCGGGCAAGGTGACGATTTGCGGCCGTGCCTTCCGCCGCCTCGACGGTTGCGCCTTTGCGGATGGCGGCGCCTCTGCCGCGGAGTTCGGCTTCCAGCGGACCTGCCTCGCCGGCCGGTCTCGGATCGATGAGCTCGACGACCGATACGCCAGCGTCCACCAGATCGAGCGCCGTCCTGTAGCCGTCGTCATTGGCGGCCAGCACCACGGCGCTCTGACCTGGCCGCACGCCGTAGTGGCGGATCAAGCGCTGGGCAGCACCGCCGAGCATGATCCCCGGCAGGTCGTTGTTGCGGAAGACGGCGGGCTGCTCGATGGCGCCGGTCGCCAGGATCACTTCGCGAGCGCGCGTGCGATAGAGGCGATCGCCCTCGATCAGCGGCAGCCAGTTGTCTTCGTACCAGCCATTGCAGACGGTGCCGGTCAGCACCTTAAGATTGGGCAGCGACTCGAGCCTTGCCAACAGACCGGAGAGGATGGCCGGATCGTAGCGGCCATAGCTCAGCGCGCCGCCGATCTCCGGATTCTCGTCGCATAGCACCACATCGACGCTGGCCTCAGCGGCGGCGATCGCGGCGCTTAATCCCGCCGGGCCGGCGCCGACCACCAGCACGTCGCAATGGAGATGCGTCTTGTCGAAATGCCGGTGCGGCGCCTTGGTGTCGACCACGCCAAGGCCCGCCTTGCGGCGGATCATCGGCTCCCAGAATTTCAGCCAGCTGTCGCGGCGCGGACCCATGAACGTGCGGTAGTAGAACCCGACCGGCAGGAAGCGGCCGAACCTGTCCATGATGGCGTCGCGGTCGCGCTCAAGCGAGCCGTTGACGTTCTGTGCGCTGACCCGCAGCCCTTCTCTGATCGGCGTGCGCTCGGCTGCAGCGTTCGGTTCGAATGGCAATTGCACCAGCGCGTTGGCGTCGGTCCCGGTCATCGACAGGATGCCACGCGGTCGATGATATTTGAACGAGCGCGACAACACCCATTGGCCGGAAGCGGCGAGGGCGCTGGCGATGCTGTCGCCTTCATAGCCCTGGACGGGCTTGCCCTCGAAGCTGAACCGGACAGGGCGGCTCCGATCGATGCGGCTTCCGAAAGGGGCGGGCAGCCGGTTCATGCGCGGTCCCGCAGCTCGGACGCGTCGAAGGTGCGGATGATCTCGTTGCTGACGAGATCGCGCTCGGCCAGGAAGAAATAGTTGCTCGGCACGTGCCGCCACCATTCGGTCACGATACCTTTGCGGTTTTCTGCGCGGAACAGATGTCGCGACCATTCGGTATCGGCGGTTGCGTCCGGATCGGGCCGCGCACGCACCGGGCCGAAGGACTGGAACTCGTCGATGTTGCGCAGGCCGTTCATGGGGCAGGTAAGCAGTTTCATGGATCAGTGGCTCGCCGCCGTTGCGCCCATTTCGTTGAGCAGCCGGAAGGTCTCGAAGCGCTCCAACGCAAAGGGTTTGAGGATATCGGGCACGCGGCCCTCGGCGATGGTCTGCGCCATGCGCTTGCCCGCGACGGGCGTCGCCTTGAAGCCCCAGGTGCCCCAGCCGCAATCGAGCCAGAGATTGGCGAGGGGGCTGGCACCCATGATCGGGCTGTAGTCCGGCGTCATGTCGGTGATGCCGGCCCATTGCCGGAGTAGGCGCACGCCCTGCAGGAAGGGGAAGAGGTGGATGGCGCCCTCGGCGAGGTGCTCCTTCATGTCGAGCGTCGAGCGCGTCGAATAGAGCTGGTAGGGATCGGAGCCGCCGCCGATGACGATTTCGCCGCGCGAGGATTGCACGAGATAGGTGTGCAGCGAAACGGACGAGACCAGCGTGTGCAGCCAGGGTTTCAAGGGCTGGGTCACCATTGCCTGCAGCGGATAGCAGCGGATGGGAAGCTCGACGCCGGCCTTCAGCGCGACGTCATAGTTCATGCCGCCGGTGGCGATCAGCACCTGGCCGCAAGCGACGCGGCCCCTGTTCGTCCTGACGGCCTGGACCCGGTCGCCGACGACCTCGAAGTCTTGCACCTCGGTGCGCTGGTGGATCTCGACGCCACGTCGCGACGCCTGGGCGGCGTAGCCCCAGGCGACGGCGTCATGGCGCGCCGTTCCGCCGTCGGCATGCCAGAGCCCGCCGAGGATTTCGAGCGGGCCGCCATAGTCCATATTCAAAAGCGGACAGAGCTCCTCGACGCCCTTCTGGTCGACGACCTCGGTGCGCGTGCCCATATGCTTGCCCATTTCGGCGCGCATGTGGAAGCTGCGCATCGTCGCCTCGCTATGCGCCAGCGTAAGTTGGCCGCGCTGCGAGAACATGACGTTGAAATCGAGCTCGTGCGAGAGCCGCTCGAACAGCTCGACGCCTTCCTTGTAGAAAGCGATGCCTTCCGGCGTGATGTAGTTGGAGCGGATGGTGGTGGTGTTGCGCGCCGTGTTGCCGCCGGCGAGATAGGCTTTCTCCAGTACCGCCACGCTGCTTATATCGTGATATTTGGCAAGGTGATGCGCGCAGGACAGTCCATGCCCGCCGCCGCCGATGATGACGACATCATAGGCCGGCTTCAGCTCGGGCGTGGCGGGGATGTCGCCGCTCACCGGATAGTCCCTGCTGAGACCGTATTTCAGGAGCCTGAGGGGCATTGCGCGCTCAGCTCGAAATCTTGGGAGGATCGTAGAGCAGCGCCGACAGATCGGAGAAGCGGCTGTTGCGGTCGTCGAGCGAAAGCACCGCGTCGCGGATCGCAGCGGCGCGGCTAGATCCGAGCACGGGCGCGGCGAACTCCATGTATTTGGCCTCGACGTCCTGCCTGGTCATCGGCGCTTCCGGGCCGCCGCGCGCATGCACGTCGCCGGACGCCAGCACACGTCCGTCCGTCGTCGTGATGACGACGTCGGCCCAGCGGCCGGCCGGGAAGCGGGCGCTGTGGCGCTCGGTTTCGGTCACCGTGATGCGCGTCAGCATGTCCGCGACCGCGGCGTCCACGAGCCCGGAGCCGGAAATATGCTCGAGCCCGATCCGCCCATGGAGGATGAAGGTCGCCACGGCGAAGCGCAGGCTGTATTGCGCCTTCGAGGTCGTGTCCGGCATGCCGTCGAAGAGCGTTGCGGCATAGTGGAAGCTGTTGACCTGGACATGGCCGATGTCGGACGGGGCAAGGTTGTGCGCCAGGCAAAGTCCACGCACGGCATCAATGGCCGCATGTGCCCAACGGCAGATCGGGTAGGGTTTAAGGTATTGATGGAGCGACTGCCAGAAGACGCCGAGATCCTGCCAATGGATCGCGACCTCCGGCGCCTCTACCGTGATCGCCGGCGCGCCGGTGAAGCCGCGCTCGGCCAGCACTGCCGCGGAGAGGCCGACGAGAGCGCCGAGGCCGGAGCCGTCATGCAGCATGGTTGGCGTGGCGATCTCGCGCATCATCTGGCTGCGCGGGCCATGATACTCGGCAATGCCCAGCGCCTCGCGCAGTTGCGTTTCGTCGAGCCGCCGCTGCCGTGCCGCGATCGCCGCAACGCCCAGGGCGTTCCAGGCGCCGGAGGTATGATAGTCGCTCACCGTCGCATGCAAGGCGATGCCGGCCCGGCCGGCGATTTCGTAGCCGACGACCAGGGACGCCAGCGCCTCCGGCCCGGTGAGGTCGGGCCTCGCCTCCGCGAGTGCTGCAAGCGCCGGCACGACCGCCACGCCGATATGGCCTTTGGTGGGGCTGTAGCCGTCGTGGGCGTCGAGATTGTCGATCTGCGTGGCGACGGCATAGGCCGCGCCGGCAATGCTGGCGCGCCGTCCGTCGAACAGCATGCGGGCGGAATATTGCGGGTCGCCCGAGCCATAGAGCAGGACGGCGGCGTCGCGGGCGATGCGGCCGGCCTCCATCGGTCCTGCCGCAACGGCGATGCCCAGCGTGTCGAGCAGGAGGTAACGGGCCTGTTCGAGCACCGGCTGAGGGAAGACGGAAGCTGGACGCCGCAGCACGAAATCGGCCAGGCGTGTGAACGTATCGGAACTGACGACAGGCCCCTCACGCCGGTATGACGGCACAGCCACGCGCTTATCTCCCCTGTCTTCTCACAACATCATTAAATTGGGTTCATCGCCCAGGCACGCGATTAGTTTGGCGGCTTTGGCCAAAAATATTGATGCCATGTCGCTTGTCTGCGATTGAACGCCCGGTTGCCCATGCGATAGCTAGGCAACTGTGGAACAGGAGACCGGGATGAAGCCGCCACCCCCCTTGAACTATATCCGCTCGTTCGAGAGCTCGGCCAGGCATCTGAGCTTTACCACCGCTGCCAAGGAACTGGGCTACACGCAAGCCGCGGTCAGCACGCATGTGCGCGCGCTCGAACATTATATCGGCCGGCAGCTGTTCATCCGCTATCCGCGCAGCCTGAAGTTGACCGAGATGGGGGAGGCGTTCCTGCCGACCTTGCGCCAGGCGCTCGATCAGATCGACCAGGCGACTGAGGCGATCGTCGCGTCCTCTCGCAACCGGACAGTCGTGGTTTCGTGCCCGATGAGCCTTGCGGAAAACTGGCTGGCGGGCTGCATGGCCGCCTTCCGCAAGAGGCATCCTGAGATCGAGATCGTCCTGCACGGCACGATCTGGGAGGATCTGAACGAGCAGATCGCCGACATCACAATCTCCACGCGGCGTTTCGATGACAGGCCGCCGGCGGCGATCCCGCTCTGGAACGACGAACTGGTGCTGCTCTGCGCCCCTGCCTTGCTCGAGGGCGAGCATGCGCTGAAGACGCCGCAGGACATGCTAAAGGTGGACTGGATCTTCGTGCATGGCCGCCAGGAATACTGGCAGGCGGTGACCGAGGCGCTCGGCGTTGACATGGAGGACCATGACAAGGGCCTGTCGACCAACGCCTCCAACATCGCGCTCGAGCTCGCCGCGATGGGGGCGGGGCTCGTTGCCACGCAGCGCTCGCTGGCGCATGCCTATATGCGCCGCGGGCTTCTCGTCGAGCCGTTTCCGGTGCGGCCGCCAAGTCCCTGGAATTACTATCTCACCGAGAGCCAGCTTTCGAAGGGAAATATCGCCCGAACAGTGAGGGAATGGATCTTGTCCAGGGCCAAGGAAGACGCCGCCCGACCATAGGGCTATCCGCTCCTTCAAAAATTTAGCTAGCCAATGCCCTTGTTTTTTTAGGCCTCAAGGGCCGGTTTTCTGCGGTTTGTGAAGGGTCGAGCCCTTCCGCGATTTTTGCATCACCCCTAACATGCTGAGCCGCAAGGGGAATGCAACGGGCGGAAAGCCCTGAACCGGAGAACAACGATGACAATGTTCAAGAGCAACGGTGACCGCGTGCCGGCGGTCATCGAAAGCTACGCAGCTGAAGTCAAAGGCGGGCGGATGGACCGCCGCGAATTCCTAGCCATGGCAAGCGTGATGGGTGCTTCAACGGCGCTTGCCTATGCGATGGCAGGGATGGAGCCGGCCAAGGCCTCGGCAGCCGTGCCCGGCAAGAAGGGCGGCATCCTGAAGATGCAGATGATCATCAAGGACATGAAGGATCCGCGCGCCTGGGACTGGTCGGAAATCGCCAATGTCATGCGCCAGTGCAACGATTACATGATCCGCTACACCACCGACTTCACCTTCGAGGGCCATTTGGTCGAGAGCTGGGAGGTGAGCGACGACGCCACCGAATACACGCTGCATCTGCGCAAGGGCGTGAAATGGTCGAATGGCGACGACTTCAACGCCGACGACATCGTCTACAACATCGAGCGCTGGTGCGATAAGGCGGCCGAGGGCAACTCGATGGCCGGGCGCATGGGCTCGCTGATCGACGCCGCTACGAAAAAAGCTACCAAAGGCGCCATCACCAAGGTCGACGACCATACGGTGAAGCTGAAATGCAATCAGTCCGATGTCACCATCATCCCGGGCTTCTCCGACTATCCGGCGGTTATCGTCCATCGCGACTTCGACAAGAACGGCGCCAATATGCTGAAGACGCCTGGCACCGGCCCGTATGAGCTGATCTCCTACAAGGTCGGCGAGTCCGCCTCGGTGCGGCGGCGCAAGGATTTCACCTGGTTCGGCGGCGAGCCCTATCTCGACGGCGTCGACTGGATCGACTACGGATCCGACGCATCCAACCCCGCCATCGGCAGCGCCTTCGAGGCCGGCGAGATCGACTGCAACTACCAAACGGTCGGCGGCACGGTCGATCTCTATGACAGCATGGGCCTGGTCAAGGAGCAGGTTGTCACCGCCGGCACGATCGTGCTGCGCACCAACGTGACCAACAAGCCCTATGACGACAAGCGCGTGCGCAATGCCATCCAGCTTGCAGTCGATAACGAGACGGTGCTGAAACTCGGCTATAGCGGCTTGGGGCAAGTCGCCGAAAACCACCATGTCTGCCCCATCCATCCGGAATATTACGAACTGCCCAAAGTCCCGCGCGACCTGGCCAAGGCAAAGGCGCTGATGGCCGAGGCCGGCCTGACGGATCACGAGTTCGAGCTGATCTCCTACGACGCCGACTATGTGAAGGATCCGGCCGATGTCGTCGCTGCGCAGATGCGCGACGCCGGATTCAAGGTCAAGCGCACCATCATCCCGGGCTCCTCGTTCTGGAACGACTGGACGAAATATCCGTGGTCGACCACCGACTGGGGCATGCGGCCGCTCGGCGTCCAAGTGCTGGCGATCGCCTATCGCAGCGGTGAGGCGTGGAACGAGTCCGGCTATGCCAATCCGGAGTTCGACAAGAAGCTCAACGAAGCGATGGCCATCGCCGACCCGGCCAAGCGCAAGGAACTGATGAAGGACGTGGAGTTCATCCTGCAGGACTCCGGCATCCTGGTCCAAGCGTTCTGGCGCTCGCTCTACCGCCACCACGCCACCTATGTGAAGAACCTCGGCATGCACCAGACGTTCGAACTGCAGCTCGACAAGGTCTGGTTGGATAGGGCTTAGACCGGCAGCTCAAACACCATTCAGGGGCGCGGTTTGCGCCCCTGAATTCGCTGGCGACTGCGACCGATCAGTCAGCTAATTGAAATGCCATAGCGCTGCCAAAGAGCGCGAAGCAAAGTCGCCGAACAAAGGGAAGAAATCTCGATATGCGTACTCATGCACAAGCCGTTGTCATTGGCGGTGGTCTGATCGGCTGCTCGATCCTCTATCATCTCGCCAAGTTCGGCTGGACGGATGTCGTGCTTCTGGAACGCAGCGAGCTGACCTCCGGTTCGACCTGGCACGCGGCCGCCAACATCCACGGCCTGCATGATTCCACCAATATCAGCCGGCTGCAGCACTACACGATGGCGCTCTACAAGGAGCTGGAAGCGGAGACCGGCCAGGGCTGCGGTATCTTCCAGCCGGGTTCGCTCTATCTGGCCCAGACCGAGGCCCGCGAGCATCAGCTGCGGCTGCAGGAAGCCAAGGCGCGGCGCTACAAGATGAACTTCTACGAGGTCGGTCGCGACGAAGCGGAGCGACTGCATCCGCTGGTCGATTTCGACGGCATTCGCTGCGTCATGTATGAGCCGGAGGGCGGCAATGTCGATCCGTCGGGCGTGACTGCGGCTTACGCCGCGGGGGCGCGGCAGCGCGGCGCGGAAATCCATCGCTTCACCCCGGTCACGGCGACCGAGGCGCAAGCGGACGGCAGCTGGATCGTGCGCACGCCAAAGGGCGATATCCGCACGCAATGGGTAGTCAACGCCGCCGGCCTGTGGGGCAGGGAGGTCGCCGCCATGGCCGGGCTGCAACTGCCGTTGATCCCGACCGAGCACCAGTATTTCGTCACCGAAACCATTCCGGAAATCGCATCGATGGGACGGCGGCTGCCATCGGTCGCCGATCGCGACGGCGAATATTATCTGCGCCAGGAAGGTTTGGGGCTGCTGATCGGCGCCTACGAACGCAACATGAAATTCTGGGCCGAGGACGGCACGCCGATGGATTTCGGCCACGAGCTGTTTCCCGACGATCTCGACCGCATCGAGGAAAACATGATGCGCGCCATCCAGCGCGTGCCGGCGGTCGCGGCCGCCGGCGTCAAGAAGGTGATCAACGGTCCGATGATCTGGTCTCCCGACAGCGCGGTGCTGTTCGGACCGGCGCCGGAGCTCAGCAATTATTTCTGCTGCAACGGCATTATCCCCGGCTTCTCGCAATCAGGCGGCATGGGCAAGCTCGCCGCCGAGTGGATGATCGAGGGAGAGCCTTCGCTCGACATGTTCGGCTGGGACATGGCGCGCTTCGGCCATTGGGCCGGAAAGGCCTTCACCAAGGCGCGCGTGCAGGACCAGTACAGCCACCGTTTCAAGATCCATTTCCCGAACGAGGAGCGCGCCGCCGGCCGTCCGGTGCGGACACGGCCGGTTTACGAGATGCAGAAGGAGATGGGCGCGGTGTTCGGCCTCAATTTCGGCTGGGAGCATCCGCTGTGGTTCGCGGCCGAAGGCGAGCCGCGCGAGGAAACGATCGGCTTCACTCGGCAGAACTGGTGGGGGCCGGTCGGCCGCGAGGCGCGTATGCTGCGCGAGCATGCCGGCATCATCGACATCTCCAATTTTGCCAAATACGAGATAAAGGGGCCGGACGCGGAAGCCTGGCTGAACGCGCTCTTCGCCAATCGCATGCCGGCCAAGGTCGGCAACTCCTGCCTGACGCCGCTGATCGGCAAGCGCGGCGGCATTGCCGGCGACTTCACCGTGACCAGACTGGCGGAGGACGAGTTCATGGTGATCGGCTCGGGCATGGCCGAGCGTTTTCATCAGCGCTTCTTCAAATCGGTGCCGCTGCCGGAAGGCACGACCTTCCGCTCGCGTACCGAGGATCTCGGCGGCTTCAACGTCGCCGGCCCGAAATCGCGCGAGCTCCTGCAGCGGCTCACCAATGATGATCTGTCGAACGAGGCCTTCCCGTTCATGCGCTCGCGGCAGATCACCGTCGCCGGCGTCGACGTCGTGGCGTTGAGGGTTTCCTTCACCGGCGATCTTGGCTGGGAGCTGCACTGCAAGTCGGCCGACCAGGTCGAGCTCTACCGCGCGTTGCTCAAGGCGGGCGCGGAAGTCGGCGCCGGGCCGGTCGGCTCACGGGCGCTGATGTCGCTG
Organism: Mesorhizobium sp. ESP-6-4; assembly: GCF_020164735.1. Taxonomy (NCBI): domain Bacteria; kingdom Pseudomonadati; phylum Pseudomonadota; class Alphaproteobacteria; order Hyphomicrobiales; family Phyllobacteriaceae; genus Mesorhizobium; species Mesorhizobium sp. ESP-6-4. The sequence continues at coordinate 150,035 of NZ_JAIUGS010000001.1, forward strand.
CGCGTCGAAAAGGGCTATGGCAGCTGGAGCCGCGAATACTCGCCGGAATACTGGCCGCAGGAGGTCAAGCTCGATCGCCTGATCAAGACGGACAAGCAATTCCTCAACCGCGACGCCTATCTCGCCGTCGCCGACAAGCCGGCGCGGGATGAACTCATCATGCTTTCCGTGTCGGCCAAGGATGCCGACGCGACCGGCGGCGAGCCGATCTTCCTGCCGGACGGCACGCCGATCGGCCAGGTGTCATCGGGCGCCTATGGTTATTTCGTCACTCAGTCGCTGGCGATGGGCTACGTCAAGGCCGGAACCGCCAAGGCCGGCGACAAGGTGACTGTCGCCATCCTCGGGCGGCCGCATGATGCGGTGCTGCTCGCGCATCCGCCCTTCGACCCGGAGGGCAAGCGGCTGCGGTCGTAAGTCGCCAAGCCGCTGGAAGCGCACGAAATTCGAAGAGGGCCTCAACTACGAAAACAAAAGGGGAATCGCATGATCAAACGGCATTTGCTGGGCACGATGCTTGCCCTGGTTCTGACGTCCGCCGCGCAGGCGGCCGACGTCAAGGTGGTCAATGACGACGCGTGGTTTGCCGAAGGTCCGATCTGGTATCAGGACAAGCTGTTTTACGTCGAATATGGCCGCGGCACGGTCACTGTCTGGGACGGCAAGAAGAACGACATTTTCTGGAAGATGGATGGCTGCGGCCCCTCGGCCGTGCTGCCGACCACCACCGGCGAGTTCCTCGTCACCTGCTACGACAACAACACGATCGGCCGCATCTCGGCCGACGGCAAGACGCTGCCTGCCTATGACAAGGACACGGACGGCAAGCCGTTCAGCGGACCGAACGATTTCGCACCGGACAAGGATGGTGGCGTCTATTTCACGGGCTCCGGCAAGGGCGGTCCGCTGATCGACGCTTCGGCCTATTACATCGGCAAGGACGGCAGCGTGAAGAAGGCCGCCGGCGACCTGCACAATGCCAACGGCCTTGTCATGTCGAATGACGGCAAGATCCTCTATCTGGTCGAGACCGAGGACAACCGGATCATCGAGTTCGACGTTTCGTCCGACCACACCTTGAGCAACCGCCGCGTGTTCCTGCGGCTCGACGATCTGTTCCCGAACCAGCCGCATATCTGGCCCGACGGCATCAAGATGGACAAAGAAGGCGAGATGTATATCGGCCAGAGCCCGCGCTCGCTCGACTCGCCAGGCAAGATCATCGTCGTGGACAAAGACGCCAAGCTCTTGCGCACGCTTTCGGTGCCGTCGCCGTCGATGCCGAACTTCGCCTTCGGACCGGACGAGAAGGTGCTTTATGTGATGGCGCTCGACCAGATCGATGCAGCACCCTGGCACGGCAAGGTCTATGAGGTGCCGAATAAATAGAGACTTCGCTGGTAACGGCTCGGTGGCTTAGCCGCCGAACCGGTCCAGCCAGTGGCGGGCGAGGTCGGAGCGGCGGCAGACCCAGATGTCGGGATTGGCGGTGATCTTGTCGAGGAAGCGATCCAGCCCGACCATTCGCCCCGGCCGCGCCGCCAGCCGGCAATGCAGCGACACCGTCATCATGCGCGGGGTCTTCTGGCCTTCCTTCAGCAGCCAGTCGACGCCGTCGCTGACATAGTCGAAGAACTGGCTGCCGGTCTCCAAGCCTGAACCGCGCGAAAAGCGGCTGTCGTTGTTGTCGAAGCTGTGCGGCACGACGAGGTGCCGCTTGGCGCCGACATCGACGAAATAGGGCAGGTCGTCATTGTAGTCGTCGCAGTCGAACAGGAAGCCGCCATGCTCGACCACCAGCCTTCTCGTGTTGAGGCTTGGCCGGCCGGTGTACCACCCGAGGGGATCGATGCCGGTGATGTTTCGCACCGTGTCCACCGTCATGGCGATGTGCTGGCGCTCTTCCTCCTCGCTGAGCGGGGCGTAGTCGATCCAGCGCCAGCCGTGGCAGACGATGTCGCTGCCAAGTGCTGCGATCGCCTTGCCAGCCGCCGGGTTGATCTCAAGCGCGCGCCCGACAATGTAGAAGGTCGGGATGACGCCCTTGTCCCGGAACAGCGAGATGAGCCGCCAGACGCCGACACGCGAACCGTATTCATAAAGCGATTCCATGTTGCGGTTGCGCAGGCCCGGCACGGCGGGCGCGACGGCAAGGTCGGACAGGATCGTTTCGGAAACGCCGTCGCCTTCGCCGATCGAGTATTCGGCACCTTCCTCGTAATTGACGACGATGTTGAGCGCCAATTTCACGCCGCCCGGCCACTCGGCCGGCGGAGGCCGCTCGCCATAGCCGATGAAATCGCGAGCGGGCAGGTACGGTGCGTCTGACGTCATGAAATCCCCTCGGATGAAGCCCTTACCAGCATTGCCGGCCGCGCAGGGCGGTCAGGATACGCAGCGCGCGGTCCATGACTTCCTGCGGCCCGATGGTGATGCGCAGGCAGTCCGTCAGGCCGTAACCGGAGAGGCCGCGCACGATAATGTCGACGCCGCGCAGGGCACTGTCGGCGGCGGCCGCTGCCGCCGCGTCGGCAAAACGCGCCAGAACGAAATTGGTCCGGCTTTCGGGGACTTCGTATCCGGCCGCTCGCAAGCCTTGCGCGAAGCGGTCGCGAATGTCGGCGGTGCGGGTTACGATTGCGCGCGTATAGGCTTGGTCCTCTAGCGCCGCGACGGCCATGGCGAGGCTCACCGTCGAGACCTGGTTGGAGTTCTGCATCTTGCGCACCTCGGCGGCGATCCGCGGCGCGAACAAGCCCCAGCCGATGCGCGCGCCGGCCAGCCCATATGCCTTGGACAGACTACGCAGGATGACGGTGTCGCCGCGCCCGGCCAGCGCGAAGACGGCTTGCGGATCCTGATCGTCGAATTCGCCATAGGCTTGGTCGACCATCAGGAGAACGTCGCCGGGAAGGGCCGCGCGCAGGCGCAGCAGCTCCGCGTTCTTGATGCGCGTGCCGGTCGGGTTGCCCGGATTGCAGACGAACACGATACGCGTCGCCGACGTCACCGCCGCCAGGACGGCGTCGATCGAGACCTCAAAGCCGCGCTCCTGCGCTTTGGCATAGGTCGCCCCGACGCGCGCGGCCGCCGAGGCGGCGAAATTATAGGCATAGTCCGTACCCAGCACGTCAGCGCCCGGTCCGGCGAAGGCCGCGATGGTACAGGCAATCAGCTCCATCGAACCCGCGCCGCACAGGATGAGATCACGCTCGATCCCATAGGATCTTGCGATCGCGTCGCGCAGCAAGGTCCAGTCCGGGTCCGGGTAGAGATGGCTGCGTGCCACAGCGACCCGGCCGGCTTCGATTGCCTTCGGGTTAGGCGGGAAGGCGCTCTCGTTCTGGGCTAGCGTGGGCCGGTCGAAGCCACCGAAATTCGCCAAGGCAAAAGCGGACATGGCCTGGACATGGGTAGTTGCTTTCACAGGCACGGTATATCCATGCAGGTCTGGCGACCAAATTTGTCGGCAAGGTCTTCCGGAACGGAAGCTATGGCACCGCGACCAAGCCGCAAAGCAAAATTAGCCGGTGCAATGACTGCGGGAATCTGGCCCATGGGAGGGTGTCCAGGCTCTTTTCTTGGATCAGCTAGGCCGACCTGAAGTCTCTGCTATCAGCGCCTCCGGACTAATCATGTTATTTTTCAAGAACTTAGCGGTTTCGCGGCCTTGTGGGCGTCAGATTCAGCTGACTTCGTCGGCCCTGCCGCTGACGCCCGCCTGGATCAGCCGGTCGGCGAGGATCGCCAGGAAGGCGATCGACAGGCCGGCGATCAGGCCCATGCCGGCATCGGCCTTGCCGAGCGCGACATAGACTGCCTGGCCAAGATCGCGCGTGCCGACGAGCGCGGCGATTGCCAGCATCGACAGCGCCGCCATGATGGTCTGGTTGAGGCCAAGCATGACGATCGGCAAAGCCAGCGGCAGCTTGGCCTGCAGCAAGGTCTGCATCGGCGTCGCGCCCATCTGCTCGACCGCCTCGACGACATCGGGACGGACATGCCGCAGCCCGTGCTCGATATAGCGGATCGGCGGCACGATGGCGTAGAGCATGATGGCGATCAGCGCCGTGAACTCGCCCACCTTGAAGAACATCAGCGCCGGGATGAGGAAGACGAATTGCGGCATCGTCTGCAGCGCGTCGCAGATCGGCTTCAGGATATGCGAGACGCGATCGTTATGCGCCGCCCATGTGCCGAGCGCGCCGCCGATCAGAAGGCAGAGCAGGACCGCCAGCGTGCAGAGATAGAGCGACTGCACAAGTTGCGGCCACAGCCCGTTGACCAGGATCAGCCCGAAGCCGACAAGCGCGAAAAAACCGAGCCGCGGCCCGGCCACCTGGCCGGCGAGCAACGCGACGGCAAGGATGAAGGCAGGCCAGGGGAGATCGAGAAAGCCGGTATAGAGAACAAGGCCGGCGGCCAGCACGGCCAGCGCCCCGCGCCAACCGAAGCCGCGCAGCGCCAACACGGCCAAGGCCAGCACCAGGACGAGATAGGCGGCGAGCACCGAAGATGGCAATGTGAAGCCCCACATTGCCGGCGTCGCCGAGCCGGCAATGCCGACGCGCATCGGCAGAAGCAGGCAGTAGAGCACCGCATTGCGCACGCCGTTGAAGAACCAGGCGTAGTCGCGCACGAGCGCCAGCAGCCATTGGTTGACGGCGCCCATCTGCATGCGCAGACCGGTTTCCGGCAGAAGCGCCGCATCTGGCGCGGCCAATCGGATGACCACGGCGAGAGCCAGCGCACCCGCCAGTGACAAGGCCAACCGGCGCGGCGTCATCCAGCGCATGGCGGGCGTCGGCCCGGTCTCCGGCGCCTTCGCGAAGCCGATGGTGAGGCGGTCGATGAGGATGGCGAGCAGCGCGATGACGAGGCCGGAGAGGATGCTCTGGCCGAACTCGGCCTTGCGCATCGAGGAGAGCACCTCCCAGCCAATATCCTCGAAGCCACCGATAATGGCGGCGACGATGACCATCGACAGCGCCGCCATGGTCGTCTGGTTGAAGCCGACGAGAAGCTGCGGCAGCGCAGTCGGCACCTCGACCTGCCAGAATTGCTGACGGCGTGTGCAGCCGCTCATCAAGCCGGCCTCGCTGATGGCCGCCGGCACACGGTCCAATCCGAGCATGGTGTTGCGGACCATCGGCGGCGTCGCATAGATCGCCGAGGCGATCAGCCCAACCACCGGACCGAAGCCGAACAGGAGCAGGAGCGGAATGAGATAGGCGAAGGCCGGCACCGTCTGCATCAGGTCGAGCGCGCCGAGCAGGACCGGACGCCAGCGCGGGCGGGCGTAACCCAGAAAGCCAAGCAGGAAGCCGAGCACGGTGGAGATCGGCACCGCCAGCAGCACCAGCGCCAGCGTGTTCATGCTCTGCGGCCAGTAGCCGGCGAGCAGGATATAGGCGAGCGTGGCGAGCGCGAAGATCGCCAACCGCTCACCGCCCGACTTCAGCGCAAGGGCGGCGATCGCCAGCATCACCGCCGGCCAGGGCAGCCAGGCGAGCGCCAGCCGCGCGCCGCGCATCGGCGCATCGAGCAAAGCGGACAGCGCCCGGAAGGCTGGTTGGATGACGGCGACGACAATGTCGGTCACGGCATTGATGTAGGTAGCCAGCGGCAGCGTCCATTGCTTGGGGAAATTGACCAGCCAGGGAAGCTCGGTTTTGAGAAGCAGGCAAAGCGCCGTCAGCACGGCCAGGCCGCACCAAGGCAGAAGCGCCGGTTCCACCACGAACCGCGATGAGGGTCGAAATGCCGCGGCCGGCGCCGTCATGAGTTCTTGCGCCTTGCCTGCTCGCGTTCGAGCACCGCGAGCACGGCGCCGGCGTCGAGCACCGCCGGCGGGCTGTCACCCACCCCGGGAACGGTGAAGGCCGTGGCGCCCGCGGCGAGTTGCGGGATGAGCGCCTCGAGGCTGGTGTCGGCGACGACGCTTCGTTCCGGCAACGGCGCGCCATTGGCGGGCGTGGCGATGTCGCCGGCCGTGATGACGCGCAACAGCGGCATGTCCTCGGTGAACTGCGCGACATAGTCGTCGGCCGGGTTGAGCACGATGTCGGCGGGACGGCCGATTTGCACGATCTTGCCGGCCCGCATGATCGCCAGCCTGTCGGCAAGCCGGAAGGCCTCGGCGATATCGTGGGTGATGAAGATGATCGTCTTCTTCAGCATGCGCTGCAGGCGCAGGAACTCATCCTGCATCTGCTTGCGGATCAGCGGATCGAGCGCCGAGAACGGCTCGTCGAGAAACCAGAGCTCCGGCCCCACCGCAAGCGAACGGGCGATGCCGACGCGCTGCTGCTGGCCGCCGGAGAGCTGGTGCGGGAAGGATGCCTCGCGGCCTTCGAGTCCGACCAGCGCGATCATCTCGCGGGCGCGGGCCTCGCGTTCCTTCGCCGGCTTGCCCTGAATTTTCAGCGGGAAGGCGACATTGCCCAACACGTTCAGATGCGGCAGCAGGCCGAAATTCTGGAACACCATGCCCATGGCGTGGCGGCGCAGCTCGATCAGCTCCTTGCCGCTGGCGGCAAGCAGGTTCCTGCCATCGAGCAGTATCTCCCCGGCGCTCGGCTCGACCAGGCGCGACAGGCAGCGCACCAGGGTCGACTTACCGGAGCCGGACAGACCCATGATGACGAATATCTCGCCGGTCGCCACCTCGAAGCTGGCATCGACCACGGCCGGCAGATGCGCCTCGGCGCGCAGGCGCTCGGCCAGCGCATCGGGATCGATGATATAGCCGCGCGAGTCGAAGTAATAGGCCGGGCGCCGGCCATAGACCTTCCAGACATTTCGGCAGGCAAGCTTTATCGGACGCGCGGCCGTGTTCATCCTCAACCACCCGTGCCGATCGCCCGCCCGGCTCCGCGCAGTGCGGAAACCGGGCCTATGGTGCCCTCAGCCTTTGCCAGGCACATCGGCGAATTATCCCTTGGCGGCGTCGAGCCAAGGTTTCCACACCGTCTCGTTCTTGTCGATCCATTCCTTGACGACGGCGTCGAGATCCTTGCCTTGCTTGTCGACGGCCAGCATCATCTTCTGCTGCTCGGTCGCATCCATCTTGAAGGCCTTGAGGAAGGCGTAAGCCGCCGGCCATTTGGCGCCAAAGCCCGACCAGACGATCTTGTCGACGTCGGGTGGGGTGATGCAGTGCTCGTTGGTCTGCTCCTTGCAGGGCGGCATCGTCACCCAGCCGACGTCGTTCTCGGCCAGCGCGTAGTGCGGACCCCAGAACATCATGATGAGCGGCGTCTTGGCGGCTTCGGCGGCTTCCAACTCGGCCACCAGCGCGCCTTCGGAGCCCGACGGCACAGCGGTGTAGGGCATGTTGTTGTCGGCAAGGATGGTGGCCGCGCGCGAGCCCCAATCGGCCGGATAGTCGAGGAAGCGGCCGTTGGGCGCGGTTTCGGGTGTCGCCAATGCCTGCACGCATTCGGGCTTGTTCAGCGCAGTCCAGTCCGGCAGGCCGGGGCAGACCTTTTCCATGAATTTCGGATAGATCCAGCCTTCCTGCGTCTTCAGATCGAGCTTGCCGATATCCTCGATCTGCTTGGCGGCCAGCACCTTCGGATAGATGTCGCCGACATTGTTCAACCAGATCTCGACCGATGCGCTGAGCGAGCCGTCGGCGAGACCAGAAAACTGCGGGAAATTGCCGGCGGTGACGTATTCGACTTTATAGCCGAGCTTCTCCAGAAGCTGGCCTGCGATGTGCGTGGAGACGTGCGCGCCCGTCCATTCCAGCATGGCGAGCTTGATCGGCTCGTCCTTCGCGCCAAGATCGGCGCTTTGCCCGGCCGTCGTTGCGGCAAGCATCAGCGCGAGGCCAAGACCGGCCCCTTGCAAGGCATTTCTTATTTTCATGTCAGTTCCCCTGTCTGTTGATGGTCCTTCCGTCTATGCCGGTCTCCTCCCACGAGACCGGAATCCATCGCCCCCCACCGACGCTACCACAAGGCGCCGCCGGTGATCTGGATGTTTTCCATGGTGATCCCCCTGGCGAGGTCCGAGCAAAGGAAGACGGCGAGCGCCGCGATTTCCTCCGGCTGCATCATGCGCCCCTGGGGATTGCCTTTCCTGAACTCGTCCATCAGTTCCTCTGCGCTGCGGCCCTTGCCTTCGCGCTCGACGACCTGCGCCACGTTGCGGCGCATCAGCTCGGTCTCGACCCAGGTCGGACTGATCATGACGCAGGTGACGCCGTGTGCCGCGCCTTCGAGCGCCACGCAACGCGTCAGCCCGAGCAGGCCGGCCTTGGAGGCGCAGTAAGCAGGATTGTCCTTCCAGCCGACGGAAGCCGCGGTCGAGCCGATGTTGACGATGCGGCCCCAGCCGCGTTCGATCATGCCGGGCAGGACCGCGCGGGTCGTACGGAACGCCCCGGTGAGATTGGTGTCGACGATCTTGTCCCAGAGCTCGTCGGAATGGCCGCAGACCGGTTGCTCGGCCGTGGAGCCGGCGGCGTTGACCAGGATGTCTGCCGGGCCGACTGCCGCCTGGGCTTCGGCAAAGAAGAGATTGGTGAGCGCGCTGTCGCGCACGTCGAGATGGGCGGCGTGCGCCTTGGTGCCGTGGGCAGCCAGCGCTGACGTCACGCGCTCGATCTCGTCGGCGCCGGGATAGTAGGCGGCATCCGCCCTGTCCGCGTGCGGCGGCGCCACGTAGGAGCCGACGGCGACATTGGCGCCGGCCTTGGCGAGCGCCGTGGCGATGGCAAAACCCATGCCGGAAAAGCCGCCGGTGACGATGGCGCTGCGGCCGGTGAGGTTGGTCATCGCGAACGTGCTCCGTGTTCACACTGCAAGATAGCCTCCGTCGACGACCATTTCGGAGCCGGTGACGAATTTCGATTCGTCCGAGGCGAGGTAGAGGACCATGTAGGCGATGTCGTTGGGTTCGCCGAGGAAGCCGATCGGATGGCGCGACAGCGCTTTCGCCTTCTCCTGCTCGAGCGTGCCCAGATCGCGCAGATAATTCTCGGTCTGCGGCGTCCAGATATAGCCGGGGTGGATCGAATTGCAGCGGATGCCGTAGCGCTGCTCGGCACAGTGTACGGCCACCGCCTTGGTCAAGGTGCGCACGCCGCCCTTGGAGGCGCAGTAGGCGGCAAGATCCGCCTCGCCGATGACGCCGTCGATGGAAGAGAGATTGATGATCGATCCGCCGCCGGATTTCTTCATCAGCTTGATGCCTTCCTGGCAGCCGAGGAAGACGCCGTCGAGGTTGATCGCCATGGTGCGCCGCCATTCGGCTAAAGAGGTATCCTCGATGTTCCGAGCGATGGCGATGCCGGCATTGTTGACCAGCACGTCGAGCCGGCCGAAGCGCTGCTCGATCGCCGCCATGACCGAGGGCCAGTCCTCAGGCTTCGACACGTCATGGCGCAGAGCCAGCGCTTCGCCGCCGACCCTGACGATCTCGGCCGCCGTGTGGGTCGCGAGGCCCTCGTCGATGTCGCTGACGACGAGCCTGGCGCCTTCCGACGCCAGCAAAAGCGACGACGCCCGTCCGAGGCCGAGACCGGCCCCGGTAACGAGCGCCACCTTACCTGCGACGCGGCCCATTTGCGGCATCAGCCTCCTTTGTTCGACGGCTCCAGCGGCTTGCCAAGCCAATCGCGATAGAATCCTTCGAGATCGGGCTCGAAATCATGCACGATCGGATAGCCGGGCGCCGCCGCCTCGACCTCATGCAGCGTGCCACATTCAGGGCAGATGAATTCGCGGATCTCCATCCAGTCCGGATCCGGCAGATCGCTGTTGGGGTAGATCTCGCGCAGCGTCTCCTCGCTGTCGCGCACGATGATCGCCGCCTTCAGCTTCCAGTTCTTGCGATAGTCGCCGAAGGAATGGCCGCATTCGCATTTCGTCACCCGCTCGTCGCCGCTCTGGCAGATGAAGAGATGGTCGCCGACCGGAAGCAGGATCGGATCGCTCCAGCCGACGCGGTCCTGCAGCACCGAGACATATTTGAAGAAGCGGTCGTCGTCCTTGTAGGCGCTCATGATGCGGCGCGTCTGCGGCCAGGGCAGCGTGCCGGCAACCAGGTCGGCGATGACTTCCTTGCTGTATGAGGTCATGGTCCCTTACTCCACGCCGAAGGTCGATTTGGCGTCGACATCCCAGAAGGTCGAAAAATCCTTGGTGAAGCGCGGCGAAAGCTTGATCGCGCTGACATACATCTTCCTCACCTCGGGCGCGAAATCGGCCGCCTTCACCCGCTCGCGCTCCTTGGCGATCCATTCCGAAACCGGTTTTGCACGAGCCAAACGTCGCGCCCGCATCTCGGCACGATGGCGCTTGGTGGCGTCCAGATTGGCGACCGGGAAGCCTTCCTCGTCCTCATCGAGCACGATGCCGAAGATGCCTTCGGCAGCCTCCTTGGTGAGGAAGCCGTTCTCGACATCCCAGGCGGTCTTGACCGGATCGCGCTCGAGCACATCGCCGTAACCGCCGCCGCCATTGTAGGAATGGGTGAAGACGTCGCCGGTCTTATGCGGCGCTGTGATGTAAGGCCCTTCCAGCGTCACATGCTCGCCTTCCAGCCGGACCTCGAGTTCGGAGCGGTACGGGTTGGTGCCGGTGTGGTGGGCCAGCGGCGCGCCATTTTCGGCCAGCTCGAAGATGTTGCTCTCGCGCACGGCGCGGTGCTTCTGGCAGGTCGGCGCCGGATAGCCGCCGCAAAGCCCGCCATTGTCGAACACGCGCGAGGAATGTTCGGACGTGACCAGCCTGAGATGATCGGTCTTGCTCACCAGCCAGGTCGACAGGAAGGAGCAGCCGCCGCGATATTTGCCGGCGCCGCCGGAATTGGGAACGATGGACCTGCCGATATAGAGCATCGGCATGTTCTGTTCCCAGATCTCGATATTGCCCATGTCGGATTCCGGGTTCCAGCCGACATAGGCGGTGTCCAAGCCGTCCTTGATCGCGAGCGCGCCGGACCCGGCGGCGGCGCATTCGAAATGCGCCATGCCGAAGGGCGTGCCGTATTGGCTGGTGCCCCCCATCTCGATCATCGGGCTGTTGACCTGGCCGACAAAGGCCTCCTCGACGAAGCCGCGGGCGATGAAGGAGCGCGACAGGAGCCGCTGGAAGACGCCATAGGCGGGCAAAAGCAACGCCCAGGAAGTCGCCGTCGCCACCATCTCGTTGTCGGGGTTGGTCCAGGTGCCCTTGGGCAGCTTCAGTTCGGTCGCCATCCAGGCGCCGTCATTAACGAGACCTTCGAAATTCATGTGCTGCGTCAGCGTCACGAACATGCCGCCATCCATGCCGGCCGGCGTGCAGTTCATCGAATGGTAGCCCCAGGGCTGCGTGCCCTCGAAGTCCATGACGATCTTGCCGTCGGTGGTGATCTCCATCTCGATCGGCATGTTGTAGAGCCAGTCGGGATCGCCGAGCGGCTGGTAGCCGGGCTTGCCCTTGGTGACGTGCCCGTAAAAAGTGTGGCCGCGATAGATGCCGGGCACAGTGAGCTGGCGCGTGCGGGCGAGCTGGGCGCGGCGACCCTCCTCGATGAATTCCTTCGACACCTGCATCCAGTAGTCGAGGCCGATCTCGTCGATCAGCGCCTTGACGCTTTCGCGCATGTCGATGCACGACGCCACCTTGGCCTTCTCGTCGAGCACCCAGTAGATCGGCATGCGGAGATTGCGCTCGCAGCGGATGACGTAGTCGCGGCGAAGCTCGTCGTTCTCGCCGACCTTCTCGGCGCAGACGAAGAGGCCCTCGGTGAAACGTTCCTGCGCCAGCGCAACGTCGCCGCCCGGCGTGATGCCGCCGGCTTCGAGCTCGTGGCAGACCGCACCGGCCCAGCCGACGAGCTTGCCGGAATGGAAGATCGGCACCACGTCCATCACATCCGGCACCTGCACGGTGCCGATGAAGGCGTCATTGTTGGCGAAGATGTCGCCATCACGGATCTGCGGGTTTTCCTCGTAGCCGTTGCGGATCATCCATTTGATGAAGCGGCTCATCGTGTGCACATGCACCATGATGCCGTTGGAAAGCGCGATGGCATCGCCTTCCGGCGTGTAGATGGCGACGACCATCTCGCCGACCTCGCGCACGCCGGGCGAGGCGGAGATGCGGCGCGCCATCTCGCGGGCCGATACGCAGTAGGCGCGCAATTTGGTGTGCAGCGTCTCGAATTTCAGCGGATCCTGGTTGCGCAGCTTGAGCTCGGTGATGCCGTCATAGCAGCCGGTCTCGTCCATCAGCCGTTCGGATTCGAGCAGCCTTTCGCGGATGCGCAGCGCAGAGGCGGGTTTGTCCAGCATGGCGTTCGCCCTTCTCAAGCGTGAGTGTAGTGCAGCAGCGTCCATTCATCGACATGGACGCGATCCTGCGGATGGACGACGAGCGTCGTCGCCGGATGTTCGATGATGGCGGGGCCGACAACTTCGTGGCCGGGTTGCAGCAAGTCCATCTCGTAGAGATTCGCCTTGTGCCAGCGGCCCCCGATATAGGCCTCGCGCACGCCCTTGTGGGCGGACGCCGGATCGGATTTGCCGAGCGGCCGCTTGACCAGCATCGGCTTGACCTTGTCGGCGGTGGCGATCAGCCCGAGCTCGGTGATCGAGAAGCCGGCCTCGCCGTAGCGCGAGACGCGGTGGTTGACCTTGGCATAGACCGCCTCGAACTCGGCGATGACCTTGCGCATGTCGTCGGCCGAGCGAACCGCCGACAGCGGCGCCATGACCTCGACGTCCTCGAGCTGGCCGGTGTAGCGCATCATCAGGAACGGCACGGTCTTGATCTTGTCGTGGCTGTGGCCGTCGGCGATCATTTCGTCGACCGCAGCCTTGGTGAGATCGTCCCAGACATTGGTCACCTTCTTACCAAAGGCCTGCAATTCGTCATCGCTGGCGCGGGCGCCGATGTCGATCTGCGTCGACACCGAATGGCGGCGCATGAAATCGGCCGTGGTGCAGCCGAAGGCCGAGAAGGCTGCGGCGAACTGGAAGGTGATGATGTCCTTGAAGCCGATGCCCCTGGAGCAGCCGGCGAGGTGCAATGGCCCCGAGCCGCCATAGGACAGAAGCGTGAATTCCGAGGGGTGAATGCCCTGGCCGGAGATGACGCGGCGGAGCGCATTGTTAGCGTCGGCCTCCAGCATGTCGATCATGCCTTCGGCAGCTTCCTCGACACCGACGCCGAGCACGCGGGCGCATTTCTCCTCGAAGGCTTTGCGCGCCTTCTCGACCTGCAGCACGACCTTGCCGCCAAGGAAGTAGTGCGGGTTCAAGCGGCCGAGGATAGCATCGCAATCGGCGATGGTTGGTTCGGTGCCGCCCTTGGCGAAGCAGATCGGGCCGGGATCGGAACCGGCGCTTTCCGGTCCGAGCGAGACTTTTCGGGTCAGCGGGTCGACCTTCAGGATCATGCCGGCGCCAGCGCCGATCGTGTCGAGATGCAGCGTCGGCACGTTGAGCTTGAAGCGGTCCATCAGCGGCTCGTTCTCGATCCGCGTCTGGCCGCGCGTGATGACGCCCATGTCGAAGGACGTGCCGCCCATATCCGAGCAGATTAGCGAGTCGTTGCCAATCAGCTTGCCGACATAGGCCGCGCCGAGAATGCCGCCGATCGGCCCGGAGATCATCGTCTCGTGCAGGCGCGGATGGTCGATCGAGGTCAGGCCACCGAAGGAGAGCAGCGTCTGCACGCCATATTTGAAGCCGTATTTCTTGGAGACGTCCTCAATGCCCTTGAGCTGCTTGCGGCCGCGCGAAGTGGCGTAGGCCTCGATCAGCACCGAGTTCAGCCGCGACTGCTCGCGGATGACCGGACGCACCTCATGGCTGGTGTAGACGAGGATGTCGGCGCCGGCGGTGGCGATCTCCTCGCGGCAGATCTCGGCAATGCGTTTCTCATGCGCCGGATTGACGTGAGAGAAGATGGTCATGATGCAGATCGCCTCGACCTTGTCGGCAATCAGCTTCTTGGCGGCCGCATGCACCTCGTGCTCGTAGAGCGGCAGGATGACGTCGCCGAACTGGTCGATGCGCTCGGTGACGCCATGGGTGCGGCGGCGCGGTACCAGCGGATCGGGATGGTGATGGGTGACCGCGTGCAGGCGGTCGGCATAGGAATAGTCGGCCCAGGCCTGCAGGCCGCGCCCCATCAGGATCATGTCCTCGAGGCCCTTGGTGGTGATCAGCCCGAGCTTGCGGCCGGTGCGCGACAACAGCGTGTTGAGCATGCCGGTGCCGGAATAGAGCACGACATTGACGCCTGAGAACAGGTCCTGCAGCGAGATGCCCCAGGCATCGGCCGCATCCTCGGCGGAGGCGAGGAAGCCCTCGGCCTCGTTCTTCGGAGTGGTCGCCGACTTGCCGATCTTGAAGTGGCCGTCCTGATCGACAAGGATCGTGTCGGTCATGGTGCCACCGGCGTCGATGCCGATGACGATTGGGTTGGTGGTAATCTGGTCCACGGGTCGCTTTCCCTTGCCGAGAGTGACCGCAGGCTAGATTCCCAAAGCCGGATCGCGCCATATGCCTAAAGACACAATGACGCTTGGGCCGGGTTCGCCGAGAAAAGGGCATGCGCATGGGCAACATCTGGGCGCCGCTGGCCAAAGCGATCGCCGCCACCGGCACCGACCGGCATGTCGACTGCCTGATCGACCTGATCGGCGCCGACATCGCGCATGACCTGGTGACGGTGACGCGCTACTCGGCGACCAAGACGCCGGAATTCGTCAAGCACCGGCGCTTCTCCGACGAGATGGTGCGGCGCTATCTCGACAATTACTACGTCTTCGATCCGTTCTATGCCTCGTGGCGCAGCCAGCGCCGGCTAGGCATCATGCCGCTGAAAGGTCTGGCCAACGAGGAGGCCAAACGCGGGCAGTACATAGCCGGTTTCCTGGCGCAGTCGGAAATCTGCGACGAGGTCGGCATCATGCTGGCCGATGGCGGCGACTGGTGCCTCGGCATCTTCCTCGACCGCTCGACGGTGTCGTTCAAGGACAGCGAGATCGCGCTGCTCACCGAGCGATTGCCGGTGTTCGAGGCGCTGCATGCGCTGGACATCAAAGCACGCGGCTCAGACTTCTCCCGCACCTCGGCGCCCAGTGGTCCCGGCGCCTCGCCGCAGCAGAAGCCCAGAATTCCGGAAAGCCTCTGGCCCGAGCTTTCATCGCGCGAGCGCGAACTGGTGCAGCTCATCCTCGCCGGCCATCCCACCGCCAACATTGCCGAGCGGCTCGGCATCACCGTCGGCACGGTGAAGAACCACCGCCGCCGCATCTATGAAAAGCTCGACATCACCACCGAGCGTGAATTGTTCCTGCAGTTCTTCCAACATCTGGGTCCAGCAGCGTAGCTGACATCGGTCAGGAGCAGCGAAATCGCTGCCGGCCCGCTTGCAGCCCAAACGCCGACCGCAGCTTATCCTTTGACTTCCGGGGGTGGAAACGTCCCTACAGGTTAGTCGCTGTAAATCTCTCGATCTCGACAAGAACTGACTGCGCGGACGGACCTTGCCCGAGGTGAGAGGTACCTTCATCGCGAGTAAGCTCGGAAGAGAAATCATGTTGACGCTCTGCCGATTGTGATACGGCGCGACATTCGGCCTGGGTGGCTTGTCACCGGCCTGACGCCTGGAACGAGCTGGTCAGAGATCAGCCGGATGTAGTGGCTCTATCAAGCCGGTCGCCGCTGCCCGTGGGGCACGATCGGGTCACTGTGTCCGCCAGTCATACTCTTGCCGGAACCCAAGGACGTCGCGCAGCTTCCGGTTGGAGATCGGTCCCTCAAATGCGTCCATGGCGCGGGTGACCGGTATGTTGGGCACATGCTTCCTGAGAAACTCCGCCGTCGGCAATTCAGACACGATGGTGTCGTTGACGGCGTTGAATATCTGGAATCCCAAGCCGTCCCTCTCGACGCACAGGTCGACGATCTGACCGAGATCGCGCACGTCCATATAGGTCCAGGCGTCGCGCCGCCGCTTCGAGGGATCGGCCAGGAATTCCGGAAAGCGGGCATAGTCCTTCGGCTCGACGACGCCACCGATCCGCAGGGCATAAATGTCGGCTCCGGTGCGAGAGGCGAAAGACCGCGCGATCTTCTCGCCTAGCAGTTTGGAAAGGCCGTAGCTGTCGGTCGGATCGGCGTCGTAGTCCTCATCCATCGGAAACGACTTGAAATCGCGTTCGCCTTCGGCAAAGCAGACGCCATAGACCGTCTCGCTGGAAGCCGTGACGATCTTGCGTATGCCGAGCTTGGTGGCGGCCTCGACCACATTGTAGGTCGACTGCACATTGGCGGCGAACATGGCGTTGTCCGGCCGCAGGAATATCCGCGGCAGCGCCGCGAAATGGACCACCGCATCGACCGGCCGGCGGCCCTTGCCGCCGAAATATTCATTGAACCCGAAATGCAGCGTCAGTGCATTGTAGGCTTCGCCGGCGTCGGCAAGGTCGGTGATGACGGTGTCGACGCCCGGCACGTCGAGCGGAGTCAGGTCGAGGTTGAGGACCTGATGCCCGCGTTTCAGCAGATAAGGTATGACGTGGCGGCCGATCTTGCCGCTGCCGCCGGTGAAAACGATCCGCTTGCCCATGGCCTCCTCCTGACGGTCTCTTTTTGCCGAGCAGCGCAGCGCCCGGCCAGAAGAGTCTCCATCCGATCATCCGCTACTCAAAAATGCCGAAGCCAGGAACCGCGTGCTTGCACACACCATCCATGTCGAGCTCGACGCCGATGCCGGGAACGTCGGACACCGCGATATGGCCGTCCTCGACGATGGACCTTGCGCCGTCCGGCAGGCGGACATAGCTGTCCCACGCGTGCCGTTCCTCGAGCGCGTGCCATTCCAGCACCAGGAAGTTCGGCACACTGGCGCAGACATGGCAGGTCGCCATCGTGCCCAGCGGCGTCGACACCAGATGCGGCGCGAAGGGCACATAATACATCTCGGCGAGGTTGGCGATCTTGCGGCTTTCCGCAAGGCCGCCGCATTTCGGCACATCGGGCATGACGACGTCGGCCCCGTAATTCTGGAACAACTCGCGAAAGCCCCAGCGCAGATAGAGGTTTTCACCGACGCAGATCGGCGTTTTCGTACGCATTCTGATCTGCTTTAGAGCCTCGACATTTTCCGCCGGGATCGGCTCTTCGAGCCACAGAAGATTGAAGCGCTCCATCTCGGCGGCGATACGGCTGGCGCTCAGCACGTCGTAGCGCGCATGCAAATCGATGCAGAGATCGATGTCGGGGCCGACCGCTTCGCGCACCGCCGCCACACGCTCCACCATGAAGCGGAGTTCCGCGCCGTTGATGGTGTGGTTCATCCGGTCGAATTTCGTTGGATGGTGCAGATTGTCGATGTCGAACTTGAGCGCGGTGAAGCCCTCCTCAACCATGCGGCGCGCGCGCGCCGCACAGCCCTGCGGCGATCCCGATTCGTCATCGCCGTCGCCGCAATCGGCGTAGAGCCTTATCCGGTCGCGGAACTTGCCGCCGAACATGCGGTAGAGCGGCTGGCCGGCGGCTTTCGCCGCCACGTCCCACAGCGCCATTTCGAGCCCGGTGAGGGCGATGAGAAAGACGCCGGCCTGCGCGCCGGAAAACACGTGATCGCGGCGGATCTTGTCCCAGCAATATTCGACATTGCGCGGATCCTGGCCGATCAATTCCGACTTCAGTTCCGAAATCAGCCCGACGATTGCGGCGGCACCTGCATCGGGGTTGGCTTCGCCATAACCGGAGATACCGGCGTCCGTATCGATCCGGATCAGCGTCGCCTTGCCGTGATAGGCGACGACCGCTGTCTTGATATCCACGATCTTCATCGGATCCTTCTCCCCGTAATGGCGTCGCACTTTACAGCATACAATTCTGGCTAAATGCCAACTTGTCTAATAAGCATACACGATTGCCGAATAAGGCGTAAACCCCCTTTGAGAGATTTTGCGTCAGCCGGCTTCAGAGCCTCCCGCCTTACCTTGAATTATTTGGGAATTTGCGGTTTTTGGCGACGAATTGCGATTCCCGGAGAACGCACTTGTTAGACGAGTATATAAGCGTATAAATTGGGTAACGGCAGGGCCATGGCCCATATATGCCGGCAATCGGGAGGAACAGGATGCAACAGCGACAGCTGGGATCGTCGCCGGTCAAGGTATCGGAAATCGGACTTGGGACTTGGGGCATGTCGGGCGCGTTTTGGGGCGCGGCCGACGATAAGGAATCGATCCGGGTGATCCGACGCGCGCTCGAGCTTGGCATCACGCTAATCGATACGGCCGAGGCCTATGGACACGGCCATGCCGAGGAAGTCGTCGGCGAGGCACTGGCCGGCCGTCGCGACAAGGCCGTCATCGCGACCAAGGTCGCGCCCAATCATCTGGAACCCGCCGCGATAGAGGCGGCGCTCGACGGTTCGCTGAAGCGCATGCAGACAGACCATGTCGACGTCTATTTCGTCCACTGGCCGAACTCGGAGTTTCCGATCGGCCCGACCATGGAGATGATGGAGCGGCTGCGCGCGTCAGGACGGATCAAGGCGGTCGGCGTCTCGAATTTCAACACCGCCGACATGGACAGCGCCCGCCAACATGGCGTCATCGACGTGCTGCAGCCGCCCTACAACATGCTCTGGCGCGAGGTTGAGGCCGAAACGCTGCCCTATTGCCGCAAGCACAATATCGGCGTCATGCCATACAGCGGCCTGGCTCAGGGACTGCTCACCGGCACGCTGTCACCGGACACGAAATTCGTCGAGGGCGATGAGCGGCGCACAACGGTGCTGTTCCAGCCGGGCACCTATGAGCGGGCGGTGAATGCCGTCGACCTCCTCAAGCCGATCGCGGCGCGCTACGGCAAGACGGTTCCGCAGCTTGCGATCCAGTGGCTCACCAGCAGGCCGGGCGTCAGCTCGCCGCTGGTCGGCGCCCGCACCGTCAAGGAGCTGGAGGAAAACGTCGAGAGCGCCGGCTGGACGATCTCCGACGCGGACATTGCCGCCATCGACAGGATCACGGCCCCGATCTGGGCGGAAATCAAGGACAAGGGCGACATGTTCGGTTTCCGCGCACGCCAGCGCCAGGAACAACAAGCGAAGAGGGCCTAGGGCCCCCTCTCAATTCAACGCCCTGTCCTCCCGGCACGCTGCGGCGCGGCCAGCGCAAATGCTGGCTGCGCTGCTTCTTCACCGAGGCAAGCCGACCGCGGTGGTTTTCTTGAGGTGCCGGCGCATCGCTTCTTCGGCTCGCTTTTCATCGCGCGCCACGAGCGCCTCGTAGATTGCCCTGTGCATTTCGGTTGCCGAGGGGAGCGCATGCGGCATCTGATTGCTGATGCGCCTGCTTGCCATCTGCCACCACCGAGACGAATACATGAAGCGGTCGAGAATCCTGTTCTGCGCTGCCCGGCAAATCTCCATGTGGAAATCCAGATCGAGCTTCAGATAGGCATCCGGATTGTCTTCGCTCGCCGACATCGCCGCCAGCAAGGTGCCGAGACGCTCGAGGTTCTCCTTGGTCATGTGCTTGGCCGCGATGGCGGCGATCGCCGGCTCGATGATTATCCGCGTCGCGTGCGCTTCGGCCAGGATCTCGCGCATCTGCTCGGGCGGCAGCCAGTCGATGAGCAATGGGCTGAGGTAATCCCACTCCTCGGCGGGGCGCAGCACCACGCGCCGTCCCTGCGCGATCTCGATCATATCGAGCGACGCCAGGATCTTCAGCGCCTCTCGCGCAACCGCGCGCGAGACCCCGAACTCCTGAAGGATCTGCTGTTCCGACGGCCCCTGGGCGCCCGCGACACCGCTGCCGGCGATGCGTCGCGCCAGCACACCAGCTACCTGCTTGGGCAAAGTTTGAAGCTTGACCTCGACGGTATCCATCACTAACATCCACTTGTCTGATAAGCTTATAGGCTGATAGCTAGATATGCAGTCAACTTATCTCATAAAAACGCTCACTAGCCTATAACACGGCCTGCGGAAAGGGATCGAGCGGTGTCCAGTCGCCGTGCCCTGTTGCCGCCGTCCGAGATCAAGATCGATACGCCTTACCAACTGAGGCGTGTTGGAGCGCAAGTGCCCGATCGCCCGGAGGCTCGCAAGCGTCGTCCGGGAACCCATACAGGCAGTCTCGCCGCGGGAGGAGCACGCCGGCGGACTGTCGAGGGCGAAAGTCGTCGGCCGTCCCTGGACGGACCGATCCATCAAACCAGGAGGAGATTGTGATGTCCGGAACCTTATCGAGACGCAAATTCCTTGCCGCGAGCGCGGCGGTGACGGCCGGCTCGCTTGCCGCGCCGTGGGTTGCCAGGGCAGACGCTAAAGAGATCACCGCATTGCTGATCACGGGCGGCCCGCTCTATCCCAAATATTGGGAGAAGATCGTCCAGGACTTCACCGCCAAGACCGGCATCAAGGTTCGCTACGACCTCCTGGAATTCACGCCCCTGACGGCGAAGGTGGTCACGTTGAGCGCGGCACGGTCGAGCCAGTACGATGTCTACAGCACCCACACCGCGCAGATCGATTCCTACTTCAACCATTTCGCGCCGCTGAACAGCTATTTCAGCGACTCCGAGCTGGCAGACTTCTATCCCGTCGCGGTTAAATACCTGCGCGATCCCAAGACCGGAAATCTGGCGGCGATTCCGCGCAACATGGATGCGCGCGTTCAGTATTACCGCAGCGACATCTATCAAGAGAAGGGCCTGAAGCCGGCCGGAACCTGGGAAGAACTCGTCGATGTCGGGCTAAAACTCACTGGCAACGGGCACTATGGCCTTGTCGTGCCGGGGCAGGGGGACCCCGCCCAGCGCACCTTCAGCGACCTGCTTTGGCAGGCAGGCGGCGACTGGGTCGACCAGGCCAACAAGCCGGCGTTCAATTCCGAAGCCGGCATCAAGGCGCTCACCTTCTATCGCGATCTGATCCAGAAGCACAAAATCGTGCCGCCCGACGCCGTTGGCTATCAATGGAACGAGAACTCGACCGAATTCTCGTCCGGTACGGTCTATGCCACTTTCGATTGGCCGGGCGCCTTCGCCACCCTGTCCAATCCGGAAACCTCGCGCGTCGTCGGTAAATGGTCGACGGCGCCCTATGTGCGGGACAAGGAGGCGATCTCATGCGCCATCTCGCATGCCATGGCGCTGAACGGCCAATCCGGACGCAAGGAACCCGCCGTCGAGTTCATCAAATACACGGTCAGTACCGACGCCCAGCGGCTCCAGTTCGACCAGTTCACCAACTTCCCGAGCAGCCAGAGTCTGGCCAAGGAAGTGATCGCTGCGGCCAAGGGCCCGCAGGCCACTTGGCTGCAGCAGCTCGAGACGACGATCGCGAACGGTAAGGAATGGCCCAAGCTCGCCGGCTTCTCGAAGGTCTGCACCTTGATGTTCTCGGCCATCGAGCAAGCCCTGTCAGATCAGGTTTCGCCCGCCGACTCGCTCAATCAGGCGGCGAAGGAGGCGGAAGAGATCATGCGCCGGGCCGGAGCTTACGACTGAGAATGGCGGCCGTCGCACAGCACCGGGCGCCAGGGCGCCGGCGACGTTCGCCGCTGCCCTACACCTGGCAGAGAGGTTACCTCCTGGCCAGCCCGGCGCTTCTCGTCATGCTAGCCATCCTGATCTATCCGCTCGGATACTCCTTCGTCATGAGCTTCTTCCGCTGGGATCTGAGCGGGTCGGCGCCATTCATCGGAACGGGAAACTACACCGACGGGCTCTTTGGCCGCCAGTTCAACCAGGCGCTGCGAAACCAGACCATTTTCAGCGTCGTTTCCATCACGATCGAAGTGGTGGCTGGCATGGCGATCGCCGTGCTGGTCAACGGCAAATTGCGCGGCATGCGGCTTGCGCGCACGTTGCTTTTGGTTCCGCCGATGATTGCGCCCGCCGTCGTCGGCCTGAACTTCCGATGGCTGTTCAACACCCAATACGGCTTGGTCGATGCGCTGCTGCGCATGTTCAACCTGCCTGACATTCCGTGGCTCAACCACCCGACCTGGGCGCTCGTCTCGGTGATCGTCGCCGATGTCTGGCAGAACACGCCACTGATGGTGCTTCTGTTCCTTGCCGGCCTGCAATCCCTGCCGCAGGAGCCGCTCGAGGCAGCCACGGTGGATGGCGCGACGCCGTGGCAGCGCTTCTGGCACATCGTTCTGCCGCTGATGCGCCCGGTCATCATGATCGCGCTGATGCTGCGCATCATCGACACCTTCCGCACCTTCGACGTCGTCTGGCTGATGACGCAGGGCGGCCCGGGCGGCGCCACCAATCTGCTCAGGGTCTATTCCTACCTGCTGGCGTTTCAGGCGGTGGATTTCGGACACGCGGCGGCGGTCTCCTACATCGCGCTGGGCATGTCGCTGTTCGTGCTCGCCCTGCTCTACGGAGTGCCGTGGCTGATTGCGAAACGGAGGGCGATATGAGCGAAGCTGTCATCGTCAGCGCACGTTCCATGCCAAAGCGCCGGCGCCGCCGGTTCACGGCGGGAATCGCCGGTCAGTATTTGGCGCTAGTCGTCACAGTCGCGCTCACCGTCTTTCCGCTGGTGTGGCTGTTCCTGACCTCGATCCGAAGCTCGGCCGATATCTTCTCGGTTCCGGTGCACGTCATCCCCGAGACAGCGACGCTGACGCAGTACGTCTCCGTTTTCGCCCAGTACGACACGATGGGCTATGTCTGGAACACCGTCATTGTCTCGGTGGCGACGGTCATTCTTGTCCATCTGCTGGCCATCCCCTGCGCCTATGCGCTGTCGCGCTTCAGGATGCCGGGCGCCATGCTGATCTTCGGGCTGCTTTTGATCATGCGCATGATCCCGGTCATCGCGCTTGCTATCCCGCTCTTCGCCGTGTTCGCCGCCATGGGCCTGCTCGACACTGTCTGGGCGCTGATCCTCAGCCATACGGCCGCCAAGCTGCCGGTTGCCATTTGGCTGCTTCTGGGCTTCATCCAGGATGTGCCGAAAGAGATCGAGGAGGCCGCCCAGTCGGATGGCGCCGGCACCGTGCGCACGCTGGTCCAGATCGTCGCGCCTCTGATTGCGCCGGGCATCGGCGCCAGCGCTGTCATCACCTTCCTCTTCACCTGGAACGACCTGCTGCTCGCGCTAACGCTGACCTCGAGCAAGGCCGCGCAGACGCTGCCGGTCGGTCTCACCAATTTCGTCTCGCAGTTCGGCATCGACTGGGGCGCCATGTCGGCTGCCGGCGTGCTCATGGTCATCCCGACTTTGGTGTTCGTCTGGTTTGCCCAGGGGCTGCTGGTCAAGGGGCTCACGACCGGCGCGGTTCGCGGCTGAACGGCTTCGACTAAGGTTGAATGCAACTGAGTGACGATTAGCGAGGTTTCGCACCTCGCCGCGCATTGGAGGAAATAGAATGGAAGCTGACCAGATACCGGCGATACCGGACATTTCCCGGCCGCCACGAGAACTGGTCGACGCGCTGGCGGCGATCGGTTCGGCGACACTGGCCAGCGAGCTTTACCACAAGATGGGCATTCGCGACCCGCAGATCCGTGGGCCGCGTCCGCTGAGGCTCGGCAGCACAGCGGCGGGGCCGGCCCTGACCCTCCAGTGCATGCCGAAGCGCGAGGATCTGTACAACGAGACGGAATACGAGGAGCCGGAGCGGCAACTGCACCGGCACGTGCTTTATCCCACTCAGCCCGGCGACATGGTGGTGGTCGATGCCCGTGGCGACATGGGCAGCGGCATCTTCGGCGAGATGATGCTGACCTATTTCGCCGGGCGTGGCGGCGCCGGCGTCGTTATCGACGGCTGTATTCGCGATTCCGCCCAGGCGGCTGCGCTCGACATCGGCATCTGGGTGAGGGGCGTCACGCCGAATTTCCATGCCCAGACCAACATCGTTCCCTTCGCCGTCAACGTTCCGATCGCCTGCTCGAACGTGCTGGTCATCCCGGGCGATATCATCGTCGCCGACGACGATGGCGTGGTCGTCGTGCCGGTCGGCCTTGCCCCCAAACTGGTCGAACTCGCCGGCGCGCATATCGAGTGGGAAGAGTTTTCGCGCTTGCGGCTCGCGCAAGGAGGAGACCTGCGGAAATACTACCCGTTGAGCCCCGAGGGCGAGGCTGAATACCGCGCATGGCGGCAGGCTCAACGAAAATGAGCCGTGCCGGTACGGGAGAAGAATAGGTGTCTGCAATCGAGATAGAACAGCTCGGCAAGAGCTTCGGGGCGGTGGAAGTTCTGCGCGACGTCAACATCGAGATCGCCAGCGGCGAGTTCGTGGTCCTGGTCGGTCCGTCGGGCTGCGGCAAGTCGACGTTGCTGCGCATCATCGCGGGGCTCGAAGAGCATACGACTGGCGAGATCCGCATCGGCGGACGCGTCGTCGACGAGATGCCGGCCAAGTCGCGCGACATAGCCATGGTGTTCCAAAGCTATGCCCTCTATCCGCATATGAGCGTGGCCGACAATATGAGCTTCGCGCTGCGGCTGGCCAAGGTTCCCCGGGAAGAGATCGTTTCCAGAGTGAAGGCCGCGGCCGAGATCCTCGGTCTGCAGGACCTGCTCGGGCGCATGCCGCGTCAACTGTCCGGCGGCCAGCGCCAGCGTGTCGCCATGGGCCGCGCCATCGTCCGCGACCCTGCGGCCTTCTTGTTCGACGAGCCGCTCAGCAATCTCGATGCCAAGCTGCGCGTGAAGATGCGTGCCGAGATCAAGAAGCTGCACCAACGGCTGGGACGAACCAGCATCTACGTCACCCATGACCAGACAGAAGCAATGACGCTCGCCGACCGCATCGTGGTGTTGAACAAGGGCCGCATCGAACAGATCGGCACCCCTTCCGAACTCTACGAGAACCCGGCCAATCTGTTCGTCGCAGGCTTTATCGGCTCGCCGGAAATGAATCTCATCAACGGTCGCATCCAGAGTGGCGCATTCATCGCTGAGCAGGGGCTACGCCTGCCCTTGCCGCACGAGACAGGGGACAGGCAGGGCGTGGTTTACGGGATTCGTCCTCAGCACATCGCTGTCGGCGGAAGCCACGCAAAGGCGAGAGTCCAGGTGGTCGAGCCGACCGGTGAAGCGCAGGAAATCACCTTAGCCGCCGATGGCGTCGACCTGATGGTGGAGATCCGGGGCCGGCCGCCCTTCAAGCCGGATCAGGAGGTGAACCTGGAGATCATGGTGAATAAGGTGCACCTGTTCGATGCCGAGAGCGGCAGGGGGATAAATTAAGGGAGCCTGTCCTCTCCGGAGTGTCCCGCTTCGAGTGAGCTATGCCGCTGGTGTCTTCCCGGTGATCATATCCGCCGCCTTCTCGGCCATCATGATCACCGCTGCGTTGGTGTTCGATGATACGATGCGTGGCATCACCGAGCTGTCGCAGACGCGTAAGCCTTGCAGCCCGCGCAGGCGCAGTTCCGGATCAACGACGCTGTCGGCATCGCCGCCCATGCGGCAGGTGCCGACCGGGTGATAGGCGCTGCGGCCATGCTGGCGGGCAAAGGCTTCGAGTGCCGCGCGGCCCTTCGTCGCCGCTCCAGGCAAATGCTCGCGGCTGATGTATTTGGCGAAGGCCGGCTGAGAGAGGATCTCGCGACTGATCTCGATGCCGTCGATGGCGCGTTCGACGTCGTAGCGCTCGGCGAAGGGATTGGGATCGATGACCGGCGCATCGCGCAGATCCGCCGAGCGCAAAGTGACGCTGCCGCGCGAACGCGGCCGCACATGGTAGGAATTCAACGTGCAGCCATTGCCGCCGGGGACCGAGCCGATGCCTTCCTCGACACCGGCGCCGGGCAGGAAATGAAATTGGATATCTGGCGTTTTTTCCGAGCGGTCGCCCCACCAGAAACCGCCGGCTTCGACGATGTTGGAGGCAACCGGTCCTTTGCCGAAGAGTGCATATTCGAGGCCGGCGACGGCCTGCCAACGCTTCTTCTTGTAGCGGTCGATGCCGTGCGGCCCGTTGAGTTCCGCGACGACGTCCACGTCCATGTGATCGTGTAGATTCTGGCCGACCCCAGCGAGATCATGCACAGCTTTGATGCCATGCTTTTCGAGATGCGCGGCAGGGCCGATGCCGGACAGCATCAGGAGCTTCGGCGAGCCGATGGCGCCGGCGGTGACGATGACCTCGCGCTCAGCGCGCAGCAACTTGGCGCGACCGTTGACGATGATCTCGACGCCGACGGCCCGACCCCTCTCGACGACGACGCGGCTGACCGTGGCGCCGGTGCGCAGCGTCAGGTTCCCGCGGCCGAGCGCCGGTTTCAGATAGGCGACCGCGGTGCTCGAGCGCCTGCCATTGCGCGTCGTCGTCTGGTAGAAGCCGGCGCCTTCCTGCTCGCCGGCATTGAAGTCGGCGCGGAAGGGTAGGCCAGCCTGCTGCGCCGCCTTGACGAAGATCCTGGTCAGCGGGTGCGGCGTGCCGCTGGAAACGCCGAGCGGTCCGTCGATGCCGTGCTGGGAACCGGCAAAAGTGTCGTTGCCCTCGGACCGAACGAAATATGGCAGCACATCGGCGTAGCTCCATCCCGCGCAGCCGAAGTCGGCCGCCCAGTCGTCATAGTCCTGTGGGCAGCCGCGCGTGAACACCTGGGCGTTGATCGAGGAGCCGCCGCCGAGCACGCGCGCCTGCGGGTAGACCATGACGCGGCCGTCGATCTCCTTGCCCGGTGCCGCGTCATAACCCCAGATCAGCGGCCCGGACGTCATCTTGAAGAAGCCCACCGGCATGTGGATGTATCGGTCGGTGTCGGGCGGCCCGGCCTCGAGCAGGACGACGGACAGGCCTGGATCCTCGCTCAGCCTCGCGGCAAGCACGCAGCCGGCCGAGCCGCCGCCAACGATGATATAGTCCGCCATTCTCGCTCCCTTGCCGAGGCAAATCCGGCCTCGCGCTTTTACGCGCGACGATCTCAAGTCGCTTGTGCCACGTCAAGAGAAAGGGTATGGTTGCCGTGTTGAAGGGTTGTCGTACAAGTAGAGGAACTTGACGGCCCGTCTCCGGAGGACCCGGCCGCGCTCCCTGCGCACGAGCCGGGCGGAAACAATTCAATCGGGAGGTTCGAAATGAAGGACAGCAATGGTCTTGTTTTTTCCGGCAGGGTGAGCCGCCGGACGCTGATGCTGGGCGCTGCCGCCGGGGCGGCGACGCTGGCGATGCCGAATGTGCTGCGCGCGGCCGACAAGCCGACGCTGGTGACGTCGATCCGCTCGTTGTCCAATCCCTATCACGCGGTGTGGAAGACCGGCGCCGAGGCTTATGCCAAATGGGCCGGGCTGGAGCACGTCACGCTGGTCTCGGAAGGCAACAGCGAGAAGGGCATCGCCGATATCAAAGCGATGCTGGCCAAGACCAACGGCAACATGGTGCTCAACTCCGATCCCAACGACACGCCCGACGCGCGCCCGATCGTCGAAGCATGCGCCAAGGCCGGCGCCTATGTCGTGACGCAGTGGAACAAGCCTGCCGACCTGCACCCCAAGGACTTCAACCCGAACTATGTCTCGCATATCGAGTTCGACGGCATCGCCAGCGGCAAGACCATCGCCGAGATTCTGTTCAAGGCCATGGGCGGCAAGGGCGGCATCGTCGCGCTCGGCGGCCTGATCTCGACTACAGCAGCGATTGAACGCAAGAAGGGCCTCGATGCTGCGCTCGCCGCGAACCCCGACATCAAGCTGCTCGACTTCCAGGTCGCAAACTGGAAATCCACCGAGGCCTTCGACCTGATGGGCAATCTGCTGACCCGTTTCGGTGACGACATCAAGGGCATCTGGGCCGCCAATGACGACATGGGCTCCGGTGCGCTCGAAGCGCTGCGCGCCGAAAACCTCGCCGGCAAGGTGCCGATCGTCGGTGTCGACGGCATCAAGACGGCGGTCGACGCGGTGCGCACCGGCGAGTTCGCCTGCACGATCACCTCGGATCCGTTCTGGCAGGGCGGCATGGGGCTGGCTATCGGCTACAACGCCAAGATAGGCAAGTTCGACCCGGCCAAGGAGCCGCCGGAACACCGCGAATTCTACGGCAAGGCGGTGCTGATCTCGCACGACAATGTTGAGGAATATTACAAGACCAATGTCGAGTCGAAGCCCGAGATTGACTGGAACGATCTCTGGGGCCGGGTGACCGGAGCGATCCGGGCCTGACCCGTTTGGGGCGGGCCGGCTTCTCCCTGGCAGCGGCCCGCCCCTTTTTGCCGGCGTCTTGCGCCCGCGGCCACGACGCCTGTCACCAGCAGACGGGAAGCGGTTTGTTGACAATCGATACAGAACCCCTGAAGTCCGTTTCGGACATCGAGCGGACAACGCTTATGACATTCCTCCCCGGCCGCATCGCCACTATGCTCGGCGGCAGGCGCTGGCGCAGGCTCGCGCCGTTGGCGGTGCTGGCAGTGCTGTGCGTTCTGATCACCATCGCCAATCCCAATTTCATCGAGCTGCGCAATCTGGTGCGGCTAGCGAACTCCGCCGCCGTGCCGCTGACACTGGCGATGGGCCTGACATTCATCATTCTGATGGGCAGCATCGACCTTTCCGTCGAGGGTACCCTGTCTGTGGCGGCGATGGTGGTGGTGCTGCTCGCCGCCAATGACAGCAACGGCAACGATTATGGTTGGTGGGCGGTGCTGGCGGCGATCGCCGCCGGCACGGTCATGGGCCTCATCAGCGGTCTCGTCCAGACGATGCTGCGCATCCCGTCCTTCATGGCGACGCTCGGCATGTGGTTCATCGGACTTGGCCTGTCGGTCTATATGCTGGGCGGCTCGGCCATACGACTGAACGACGCCTCGATCCGCAATCTCGCCTTGCACCGTTTCCTCGGCCTGCCGCTGGCGGTCTGGGTCGCGCTCGGCGCGTTCGCGCTTGCAGCGGTCATCCAGTATCACACCAGGCTTGGCCGCCACATATTGGCGATCGGCGGCGACGAGGACGTGACCAAGCTCTCCGGCGTCAATGTCGTGCGCGTGCGGATCGCGGCGTTTGCGCTGGCCGGCTTCTTCTTCGGCATTGCCGGTGTGCTTGCCGCGGCTCAGCTCGGCCAGTCGCACGCCGTCATCGGCGACGGCAGGCTGTTCGCGGCGGTCACGGCCGTCGTCGTCGGCGGCACGGCGCTGACCGGGGGCGAGGGTGGCGTCGTCAATACGCTGATCGGTGTGCTGATCGTCACCGTTTTGGCCAATGGCATGATCCTGCTCGGCATCTCGCCTTACATCCAGCAGACGGTGCAGGGCCTGATGATCATCGCGGCGGTGGCGCTGTCGCTCGACCGCGTTCGCCTGAAGATCGTGAAGTGAGCGCCATGCTGCATACAACCGGCATCATCAAGAATTTCCCCGGCGTCCAGGCGTTGCGCGACGTCTCCATAGAGGTGCGGCCGAACGAGGTGGTCGGACTGATCGGCGAGAACGGCGCCGGCAAGTCGACGCTGATGCGCCTGCTGGCCGGCGGCTATCGGCCGGATGGCGGTACGATCACCCTCGACGGCGAACAGCTCAAGCTACGCAACGCCCGTGACGCGGCCAGGAACGGCATCGGCATGGTGTTCCAGGAACAATCGCTGGTGCTCAACCTGACCGTCGCCGAAAACATCTATCTCGGCGAAGAAGACCGCTTCACCCGCTTCGGTCTTGTCAACTGGCGCGCCATGAATGCTGCGGCGCGCCGGCAACTGGCCAAGATCGGCGTCGACATCGACGTCACCGCGCGCACCTCCGAACTGACCTTCGCCGCGCGCCAGATGGTCGAGCTCGCCAAGGCGCTGACGCTGGAGGAGATGGTCGAGCGTCCGCTGCTCATCTTGCTCGACGAGCCGACCTCGGTGCTCAACGCCGCCGATATCGAGGTTCTGTTCGCGCGGGTGCGCTCGCTCAAATCCCGCGCCAGCTTCGTCTTCGTGTCGCATCGCCTCGACGAAGTGCTGGCGATTTCCGACCGCGTCTACACGATGAAGGACGGCGCGGTCGTGGCCGAACACCGCGCCGCGGAAGTCACCGCGCCGGAGCTGCACGAGATCATGGTCGGGCGCGGGCTGCAGGCCGAATATTATCGCGAGGCCCGTCAGCAGCCGCCGGGCGATAAGATCATGGTCGAGGCCAGGGGCCTGGGCGCCAGCGGCTTCTATCATGGTGTCGACCTTTCGATCCGCGCCGGAGAGATCGTCGGCATCGCCGGCGTCGTCGGCTCCGGACGCGAGGAGGTTACCCGTACGGTCGGCGGCTTCCTGCCACATGATGCGGGCGAGATGAAGATCGCCGGCGAGACGGTTCGCTTCAGCTCGCCAGAGCCGGCAGTGCGCAAGGGCATCGGCTATGTGCCGCGCGAGCGCAGGCTCGAAGGCCTGGTGATGTTTCTGTCGATCGCCGAGAACATTTCGCTGGCGGATCTCTCGAGCGTCATGCGCAACGGCGCCATCGATTACGGCAAGGAGCGGCGGCTTGCCGCTGACTGGATCAAGCGGCTCAGCATCAAGGCGCCCGGGCCCGACGCCGCCTGCCGCAAGCTCAGTGGCGGCAACCAGCAGAAGGTGGTGCTGGCGCGCTGGATGACGGCGGGCTCGCGCATCCTGGTGCTCGACCATCCGTCGCGCGGGCTTGATGTCGGCGCCAAGGAAGAGGTTTACGAGCTGGTGCGCGACCTCTCGGACCAAGGCGTGGCGATCCTTCTGATCTCCGATACGCTGGAGGAGACGATCGGCCTGTCGCACCAGGTTCTGGTGATGCGCGACGGCGAGATCACCGCGCGCTTCGATGCCAGCCCCGGCAACAAGCCGGATCAGGTCGAGTTGCTACGAGCGATGGTGTAAGCCGATGAATGAAAGTTTTCCCATCAAGCAGGTCTTCGAGGGCAAGTGGACGCAAGGCGCCATCCCGCTGGTGCTGCTTGTCGCCCTTTTGCTGATCATCGAGATCGCCGCGCCCGGCTTCCTGACCGGCGAGACGCTGGCGCTGCTCTTTGCCAACACCGCCGTGCTGTTTATGCTGGCGACCGGCGTCACCTTCGCCATCCTGCTCGGCGGCATCGACCTGTCGATCCAGGCGGTCGCCTCGCTGGCGAGTGTGATGCTGGCGCAATTGTTGCCCTCGCTCGGCTTCGCCGCGTTCCCGGTGGCGATCCTGTCTGGCCTCGCCTTCGGGCTGCTGAGCGGCATCGTCCACGTCAAGCTGCGCGTGCCGTCCTTCGTGGCGACATTGGCTACCGGCGGCGTGGTCACGGGCCTGGCGCTCTGGGTCTCCAACGGCCGCGCCATCACCATCGAGGAAGCCGGGCGTGAAAAGACGGCGTGGATCAACGCTACGATTTTCGGCCTGCCGATGGTGGTGCTGATTTCGGCACTGATCGGCATCGTCAGCTTTCTCGCGCTGCGTTACACCCGCTTCGGCCGCCAGGCGATCGCGGTCGGGGCCGGCGAACCGGCGGCGTGGGCGGCCGGCATTAATGTCGACCGCACCAAGATCATCGCCTTTGCCGCATCGGGCATTCTGGCGGCCATCGCCGGCGTCGTGCTGGCGGCCAGGCTGTCCAGCGGCTCGCCGGTGCTCGCCAACCAGCTGCTGCTCCCCGCCATCGCCGCCGTCATCGTCGGCGGCACGGCCATCACCGGCGGGTTGGGCGGCGTGGCGCGCACAGCGGTCGGCGCGCTGATCATCTCGATCGTGCGCATCGGCATGACCTTCGTCGGCGTCAACATCTTCCTGGAAAACATGGTGTTCGGCGCGGTGCTGATCGCCGCCGTCGCCATAACCATCGACCGCAGCAAGATCGCGGTCATCAAGTGACGAACCGATCCGCACCGCCTCCCAAGCAAACGCGGACGCAGTGGGACCGCATCGGCAATGAGCCGGTGCGGTCCGGGCTGAATTTACTGCATCGTGTCCAGGCCGATCAGCTCGATCTTGTAGCCGTCCGGGTCCTCGACGAAGGCGATGTGGGTGGTGCCGTGCTGCATCGGTCCGGGCTTGCGCGGGATCTTGGCACCGCGCCTCTCGAGCTCGGCGCAGACGGCATAGATATCGTTGACGCCGATCGCCAGATGGCCAAAGCCGGTGCCGATCTCATAGGGTTCCTCGCGGCCCCAGTTCAGCGTCAGCTCAACGACGGCTTCCTTGTCCTCCGGCCCGTAGCCGACAAAGGCGTTGGTGAACTTGCCGCCGGGATAATCCTCGCGGCGCAGCAAGGTCATGCCGAGCACTTCGGTGTAGAAGGCGATCGACTTGTCGAGGTCGAGCACCCTGATCATGGTGTGCATATAGCGAAAGCCGGGGGCGTCGCTCATTGGGAAAGTCCTCCGAATTCAGTGATTTGCCGGTCTGACCATCCACATCAAGCGGCTTCGGGAAGAAGCATGCTATCGCTTGATGTTCTCAATCAGGGTTGTATGATAACACGACAAGATTAGTGGTTGTCCAGTCGTTTTCCGGAAGGTCCAGGTTCAGTTCATGAATGCAGTGCCGCCCATTTCCGCATCGCTGATCGCCGCCCTCGCCGGCGTGCTGTCCGATGGCGGGCTGCTGACCGAACCGCAAGACCTGGCGCGCTACAGCCGCGACTGGTCGGGCGACCATGTCGGCCGCCCGCTGGCGGTGGCGCGGCCGAGCTCGGTGGAAGAGATGTCGGCGCTGATGCGGCACTGTCATGCCGAGCGCATCCCCGTCGTGCCGCAGGGCGGGCTGACCGGCCTTGTCGGGGCGGCGGTGGCGGCTGACGGCAACGAGGTCGTCGTCTCGCTGGAGCGCATGAACAGGATCCGCTCGATCAGTCCGATCGACTTCGCCATGGTGGTCGAGGCCGGCTGCATCCTCGAGGACGCCAAGCGCGCGGCGGAGGAGAGCGACTGCATCCTGCCGATCACCTTTGGAGCGCAAGGCAGCTGCCGCATCGGCGGCAATGTCGCCACCAATGCCGGCGGCTTCAACGTGCTGCGCTACGGCATGACGCGCGACCTGGTGCTTGGCCTCGAAGTCGTGCTGGCCGACGGCCGGATCTGGAACGGGCTGAAGGTGCTGCGCAAGGACAATCGCGGCTACGATTTGAAGCAGGTCTTCATCGGCTCGGAAGGCACGCTCGGCATCGTCACCGCGGCGGCGCTGAAACTCTTCCCCAAGCCGACGCAGATCGAAACGGCGCTTGTCGGCCTACGCTCCGTCGAGGATGCAATGGCGCTCTATGCGCGGGCGCGGCGCGGTTGTAGCGACTTGCTAACCGCCTTCGAGTTGATCCTGCGCGGCGGTATCGAGATCACCATGCGCGAGGGCAAGGATTTCCCCGATCCGCTCGGCAAGCCTTATCCCGCCTATGTGCTGATCGAGGTTTCGTCCGGTGGGCTGATCGACCTCAAGGATATGCTTTTGAGTTTTCTCGCCGGCGTCGAGGATCTTGTCGAGGACGGCATTGTCGCATCGACCCGGGCGCAGGCCGAGCGCCTGTGGCTTTACCGCGAGATCATGGTAGAGCGGCAGGGCCGCGGCGGCCGCTATCTGCGCACCGATGTCTCGGTGCCGATCTCCAAGCTTGCCGATTTTGTCGCCGACGCGCTCACCGAACTTGGACGGGCGAGACCCGACGCGCTGCCCGTCACCTACGGCCATGTCGGCGACGGCAACATCCATCTCAACGTCGTGCCGCCGGAGGGCATGGGGGCCGAGGCGATCGAGCATCTGTTCGAGGAGGCGGAAGCGGAGATTTTCGCCGTCGTCGACCGCTATGGCGGCTCGATCAGCGCCGAGCACGGCATCGGCCGGGTCAAGCAGCGGGCCTTCCTCGACCGCATCGATCCGGTGACGCTCGATCTCGCCGCAGGCATCAAGGATGCTTTCGATCCGCGCCATATATTGAGCAACGGCCGCATTCTGGCGTCCGCATCCGCGCTCGACTATAGGTGAGCGATGACGCTGAAGCTCGACAAGGTCAATCGCGGTCCGCACCTCTCCACGCTCGTTGCGAGTTCCATCTCGCGCGAGATCGCGCAAGGACGCCTCAAACCCGGCGATCAGCTGCCGACCGAACAGGCACTGGCGACCACGTTCGGGGTCAGCCGCAACGTGGTGCGCGAGGCGATCGCAAGGCTGCGCTCCGAAGGCCGCATCTGGTCGCAGCAGGGCAGGGGCGCCTTCGTTGCCGACGCTACCAACGCGACGGTGCTGACGATCGACTATGAGACCTTGCAGCGGGCGGATTCCTTTCGCAATCTTTTCGAGCTGCGCGGCATGTTGGAAGTGCAGATCGCCGCGCTGGCCGCGACCCGCCGCTCCGACGCCGACATCGAGGCGATGGAACAGGCGCTCGATGGGATGCGCGCCGCGCCTTATGGCAGCGTCGCCTGGCTGAAGAACGATCTCGGTTTCCACCGCGCCGTCGCCGAGGCGACCCAGAACCCCTATATGGGCCAGTTCCTCGTCTTCGTCTCGGAACGGGTGCGTGAGAGCATCCTTGCCGCCGGCAACCAGCAGAAGTCCGACGACATGGCGCGCACGACCCTGGGCGAGCACGAGCGCATCCTGGCGGCGATCAAGGCCGGCGACGCGAAGGGCGCGAGCGCCGCCATGACGCGGCATCTCGCGGGGGCGGCCTCACGCGTCGGACTGCCTGGCGGCGACGCTGAGGCCGCGTCGCCGACACGGCATTCGAGGTTGCGAAAGGCCGTGCGCGGGCGGGCAGGGTAGGGCCGCGCAGCCACCTCCCTCACTCGGCCGCAGCCTCAATCAATGAAACGCCGTTGAGCTCAGCAACAATATCCGACAGCGCCGGCACGAATTTTTCTCCGTGCCCCGTAGCGACCGCCGTGGCAAAACCGTTGCGGACCACGGCGCCGACCGGGTTGGCAATACCGGCGGCCTGGGCGAAGGAGGCGAGATAGGTCATGTCCTTCAGCGCATTGGCGATGGCGAAGCGCTGGGCGTTCTCGTTGCGGTTGAGCACGAAGTCGAAGAAGGCCTGGTAAAAGCCGCAGTCCATGCGGCTGCCGGAAATGACGCTGTTGAAGACCTGCGGCGTCAGCCCGGCCTTTGCTCCCAGCGTCAGCGCTTCGGAATAGATCGCCGAATAACCCATAGAGACGAAATTGTTGAGCAGCTTCATGGTGTGGCCGCTGCCGGTCGGGCCGGTGTGGATAATTCGCGCGGCGAAGGCTTCGAGCACTGGTCGCGCGCGGGCGACCGCTTCCGCCGCGCCGCCGACCATGACATCGAGCTTGCCTTCGGCGGCTTCCTTGGGCGTGCGCGCCAACGGCGCGTCGATCAACGTCACGCCATTGGCGGCGAGTTCGGCGGCAAGCGCTATCGTCGAGGAGGGGTTAGAGGTCGAGCAGTCGACTATCAATAGCGGCTTGCCGGAGGCTGCAAGCCCGTCCGGTCCTTTCACGACCGCCTCGACCTGCGGCGAACCGGTAACGCAGATCAAAACAATGTCGCAACCTTCAGCGAGCGCGCGTAGTGTCGCCGCCTGGCGGGCGCCGGCGTTGACCAGCTTCAGCGCCGCATCCTGGTTTCGGTGCGCCCAGACCGTCAGAGGCCAGCCCTTAGCCAGAAGGTTGGCCGCCATGCCCGAGCCCATCGCGCCCAGGCCGATAAAGCCGATTTTCTGCTTCATGTTGGTCTTCCAGTGCTGTTGGAATTTCTGTTTTGATGCATGTCGTTGTCCGGGAACCGCTGTGCACTTCCGGGGGGCATGCATTGGAAACGAAAGATTGCCGTTGCAACCAAGCGGTGCGATCCTTGGCCTGAGAATCGATTTAAGAGGCCGGTTTTCCGATGACGGATCGCCAGGGAGCAATGTTCGGCGCCATTCGCCAGTCCCCCAATCTCAGGGGCGAACTGGTGGAGAAATTTGCCGCGCAGATCGAGGCCGGCGATCTTGCGCCTGGCCAGCGGCTTCCCACCGAGCAGGAGATCGTCAACGCGACGGGCGTCAGCCGGACGGTGGTTCGCGAGGCGCTGGCATCGTTGCGCGCACGGGGGCTGATCACGACACGGCAGGGCCTCGGCGCCTTTGTGGCCCAGGAGCCCCCGCCGAAAACCTTTTCGATCGTGCCGACGGATGTCGAATCGATCGACGAGATCCTGGCGGTGCTGGAGCTGCGTATGGGCGTCGAGGCGGAAGCGGC
This sequence comes from Mesorhizobium sp. ESP-6-4, assembly GCF_020164735.1. Classification (NCBI taxonomy): domain Bacteria; kingdom Pseudomonadati; phylum Pseudomonadota; class Alphaproteobacteria; order Hyphomicrobiales; family Phyllobacteriaceae; genus Mesorhizobium; species Mesorhizobium sp. ESP-6-4. The sequence goes on from NZ_JAIUGS010000001.1 coordinate 186,110, forward strand.
GGCGCTGGCGGCCACGCGCCGCACCGCCAAGGACCTTGGGCTTATGGCTAAGCAGCTCGACGCAATCGACCGGGCGATCGCCGAAACGGGTCTCGCCGCGACCGAGGATGCGGCTTTCCATCGGGCGATTTCGCTCGCCTCGCACAACGCCTACTTCAGCCGGCTCTTCGACACGTTCGGCACTGCGATGATCCCGCGCCAATGGACGCAATTCGACCAGATGGAGCCCGACGAGCGCGAGCGGCATTTCGAGCGGACGCGGCGCGAGCACCGGGCGATCCATGATGCCATCGCAGCACGCGACGCCAAGGCGGCGCAGCGCGCGATGCGGCTGCATCTTTCCCGTTCCTACAAGCGCTTCGAGCAGCTCCGAGACGGAACCGCACATCTGAAGTAGATCGGGCGAGGTCGCCCGAGCGGCGCATGGCGCTTCGCGAGAGGCAGCTACGACGCGGCTTTCAAAGTGCGGCCGGCCGTGATTGGCATTATGCGCCCATGCCAGGAACATTCCGTCGTCCTCCAGCCCGCCGGTAGATCCAAAACCAGCATTTCGGTCATCACCTTTTGCATGCTTACAGGGTTGTCATACAACCATTCGATCTGATATTCCTGCGGGAATGACCCGTCAAGAGGACGCGGTTTTTCAGGAGTGGTTTCTATGCATCAAAGGCGATTTGGCCGCACCGGCTGGCAAGTGTCGGAAATCGGCTTCGGCAGTTGGGCGATCGGGGCCGATTGGGGCGACGTCGAGGAGAAGGACGCCATCGCGGCGCTTAATGCGGCGCTCGATTCAGGCGTGACGATGATCGACACGGCCGATGTCTATGGCGACGGCCGGGCGGAAAAGCTGATCGCCAAGACGCTGAAGGGGCGGGGCGGCGCGAGGCCGATGGTCGCCACCAAGGCCGGCAAGCGGCTGAACCCGCATGTCGCCTCAGGCTACAACCGCCAGAACCTGACCAGCTTCGTCGAGCGCAGCCTGCGCTATCTCGAGGTCGACGTGCTGGACCTGGTGCAGCTCCATTGTCCGATGACAGAAGTCTTCTATCAGCCCGAGACCTTCGATGCGCTGGAGAAGCTGGTTGAGGAAGGCAAGATCCGTCACTACGGCGTCAGTGTCGAGAAGGTCGAGGAAGGCATCAAGGCGCTGCAATACCCCGGCGTCGTCAGCGTCCAGATCATCTACAACATTTTCCGGCAGCGGCCCGCGGAACTGTTCTTCGACATGGCGCGCCAGAAGGACGTTGCCATCATCGTCAGGGTGCCGCTGGCCAGCGGGCTCCTGTCCGGCAAGTTCAAGAGCGATTCCAGCTTCAGCGCCAAGGACCACCGCAGCTACAACCGGAAGGGCGAGGCCTTCGACGTCGGCGAGACATTCGCCGGCGTGAATTACGAGGAAGGCCTGCAAGCGGTCGAGGAATTGCGGGCGCTGCTGCCGCCAGGCGCCACCATGGCGCAATGGGCGCTGCGCTGGATCCTGATGAACCCGGCGGTGACGGTCACCATTCCGGGCGCCAAATCGGTCAGGCAGGCGCAAGAGAACGCCGCCGCGTCCGACCTGCCGGCGTTGTCGCCGCAATTGATGGAGCGCATCGCCGACATCTATGAGCGGCGCATCAAGGCCTCCGTCCACCAGCGCTGGTGAGCGCCATGCGCAGCGGCGAACGCCTGGTTGCTGGTAAGCAACCGGTTTCTGGTAAGCAACTGGTGATCGACGGACATCAGCATTTCTGGGATCCGGTGGACGGGTCCTGTGGCTGGATGACGGAGGATTACGCCGCCATCCGCCGGGTGTTTTCGCCCGACGATCTTCGGCCAGCGCTTGCGGCGGCCGGCGTGGACAAGACCATCCTTGTCCAGACATGGCATTCGCTCGACGAGACGCGCGCATTCCTGGAGACAGCCAGCCGGACCAATTTCGTCGCTGGCGTCGTGGGATGGGTGGACCTCGCCGATCCCGAGGTGGCGGCCACACTGTCCGAGCTGAAGGCGCGGCCAGATGGCCGTTACCTGGTCGGCATCCGTCACCTCGTGCACAACGAGGCGGATCCGAACTGGCTCTTGCGCGCCGATGTCCAGCGCGGGCTGGCGGCTGTCGCCGAAGCGGGGCTCGCCTATGACCTGCTGTTGAAGGAGCCGCAGATTCCGGCTGCCCTGGAGACGGTGGCGCGGCATCGCAATTTGCGTTTCGTGGTCGACCACATCGCAAAACCGCGCATTGCGCAGCACGCGATGGAGCCATGGGCCGGATTGATGCAAGGCTTCAAGGCCCATCGGGACCACGTCTGGTGCAAGCTGTCCGGAATGGTCACGGAAGCCGACTGGCGGCACTGGAAGCAACAGGATCTGCAGCCCTATGTGGACGAGGTCCTTTCCATTTTCGGCCCGTCGCGATGCCTATTCGGCTCGGATTGGCCGGTCTGCCTGGTCGCAGCCGACTATCAGACGGTCAAACGCGCCTTCGACGATTGCCTCTCCGGGCTGACCGAAGAGGAACGTTCGCACATTTTTGGCGCTTCTGCCGTCGAGGCCTACCGCTTGTCGCTGTGACGGTGGCAAGGCTCTGAGCCCTCCCGCCTTGCGGTTGCCGGGCCACATTCATCAGCACATGATCGCGGCGCATGTCTCTGCGTTGGGCATCTTTGTCCAGCGCCTCGCACCGACTGCAATGAACTTCCTCGCCCAAGCTGAGATCAGATACGGAAGAACCAAAGGGGGCGACACGACGCCTCCCGGCCGCGCACTCCGCGCCGGAGTTGACACCACTGTTACATGGTAATAGGGTTGTATGACAAGTTGGCCATGTAACGGGAGGAACATGCATGAGACAGCTAGGACTTGGATTGACCATCGCGGCCGCGGGGCTCGCCATGGCTTTGCAGACGGCCCGCGCCGACGAGGAGCTGCCCATCGGCGTCATCGCCGCGCAATCGGGCTCGTTCGTTTCGGCCGGCAACACCATCGTCGGCGCCGCGAACCTGGCGGCGCAGCAGATCAACGACGCCGGCGGCATCAAGGTCGGCGACAAGACCTACAAGATCAAGCTCTATGTCCGCGACAACCGCACGGATGTGAACGTCACTATCGCGGCCGCGCGCGAGCTGGTCAACGACATCGGCGTCAAGGCGATCTGGGGCACCGAGACGCATGACTTCTCGGTATCCATGGCCAAGATCACCGGCCCGGCCAAGGTCCTGCAGTTTTCCGGCAACAGCTCGCTCGGCGCCGTGCTCGACGACAAGGCCGTCGCCGAGGATGGCTGGCTTCACTACACGTTCCAGAGCGAGCCGCAGGAATGGCAGCGCAGCGGCAGCACCGCCAAGGGCGTGCTCTCGCTTCTGACGCCGCAGCTGAAGTCGCCGCCGAAGCATTCGGTGGTGTTCGTCGGCAATGACGCGACCGGGCAGTATCTGTCGTCGCACTATGTCAAGGCGCTCGAGGCGGAAGGCCAGAAAGTCGACCTTGTGCAGTATCCGCCGGATACGACCGACTTTTCGCCGCTGCTTACCCGCATCAAGGGCATGAAGCCCGATATCGTGCATTTCTGGTACAATGGCGATTCAACGCTCACCGCTTTCCCGCAGGCTCTCAAGCTCGGCGTGGCGCCGTCCTATTTCCTGTTCGGCGTCGATCCGGGCATCTATCAGGAGCGCAGCCTGAAGGCTGATGTGCCGGTGACGCTGAGCTGCGTGCCGGTCTGCTGGGGTTCATCGCCATACCCCGAAGTGAAGCAGTATTTCGACAAGTATTTCGGCCTCGGCGCCGCCAAGGGCCCGCAGTCCTCGGTCTCGCTGCTCTATTACGATTACTTCTTCTGGTACGCCAAGGCGCTGGAGAAGGTCGGCAAGATCGACGATCCGGACGCGGTGGTCGCGGAGCTCCTGAAGTCGGACTACAAGGGCGTCGTGTCGCCGGTGCCGCTTGTGTTCAACAAACACCACCAGGTCACCTTCGCGACCGAGGTTTGCATGGTCGAGCCCAACACATCCGACCAGTTCAAATGCGCGGTCGAGCAGCCGCCGGCCGCTCCGCCGCCCGGCGACAACGGCGGCTGAGCCGGCCCGCGACAAAATCCGACATCGGGATGGGCGGCGAGGTTCCGTCCATCCTCCCCTTGCAGGCTCGCCACCCGGATTTGACGATGGACATTTTTGTGCAGCAACTGGTGAACAGCCTCTCGGTTGCCAGCGTCACCATTCTCATCGGCATCGGCATCACGCTGATCTTCGGTCTCGCCGGCATCGTCAATTTCGCACATGGCGAGTTCCTGATGGTCGGCGGCATGGCGACCTGGTTTATGGTCGGCGCCGGCATGAACTTCTTCGTGGCCCTTGTGCTCGGCGGGCTGCTGGTCGGCGCGCTCGGCTTTGCCGCCGAAAGATGCCTGTTCCGCTTCACGCTCAACCGGCCGATGAACGGCTTCATCATGTCGATCGGCCTCAGCGTCATCCTGCAGCATGCGGTCATCCGCGTGTTCAACGAATTCCAGAAAAGCATCACCGACCCGGTCGGCCTGGTCTGGACGATCGGCGGCGTCGATATCATCGCCATGCGCGCGATCGTCGTCGCGATAACGGTCATCATCGTGGCGATCACCTATTTCGGCATCTCGCGCAGCGGCTATGGGATGGCGTTGCGGGCGAGCGTTGCGGACCGCGACACCGCCGAGCTGATGGGCATTCCGGTGCGCCGCTACGTCACCGGCGTCTTCATTTATGGCAGCCTGCTTGCCGGAATAGGCGGCGCCTTGATGATCTCGCTGTTTCCGATCACACCGTTTACCGGCAGCGTCATCATCATCCGTGGTTTCGCCGTCTCGCTGATCGGCGGCCTCGGCAATGTCGGCGGCGCGGTCGTCGGCGGCCTGGTGCTCGGCTTGGTCGACGGTCTCAGCGCCGGCTACGGCTATCCGGAATGGACCGACGCCTATTCGCTGGTCGTGATGATCCTGATCCTGGTGCTGCGGCCGCAGGGCCTGCTCGGCGGCACGCTCGGCCCCAAGGCATCGTGAGATGTCGATGCCAGTGACCGACAACAGCGCCGGCAAGACAGGCGCCGCGCCAGAAGGCGCCAGAGCACGGGATCGCCTGGCGCTTCTGACGGCGGACAACGCCGCCGTTCCCCTGCCGGCCGGCGTCCAGGCGATCACGGCCATCCTTTTGGCAGTGCTGCTCATCGCCTTGCCCTGGCTCGGCCTCGGCTACCGCTTCCTGTCGATCGCCATCACCACGCTCTATACGGCGATCGGGCTCTACGGCCTCGGCCTGCAGTTCGGCCAGGCCGGCATCATGTCGGTCGGCCATGCGGCGCTGATGGGCGTCGGCGCCTATGCCTCGGCGATCCTGTCGGTGCAGCTCGGCCTGGGTTTGTGGGCATCGCTGCCCTTCGCCATGGCGCTGTCGGCGATCGTCGGCGGCGTCATCGGCCTGCCGACGCTGAGGGTCGGCGGCCAGCATTACATCATCATCACCTTCTGCTTCTGCGCGCTGTTCGTCATCGTGCTGACCAATGGCGGCACCTTCACCGGATCGGCGACCGGCCTCGACGTCGGCTCGGTGACACCCTTGCCTGGCATCAATTTCGACAAGCTCTCCAACAATTACTACCTGGTCCTGGCGGCGCTGTTCCTGGCGGTTGTGGCAACCTATCTCATCGGCAATTCGCGCTACGGGCGGACGTTGCGGGCCATCCGCGAGAACGAGCAACTGGCGCGTTCGGTCGGCATCAATGTCGACCTGCACAAGCTCGGCGTGCTGATGGTCTCGGGCCTGTTCGCGGGCCTCGCCGGGGTGCTGCAGCTCTACTATCTGCGCCACATCTCGCCGACCCTGTTCGGCGCCTTTCCCAGCCTCTACCTCGCGCTGATGGTCATGCTGGGCGGCGCCCGCTATCTCTACGGGCCGCTGATCGGCGCGGTCGTCGTCAATTTCCTGCCCGAGGTGCTGAACCTCGATCCGGTCGATTCCCGCATCGCCTACGGCGTCTGTCTGCTCCTGGTGATCCTGCTGCTGCCGGGCGGCGTCGGCGCCGGCATCAAGAACATCTACTGCGCGATTACCGGCGGCTTCGAGACGCAAAAGCAAAGAGGTTCGAATGGCCGCGCTTGAGGTGAGGGGCCTGCGCAAGCAGTTCGGCGGCGTCGTCGCGCTCAACGGCATCGATCTCGACATCGACACCGACCGTGTCGTCGGTATCGTTGGCCCTAACGGCTCCGGCAAGACAACTTTGTTCAACGTCGTCACCGGCGTCCATCCGGCGACCGGCGGCACGGTGTTCTGGCATGGGCAGGACATCACCAATATCGGCGCGCATCGCATCGCGCGAAAGCGGCTGGTGCGGACGTTCCAGCAGGCGATGTCGTTTCCGGGCCTGACCGTCGACGAGAACGTCCGGATCGCCTGGGAGCAGGGCAGGAGGGGAGACGGCCGCTGGGCGTCACCGGGCATGATCCTCGAGTTTGTCGGCCTGGCGCCGCTTAGCAAGGCGATTGCGGGATCGCTGCCCTTCGGCAGCCTGAGACGCCTTGGGCTGGCCGTCGCGCTCGGTGTGTCGCCCGAACTCCTGCTCCTGGACGAGCCCGGCGCCGGGCTGAACGACAGCGAAGCGCAGGCCTTCGCGGCGGTCATCGCGCAGCTGCCGCCGCAAGGCATCGGCGTGTGCCTCATCGACCATGACATGGACATGATGGCCGACCTCTGCGACCGGCTTGTCGTGCTCGACTTCGGCACGAAGATCGCGGAAGGCGCGCCGGGTGAGGTGCTCGCCGATCCCAAGGTGCGCGAGGTCTATCTCGGTCCCGACAAGAAGGCGGCCGCGTTATGAGCCTGCTTGCCGTCGAGCATGTCGACACCGGCTACGGGCCCGTCGCCGTCAATCGCGACGTCTCGCTCGCGGTCGGCCAAAACGGGATCGTCACCATTCTGGGACCCAACGGCGCCGGCAAGACGACGCTGCTTCGTTCCATCGCAGGCCTGGTAAAGCCGCGGCGCGGCACGGTGACCTTCGAGAGCCGCGACGTCACCAAGCTTCACGCCGACGAAAAAGCAACGCTCGGCATCGTGATGGTGCCGGAAGGCCGCCGCGTGTTCGCCGACATGAGTGTGCGCGAGAACCTTTTGCTCGGCGCCTATTGCCGCAAGGACCCGGACGCTATCGAAGCCGACATTGCCTTGATGGAAAGCTATTTCACCATCCTTGCCAAGAAGCGCGGCGCCAAGGCCGGGACGCTCAGCGGAGGCCAGCAGCAGATGCTGGCCATCGCGCGCGGCCTTATGGCCAGGCCACGCATCCTGTTGCTCGACGAGCCGTCGCTCGGGTTATCGCCATTGCTGGTCTCGGAGCTGCAGGGCATCATCATCGACGTGCGCGAGAAGTTCCGCGCCGCGGTGTTGCTCGTCGAGCAGAACGCCGGACTGGCACTCTCGGTGGCCGAGCAAGGCTATCTCATGAATTCCGGGCGCATCGTAGCCTCAGGCGGCATCGAAGAGTTGCAACAGTCGTCGGTCATGCAGGAGCTCTATCTCGGCAAGAGGGCGCGGCAGAACCAAAGTTCCTCGCAGGCTTAATATTCGCAGTGTCTAACGGCGACAGCCCGAAGTGGGTTCGGGACCGATGCCTGCAGAGATCCGCCGGCGCCGGAAGATCGTGGGAAGACCTCACAATGCCCAACCCGCGTTGGACGATTGTCCCTTATCTTCAACGCGTATCACGACGATCAGCGCGTGAAATAAAAGCAAATCACAATCCGGCAGCGACCTCTTGGATGAAGTCCAGAAACGCTCTGACCTTTGCAGGGGGTAGATGGCGCGAGGGATGGTAGGCATAGAGTGGATAAAGCTCCTCCGACCAATCCGGCAAAATCCGCACCAATTCGCCGCGTGCCATGAAGGGCGCGAGACCCACGGCAAGGCTCTGGAACACCCCTTGACCCGCCACGCAGGCGGAGACCGCGACGGAAGGATCGTCGAGCACCAGGCGGCTTGTGACCTTGACCTCAACGATCTCGCCGCCGCGATAGAATTCCCACGGAAATGGCAGTCCCGTCTGAGGATCGCGGAAGAGCAGAGCCTCGTGATGGACGAGGTCATGAGGCGAGCGCGGCTCGCCATGACGATCGAGATATACCGGCGCGGCGACCGTCAGGATCGGCGTTTCGAGGAGTTTTTGTACGATGAGCGTTGAATCGTCCGGGGGGCCGAAGCGTACTGCGACGTCTATCCCCGCCATCATCTCCTCGCGATAGTTGCTTGTGGATAGGTCGAGTTGCAGCATTGGATAGCGTGCCAGGAACTGCCTAAGCGTCGGCGCGAGCACCATGCGCGCGAACCAGGGATCGACTGATACGCGCAGCCTGCCGCGCACGACCGCAGCGGCACCTGCCACCTCGGCTGCCGCCTCGTCGAGGCCGGCAAGCAATGGCATTACCTGCGCATGGAAGCGCCGCCCTTCTTCGGTGAGGCTTACCTCGCGCGGATTGCGGTCGAAGAGGCGGACGCCGACCCTCGCTTCCAGGCGCGCCACCGCCCGGCTCACGCCCGAGGGCGTTACGCCGAGCATTTCGGCCGCCCGGGCGAAATTCCCGGCCTCCGTCACCGCCGCAAGGACGCCGACGCCGGTGAGGAGCCGCGTGTCGAAAACCATTCCTTCTCCTTACCGTCCACTAACGGACGCCACCTGAAAACGCAATGATTTTGAGTCACCGTAGCACTGATCTTAATGCGCGTGAATCACATTATATCTCGGCATACACACGGCTCCATTGTCGGGTGAGCAGCCATCGGCCGCCCTCCTGAGAACCTTCAAAGGAGCCAGTCATGAACCAGTTGACACGCAGAACCATTCTCCGGCGCGGAGGCCTGCTCGGTGCCATTCTGGCGCTCGACACCGTGAGCCCCGCTCTGGCTGCAACGAAGCCCGTCGCATCCCTTCTGAGCGCGAGCGCAATCGACGCCGCCTTGCGCGCCGGCGTTTCCCGTGACGACGTCGCCGGCGTCGTCGCCATGGCAGCCACCCGCAACGGCCTCGTTTACGAAGGCAGCTTCGGCAGGTCGAACGTTGCGACCGGCGCGCCGATGACGGCCGACACGGTGTTCTGGCTGCTCTCCATGACCAAGGCCTTCACGGCCACCGCCTGCATGCAGTTGATCGAGCAGGGCCGCATCGACCTCGATGACGACGCGGCCAAGTATCTGCCCGAACTTACCGCGCCGCAGGTCCTCGAAGGCTTCGCCGCCGACGGTGCGCCGCGCCTGCGCCCCGCCAAACGCGCCATCAAGGTGCGGCATCTGCTTACCCACACCTCCGGCTTCACCTATTCGATCTGGAGCGAGGCGCTGAGCCGCTACGAGCAGGTCACCGGCATGCCGGACATCGCCACCTGCAAGAATGCCGCCTTCACGGCGCCGCTCGAATTCGATCCCGGCGAACGCTGGGAATACGGCATCAGCATGGATTGGGTCGGCAAGCTGGTGGAAGCCGTCTCGGACCAGTCGCTGGAAGTCTATTTCCGCGAAAACATCTTCGCGCCGCTCGGCATGCGGAACTCCGGTTTCCTGATCGGGAGCGAACAGAAGAAGCATGTCGCCACCTTCCAGAACCGGCGCGCAGATGGCGGGTTGGAGCCGGTGCCGTTTGAGATGCCGCAGCGGCCGGAATTCTTCATGGGCGGCGGCGGCGCCTTCTCGACCCCGCGCGACTACATGACGTTCCTGCAGGCCCTGTTGAACGGCGGGACGCTAAATGGCGCGCGTATCCTCCGTCCGGAGACGGTCTCGCTGATGATGCAGAACCAGATCAGCGAACTGAACGTCCACGAGATGCGCTCGGCGCATCCGTCCTATTCGCGCAGCTTCGACCAATTCCCCGGCCAGCCGCACAAATGGGGCCTCTCCTTCGACATCAACACGCAGCCTGGGCCGAACGGCCGCTCTGCGGGCAGCATCTCATGGGCGGGCCTGCTCAACTGCTATTTCTGGCTCGATCCGGTCAAGCATGTCACCGGCGCGCTCTTCACACAGATCCTGCCCTTTTACGACGAGCGGGTCGTCGCCCTCTACGGTGCCTTCGAGCGCGAGCTCTATGCCGGACTCGCCTGAGTCGGCGCGATCCCAACCAAAGGAGAACCGATATGTTTGCAATCACCGGAATCACCGGCAAAGTCGGCGGCGCCTTGGCGCGCACTTTGCTTGCCGACGGGCTTTCCGTCCGCGCCGTCTTGCGCGACGAGGCTAAGTCTGGGCCATGGATCAGACAGGGCTGTGAGGTCGCCCTTGCCGAGATGAATGATGCGGAGAGCCTCGCAGCCGCCTTCCGCAGTGTCGAGGGCGTCTTCATCCTGCCGCCGTCGGAATTCGATCCCGAGCCAGGCTTTCCCGAGGCGCGGCGCGTGATCGCGGCGCTGGTGGCGGCCCTCATCGCGGCCCGTCCCGGCAAGGTGGTGTGCCTGTCGACCATCGGCGCCGACGCTGCGCACGAGAACCTGCTGACCCAGCGCACCCTGCTTGAGGAAGCGCTCGGCGAGCTCGACTTGCCGATAACCTTCCTTCGGCCCGCCTGGTTCATGGAGAATGCGCTGTGGGACGTTGCCGCCGCGCGTGATGAAAGCGTGCTGCGCAGCTGCCTGCAGCCAGCCGACAAGGCCTTCCCGATGGTCGCGACGCAGGATGTCGGGCGCACCGCAGCTGCGCTCTTGCGCGAGGACTGGACCGGAACGCGGATCGTCGAGCTGGAAGGGCCTCAGCGCGTGTCGCCAAACGACCTCGCCCATGCCTTCGCCAAGGCGCTGGACCATCCGGTGCGGGTCGAGATCGTGACGCGCGACAGTTGGGAAGCGCTCTTCCGCGGGCAAGGCACGCGCAATCCGCTGCCCCGAATTCGCATGATCGACGGCTTCAACGAGGGTTGGATCGCGTTCCGCGACGACGGCAGGTCGGCGATGAAAGGTACCGTGACACTCGAAGACGTTGTCACGGACCTCGTCGGCCAGAACTGCTCCGAGGCGGCTGGCTGAGGTCGATAGCTGCGGGCACGAAACACCGGCGGTGCAGCGTCTCCCCGAAGCATCAACTCAGAAAAGCGAGTTCATGGACACCATCATCACAAGGGGCGTCGCAATCCCTCGGCTCGGCTTCGGTACTTTCCGCGTGCCGGGGGCAGACGCCCAGCCGGTCGTCTAGAGTGTCTCCTTCTCGGGCGGCCCGTCGGTGACAATCAAGTCGCACCACAATGTCGGCGGCCTGCATGGACGTCGGCCCCCGATCGTTGAAGCCGACGAGGGCGCCAACGTCGAGCTTGGGCGAAGCGGACACCCGACTTGCGTTGTCGGGTGCAAAAGCCGTAAGACCTGCACGTCGCGAAAAACGACGCCCGCATCACTGGGCTTCGCGCATACGCCGACCGTTTCGCGGTCGGCCAGCGGCTCCAACAGCACGAGCCTGACGACAGATTGGGCTCCCGATTTCGTGCTCCGTCGGCACGGATCGCAAGACATGGAGCGCGCTATGCAGTATCCCATCACGATTGTGGGCGCAGGTTTGGGCGGCCTCACCCTGGCCCGCATTCTCAATCTCAATGGCATCGCCGCCGTGATCTACGAGGCAGAGGCATCGCCCAGCGCCCGCGTGCAGGGCGGGCTGCTCGACATGCATGAAGCTACCGGCCAGCATGCTCTGAGGGTGGCCGGTCTGTTCGAGCAGTTCGAGCGGCTGGTGCGTCCCAGCGAGGACGCGAAGCGCGTCGTCGATCGAGATGGCACAGTGCTGCTCGACAAGCCCGGTAATCCCTTCAGCAAGCGCCCGGAGGTGGACCGCGGTGAGCTGCGGAAGATGCTGATCGATGCCCTGCCGCAGGGCACGATCCATTGGGGACACAAGGTCGCGTCGGTGTCGTCGAGAGGCGACGGCCGAAACGAGCTCCGATTCGTCGACGGCACTGGCACGACGACGTCGCTGCTCGTAGGCGCCGATGGCGCGTGGTCGAGGGTGCGGCCGCTCTTGTCCCAGACGAAGCCTGAATATTCCGGGACCTGCTTCATCGAGACGCATCTGTCGGCGGACGATCCGCGCAGCGTCGCAAACGCTGAGATCATCGGCACAGGCACGCTGATGGCAGTGGCGCCGGGCAAGGGCATTCTTGCCCATCGCAACGCGGACGGCAGTGTTCACGTCTATGTCGCGATCAACAAGCCGGAAAGCTGGGCATCAAGCATCGACTTCACGGAGGCACGCGCCGGTCTCGCCCGGGTCGCCGAGCAGTTCGACGGTTGGGCCGCACCGCTGGTCGCGCTGATCACAAACACCGATATCTCGCCCGTGATACGGCCGATCTACGCGCTGCCGGTCGACCATCGCTGGCGCCACGTGCCAGGCGCGACGCTGCTCGGCGATGCCGCGCACCTAATGTCTCCCTTCGCTGGTGAAGGCGCCAACTTGGCGATGTATGACGCCGCTGAGCTGGCTGTTGCGATCGCCGTCAAAAACGACAACGAAGCCGCCATCGCCGAATACGAACAGCGTCTGTTCCCTCGCAGCACCAGCGTTGCGCAAACCAGCGCGCAGAACCTCACTCGGTTCTTCGGACCCGAGGCTCCTCAGAGCGTCGCCGACCTCTTCAGCGCCTTGGGCTGAGATATGGCCCAAAACGTAGGCTCGAATCCCCCTCGATCGCCGCTTCGGAAGTTTGGTCGGCACAGCACCTTTCGAGACAATAGGCTGTTTCGATCTTTCCAGCGAATTTCGAGGAGTTGATGTTGGAGCGCGACCTGTCACGAGTGTCTTGATGGTCAATTGGTCTTCAATTGACCGACACGGTTCTCCGCAATCCAGCGGGCAGCCAGCACCAGCGCGCCCATGCTGAAATCCTTACCGTGCCTAGCGACCATTTCTTCCGACAGTTTGGCGAGCCGTTCGAAGAATTCATCCTTGCTCTTGTCCTCAGGGGTAAGTTCGGTCTGCATCCTTCTTCTCCTGTCGCTCGCGGCCCGCATTGGCCTATTTGAACATCTGGGCGGGAAAGGTGATGATCGCGGCGGTACCGTCGACGGCGCCTAGCGCCAGGTGCCGTCCGTCGCCGGACCAAGCAAGCGCGGTCACCGCGCTGCCCAGGGGTCTGACGAGGAGTTCGTCCCGCGTTCCGATCTGGGCGACGGTGATCCGACCGTTGGCATAGCCGGCCGCAATCAGTTTCTTCTGCGGATGGGCGGCCACGGCCTCGACCGGAACTAACCCGGCGCGGCCCGTCTCCAGAGCGCCGGAGGTTTCGCCGTCAAGTGGCGGCGCGGTCATCGACCAGCCGGCAATCCGGAATGCGCCCGACGCAAACAGCGCGTCCCCCGGCGCGCTCCAGCATACCGTCCGGACTGACGATGGAAATCCCGCCACGATTGCAGTTCGGTCATCACTTGCGCTGACCAGAGCAAGGCCTCCGGTTTCGAGCCCACAGGCCAGCCAGGCGCCGTCGCCACTCCAGCAAATTGACATCGGGTGCGCTGAAAAGGCGAAATCGCGCATCGGGGTGGGCTCGCCTTCGACCATCCAGGTCGACAACCCGTGCTCCTGACCACAGGCAAGCCTCCTCCCGTCTGGTGAGAAGGCAAGCGCGTCCGTGGATGGTGGCGCGTCGCGTTGCAGCCTCACTGCTTCGATCCCGCCGCGCGCCAAAAAGATGTCCTGCCCGCTGCTGACGGCCACCATGCCCGTCCGAGGACTATAGTCGATTGCGACGGCAGGTCCGGCGATCTTGACCAGCGTCTCCATCACAGAGCCGTCCGCGTTCAGCCGGGCCACATCGCCGGCCGCCGTCCCGACGAGAAAGTCGGACCCAAGGTAGCTTGCGAGCGGAACATCGCCATCAGCCAGAACGGCGGTCGCTACCAGTGGCACCGGCGGCTTTTCCCTTGGGCGGATCGTCGTTTGGCCGAGATCGCCGCTCACCCTGATCCGCTGCTCCGGCGGTTCCTGGTCCGCGACTGCCGCTATGGCAACCGTTCCGTCGATGCACGTGAAGGCGACGGTCGAGCCATCGGCGCTGAAGCGCAGATCGGCGATCGCCGATGGACGGCACCAGCTTCTCGCCAGCAGGTCGAACAAGGTGAGGTTCTGTATCGCGTGCTGGTTCATGGCCACTCCCTTCGTCAGTTCACGGTCTTCGCCAGGCGACGGTCGACATCGTCAATGTCACCTTCGGCGGCCGCGATACGTTCCTCGCACGCCGTGCATGCGTTCCTGAATGCCGCGGCACTCTCCTCGGCTTCATGCAAGTCCTGCACCAGTTGCGCGTTCGTGCCGCGTCTGCCGATCTCGAGTTCCAGGCGCAGCACATCCATCTCGACGCCGGCAAGTTTCTGGTTGAGACGCTGCGCCTCGGCGGTGAGCGCGCAGACGCTCGCGACGAGATCGAGGCGGCGGGCGAGCAGCGCGTCACGGCTTTCGGTTTGCCCCATCGGACCCTCCTGTCACTTTTCGTTTCCAGGCACCGGACCTGGCGGTTGCTCGAATGCCGCCAGCAGCCCGGGCAGTGTGCCGGCCTGTGACTGGAACTGCTTTTCGGCCGTCTCGATGTGGCTCTTGAGCTGGTCCCAGATGTCGACGCGCATCATCGCAGTCGTGTCCCCGGTGAGGCGCTCGATTTCTTCGACGCGGAACTGGCGCGACAGCGAAACGCCGGAAAATACGAAGTCGCGCAGCAGGATGGCGTGGCTCTCGATGAACAGATGGATCATCGGATGCGTTTCGGCGGTGACGCCGCCGGCCGCAAGTTCGGCCCGGATGAAGCTCTGGAAGTGGCTCTGCAGGCGCAATTGGCTCTCGCCCATGAAACGCATGACAAACACCAGATCACGGGGCATCAGCCTTACCAGATCGCCGGCAACGCCGTCGGACAGATCGGATGTTGGCGGCGGACGGCTCCGGTTGTCCCTGTCGTTCGGCATAGCCTCTCTCCTGCTGAGCCGCATGGGCCGTCACGTTGAAATAATAGAGAGACCAGAAGAATTTAATAGATGGCGTGTATTTTTCTGCATGCTGCAGGTGCTAAGTAATATATTGCGATTGCGAATAGAAGAAAATCATTACAGCCGTAAGTTACAATTGTAAAATAACGTTACAGTTGATGGCGATCTCTGCCGTCGAAATGCGCGTGGGTTGTTCCCAGCGGCCGGATGCGCCCTTATTTCCAAACTGGCACGGCGCTTGCTTTGTCTATTTCCATAAGAAGCCCATCGCGCTCTCGTCGCGGTGCTAAAAGAACGAAGGAACGGAGGAAGCAGGTCCGCTTCGATACGCCATCGCAAGTGCGGTTGGCGTAGCGAGCCGCGCCAGACCCCTCACAAACCTTTGCCGCGATCCACTTGAACAGCCGGCCGTCGGTCGCGCCTGAATGCGCAACCCTTTGTCGTGCCGTTCGCACTCTCACTGGCGGCGCTGTTTGCCGTCTCACGCCCGGATCAAGGGATCCTCGGCTCAAACCTGGTGGAGGCTTATGACGATGTCGTCTTTGACGCTCAACAAGATTACCTCGCAACGCGGCATTTCCGTAGGCGAGGCGACGAAGAAGATTTCCGACCTCGGTTGGAACCCGACCTATGTCCAGGAAGCGATGACGTTTCCGACCGACTACAAGATCGCCAAGGCGCCGCGCGATCCGATGAAGCAGGTACTGCGCTCTTACTTCCCCATGCAGGAGGAGAAGGACAATCGCGTCTATGGCGCGCTCGATGCCGCTCTTCGCGGCGACATGTTCCGCAATGTCGAGCCGCGCTGGGTGGAATGGATGAAGCTCTTCCTCGCCATCATTCCCTTCCCGGAAATCTCCGCCGCCCGTTCGATGGCGATGGTGGCGCGGCTGGCGCCGGGCGAGGATCTCAGGACCGGCTTCACCATGCAAATGGTCGACGAGTTCCGCCACTCCACGATCCAGATGAACCTGAAGAAGTGGTACATGGAGAACTACATCGATCCGGCGGGCTTCGACATCACCGAGGAAGCCTTCGGCAAGTGCTATGCGACGACCATCGGCCGCCAGTTCGGCGAAGGCTTCATCACCGGCGACACGATGACGGCCGCGTGCATGTACCTGACCGTCGTGGCTGAGACGGCGTTCACCAACACGCTCTTCGTCGCCATGCCCTCGGAGGCCGCCCGCAACGGCGATTACGCGCTGCCGACCGTGTTCCTTTCGGTGCAGTCCGACGAGAGCCGGCACATCGGCAACGGCCACTCGCTGCTTATGGCTGCGCTGAAGGAGCCTGAGAACCATCTGCTGCTCGAGCGCGACATGCGCTACGCCTTCTGGCAGAACCACGCCATCGTCGATGCCGCAATCGGCACCTTCATCGAATACGGCACCACCAATCGCGACAAGTCGAAGGAATCCTACGCGGAGATGTGGCACCGCTGGATCTACGAAGACTACTATCGCACCTACATGCTGCCGCTCGAGAAGTACGGCATCAAGATCCACCATGACGATGTCCAGGCAGCCTGGGAGCGCATCACCAAGAAGAACTACGTCCACAAGGTCGGCCAGTTCTTCGCGGTTGGCTGGCCGGTCAACTTCTGGCGCATCGAGGCTCAGACCGACAAGGACTTCGAGTGGTTCGAGCACAAATATCCGGGCTGGTACGCCGAGTTCGGCGACTTCTGGAAATGGTATGCCAAGCTCAGCCACAAGGGCGAGAAGGTGCTCTTGTTCAACAGCGATGTCGGTTACGTCTATCCGCACCGCTGCTGGTCCTGCCTCGTGCCTTGCCTGATCCGCGAGGACATCGTGGTCGACGAGATCGACGGGCAGCTGCATACCTTCGCCCACGAGCTCGACCGCTGGACCGCTGTCGAAGCCTTCGCCGACGAGTATCAAGGCCGTCCGACGCCCGCGATGGGCCGCTTCAGCGGCAAGCGCGAGTGGGAGACGCTCTATGACGGCTGGGATCTCGCCGATGCGATCAAGGACCTCAACTTCGTCCGTTCCGATGGCAAGACGCTGATCCCGCAGCCGCATTTGCGCTTCGGCGCCGACGAGCAGTGGACGCTCGACGACGTGCGCGGCAACATCCTCGGATCGCCGCTCAAGGCGCTTCGCGGCATGTCGCCGGCCGATCGTGAGAAGCACCTGGCCGAGTATCGGGCCGGCTTCACGATCACGCCCTTCAACTGACCATACGAGCGCGGGGGCCGGGTTCCGACCCCCGCGACATTCCAGAGGAAGGCCATCTCCTGTCCTGCGGACGGGCCGGAGAGGAATTGGGAGGTTATCGATGACTGGTGCTCACACCGTGCGCCTGGAGCCGGTCGGCGTCGAGTTCGAGGTCGAAAACGGCGAGACGGTCCTGAACGCGGCATTCCGCCAAGGCATTGCGCTGCCGCATGGCTGCAAGGAAGGGCAATGCTCGGCCTGCAAATGCGTGCTGCTCGAAGGCGAGGTCGACATGCTGAAATACTCAACCTTCGCCCTCAACGACACGGAGAAGGATACCGGGCACATCCTGTTGTGCCGGTCCATCGCCTATTCCGACATGCATGTCGAGCTTCTCAACTACGACGAGGAGGTGCTGGCGAAATCAATCGCGGTGAAGACATTCAAAGGCCGGATCTCAAAATTCGAACATCTGACCCATGACATCCGCGGCATCGAGATCGAGCTCGGCTCGCCGATAAAATTCTGGGCTGGGCAATATGTCGACATCACGGTCACCACGCAAAAAGGGGAGACGATTACGCGCTCGTTCTCCATGGCAAATACGCCGGACCAAACCCAAAAACTTTCCTTCATCATCAAGAAATATCCCGAAGGAAAGTTCTCCGGAGAGCTTGATTCCGGAGGCATCCGCGTCGGAGCCGAAGTCACTGTCGCCGGACCCTATGGAACCTGCTTCCGGCGGGAGGAACGGCAAGGTCCCCTGATCCTGGTCGGCGCCGGCTCCGGCATGTCGCCGGTTTGGTCGATCCTCAACGATCACCTGAAGAGCGGCGAGAAGCGGGACGTGTTCTTCTTCTACGGCGCGCGGACCCCCACCGACCTGTTCTATCTTGACAGGATCGCCGAGCTTGCCGGCCGCCATCCGGAGCTGAACTTCATCCCGGTGCTGTCGCATGTGAATGGCGAGGCGTGGGACGGCGAGCGCGGCTTCGTCCACCAGAGCGTCGATGCCAAGCTCAAGCAACTGGCGGTCGACGGGCAGGGCGACGTCTACGCCTGCGGTCCTCCGCCCATGATCGATGCGCTGCAGCCGGTCCTGTTCATGAACGGCTTCGAGAGCGAACGCATCTTCTTCGACCGGTTCACCACGTCGTCCAGCGCCACCCCGAGCCATTGAGACGGCCCGGAGCCAGCGACACCAAAGCAACTGCAACAAGGGAGTGAAGACAATGGTAGCAACGTCGAGTTCAGTCGGATCGGGAGCCGCGGGAGCCGCGATCTTCGCCGATTCCGACAGCCGCAAATATCGGTATTTCGATCCGAAAGGCCAGCGCGCCACCCATTACGAGGATGTCACGGTCGACGTGCAGCCCGACCCCGAGCGCTACCTGATCCAGGACTGGATCATCTCCTTCTCGAACGGCAAGGGCGCCTACATCAAGGACAATACGGCTGCCAAGAGCTCGAACTGGCATGCCTTCCGGGCTCCCGACCAGGAGTGGGAGCGCACGCATTACCAGCGCCAGTCGAAAATCGAGACGATGGTGCAGAGCGTGATCACCAATGCCCGCCGCGCCGGCGCGCCGAAGACCTTCGACAAGGTGTGGGCCAAGCTCCTGCAGGCGCATCTCGGAGCGTGGAAACATGCCGAGTTCGGCCTAGGCACTTCGCTGATGCAGGCGCAGCGCTACGGCTACACGCAGATGATCAACAACGCCACGCTGACCAATTCGTCCTACAAGCTGAGGCTCGCCCAGGACATCACGCTCTATCTCGCTGAGATCGGCATGGACATCGCCGGCTGGGACGACGAACTCGGCAAGAAGCACTGGCTGGAGGACGGTGTCTGGCAGGGCACCCGCGAGGCGGTCGAAACCATCATGGGCACGACCGATTATCTGGAACAGTACTTCGCCATCAACATCGTGTTCGAACCGCTGGTCGGCGAACTGTTCCGCTCCGGCTTCCTGATGCAGGCTGCGGCGGCCAACCACGACTTCATCACACCGCCGGTGATCTCGGCGGCCGAAGCCGACTACGAGCGCAACCTCGCCAACACCATCGACCTGGCCTACCTGCTTGCCAATGACGAGAAGCATGGCGCGGCGAACAGGAAGCTCTTCCAGGGCTGGGTGAACAAGCACGGCGCGCTTGCCGACAAGGCAGCCACCGGCCTTCAGCCGATCTGGTCGATGCCGCATTCCAAGCCGATTTCCTTCACCGACGTTCGCGCCCAATCCGAGGAACGGATCGGCCAGATCCTCGGCGAACTCGGCCTCAAGCGCTGAACAGGGAGAAGACCAACATGTCAGTAGCAGCACGCGACGCCTCGCAGTCCAACATCTTCAAATCGATGAAGGACATCACCTTTGAGCAGACGATTTCGCACCAGTGCGGCGTCACCATGAACGACTCGGTCGAGGCGCGCGCCATCGCCGAATTCATGGGCAAGAAGCCGGGGGTTATCGTCACTTACCAGCCGGCCATGATCCGCATCGACGGCAACGGCAAGCTGATCTTCAAGATGGATGAGATCAGCGAATATCTCGGCCGCGACATGACCGCCGAGATCTTCGAGGTCAACACCTCTACCCACTACGGCCGCATGGTGCGCGTCGACGACAACACCGTGATCCTGTTCGGAAACATGGACGAGGTCTTCGAATACATCTGAGGAAGCCGGGCACCGGCGCGCCGCCCGATCGCGGCGCGCCCACTCCATCAACAGGACGGCATCAACGCGCCGATTGCGGAGGCAAGAATGTACAGGACACCTGAAGGCAAAGACATTTTCGTGGTCGATGGCCACACCCATTTCTGGGACGGCAGCCCGGAGAACCAAAGGAACATCCACGGCAAGCAGTTCATCGACTGCTTCTACGCCTATCATACGGGACTGAGCCCGAAGGAGCAGCTTTGGGAGAAGGGCAAGTTCGAGAAATACAGCGCCGACGATCTCTATCGCGACCTGTTCATAGACGGTCCGGACGACGTGGCGATCGTCCAGTCGACCTATCTGAAGGATTTCTACAAGAACGGGTTCAACACGATCGAGCGCAACGCGGAGGTCGCCAAGCGCTACCCGGAGCGCTTCATCATCAATGGGTCCTTCGATCCGCGCGACGGCGAGAAGGCGCTGGAATACATCCACTTCATGAAGGAGACTTATGACGTCAAGGGCGTGAAGATGTACACGGCCGAGTGGAATGGCGCCTCCAAGGGCTGGAAGCTCACCGATCCCGATGCCTACAGGTGCTTCGAGCTCTGTGAAAAACTCGGCATCAAAAACATTCACGTCCACAAGGGCCCGACAATCATCCCGCTCAGCAAGGACGCGTTCGACGTGCATGACGTCGACCACGCAGCGACGGATTTCCAGGGCTTGAACTGGATCATCGAGCATTGCGGCCTGCCGCGCCTCGACGATTTCTGCTGGATCGCGACGCAGGAAACCAATGTCTATGGCGGCCTTGCCGTGGCGCTGCCCTTCATCCATTCGCGCCCGCGCTATTTCGGCGAGGTCATTGCCGAGCTGCTGTTCTGGATCGGGCCGGAGAAGATCCTGTTCGGCTCCGACTATGCGATCTGGACGCCGCGCTGGCTCGTCGAGAAATTCTGGGCGTATCAGATCCCCGAGGATATCGCCGCGGAACGCGGCGTGCAGCTGACCGACGAGATCAAGGAGAAGATCCTCGGGCTGAATGCCGCGCGCCTCTACGAGATCGACGTCGAAGCGAAGAAGAAGGCGCTCGCAAGTTCGCCCTTCAGCATCGCGGCGGAGTAGGGCCATGGCAACCGCCAGCGTTTCCGACAGCCGCGAGAAGGAACTCTGGCGGCGCCTTGGCGAGGTCAATGACCCGGAACTCGACGAGCCGATTACCGAGATGGGCTTCGTCGAGCGGGCCGAGATGACGGGCGACGGCAGCGTGGAGGTCGATTTCCGCCTGCCGACCTACTGGTGCTCGCCCAACTTCGCTTTCCTCATGCTCGACGGCGTCCGCAAGGCGCTCGACCAGCTTTCCTGGTCGCCCGCCTATCGCGTGAAACTGCACGATCATATGTTCGCGGAGGAGGTCAATCGCGGCATCGAAGCCGGCAAGGCATTCGGCGACATATTCGCCGAGTTAGCCGCAGACGCGGATCTCGGCGCCGTGCGCGAAACCTTCAGGATGAAAGCATTCAAGCGCCGCCAGGAAGCGGTCCTGCGCGAACTTCGGCAGCACGGCCTGACGGATGTCGAAATCCTCGGCATGGACCTGCTGGCATACGATGCCGCCAGCTTCGAGCCGGGCGAGGCGGCCATGCAGAAGCCACGGTACCGGGCAGCGCTGCTGGAGCGGTTTCCCGATCGCCGTATGGACGATCCCGTCTTCGTCACCTGGGAAGGGCGGCAAATTCCGCCTGCCGCGCTCAGTGCCCATCTCGCCGAGTTGCGCGGTGTGCGTGTCAATATGGAGTTCAACGGTGCGCTTTGCCGTGGGCTCAAGCAGACAAGATACAAGGAACTGAGCGTGGTCGAAGGCGAGCCGACGCTGGTCGACTTCATCATGGATCGCGTGCCGGCGCGAAACGCGCCGGCCGTCTAAGCAGCGTCGAAAGCAACGGCCTCCCTCGCACGAGGCCCCCAACCAACAACCCGCCCGTAAGGCGGAAGGAGGAATCATGCCTAAAATTATGCTTCACAACTCCGAGGCCCGCCGGGCCCTTGCCCGTGGCGTGTTCAGGCTGGCGGCGGCCGTCGAACCGACGCTCGGTCCCAAAGGCATGAACGCCATGATCGACCGACCGATCGGAACGCCGATGGTGACCCGCGACGGCGTCAGCATCGCTTCCGAAATCGAGCTGCATGACCGTTTCGAGAACATGGGCGCGCAGGTCGTCCGCGAGGTGTCGATGCAGACCAACGAGGTCGCCGGCGACGGCACGACGACCGCCATCGTGCTCGCCAACGCGCTGATCCAGGGTGGCATCGAGGCCAATGAGCGCGGCGCCAAATCAGTCGATCTCTGCAAGGGCATCAACCTTGCCGTGGCGGCGGTCGTGACGGCCCTCAAGGCATCGGCCAAGCCCGCCAAGGGCAATGGCGTCCTCGCCTCGGTTGCCAACATCGCCGCAACCGATGCCAAGCTTGGTGCGCTGGTGGCCCAAGCGCATGAGCGCGTCGGCGCGGAAGGCGTCATTACCACCGATTTCAGCGTGACCACCGAGACCACCCTGGACGTGGTCGAGGGCATGTCCTTCGACCGCGGCTACCTCTCGCATCACATGGTGACGGACCAGGAGAAGATGGAGGCCGTGCTCGAGCGGCCCTTCATCCTGATGACCGATCTCAAGATCAAGGAGCCCACGGCGCTCGAGACTGCGCGCCGTATCGCCGACGAGGCGGGGCGCCCGTTGCTGATCGTGTCCGAGGAAGTGTCGCCGGAAGTTGTGGTCACACTGCTGGGCAAGCAGGGGCCAGGCAAATACCTCGTCGTCCATCCGCCGGAATATGGCCATTGGCGAAAGGCCATGATGGAGGACCTGGCGATCATCACCGGCGGTAGGGTGATAGCCCGCGACCTCGGCGGCCGGCTGGAGGACATCACAGTCGACGATCTTGGGACCGCTGACCGGGTGAAAACCAGCTCATCCTACACCTCGATCATTCGCGGCGGCGGCGACCATGACGCGATCGCGGCGCGCCGCGCCCAGGTGCAGCGGCAGTATGAGGCCGCGCCGCCGAACATCGAGCAGGACAAGCTGCGCGAGCGCCTGGCCAAGCTCTCCGGCGGTACCGCGATCCTCTATGCCGGCGGCGTCACGCCGGTCGAGCAGAAGCGGACCATCCAGCTGATCGAGGATTCGCTGAATGCGGTGCGCGCGGCGTCCGAGGAGGGCGTGGTTGCCGGTGGCGGCTCGGCGTTGGCCCAGATCGCGCCACTGCTCGACAAGGTGGCGACCGGTGTCGACGGCGATGTCGCCGAAGGCGTGCGCCTAGTCCGGTCGGTGCTGACACGGCCGCTCTGGCGGATCGCCGCCAATGCCGGCGCCGATCCCGAAGCCGTGGTAGCCGAGGTGACGCGCATCAACGGCGGCTACGGCTATAACGCATCCGCCGGCAGCTACCAGAACATGTTCGAAGCCGGGATCATCGATCCTGTCCGCGTCACCTACACCGCGCTGGCCAATGCCGCCTCCGTGGCGACGCTGATCCTGACCACCGAGACACTGATCGGCGATCTTGCCGAGGATGAGGACCCGACGGCCGGGCCGGCGCTCGGCGGCGGCGCGGAAAAGCTTGGCCGCGCCTGAAACAATTCCGGACCTGAAAGGACACGACGATGAAAGCCGCAAGACTTTACGAATACGACCCGCACATGAACGTCAAGCTCAAGATCGAGGAGGTCAAGGCGCCGACGATCACGGCCCCGGACGAGGTCATCGTGCGGGTAGGTGCCGCCGGCCTCTGCCGCACCGACCTCCATATCATTGAAGGTGTGTGGAAACCGACCATGGACCCCGACGGCAGCCTTCTGCCTTACATCATGGGTCATGAGAACGCCGGCTGGGTCGAGGAGGTCGGCAGCGGCGTCAGATCGGTCAAGCGCGGCGATGCCGTGATCTGCCATCCGTTCCGCTCTTGCGGCATCTGCCTCAACTGCCGGCACGGCGAGGATATGTACTGCGACAATGGCCAGTTCCCTGGACTGGGCATGAATGGCGGCTTCGCCGAATATTTCATCACCAGCGAGCGCTCGCTGATCAAGCTCAATGCCAATGTCACGCCGATCGAAGTGGCGCCGCTGGCAGACGCCGGCATCACCGCTTATCGCGCCGCTAAACGGGCGGCGAAGCTTTTGCGGCCGGGGAGCTACTGCGTCCTGCTCGGCATCGGCGGGCTCGGACACATCGCGCTGCAGTCGCTGCATGCGATTTCAGGCTGCCGGATAATCGCCGTCGATCGTGAGCCTGCCGCGCGGGTGCTGGCCAAGGATCTCGGTGCCGACTTCGTCCTCGATGGCGGGCCGAACGTCGTCGAGGAAGTAAAGGCGATCACCGGCGGCGGCGCCCATGTGGTCATCGATTTCGTCGGCGAGCTTGGCGTGGAAAACATCTGCTGGAAGATGGTGCGCAAGGGCGGCCAGCTGTTCGTGGTAGGCTATGGCGGCGCCGTCAACGTGCCGACCGCGCATCTGGTCATCGAGGAAATCAACATCGGCGGCAGCCTGGTCGGCAATTTCACCGAGCTCGTCGAGCTGATGGAGCTCAACGCCGACGGCAAGGTCAAGATGCACTACACCGAATACAATCTCGCCAGCATCAACACCGCGCTCGATGACTTCAAGAACCGGCGCTTCACCGGCCGCGGCGTCATCGTTCCCTGAAAGCCTTTGGGCCCGGATGGCGCGCGGAAGCCGCGGTATCCGGTCCAGGCGTCACAATCCGGAGAGGAAAAAATGAACAAATACATCTGTGAATTCGTCGGAACCTTCGCGCTGGTCTTCTTCGGCTGCGCGACGGTTCTGTTCATGCGTTCCGAGGTCGGACTGCTCGGTGTTGCAATGGCCTTCGGCCTGTCGGTGATTGCGATGGCCTATTCGATCGGGCCGATTTCCGGCGCACATCTCAACCCGGCGGTAAGCCTTGGCGTCTTCATTTCCGGCCGGATGAAGTCCAACGATCTCGCCGGCTACGTGGTCGCGCAATGTCTGGGGGCGATCGCTGCCTCGGCGGTGCTCTACGTGATGGCGCAAGGCAAAGGCGGCGGCTATGACATCGCCGCGAATGGTTTTGCCCAGAACGGCTGGTCGGCCTATTCGGCGACTTCGGCGTTCTTGTTCGAGGCAGTCGCCACATTCCTCTTTCTGCTCGTCATTTTGCGTGCCACCGCGCAGGACGGCGCGGGTGCTCTGGCCGGCCTGGCGATCGGTTTGACGCTGGTCATGATCCACCTCGCCGGCATTGCCGTGTCAGGGTCTTCGGTCAATCCAGCTCGCTCGCTAGGGCCTGCGTTGTTTGCCGGCGGAAGCGCGCTGTCGCAGCTCTGGCTCTATATCGTGGCGCCTTGCCTTGGCGCTGCCGCGGCCGGACTGGTGCTGCGCACCGGGATGATCGGCGCCAGCGAACCGGCACCGCAGCTCGCCTGATCGGCCGCTGCCTTTTTGTCGGTAAGAGTTCCCCAACCCATGGCGGAACGCCATGGGTTTCTTTTTGCTGCGTGTTCAGACGAAGCCGCGCCGGATGCCATATTGCTCGAGCTTGCGGTAGAGCGTTGGCCTGGAAATGCCCAGCCGCTGCGCCACCCGGCTGAGATTGCCGCCCTCCGCGGTCAGCGCATTCTTCAACGCCTGGTGTTCCGCCTCGGCTAGCGTGCCAGCGGGCTCTTCGGGGGAAACGGCCGTGTTGCTGCCCGGCTGCGGCTCGGAACCGCCATCCGTGATTTCCTCGGGAAGGTCGTGCAGTCCGATACCGCGGCCGCGCGCCAGGATGTGCAGCCGTCCGACGAGGTTCTTCAGCTCGCGCACATTGCCCGGCCACCGATAGGCGAGCAATGCAGCGACAGCTTCCTGCGAGAATTCCAGCGGCTCGTCGCCTGATGCAGCGGCGATCTTCCGGTTGAAATGTTCGATCAGCAGCAGCACGTCCTCGCCGCGATCGCGCAGCGGCGGCACAGTGATCGAGACGGCGCCGATCCGATAATAGAGGTCGCGGCGGAAACGACCCGCAGCGACTTCCTGCTTGAGGTCTCGATTGGTCGAGGCGACGAGCCGGACGTCGACTGGCCGGCCTCGGTTGTCGCCGATACGGTGGACCACGCGCTCTTCCAGGACACGCAACAGAAACGGCTGGATCTCGAGCGGCATCTCGCCGATCTCGTCGAGGCTGAGCACGCCGCCATTGGCAAGCTCGAAGACACCCGGTTTGCCGTCGCGTGATGCGCCGGTGAAGGCGCCGGCGACATGGCCGAACAGCTCGCTGCCGAACAAGTCCTTTGTGATGGCGCCGCAATTCATCGCGATGAACGGGTCGCTGTCCGTACGCCGGCTGCCGGCATGGACGAGCCGCGCGAACAGCTCCTTGCCAACGCCGGTCTCGCCTTCGACCAGCAGCGAGGCGACGCTTTTCGATCGCGCGACGCGGCAGGCGACATCGACTGCAGCAAGCAGTACCTCGCTCTCGCCGACTATCATTGCGGCTGCGTCTTGAAGATGCTTGTCCGCCTCCCGGTTGATCACGGTCGGGCTCGGAACTGTCGGCGCCGACGGGAACACCAGCGCAGCGCCGCGCAAGTCGCCATCGAGCTTGAGCGGTGTGATGTGGCAGGAGCGCAGATGAGCCGGCAGAGCCCTGGCGATATCGGCCTCCGAACCGGACGACGGAAGGTTCATCAGCCAGCGGCCGCGACCCGCGTCTATCGGGCCGCTGGTCATTTCGGCGGCTTCGCCGTCGGGCAGGTTGTTTCGGTAGATCGCGCGCCCGCGATGATCGACGATCACCAGTCCATCTTTTCGGCGATAGCCGGGAGCCGAGGAAATGAAAGCTTCGAGCAGGCGTGTGCGCTGCTCCTGTTGCTGCTCTGCCAATGCTTTTTCGATCTGGCGGGCCGTGGCGGCGACAAGCGCGGTGTTATGCGGTCGGAAGATCGGCGAGTAGCCTGACAAGTCGACGACCCCGACTATCTTGCCGTCCAGCGGATCGCGGATCGGCGCCCCGGCGCAGGTCCAGGACTTGATGCCGGCGCAGAAGTGCTCCGCCGCATGGACGAAAGTCGGTTCCCCGGTCCACAGGGCCGTGCCGATGCCGTTGGTCCCGACGGCGCCCTCATTCCATTTGCCGCCGATGGCCAGATGAATATCCATGCCGTCATGCAGGGTCTTCTTGTCGCCGATGGCATCGATCAGCACGCCGTCGCTGTCGGCAAGAACCAGCATCGCGCCGGTGCCCTCCAGCAACTGACCGATGGAGGCGAAGGATCGGCGCGCCGCCGAGAGCAGTTCGGCATTGGCCCGGGTCAGGTACTCGATTTCGTCGCGATCGCTGCTCAGCGGCGCTTCGATCCCCTGAGCGTTGATGCCGCCGGTGGCGCTGCGATACCAGGAGTCGTGAATGAGGGAGCGGACGTGGCTTGGGCGGATCGGATCGCGGACACATTTGGGCTCGTCCGCCAGAAAATCTTCCCAAGCGCGCATGGTGGCGCGCTCGTCATAGTCGATGCTGCCCAGAGCGATTTGATTGCCGGCCAACGACGCACGCGTCGGAAGAGCATCGATCTTCATCTGATTAGGCCCAGGATCGCGTTTCATTCAGTCATTACGGAACCTGGAGGCATGCCAATGCTGTATGCTGTCTTGGATCGGACGTGCCGAAGCCGGTCCAATCGCTTACCGGTCAATTGATGCCTAGTTTCGCGCCGATGTCGGTGGCGAGCTGTTCTTCGGAGTAGGTGGCGGTGAGGCGACGCCCGTCCATTTCGGCAAGTTTCGCGGCGACGGCTTCGTCGACCGGCGCGAAGTAGCCGTTCTGCTTGGTGGCCAATACGAAAATGTGCTCGCCGCCGCGATCGCGGATGTCGCCGATATGATGAAGCTGACGGCCTGTGTTTTGATCCTTCGAGATCACACGCCCATTGAGGCTGACATGCACGGACGGGTTGGCCTCGGCCACAGATCCGGTTGCGCCGCCAACGTGAAAGATAAGGCCTTGAGCCTTCGGTTTCTGACGTGGCTGTTTCGAAGCTGAATAACCGCCGGCGCTGAGCTGGTCGGCAAGGCGCACGATGGTTGAGCGGTTCTGCTCAATCAGCCTTTTGACTTGAGCATCCTCGCGCCGCGGGCCATCCCGCTTGGAGATGATCTCGACCATGAATCCTCCCAGATTCGTCGGCAGTGCCGGTATGCCAATTTTTCTTGCTTGCAGCGGACCTTACACTGCCCCAGTCGGGTCCGCCATTCATATTAGTTAGTGCCGAAATGGATGTCGTTGGTAGCAGGTGGCTGCTACACCGGGGTATTCGTAGGTTGAGCAATGCCCGTGTCATGCCGCCTTGCTCTTTGATTCCGAGGGCTCGCTGTTGAATGAGTGTGCTGTTGCAGGAGACATTCTATTTCCCGTATCGCTGCTCCAGCGCTTCGGCAATATGCTCGCAAAGCAACTCCCCGGTGACGATGGTGACGTGGAGACGGATGCGTGCGCCCCGCGGATCGACCATCGTGACCACCGCGCCGCGGTCGGAGTATTCGAACGTGTCCAGAACCTTGTGAATGACAAAGTCAGCTACATTGGGTGCCGAGCCGGCGTGATTTTCCACGGCTTTCCTCCATCCCGAAATCAGCGGGTCCCTTTGGCAGCAGTCGCGTGCCTAGGCGGTCTCCTTCGACAGCTGCCCGATCGTTAAATATGTAGCGGATTACCTCAGCGTCCAGAAGAGTATTGACCCGCCATCCCTGTTGAGCGGCGAATATCTCTTTGTTCACAAGCGTAAAGGATAAGTGCCCCGGTCGTCATATCGTTGAAGCAGACAACGACGAAGCGCAGATTACGCTAAACGCCATCTTAAGTCAGCCTTAATACATTTCAGCGCGAGATTGGCGAGGCGCTTCCAATCAGTCCCGCTATTGGCGCCTGCGGGCGGGACTGACCTTATCAGGTCAGCGTTAACATGAAACGGTTCAAGGACATAAGTGTCGGCAGCAAGCTCACGCTGGGCTTTGGATTGGCACTGCTTTGCACCGTGACGGTCGGGGTATTTGGGGTCGCACAGCTGCGGTCGCTCAATAAGGTCACGAGCGAGATCACCGGAGTTTGGTTGCCCCAGGTGCAGATCGTCGACGAGATGAAGCGCAACCTTGCGGAGCACCGGCTCTACGCGACGCTGCGTATGCGTGCCGAAAACTCTCAGCAAATCGCTGACATCGACAAGGAGATGGCGAGAGAGAGCGAAGAAATGCTCCAAGATCGGCGCGCCTACCGCAGGAGCGCCGGATCACCCGCCGAGCAGGAGCTGTTCGATCAATTCGTCAACCTCTGGACGGCGTATCAAGATTCCCTGTCGTCGATCATTCCACTTCTCGATACCGCGGAGCGAACGAAGGCAGCTAACGAGTTCGAGGCGGTGTCGCTCCCCACGATTGCGGCGGCGGCTCAGCGGCTGGATGGCCTCTTGGCACTCACCAATCAGCGCAGCAAGGCTGCCGCAGCCATCGCGGACCGCACCTACACCATCGCGCAGCGGCTCGTTTGGGCCGCGATCGCCTTTGCTGCCGTGTGCCTTGGCGTGCTTGTCGCCTGGATTCGCCATAATGTCAGCAAGCCGATCCTGGCCGTGAGCGAAGCGATGCACCGGTTGACGCGAGGGGAACACCGCTCGACGCTGGTTGCGCTCAGAAAGGATCGGCGCGACGAGGTCGGAATATTGTTCACGGCCTTTGCCGGCTACCGTGCCAGCCTGGAGCGCAGCATCGCCCTGGCTCGTGATGCCGAGTTGGAGCGGCAGAATCTGGCTGCCGCTGCCGCGAACATGCCTGTGGGCCTGTGTATGTTCGATGCCGGCCGACGGCTGGTTTTCTGCAATCAGGCCTATGCCGACTTCTATCGCCTGCCGGAGGCCCTGACCCACCCTGGTTCCCGGTGGGACGATTTGATGCGTTTCCGGATTGCGGCGGGACTTTATGTAGGCCACGACCCGGACAGATATCTGGAAGAGCTCTCGGCGACCATCGACCGCGCCGAGCGCGTCGTGAGCCTGGTGGAGCTCAGGGACGGGCGCACCATCGACCTCATTCATCAGCCGCTGCCGGGCGGCGGATGGCTCGCCACGCATCACGACGTGACCGACTTGCGGCGCAGCGAGGCTCGCATATCGCACATGGCTCGCCATGACGGGCTTACCGATCTTCCAAACCGGATATTGTTTCGCGAACGCGCCGAGGACGCCTTGGCCGAGATGGCTCGCAGAGATGGCAAGGTCGCCTTCCTTTGCCTCGATCTCGATCATTTCAAGACTGTCAACGACACGCTAGGGCATCCGATCGGCGACGCCTTGCTCAAGGAGGTCGCCGCAAGGCTGAAGTCGATCGTGCGCGAGGACGACACTGTTGCCAGACTAGGTGGCGACGAGTTCGTGATCATTCAAAATGGGGTCGATCAGCCGGTCGAGGCCACCGCCCTTGCGCAACGCGTCATTGATGCGCTGAGCGCGCCTTATATCGCCGACGGCCATGGCGTCACCGTCAGCGCCAGCGTCGGCATCTCGATTGCGCCTGGCGACGGCACAAACGCCGACCAGTTGCTCAAGAACGGCGACATGGCGCTCTATCGGGCAAAGGCGGAGGGTCGCAGAACATACAGGTTCTTCGAGCCGGACATGGATGCCCGCATGCAGGCGCGGCGGGTTCTCGAACTCGATCTGCGCGACGCGTTGGGACGGCAGCAGTTCGAGATCTACTACCAGCCGCTCCTCAATCTCGAAAGCGGCGAGGTCAGCTGTTTCGAGGCGCTGTTGCGCTGGCATCACCCGACGCGGGGTATCGTTTCGCCGTCCGAGTTCATCCCCTTGGCTGAAGAGATCGGCTTGATTGTTCCGATTGGGGAATGGGTGATCAAGCAAGCCTGTCTCGACGCAGCAAGCTGGCCCGAAGGCATCAGGGTTGCCGTCAACCTGTCGCCGACGCAGTTTCGCAATGCCCGCTTGCTCTCGACGATTGTCGCAGCGTTGGATGCCTCGGGATTGCCCGCGAGCCGTCTCGAGCTTGAAATCACTGAGACCGTGCTGCTGGCCAACACCCAGGCCACTCTCGCGATGCTGCAACAGATCCACTTGCTGGGTGTCCATATCGCAATGGACGACTTCGGGACCGGATATTCGAGTTTGAGCTATCTGCGCTCGTTTCCGTTCGACAAGATCAAGATTGACCAGTCCTTCGTAAAGGACGCCGAGGATATCGACAGCTCCGTCGCCATCATCCGGGCCGTCACCAGCCTCGGCAACAGCCTTGGGATGCAGACCACCGCCGAAGGGATAGAGACGGCCGAGCAACTGGAACGGGTGCGAAGAGAAGGCTGCACGGAAGCGCAAGGCTTCCTGTTCAGTCGGCCACTACCGGCTCGGGAGATCCCCGCGATGCTGGAGCGCACACGTTCCGTCGTGGCCGGCGACATCAGCGAGCTTGCGCCCGAAACGACAGGCGAGCGGAAGAAAGAACAGGTCTCCGCCGGCCGGCTTGGCAGGAGTGCGTCTGCCCGGGGTTGACTGAAGTCGGCAAGATGCCCCGCGCAGAGAACAAACCTGCTCGCGGTACTTGCATAGCCAACGCACTGGCTCATATCGGCGGGTCCTAATGAACGCGCCGGCGCGGCCGTGAGGCCGAAGCCGACGGTGTCATCCGGAATAGGCTCTGACGGGCTGCGGTTCGCAGGTCAGAGGGAAACCGATAGTCCGCCGTCAACCGCCAGCACATGTCCATTGACGTAACCGGCAGCGTTAGAGGCGAGAAACACCACGGCTCCGCCGAGTTCCTCGGGCTTGGCCCAGCGGCCTGCTGGGGTTCGTGCCTCGACCCATTTGGTGAAAGCCTCGTCGTTGATAAGCGCGATATTGAGCTCGGTGGCGAAATAGCCGGGGGCGATCGCGTTGATTGTTATGCCGTGACGGCCCATTTCGGCGGCGGCGGAGCGCGTCAGTCCATGCAGGCCCGCCTTTGCCGCCACATAGGCGTGAATGGTGGGACGGCCAAGGATCGCCGCAACCGATCCAGTGTTTATGATGCGGCCGAATTTGTTCGGCAGCATCAGACGCACTGCATCACGCATCATGCGAAAGCAGGCCGACAGATTGACGGCAATCACACGGTCGAAATCCTCGTCCTCCCATTCGACCAAAGGCCTGCGATGCTGGATGCCGGCGTTGTTGATCAGGATATCGAGGCGGCTGTGGCGTTCGACGATTCCTTGGAGCGCCGCCCTTGAGACCGCCGCGTCGGCAACGTCGAACGGCAGGGCTTCGGCCCCGATGCTTTCCGCCGCAGCGGAGAGGGCGGTCATGCCGCGGGCGTTGACGATTACCGTCGCACCGTTTTCCGCAAGTGCTTTGGCCATGGCGAAGCCCAGGCCGCGCGAAGCACCCGTGACCAATGCGACACGGCCCTTGAGCGAGAACAATTCCGACATTGAAGCCTCTGGAGCGAGATGAGAATGCTTCAGTTTAGCCGCATCTCGCTCCAACGAAAGGGCGGGAGTTTCCTCCCGCCCAAAGCCCTATTTGGCGACGCAGGTATCCGCCGTCTGCGGAGTGCAGACGTCGAGGCCGGTGTAGGTCGGGTCAGCCGGCGGAGCCTTGCCGTCCTTCATATCCTTCAATGCCATCATCGTCTTGTAGCCCATTTCGAACGGCCGCTGGCCGACCTGGCCAAGGGAAAGACCTTCCTTCATCTGATCGATCTGGACGGGAAGCGTGTCGGCGACGACAAGGGCCAGGGCCTTCGAGGCGATCTTGTCCTTGTACGGGGCTACCGCAGCTCGGTTGGCATCTGGGATGAACTGCGGGAAGCCACCCGTTGGGATGAATGCGTCGAGGTTCGGGTTTTTCCCCATGATGTCCTCGAATTGCTGCACCGAAAGCGGGAAATCATCGTTGGTATAGAGCGGACAGCCTTCGATTTCGGTCCAGCCATTCTGGCCCGTCAGCCGGTCCCCGGGCGAGGCTGCCGACTTGGTGCCCGAAAGCGTATCGCGAATGCCCTGCATGCGCTCATTGTGGTTGGCCGCCGCCGCGCCGCCCGACTGGATACAGATCGTGCCGCCCTTGGGCTTAATCTGCATGGCAAGCTTGGCAAGGTTCACGCCGATCTCATAATTGTGGGTCCCGATATAGGCGGCGCGAAGATCCTTGTTCTCGGGCAGGAGGTCGGAATCCCAGGTGAGGACCGGGATGCCGGCTTCCTTGGCGGCCTGCAGCGCGACTGCCATCGCCGCGGCATTCGATGGCGACACGGCGATGCCGTCCACCTTCTTGGCAACCAGGTCCTGCACGATCTGTACCTGCTCGTCGCCGCCGCCATGCTCTCCGGGGCCGATATACATGCACTCCAAGGCCCCATTCGATTCGGCTTCGGCTTTCTTGCAGCCGTCGCGTGCCTGGTCGAAGAAAGGATTGTTCATGTTCTTCGGCACCAGGGCGAAGGTGTATTTCGCCTGGGCGCCGGAAACGGCGAGCACCATTGCGCCAAGCGCCACGGCCGCCGTCAACAGATGTTTTCTCATGGGACGTTCTCCTCCTTGGTGTGATCCCGCAGGCCTCCCGCCGGCGGGTTTCTAACGGCTTCGTTTGGGCATCAAGGCTGCCAGCGACGCTGCGAGCATCGATCTGCCTCCGGTTTGCATGCCCAAAAGAACCGCAAGAACGATGAAGGCGCCCACGAAGGCACCCTGCCAATTTGAATCGATGCCGGCCATCAGCAGTGCATTCCTGATCACCTCGAGGAAGGCCGAACCGATTATCGCGCCGAACGCCGTGCCGGCGCCGCCCATGAGGCTGGCTCCGCCGATGACTGTCGCGGCGATCACGCGCAGCTCATAACCTTGGCCCATGGCGTTGATGGCCGAGCCGTTGTAACCAAGCAGCAGCAGCGAGGCGAGCGAGGCGGTGAAAGCCGAGAAGACATAGGCCTGGAATTTGATCCAGTCGACCGGCACGCCGGTAAGCCGGGCGGCCTCCTCGTTACCCCCGATGGCGAAGAGATGTCGGGCCCAGGCGGTGAAATTGAACACGAAGCCGACGATCAGGGCCAGAATCACCATAGTCCAAAACTGCGATGACAGTCCCGGTATCCAGTGGGGTGCCCAGTCCTGCGGCCCATGCAGCGGCCATTTCGCCTGACCGATCGCCTTCACGATCGGAGCATCGGGCCCGAACTGGTAGAGCATCTGGTTGGCCGAGAACACGACCGCCAGCGAACGCGCCACGGACAGCATCCCGAGGGTGACCACGAAGGACGGCATTCCGACATAAGCAACAAAGAACCCGTTGACCGCGCCGCAGGCCAGACCGGAGAAAAGACCGATGGCAAAGGCGACGTACCAAGGATAGTGCCAGGTCAGGAACAGGCCGGCGACGATGGCCACCAGGCCCATGATCGAGCCGACCGACAGATCGATGCCACCGGTGATGATCACCACCGTCATGCCGAGCGCCATGAGGCCGAAAGGTGCGAAGTTGCGCGTGACGTTGGCGACGTTTTCGGAGGTGCCGAAGCTCGGCTCGATGGCTGTCATCAACATGACGAGAGCAATGAGCGCGATTGTCACCCAGAATGGCTGACTTGAAACCACACGCTGCAACGCCGTCTTCTCCTTGGTCGGGATGAAGTCCGCCATGGCCGGACGGCTGGTTTCCACGAGCGACTCCCTGACGCTAACCGACTGCCGAGCACTATTCGCCACGGATGGCCCCCGTTATTAATCCGGTGATTTCCTCGGGCGAGGTGTTGTCGACCTGCTTGTCGGCAACCTTCGAACCTCGCCTCAGCACGATGATACGATCTGCGACGGCGAAAACGTCAGGCATGCGGTGGCTGATCAACATGACCCCGACCCCTTGCGCCTTGAGGCGTCGGATCAATTCGAGCACTTCCGCCACCTGGCGTACGGAGATTGCGGCGGTCGGCTCGTCCATCAACACCAGCTTGGCGTTCGAAAGCCGGGTTCGTGCGATGGCTACCGCCTGGCGCTGCCCACCCGACATCTTCCTGACCAGGTCGCGCGGTCGGGTTTCCGATTTGAGTTCTTCGAACAGCGCTGCCGAGCGGTCGATCATCGCCTGCTTATTGAGCACCCTGATCGGCCAGAAGCCCTTCTTTATCTCACGGCCAAGAAAGACGTTCTGCGCGGCCGTTAGATTGTCGGCGAGCGCCAGGTCCTGATAGACGACTTCGATTCCTTTGGCACGCGCCTGGACGGGTTTGTGGAATTGACAAACCTCGCCGTCCACTACGATTTCGCCGTCGTTCGGCGGGAAGTTCCCGGCCACTGTCTTGACTATCGTCGACTTGCCGGCGCCGTTGTCCCCCATGAGACCCACGACTTCGCCCCGCTCTACCTGGAAGCTGACGTCGGTCAGGGCCTGGATGGCTCCAAAGTTCTTGGAAACATGGCGAACTTCAAGCACCGGCATCGCGGTCCTCCCCGGACAACATTGCCAACCTTGTCCCGGACTTATGCAAGACAGCTAATCAGCGAAACGCATTCAACACAATCATTATTAGATCAGGATTTTGGGGGGCGTTGGAGCAAGGGTGCGACTTACGGCGCAATAGGATCTTTGATACCGCCGGCTCGACTCTGCTTTGTGCCCAACGAACGGACTCCGGGCGTGCACCGGCCAGCATGCCGTTGAGAATAGCGCAACCGACGGCAATCCGGCTTTCGGGCGACAAGGCGCGGACTCGTAGACGTCAGCCGATGTCCCTTATAGCGCCGAAGACGAGCACGTCTTCAATCTGCTCGCCTTTTCTTATCTCGAAGGTCGAAGGAGCAGTTTACAACGGCTGCCTGAGTTTGGCGCCCAGCTTTGCGCCTGATGTCGGCCATTCAAGCAGAGCTTTTTGCCTTCGCCCGGAAGCGGGCATCGCAGGGTGAAAATGCCGGATGTCGTACGCCAGAGGCAGACGACGCGAAATCGAATCCGCCACCCTCAGTGCGCTTGGTTCGGCGCCTCCCTACTGGTGACGCGGAGACGGATGCGTGCGCCCTGCGGATCGACCCTCAGGACTGCTTGTCGTCTGGATGGCCGAGCTCGCAGAACCAGCCGCCGAGATACTTCACCGACGGTTTGGTTGGATCGGGAACTGGTGTCTTCGCCTCGACGGCGGCACGAAATGGTTCGGCGCTGTCCTGCGGGATAAATCCCAGGTGATTGGCGCCGCTGTTGTCGACCATCTTCAGCTTGTTGTTGGAAATGCCGAACGAAATCGTGTGGCCGACGCGCGGCGCGGTCAGCGATGCCTCGACCAGGCGCACGCAGTCGGCGAAGGAGAGATACGACCACAGCATGCGGCGGTCGGCCGGCTCGGGGAAGGACGAGAAGATGCGCAGGCATACCGTCTCGATGCCGAACTTGTCCCAGTAGAGCCGGCTGAGGCTTTCAACGAAATTCTTCGACACGCCGTAGAGGCTATCCGGGCGCACCGGCGCGTCCACGCCGATATGCGCGTCGATCTCGTGATAGCCGATGGCATGCACCGATGAGGCATAGATGACACGCTTCACGCCGTGTTTCCGCGCGCCTTCATAGATGTGGTACGAGCCGCGGATGCTGGAATCGAGGATCGTCTGCCATTCGCATTCGAGCGGCGCGCCGCCGAAATGCACGATCGCGTCGCAGTCCTTGGTCGCCGCGATCGTGGCTTCCATGTCGGCGAGATCGAAAACCGCTTCCTCTTCGTGAGGCGCGAGATCGCCGAACGGGTGGCGCCCCGCCAGGCGAATCGTCTTGGCCAGCGGCACCAGCCCCTTGCGCAGCTCCGATCCAAGCCGGCCGGCGGCGCCGGTGATCAGGATACGTTCGTAATGCGGCATCGTTTACTCCACTTGCGAGACGGCGGTATTGATCCGCGAGATCGCCTCGGCCAGCACCTCTTCGCTGGTCGCGGTCGAGATGCGGAAATAGGGTGACAGTCCGTAGGCGACGCCGGGCACCGACGCCACCCGGCCTTCACTCAGCAGGTAATTCGCAACCGCGGTATCGTCTTCCAGCACGACGCCCTTCGGGGTCTTGCGGCCGATCAGGCTGGCGCAGCCGATATAGGCATAGAAGGCACCTTCCGGCGGCGACAGCGTCAGCCCGTTGATCTTCCTGATGCCGTTGACGACCAGATCGCGGCGCCTCTCGAAAGCCTGGCGGAAGCGCGCGACTTCGTCCTGCGGACCGTTGAGCGCGGCGACGGTCGCGGCCTGCGCGATCGAGCACACCGAGGTGCAGGACTGGCTCTGGATCGTCGACATCGCCTTGACGAGCGGCGCGGGTCCCGCCGCGTAACCGACGCGCCACCCGGTCATCGCGTAGGATTTCGAGACGCCGTTGACGATCAGCGTGCGGTCCTTGAGCTCGGGGCAGGCCTTGCCGAAGGAAACGAACTCGCGCCCGTCGAACAGGATGTGCTCGTAGATCTCGTCGGAGAGGACGAGCACTTGCGGGTGCATGGCTAAAATGGCGCCGAGTGCGCGCAAATCCGACTCCGAATAGACCGCGCCGGATGGATTACCCGGCATGTTGAGGAAGAGCCATTTCGTCCTCGGCGTGATTGCCTTTTCCAAGAGCGCTGGCGTCAGCCGGAAACCGGTGGTCTCCGGGCATTCGACGACGACCGGCGTGCCGCCGAGCAGCTTCACCATTTCGGGATAGGAGACGAAGTAGGGCGCCGGCAGGATTGCTTCGTCGCCCGTGTCCAGCGTTGCCATCAGCGCGTTGAAGATGATCTGCTTGGCGCCGTTGGCCACCACGATGTCATCGGCCGTGTAGTCCAGGCCGTTCTCGCGTCGGAATTTGCCGGCCACAGCCTGGCGCACCTCGGCCGTGCCGGCAGCGGCGGTGTAGAGGGTTTGTCCCGCTTTCGCTGCGAAATGCGCGGCATCGATGATGTGGAGGGGCGTCGGAAAGTCGGGCTCGCCCAGGCCGAGATCGATCACGTCCACACCCCTGGCGCGTAGCGCCTTGGCGGCCTGCGAAGCGGCCATCGAGGCCGAAGGCTTCACCACCGAAAGGCGCGAGGCAATATAGCTCATCAGTCGTTCTCCGTGATGTAACCCTTGGACCGATCATTGGCTCGTGCGGCCGCACGGCGTTTGGCCGGATCGCCATAGCCGCCGCCGCCTGGCAGTTCGAGGATCAGCCGGCGTCCCGCCGGCACATGCTGCCAGCCCTTGGGCCGCATCCTGGTGCCATCGTCGAGCTTGACCACGCCGGCAGTGCCCGGCTTGCCGCCGTTACGGCCGTGGGCCGGATGATTGACGCGGTCAAACATGGCCGAGAAGTCGAATTCGTGGCCGTCGGTCGCTGCGATCTCGATGATCTGGCCGAGGCCGCCGCGGAATTCGCCGTCGCCGCCGGAGTTCGGCCGCAGCTCCTTGCGCCAGATGACGATCGGGCCGGTATGCTCGGTGGCCTCGATCGGCATGGTGTGGACGCCGGACGGGAAGGCTGTCGCCGACAAGCCGTCTAGCCCGGGGCGTGCGCCCATGCCGCCGGAGTTGAACATCAGCACTTCCGCCCGGCGACCGGACGCGCCTGCGACAGGACGCGCAGAAATGTGGATGTTCCAGAGAGCACCGGCGCCTTCAGCGAGGATCTTGCCAGGCAGCGCCTTGGCGAAGGCGCCCAGCACCAGATCGGGGACCATGTGGCCGAAAATATGCCTGAGGGCCACCGGCGCCGGTCGCACGGCGTTCAGGATGTTGACCGGTGACGATACGGTGAAGAAGGCAAGCGAGGCGGCGTTGTTCGGGATGTCGGGCGCCACCATGCATTTCAGCGCATAGCAGGCATAGGCCTTGCTGTAGATGATCGGGCAGTTGATGCCCCAGCGGCTCATCGGATCTGTGCCGGTGAAATCGACCTCGACATGGTCGTCGCGGACCGAGACGGTGGCCGCAAGCTTGATCGGCTCGTCATAACCGTCGGTCACCAGCTCGTTCGACCAGCTTCCCTTGGGCAGCGCCTCGATGCGTTCGAGCATCGCGTCGCGGGTGCGCGAGAAGATGAAGTCGCCGAGCCCGTCGAGCGAGGTGAGGCCGATCTCCTTCATCATGTCGACGAGGCGGCGATGGCCGACCTCGTTGCAGGCTGCAAGCGAATAGAAATCGCCGACGACCTGGTTGGGCTCGCGGACATTGGCGCGCAGGATGCGGACCAAGTCAAGGTTGACCTTGCCCTTCTCGGCAAACTTCATGATCGGGATCTGAATGCCTTCCTCATAGACCGATTTGCCGTCGGCGCCGAAGCCGCGGCCGCCGACATCGACCACATGCGCCGTGCAGGCGAAGAAGGCGACGAGCTCGCCGTTGAGGAAGGACGGCGAGACCATGGTGATGTCGTGCAGGTGGCCGGTGCCGAGCCAGGGATCGTTGGTGACGTAAGTGTCGCCCTCGAACATTTGATCGCGCGGGATCTCGTTCATGAAATGCAGCACGGCTTCGGCCATAGTGTTGACGTGGCCGGGCGTGCCGGTCACCGCCTGCGCCAGCATCTGGCCGCGCGGATCGAACACGCCGGCCGACAGGTCGCCGGATTCGCGCACCGAGGTCGAAAAGGCGGTGCGCAAAAGCGTGAGCGCCTGCTCCTCGACCACCGAGATCAACCGGTTCCACATGACCTGCATGCGGATCTCGCCAATATCGCTCATGCCTGTCTGCCTTTGCGGGTCAGGAGGATCGCGCCGTCGCTCTGGATGACGGCGTCGAAGCTGGTGGTGACAACGGTCGATGTCTCGCGCTCGACGATGACGGCCGGGCCAGCGATGCGATCGCCGGGGCACAGCGCCTCGCGTTCGACGATGCCGTAGCTCTGCGGCGCCCCCGTTGCCGGATCGAAGACCGCGCGGGTCGCCGTCGGTTGGCTGGTCTTCTTGCCTGCGGTGAGCTCGTGCCTGGTGCCGGCCGGACGAATATCGGTCGCCTTCACCGACCAGGTGACGATCTCAATCTCCAGCCCGTCGAGCCCGTCGATGGCGCGGCCGAAGAAGCGCTGATAGCTGGTCTCGAACAGCGCCTTGAGCCTGGCGGCCGCATCGTCGCCGAACGGCTCGTCCGATACCGGCACGGGGATTTCCCAGCCCTGGCCGGCATAGCGCATGAAGGCGGTGATCTCGCAGACGATCTGGCCACTGGCGCCGGTGCGGACAAAGCCTTCGGCGGAGGCTTTGAGATCAGAGAGCAGGGCGTTGACTTCGGCCGGCTTGAAGCGCGAAAGGCGCGTCAGTTTCGAGGCCAGCGCCTCGTAGCCGAACGGAGCCTTGAGGAAGCCTATCGCCGACCCGACACCGGCGCCGCGCGGCACGATGCACTGGTCGATGCCGAGCTTTTCGCAAAGCCTTGCCGCGTGCAGCGGTGCCGCGCCGCCAAAGGCGATCATCAGATTGTCGGAGATGTTCTTGCCGTTCTCGACCGCATGGACGCGCGCGGCGTTGGCCATGTTCTCGTCCACCACCTCGCAGATGCCGAAGGCGGTCGACATGGCATTCAACGACAGGCGCTCGCCGACATCGCGCAGGATCGCCTGCTCGGAAGCGGAGATGTCCAGCTTGATCGCGCCGCCGGCGAAATTGTTGGGGTCGAGCTTGCCGAGCACCAGGTCGGCGTCGGTGATCGCCGGGCGTTTGCCGCCGCGGCCGTAGCAGGCTGGGCCCGGTTCCGAGCCGGCGCTCTCCGGTCCGGTCTGGATGCGGCCCATAGCGTCCACCCACGCGATCGAGCCGCCGCCGGCGCCGATCTCGATCATCTCGATCACGGGGATCGAGATCGGCATGCCCGAGCCCTTGGAGAAGCGATAGGTGCGCGCCACTTCGAACGTTCTCGCCGTACGCGGCGCAAAATCCTCGATCAGGCAGATCTTGGCGGTGGTTCCGCCCATGTCATAGGAGACGACCTTCTCCAGGCCGAAACGCCGAGCGATGTCGGCGGCAAAAATGGCGCCGCCCGCGGGACCGGACTCGACCAGCCGGACAGGGAATTCAGAAGCAGTTTCCACCGAGATCAGGCCGCCGCCGGAATGGATCATGAAGACCGGGCACTCGGCGCCCATGTCCTTGAGGCGCGTCTGCAGGCGGGCGAGATAGTCGGCCATCTGCGGCCGCACATAGGCGTTGGCGCAGACCGTGTTGAAGCGCTCGAACTCGCGCATCTGCGGCGAGACCTCGGCGCTGATCGAGATCGGGATGGTAAGCTTGCGAGCGAGGATCTGGCGCGCCCGGCGCTCGTGGTCGGGGTTGGCGTAAGCGTGGATGAAGCCGATCGCCACCGAGCCGAAATTGCCGGCCAAGATCCGCTCGGCGATTGCTTCCAGCGCTGCTTCGTCGAGCGGCTGCAGTTCCTGGCCCTCGGCGCCGATGCGGCCCTTGACGGTGAAACGATCTTCACGCGGGATCAGCGGCGTCGGCAGCTGCAGGTTCAGATCATACTGCTCGAACCGGTTCTCCGTCCGCATTTCGATCACATCGCGAAAGCCTTCCGTCGTGACGAGCGCGGTCCTGGCGCCGCGCCGCTCGATCAGCGCATTGGTGGCGAGCGTCGTACCGTGGATGATGATGCCGATCTCGACTGCCGAAATTCCGGCATCGCGGACGACGACGTCGATGCCGTCGAGGATCGCCTGCTCGGGCGCCGAATAATTGGTCAGCACCTTGGTCGAAAACATCGTTCCCCTGACATCGAGGGCGATGTCGGTGAAGGTGCCACCGATGTCCGCGCCGAGGCGGATGTCGTCTGATCTGGAGGTCATGCCGTGGCCTTCTGCGAAGCGAGTGCTGCGTCGCGCATCTGGGATAGGGTCTGCCGGGGCGTGAGCGCTTCGGGCGAGATGGCGAT
This sequence comes from Mesorhizobium sp. ESP-6-4, assembly GCF_020164735.1. Lineage (NCBI taxonomy): Bacteria > Pseudomonadati > Pseudomonadota > Alphaproteobacteria > Hyphomicrobiales > Phyllobacteriaceae > Mesorhizobium > Mesorhizobium sp. ESP-6-4. The sequence continues at coordinate 227,792 of NZ_JAIUGS010000001.1, forward strand.
GTCGAGAACGGCGCCGGTCGCAGACTGCTGGGCCCGCCGGAACGCCGCCGCGAAATGCCCGGTGCTTTCGACGCGCTCGGCGTGAAAACCATAGGCCCTTGCCAGCGCCACGAAGTCCGGGTTTTCCAGCGAGGTGCCGGAGACGCGGGCCGGATAGTTGCGTTCCTGATGCGCGCGGATCGTGCCGTATATGCCGTTGTTGATGATGAGCACGATTGGCTGCGCGCCGGCCTGCATAGCCGTGCCGAGCTCCTGGCAGTTCATCTGGAAGTCGCCGTCGCCGGCAAAGCATACGACTGTGCGCTGCGGAAACGCGACTTTCGCGGCGATGGCTGCGGGCAGGCCATAGCCCATGGCACCGGATTGCGGGGCAAGCAGCCGCGCGTCCGGCCCGAACTTGAAGAACTTGTTCGGCCACACCGTGAAATTGCCGGCGCCGTTGGTGAGGATGACATCGGCCGGCAAGGTCTCGCGCAACCAGGCGGTGACCGTGACCATGTCGACCGGGCCGGGCTGGACGGGTGCCGCGAATGTGGCTTCATAGGCCTTGCGCGCTGCCGCGCGCCAACCGGCCCAGGCGCCCTTGACCGGGGTGAGTGCCTTGGCGAAAGCGTTCGGGCCGGCATGGACGCCGATCGCGGGCACGTAGATCTTGCCGATTTCGCGGTCGGAGCCGTGCACATGGATCAGCTTCTGGCGCGGCACCGGAACGTCGAGCAGCGTGTAGCCGTCGGTCGTCATCTCGCCGAAGCGGACATTGACAGCCAAGATCACGTCAGCATCGCGGATCAGCGTCTTGACATGCGCCACCATGCCGACGCCGGCTTCGCCAACGAAGACTGGCGAATGGTTGTCGAACTGGTCCTGGTAGCGGAAGGCGGCAATGACGGGGATGTCGGAAGCCTCGGCGAAGGCCTGGAGCGCGGCGCGTCCGTCCGCGGTCCAGTTGGCGCCGCCCATGAGCAGCACCGGCCTCTCGGCCGCAGCCAGCATCTCAAGCGCCGACGAAAGGGCATCCTGCGACGGAGCGGCTTCGAAAATCGAAGCAGGGCCGCTGAGCGGCGCGGCCTCGGTCGAGGTCGTCAGCATGTCTTCGGGCAGCGCGACGACGACGGGGCCGGGCCGGCCGGTCAAGGCGGTGGTCCAGGCGCGCGCCACAATCTCGGGCAGGCGCTCAACGTCGTCGATCTCGACCGCCCATTTGGCGACGGTGCCGTAGACGGCGCGGTAGTCGATCTCCTGGAAGGCCTCGCGGCCCTTCATATCGGTGCCGACCTGGCCGACGAAGAGGATCATCGGCGAACTATCCTGCATCGCGGTGTGGATGCCGATGCTGGCATTGGTCACGCCTGGGCCGCGGGTCACTAAGCAGATGCCGGGCGATCCCGTCAGCTTGCCGTAGGCCGAGGCCATGAACGCCGCGCCGCCTTCATTGCGGCAAAGCACATAGTCCAGCCTGCCCTTGGTATCGTGCAGCGCGTCGAGAACGGCGAGATAGCTTTCGCCGGGCACGCCAAAGCTCTTGGTCGCGCCCAAGGCGATCAGGCATTCGACAAGAAGGCGACCGCCATTGCGGACCATGCTTCGGCTTCCTTACGATTGGCGGCAAGCAGAGCCTGCCTTTTCAGATTTATACCTGCACTGCGGCAGGCCGGGACGGAATCAAGAAATGCAGTTCATTCGAAAGTTTTTCTTTATAGCGGCGAGCGCACCGAAACACCGGGGTTCATCATGCCCGACGGATCGAATGCATCCTTCAGCCGTACCATGAGCTCCCGCTCCACCGGACTTCTGTTCCGGTCGGCCATGGCGATCTTGGCGCGGCCGAGCCCATGCTCGGCGGCGAAGCTCCCGCCCATGTCGGTGGCTGAAGCGGCCAGCGCCTCAGCGAATGCCGCGGCTTTCCCATCGAAATCGGCGCGGCCTTCCGGCGGCGATAGATTGTAGTGGATGTTGCCGTCGCCGAGATGGCCGAACGGGTTGATCCGCACGCCCGGAAGAATCTCGTGGCATAGTTTCGCGCCCGCCTCGATGAAGCGCGCTATCGCGCCCGGCGGCACGGAGATGTCGTGCTTGAGCTGCTCGCCCTGCAGCCGCTGGCCTTCCGGCTGCTCTTCGCGCAGGCGCCAGAACTGCGCCCGCTGCGCGCCCGAATTGGCCAGCGCGCCATCGACGACCAGGCCTTGCTCCATGCCCCATTCCAGCGCCGAACCCAGGATGTCGTCGAGGGGAACGCGCGTCGAGCCCGACGCCATCTCGACGAGCAGATAGACGTCGCCCCGCGTCTCCAGCTGATAGGCGAGGTCTGGAAGATGCTTGAGCGCGAGCGTCAGGCCGACATCCGAAAAGAACTCAAGGCCGGCCAGGAACTCTCCGGCCTCGCCACGCAGAAACGCACCGAACGACACGGCGGCGGCGAAGTCGGACATCACCAGCAGCGCGCTCGCCCGCTGCTTTGGCGAGGGATAGAGCCTGAGGATTGCTTGCGTCACGATGCCGAGCGTGCCTTCCGAACCGCAGAACAGCTTGCGCAGCTGATAGCCTGCATTGTCCTTCTGTACCGCGCGCATTCCGTCCCACACCGTGCCGTCGGCCATGACGACCTCGAGGCCGAGGACCAGATCCTGCATCATGCCGAAGCGGAAGGCCTGGCTGCCGCCGGCATTGGTGCCGATCAGACCGCCGATCCTGGCGCTGCCTTCGGCCCCAAGATGCACTGGGAACATCAGGCCATGCGGCTCCAGCGCCTCGTGCAGCGCGGCGAGCACGACGCCTGCCTCAACCGCGATCGAGCCGCTCTCCGGATCCGGCTCGCCGATTGCCGTCATGCGCGACAGCGAGACGATAACCGCGTCGGGCTGCTCGGCGACGGCCCCACCGCACAGGCCGGTATTGCCGCCTTGCGGCACGACTGCCAATCCTGCCTGCCGGCAAGCCTTGACGACCGCGGCCACCTCCGCGGTGTTGGCGGGGCGGGCGACGCCCACGGGCCGGACGCCGTAGCGGTTGAGCCAATCGCGCTGGTAAGGTTGGGCATCATCGCCCGAAAGCCAGCCTTTCGGTCCGAGTATCCCGCGCAGGGCGACTATGGGATCGGTCATTGAAATTCCTGCTGATGTGCGCGCGAACGTTGCATCTCCCGGGATGCTGTTCAATGACCCAGCACCTGCGACAGAAACTGACGAGTTCGCTCATTTCGGGAGGACGTGAAGAACGCCTCCGGCGGCGCCTCTTCCACGATCTCGCCGCCGTCCATGAAGATGACCCGGTCGGCGACGCGACGGGCGAAGCCCATTTCGTGGGTCACGCAGATCATCGTCATGCCTTCGGAAGCGAGCGTCACCATGACATCGAGCACCTCGGCGATCATCTCCGGGTCGAGCGCCGAGGTCGGCTCGTCGAACAGCATGATCTGCGGCTGCATGCAGAGCGCGCGGGCGATCGCGACGCGCTGCTGCTGGCCGCCGGAAAGCTGGCTCGGAAACTTCATCGCCTGCTCAGGGATTCGCACCTTCTCCAGAAAGCGCCTGGCCGTCGTCTCGGCTTCCGCGCGCGGCCGCTTGCGGACGATCATTGGCGCGATCATGCAGTTCTCCAGCACCGTCATGTGCGGGAACAGATTGAAGTGCTGGAACACCATGCCGACTTCGCGCCTGATCCCGTCGATATTGCCGACGTCGTCGTTGAGCTCGGTGCCGAGCACGGCGATGCGGCCGCCGTCATGCTGTTCGAGCCGGTTGATGCAGCGGATCAGGGTGGATTTGCCGGAGCCTGACGGACCGCAGATGACGATCCTTTCGCCGCGCCCGACGGAGAGGTTTATCTTTCGCAGCGCGTGGAACGACCCGTAATGTTTGTCGAGACTTTCGATTTGCACGGCCGAGCCGGACGGGAGCGTCGATTCCATGCATCCTCCTTAGCGTTCGCCGACCGCCATGCGCCGCTCGAGGTAAGCGCCGTAGCGGGACAGGCTGAAGACGAAGACGAAATAGATGAAGGCAATGAAGGCATAGACCTCGACATAGGCGAAGCGCCATTCGCCGGTGCCATAGGCGGCGTTGCCGGAGGCCAGGATCTCGAAGAAGCCGACGATGACCACCAGCGAGGTCTCCTTGAACGAGATGACGAACTGGTTGATCGTGGCCGGCAGCGCGTTGCGCATCGCCTGCGGCAGAAGGATGCGGCCGATACGCTGCCAGTAGCTCATGCCGAGCGCCATGGCGGCTTCTTCCTGCCCGGCCGGGACGCCCTGCATGCCGCCTCTGACGATCTCGGCCTGATAGGCGGAGAAGAACAAGGCGGAACCCAGGATCACCCGGTAGAGTTTGTCGCCCGCCATCCACTGCGGCAAGGCGAAAGGCAGGACGATGGCGAAGGTGAACAGGATCGAGATCAGCGGCAATGACCGGACCCCATCGATGATGAGACCGGTGGTCCTGGATATCCATGGCAGCTCGGAGCGGCGCAGCAGCGCCAGGCAGACCGCCAGCGGGAAGCCGATCAGACAGGTGGTCACGAAGATGAAGAGGGTGAGCGCCAGCCCGCCCCAGGCTTCCTCGCCGACATAGGAAAGGCCGAGCACGCCGCCTTTCATCAGCACGTAGTACGACGCTGCTCCTGCTCCCCACACCAGCGCGATCCGGCGTCCGGTCCAGAAGGCCGGAATACAGCTCAGCACCGTCATCACCACCACGGTCAGGCAGGCGAGCGCGGAGCGCCATTGCTCCTCGAAGGGATAGAGGCCGAACAGGATGATCCGCCACCGGGCAGCGATGACCGACCAGCAGGCTCCTGCCGCCGCCTGGCACGCCTCTGGCCCGCCACTCGTGGTGAAGACGGCAGAAAAGACTGCCCAGTTGAGCAGTTTCCAGACGATAGAGACCATGATCGCCAAGGAGATCAGCGACAGCAGCGCCTGGAGCGGCGTCGCGAAGAAGCGGCGCTTCAGGTCTTCGAGCCTGCCCGGGGCAGGGGGGGCGACAATGACCATCTCCATCTCTGTCATCCCCTCAGTTGATTGCCCTTAAGGGCAATGGCCTTGTTGATGCGGTTGAAGACGGCGGCAAGGCTGAGATTGATGGCGAGGAAGCCTCCCATCAGGATGCCGATCACTTCCAGGGTCTGCCCGGAATGATTGATGGTCAACGCCACGATCATGAAGAAGTCGGTGAAGCCGACGGCAATGCCCATGGTCGTGGCCTTCATCAGCCAGACATACTGGTTGGCAAGGATCGGCAGCATGGCCCGCAACGCCAGCGGCAGACGCACCAGCGTGAAGACGCGCCATGGGCTCAAACCGAGCGAGCGTGCAGCTTCCATCTGGCCCATGCCGACAGATTTGAAGCCGCCGCGCACGATTTCTGCGATGTAGGAGCCGCCATAGATGGCGATCGCGATAGCCAAGGCGGAGAATTCCGGCGGAACGCGCAGGCCGCCCCTCAGGTTGAGGCCTTCTAGGGCCGGGAAATCGAGCAGCGGTGCGTCAGGCAGACGTCCTACCATCAAAACGATGGCCGCGCAGGCCAGCGCCGCAGCAGCACCGGCAAGCTGAATGGTGGCACGCTGGCCGAACGGCTGGCTGAGCCGTGACGTCCTGCCCAGCCAGACCGGCAGCGCGATGGCGGCGATCACGGCCGATGTGGCCAGCGCCATTGCCATCCCGCCGACATTCGGCGCCGGCACGTAGAGGCCGCGGCTGGTCAGCAGAAAGCCCCAGGCTTCGTGCGCAGCGCGCGGCGTCGGCAGGTGCGTGATCAAAGCGTACCAGAAGAAGACCTGGAGGATCAGCGGGATGTTGCGGAAGATGTCGACATAGGTGCGGCCGAGCAATCGCGCCAGTTCGTTGGACGAGGTCCGCGCCAGGCCGACGATCGTCCCGACGAGCGTTGCCAGGATCAGCCCGGTGCAGCCCAGGAACAGCGTGTTGATGATGCCGATGAGGAAGAACCACCAATAGGGATCATTGGCCGTGGCCGGCAGCAACGAGAAGTTCACGTCCCAGCCCGTCGACTTGTAGAGGAAATCGAATCCCGAGGTGATCCCTTGCTCCGCGAGATTCCGCCGCGCGATGATGATGCCTGCGAGCACTAGGGCCGCAAGCGAACCGACATAGACGACCTGCAACAACGCGCTGCGGACCTTCTGATTTCTCAGCAGGCTGACCATTGACCAATCCTTCTCGAATTGCCGCCGGCCCCGCCCGGCCGAAGCCAGGCGGGAGCCTTGAGCGGTAACACCGTCAGACGTGGATCAGTCGATCACCAGCGGGAACAGGACGCCGCCATTGTTCCAGAGGTTGGTTAGCTCGCGATCCATCTTGTAGGGCGAGTCCTTGCCTAGGTCGCGCTCGAAGATCTCGCCGTAATTGCCGACCTTCTTGATCACGTTGTAGGCCCAATCGTCGGAGAGTCCGAGGCCCTTGCCCATGCCGGGCGTCACGCCAAGGAACTTCGCCACCTGCGGCGAGGTCGGCTTGGCCTTGATCTCGTCGACGTTCTTGGAGGTGATGCCTTCCTGCTCGGCGAAGATCAGTGTGCTCAGCGTCCAGTTGGCGATGTCGACCCAATTGTCGTCGCCCTGGCGCATGATCATGACTTCCGGCTCTACCGCGAGCACGTCGGGCAGGATGACATGGTCTTCGACCTTGCTCTTGGCGATGCGGGCGATGGCCAATGTCGGACCCCACTGCGCATAAAGATCGCAACGGCCGGAGAAGTAGGCCTGCTCCAACTCTTCCGTCTTTTCGATCAGCACCGGCTCGAGCTTGATGCCGAGCTTCTGGGCGTAGGCGGCGACCTGCTGTTCCTGCGAGGTGCCGGCGGGAATGCAGATCGTGCCGCCATTGGCATCCTTGAGCGACTTCAGGTTGAGCTCCTTATGCGCCATCACCTTGGTGGTGCCGAGGTAGTAGGACGTCGAGAATTGCAGGCCGAGCTCGGTGTCGCGGCTGAGTGTGCCGCCCGAGGCCTTGATGATGATGTCGACATCGCCCGACTGAAGCGAGGGCCAGCGCTGCGCCCAGCTGATCGGCACGACCTTCAGCTTCGCCGGATCGCCGAACACGGCGGTCGCCACCGCCTTGCAGAGGTCGATGTCCATGCCCTTCCAGTTGCCTTTGTCGTCCACTTCGGCGAAGCCGAGATAGGAGCCGTCATGGCCGGTGCAGTTGAGCACGCCGCGGGCCTTCACGGTCTCCAGCGTCTTGCCGCCGGCGGCTTCAGCCGGCGCCGCCAGATGAACGAGGCCCAGGGCCATGGCGGCGGCCCCCCATTTGATCATTTTCATAGTTGTTGTCTCCACTGTTGAGGTTGTTCCGTTTCTTGTTGTTGGAGCCCCGCAAGATGTCTTCGGGACTCGGTCTCGAAGCCGCCTCTCAGTCGGAAAGCGGGGTCGGTTTCGGCAAGGAGAGTTTCAGGTCGCTCCGCCAATCCTCCTGGGCGAGCCATCGATGGAGCGCTGCCACCGCCTTCACGCGCAGATGCCCGCGCGGAACGACGAGGTAGAAACCCGGCACTTCCTCCGGCTTCATATCGGCAATGGCGTCGCGGCCGATCGGCGCCACCAGCGCGCCGGAGCGGAAATCTTCCTCGGCATCGATCACGGAAACCAGGCCGACGCCGATGCCTTGCAGGGTCGCCCGACGCATGGTCGCGGCATCGTCGAAGCTGATGCTGCGGTCTCCATCCGTCAGCTCGACGCCAAGGTGCCGCAGAATATCCGGCCACAGGCGCTTCGACTTGACGGTGTCGAGCAGCGTGAACTTCGTGAGATCGTGCGCCGACTTGATCTTTTCGCCGATCGCCGGCGTGCAGCAAATGATCTTCGGATCCGGCACCAACAGCGTGGTTTCGTAGTCCGGCCAGTTGCCGTAGCCCCACTGCACGGTCATATCGATGTCGTCGCGCCCGAAGTCAGGCAGGTCGACCATCGTCGTCAGGCGCAGATCGGCGCCCGGCAGCATCTCGCGGAAGAGCGAGAGCCTGGGCAGCAAATAGTGCGTGGCGAAGTAGGGGCTGGCATTGAGGTTGATGCGGTCGCGGTAGTTCGACTTGGTGACGCGGCGGACACCTTCGGAAAACTCCTCGAAGCCGGCCTTGACGTAGTGCGAGAGCAAAATGGCGGATTCGGTCAGCTCGATCGAACGACCCTTGCGCTCGAACAGCGTCACCTGGAGCGTGTCCTCCAGGAGCTTGATCTGCTGCCCGACCGCTTGCGGCGTGACCAGCAACTCGTCGGCTGCCTGCCTAAAACTCTTGTGCTGCGCGACGGCGTGGAAAACGCGCAGCGCATTGAGCGATGGGAGGCGAAGCTTGCCGGTCATAGAATTCCGCCTCCTTTCGTTCGAGACTCCGTCGATCATGCACTGCTGAATGTCAGCCGGGCCGGGCTGATGAAGTTGGTTCAGGCGTAGATGTAACCACCTGAGACAATGACGTTTTCGCCGGTCATGTAGGTATTCTTGGGTCCGCCGGTCATGAGCACCCATTCGGCGATTTCGGCCGGCTCGGCGCCGCGGCCGAGCGGGCTCGCCTTGGCCAATTCCTCGAGGAAGCCGAGCGCTTTCGCTTTCTCCGTGGCCATACCGGCCGGTGCCACGGAGTTCACCAGGATGCCGTCCTTGGCGACATAATGCGCAAAGGACCGCGTCAGGCTGACGACCGCTGCCTTCGTCGCTGCGTAATGGGCGTTCTGCGGATGCGCCTTAAAAGCGTCGACAGATGTCAGGTTGACGATGCGGCCACGCACTTGGGCTTTCGGCTCTTGCGCCTGCATGTGGCGAACCGCGGCCACCATCATGTGATAGGTGCCCTTGATGTTGATGCCGTTGGAGGCGTCCCAATCGGCGTCCGTGATTTCGAGCAGCGGACGGCGCGGATAGATGGCGGCGCAATTGATCAGCGTGTCGATGCGGCCGAGCTTCGAAACGATGGCGTCGAAAGCGGCATGGCACTGCGGGCCGACCTGGATGTCGCAAGTCGCCGCTGCGGTCGGCAGGCTCTTGGCCTTTGCAGGATCGAGCGCGCTCTGCGCTGCTTCCTGGTTGATGTCGATGACACCGATCTTTGTCGCCCCGGCCTCCACGGCCATGCGGGCGAGAAGAGCGCCGAGGCCTGCGCCGCCGCCAACGATCAGAACGGAAAGGTCTTTCATCCTGTTTTCCTTACTTGGTGCCGCTCGGCGAGGTCGGCCAGGTCGGCATGATGTCGAAACGGGTAACGTCGGCCCATGCCGGGAGCGCGAGCACTGCAACTACCATCCTGGCCACGTCATCGGGCTGCACCACTTTGCTGGCGTACATGGCCTCGCGCGCCTTGGCGTCGAGGATGTCTTCATAGAGCTGCGTCTCGACACGGCCGGCGACGATCTCGGTGACGCGTATGCCGGACGCAGAGAGGTCAGCGCGCAGCGCGCCGGCAAAGCCGGAGATCGCCGCCTTGGTGGCCGCGTAGACGGCGATGTTGGAGAATGCCGTGTGGCCGGCGACGGAACCGGTGAACAAGATATGGCCCGACTGCCGCTCGCGCATCTGCGGCACGACGAGGCGGGTGAGCAGGATCGCGGCGCTGAGGTTCACCTCGAGCGTGGTGTCGATGTCGGCGATGTTCATATCGGCGAAATTGCCGAGCGGCGGCATGATGCCGGCATTGTTGATCAAGACGTCGACGGTGAGATCGGCCAGCACCGATTCCAGCGCCTCGCGGTCGGTAACGTCGACGGCGATCGGCACGATGCCCGGACGCTCGGCCTGTAGCTCCTTGAGCGCGGCCTGGCTGCGACCGACGGCATAGACGTCGTAGCCGGCGTCGCTCAGCGCAATTGCCATCGCCCGCCCTATGCCGCTCGTCGCTCCTGTTATGAAGGCTGTCGTCACCTGGGCTTCCCCGATTGCTTGGGCTTTAGTTTGCGGCCTGAGCCGATGCCGCGAAACCAAGAAAAGCAGCAAAAAGGAAAGATAAACTTTCGAACGCCTTTCGGCGGCTGAAATATTTCGGCGTGCCTATGCGGCGACAAACGCTGCTATCCCAAGGAAAACAATGTCCTCAACCCGCGAAGGCGGATTTCCGATCGCCAACTGAGAAAAAATATGGCTTTCGTAAACAACCGGCCGCCCGCGCGGCGACAGGGGCAAACGACATCGAAGTCGGTGAACCTACCCGGCGGTCGGCAAAGGCTTTTTCAGCTTGGTGAAAAGCGAGGCCGCCGCGGCCTTCTGCTCGGCCTCGGTTGCCTCGACGCCCGAGGCTTTGGCAAGCGCACGCACACGTCCCAAACTGTTCTGCAGATGCTTGCGCATCGCCTGTCGGGCTTTGCCTCCATCCTGCCTTTCGATGGCATCGACGATGGCTTTATGCTCGCTGTGGATGCGCGCGTAGTAGCTGTCCTTGAGGGCAGGCTCGACGACATAACCGAGCTGGAATCTCGGCACGATCATCGGCCCGAGATAGGCAAGGAAACCGTGGATGAATTCGTTGCGCGCCGCCTTGGCGATCGCGAGGTGGAAGTCGTAATCGTAATGGATCTGGACCGCGGCGGGGTCGGCCTGCTGCGCGTCGATGTCATCCATTATGGCGCGGATGCCGCTTGCTTCCTTGTCGGTGCGGCGTTCCGCGCAGAGCCCGGCGGATTCCACCTCGACGCTCAGTCTGAGTTCAAGCAAAGCGATGGTTTCCGGCAGGGTCCTGAGTGCCTCGTCCGGGATCGAGAAACTGCGCGGGGTCGGCGTTTCGCTAACGAACATGCCGCGCCCCTGCTGCGGAACCACCATACCCTCGGAGCGCAGCCGCGCCACTGCTTCGCGCACGACGGTGCGGCTGACGTCGTATTCGGCGCAAAGCTCCGCCTCGGTCGGCAGTTGCGCGCCGGGCTGCAACTGACCGGAGCGGATCTTTTCGGCCAAGCTCTCCGCCACCAGGGTGGAAAGCGGCTTGCGTTTCGTCATTGAGGTCCTTCCGTTCAAATCAGATCAGGGCCGTTCAAGCTCAGATTCGGGATGATGCCCGAACCGGCAGGACCATTCAAACCGCCGCGGTGACGATCAGTTCGACCAGCATGCCGGGCTTGGCCATGCGGCCCTCGCCGGAGGAGCGGGCCGGCGCGTGCTCCTTCGGCATCCAGGCATCCCAGACCGTGTTGACCTCGTCGAAATCGCGCACGTCGTCCAGCCACATTTGCACGTGAAGGATGCGGGTCTTGTCGGTGCCGGCCGTGGCGAGCAAGGCATCGATCTTGCCGAGCACCTCGCGCATCTGGTCGGACGCGGATTGACCCGGTTTGGCGACTTGGCCGGTCAGGTAAAGCGTGCCGTTGTCGATGACGCCGTGATGAACGCGGGTGTCGAAGTCGAAGCGCTGGATGTCGGTCACGGGTTCTCTCTCAGGTAGCCGGCGTCAGCCGGATGGGATTGCCTTGCAGATACTGCGCGTAGGGCGCCTGGACGAGCCAGCCGGCATCGACGGGCAGGGTCACGCCGGTTATCGAGGCAGCGAGGTCGGAGCACAGGAACAGCGCGGCCTCGGCAACGTCGCGCGGCTCGACGAAGCGGCGCAGAGCCGTGGTCGCCTGGATGGCTTCGGGGTTGCGCTCGCCCTTGGCGATCTTTGCTTTCAGCCCGTCCGACAGCGTGTAACCTGGAGCCACGGCATTGACGCGTACCCCATGCGGGCCGAGCTCGGCGGCCAACATCTGGGTGAGAGCCAGCACCGCATGTTTTCCCGGCGTATAGGCCGGCAGCGACAGCGGCGCGAAAGAGGCAAGCGAGCCGACATTGAGGATCGCCCCGCGCCCGGCCGCCGACATCAGCCGGCCGAACACCTGGCAGCCGAGCAGGGTGCCGCGATAGTTGATGCGCCACATCTTTTCGTCTTCGGCGAGGTCCTGGTCGAGCACATGCTTGCCGCTCTGCAGGATGCCGGCGCAGTTGACGACGACATGAGGCGTGCCGAACGCGCTCACGACTTCCGTCGCCAGCGCCTCGACGGAGACGGGATCGGCAACATCGGTCCGGACGAAGAGGGCTCGCGGCGCGCCTATGCTCTCGCACGCGCTCGCCGTTTCCTTGCCACGGACGCTTTCACGGCCGGCGACGACCACCTGATAGCCGTCCCCGGCAAAGCGCTCGGCGATCGCGCGGCCGATGCCCGACGTGCCGCCGATGACGACGGCGCTCGATATATCAGCCATGGCGGTGGTCCTTCCGCTCGATGTCGAAGAATTCGGCCATGGCCTCGACCTGGAAATCCATCATCGGGCGTCCGGGCTGAATGCGGCAACCGATCTCTTTCGCCGCCTTGAGCAGCGCCGTCTCGGCGGGCTCCATAATGATGTCGACCACCGTCATCTCCGGCGTCAGCTTGCCCACATCCATCGGCAACGGATCGCCGGCCTTCAGCCCGGACGGCGTGGCGTTGATCGCCATGTCCATGCCGGACGGATCGGGTTCTCCGATCTCGATGCGACAATCGGGGAAGGACTTGTTGACCAGCGAGGCAAGCTTTTGCGCGCGGTCTCGGTCGATGTCGGCCAGCCGTATCTCCGCCGCGCCTTCTTCTGCCAGGCAATAGGTCAGCGAGGAGCCGGCGCCGCCGGCGCCAACTTGGAGGATGCGCTTGCCGGCGATCTGGTGTCCGCCTGCCTTCAAGCCATCGATGAAGCCGACGCCGTCGAAATTGTCGGCATACCAGCTACCGTCCGCCTGCCGGCGCACCGAGTTGGCGCTCTGCACACGCGCGGCGCGGTCGTGAGCGGCCGCGCATTTGTGGTAGACCGGGACTTTATAGGGCACGGAGATGATCACACCCTTGATGTTCTCGGCCGCCGTGATGCCGGCCCAGAAAGTGTCGAAATCTTCCGGACGGCAGCTCAGCGGCACCATCAGGCTGTCGAGCCCCTTCTGCTCGAAGATCTCGTTGAATATGCCGGGGCTCTTCGCATGGCCCACGGGATGGGCCAGCATGACGAAGATGTCGGCCTTGCCGGTTCCGCGCATCGGTTATTCCTTTCCGTTTGACAGTTCGTGATCACTCAGGATTTCGAGCGCCCGCACGAGTGACGAATGGTCGGCGTCCGCGCCGGCGGTTCGCGCTGAGCAGGCATTCATCAGCTGCTGCGCCGTTGCCGTGCCCGGCAATGCAACGCCAAGCGCGCGAGCACTTTCGAGCGCAAGACCGAGATCCTTCTGGTGCAGCCGGATGCGGAAACCCGGGGCGAAGGCGCGGGCGATCATGCGCTCGCCATGCACTTCAAGCACGCGCGATGAGGCGAAGCCGCCCATCAGGGCAGTGCGCACCTTCGCCGGATCGCAGCCGGCCTTGCCGGCAAAGACCAGCGCTTCGGCAACCGCCTCGATGTTGAGCGCGACGATGATCTGGTTGGCGATCTTGCATGTCTGGCCGGCGCCGTTCTTTTCACCGATCAGCGTGATGTTGTTGCCGAGCTTGTCAAAGATCGGCAGCGCGCGCTCGAACTCGGCGGCCGGTCCGCCGACCATGATGGTGAGGCTCGCCGCCTTGGCGCCGACCTCGCCGCCGGAGACCGGCGCGTCGAGATAGCCGCCCCCCGCTTCCGTGATTTTCGCTGCAAATTGGGCGGTGGCGATCGGGCTGATCGAGCTCATGTCGATGACCAGCTTGCCGGCGGATATCCCTTCAAGCACGCCGTTCTGGCCAAACAGGACGCGCTCCACGTCAGGCGTGTCGGGCAGCATCGTGATGACGATCTCCGCGGTTCGCGCCACCTCAGCGGCGGAGGCGACGACCGATGCTCGCAGATCTGCAGGCAGAGGCGAGCGGTTGAGCACCGTGACGACCTCATGCCCCGCGTCGGCGAGATGCCCTGCCATCGGCGCCCCCATGACGCCCAGTCCGATAAAGCCAATCTTCATTTGCAACTCCGTTGCGGCCAGAGCCATCTTGCAGGCCAAGCTTGCCATATGATATAGGACATCATACAAATTTCAATGCACCTTCTTCTCATTGGAGACCGATCGCAAAATGCAGGAGCGTGTCAATTCGCTAAAGGCTGCCGTGCAGGCGGGCAAACCCCACATCGGTATCTGGTGCTCGCTGGCTTCGGCGCTGACCACCGAGGTCGTCGCCGGCTCCGGGACGGGCTGGCTGCTGATCGACGGCGAACACAGCCCGAACGATCTGCGCAGCATCATGGCGCAGCTTCAGGTCGCGGCAGCGTTTCCTTGTGAGGCAGTGGTGCGCCTGCCGTCCGATGATGCCAACCTCATGAAGCAGGCTTTGGATGTCGGGGCCCGTAGCTTGATGATCCCGAACGTGCGCACGGCGGAGCAGGCGCGTACAATCGTCGCCGCGATGACCTACGCGCCTGGCGGCTTCCGTGGCTTCTCGGTCGGTCACCGCGCCAACGCGTTCGGGCGCATCGCCGGCTATCACGCCAAGGCACGCGAGCAGCAGCTGCTGGCCGTGCAGATCGAGGACGAATCCGGCGTCGCCAATGCGGCCGAGATCGCAGCGGTCGAGGGCGTCGATGTTCTCTTCGTGGGGCCAGGCGACCTTTCAACGAACATGGGCGCGATGGGCAATCCAGGCGCTGCGCATGTGCAGCAGGCGATTTCATCCGTGCGCAAGGCCGCGGCTTCGGCAGGCAAGGCGAGCGGTATCCTGGCTCCGGTAAAAGCAGACGCGGACCGCTATCTCGCCGACGGCTTCACCATGGTGGCCGTCGGATCGGATCTTGGTTTGCTGGCGCGGGGCTCGGACGCCTTGATCGCCTCGTTCAACCAATAGAGCGGAGAACAGTCGTGGCGGTTCCACCCTACAGAGCCCCTTCGCGCAACGCCTATGACATAGTCATCGTCGGCGGTGCGGTCATCGGCTCATCCACGGCCTATTGGCTGAGCCAGGCGCTGGGCAGCGGCGCGTCGATCCTCGTGGTCGAACGCGACTCAAGCTACGAGTTCTCCTCGACGGCGCTCTCCACCAGCGCAATCCGCCAGCAGTATTCCAACCCGATCAATGTGAAGATCAGCCAGTTCGGCATCGAGATCATCCGCGGTTTTCAGGAGCGGATGGCCCCATTCTACCCAAATGAGCAGGCGCCGGATCTCGGCTTCAAGGAACACGGATATCTCTACTGCTGCTCGCCCGAAGGCGTGGACGCGGCGCGTGAGCGGGTTGAGCTGCAGCGCAGCCTCGGGGCCCACACCGTCTTCCTCGGACCGGGCGCGTTGAAAGAACGTTTTCCCTGGCTGAATGTCGACGACCTCGGCGGCGGTTCGTGGGGTTCGCGCGAAGAGGGCTGGTTCGATTCGATGGGCATGCTCAACGGCTTCCGCCGCGCGGCGCGCGCGAGCGGCGTCGAATATATCGACAATGCCGTGACGGCGCTGGACGTCCTTGACGGTCGGGTCGTCGCGGCGCGACTTGCGACCGGCGAGACGGTCGCCTGCGGAACGCTGGTCAATGCGGCCGGCCCACGCGCGCAGCAGGTCGCAGCCATGGCAGGCATTTCCATCCCGGTCGCGCCCTACAAGCGCTACAGTTTCGTCTTCGCCAGCGCCAATCCGATTCCGGGCAGGATGCCCAATGTCATTGACCTTTCCGGCACCTTCGTGCGTCCGGAAGGCGAGCTTTTCCTCACCGGCAACACGCCGCAGGGCGACGGGCCGGCCGACTATGACGACTTCGAGATGCATTTTGAAGAGTTCGACGACTACATCTGGCCGGCGCTCTGGCACCGCATTCCAGCCTTCGACGCATTGAAGGTGCAGACCAGTTGGACCGGCCATTACGAATACAACATGCTCGACCACAACGGTATCGTCGGCTTCCACCCGGAGGTGACCAACTTCATGTTCGCCAACGGTTTCTCCGGCCATGGCCTGCAGCAGTCGCCGGCCGTCGGCCGGGCGGTCTCGGAGCTGATTGTCCACGGGGCTTTTCAGACGCTCGACCTGTCGCCGTTCAGCTACGAGCGCATACCGCGGAATGAACCGTTTCTCGAAGAAGCGGTGATTTGAGCCGTGTCAAACTGAGCCGACCAGCGCTCCCAATTGATTTCAGGGAAAACGGAAACGAAGATCCTTGTGCCTGTGAAGCGGGTTGTGGACGCCAACGTCAAGGTCCGGGTGAAAGCCGACGGACTGGGCGTCGAGCTTGCCAACGTCAAGATGGCGATGAACCCGTTCGACGAGATCGCGGTCGAGGAAGCCATCCGCATCAAGGAAGCCGGCCAGGCTGAAGAGATCATTCGTCTCGATCGGCCCGCAGCAGGCGCAGGAGACGCTGCGCACCGCGCTCGCCATGGGCGCCGACCGTGCCATCCTGGTCAAGACCGACGAGCAGACCGAGCCGCTGGGCGTCGCCAATTTGATCATTTGCCGACTCGCAGGACAGCTGGCTGCTTCATTGCATCGCTTTTCGCCTCGCGATCATTTCTGGCGCGAGCGATATCCACCGCGATCCGGCTCTTGTTTGTTTCGCGGACGTAGTTGTCCGTCACGGTTTTTGACGAATGACCCATAGTCCCCATGATGGCGGGCCTGAATGTTGCATTCTCTTCTGGCGAAAATGGAAGGCTTCGATTAGCTCCCTTCGATTAGCTCCAAAGAGCGTCGAACAGCTCAAAAATGGCTTCAATGACAGCGTGGAGCCGATCTGCGTCGAGATGTTCCATCGATGTGTCGCGTCAGGTCAGAGGGTACTCTGGGTCGACCTTCAGGCTTAGAAATCGTTCGATCAATCATGCATTCTTCTGTTGGGTCGCACTGTCAAAGTCGAGCCACCCCATCGTGTCCTCAAGCCGTCTCGCTGCATGAGAAAAGGTCTTCGCCAGCGCTCGAGCTGGCAGGTCGATGACTACAGCTTTCGAAGCGAAGTTGAGCAACTCATTGGTAGACGAGTTGCCGGAACTGCGCCAACGGACTCTGCCGTCCAAGTGAGTGGAACCTTCCGATCGACGCTGCCTTATCTTCATGATTGAAAAAGCAGCGAGAGGAAGCAATTGAGCAGCATTGCCTGGCGGAGTCTGCTTTTACTGCCGGTGCTTGCACTGGCGCTTGCCTCCTGCTCCTCACCTGAAACCGTCGAACAGCAATCGAAGCTTGCCGCCTCGACGGCGGAGGCGGCGGTATTGGTGATCGATGCCTGGCTTTCCGGCGCCGCACCGCCGCACTATGCATCTGCGGCCCTGCAATCCTTTGCTGGCACGCTTGGTGACGCCGACCGGCAAGTTCAATCGGCCCCCTCATCCGATATCGCAAGGCGCGACGCGCTGAAGTCGGCGGTCGGCCGGCTGACGATCGCAGCAGCCGCGGCCGAGCGCGCCGTTAAGGCTGAACAGCAGATCCAGGCCAGACAGGCGCGGCAGGATCTTCGCGCCGCGCAAGCGGATCTCGCTGCGGCCTATCGCCAGTATTTTGCGCAGCAGCAATGAAGAAGCTGCTCGAAATTTCACTCGGTGTCGTGACCAGCGTCGGCGGCTTCCTGGAGGTCGGCTCGATGGCGACGGCGGCGCAGGCCGGTGCATTGTTCGGCTACCAGCTCATCTGGGCCATTGTACTTGGCACCGTCTGCATAGCCTTCCTGGTCGAGATGGCTGGCCGGTTCGCCGCCGTGAGCCATCACACCATTGTCGACGGTATTCGCGAACGTTTCGGCTTTCATGCTTTCATTTGGCCGCTGCTTACGGTCTTGCTGGTCAACTTCCTGGTGCTGTCCGCCGAGATAGGCGGCGTTGCCATTGCCGCCGAGCTTGCCACAGGAATCGGTTTCCAGTGGTGGGCCTTGCCGGTCGCTTTCCTTGCCTGGCTGCTGCTGTGGAAAGGCACGTTCGGCCTCATCGAGAAAGGGGTATCGATGCTTGGCCTGGTCACGCTCTGCTTCGTGGTCGGGGCGGTGATGCTCCGCCCCGACTGGAAAGAGGTGGCGGTCGGGGCCGTGCCCAGCCTGCCGCAGCACGACACGGCGACCTACTGGTTCATGGCCGTCAGCATTCTCGGCGCATCGATCTCGCCTTATCTTTTCATGTTCTATTCGTCGGGCGCGATCGAGGACCAATGGGACAAGAGTTACCTCGGCGCCAATCGGGCGATTGCCGGCCTTGGCATGGGCTTCGGAGGGACAATCTCGATCGCCGTGCTGATCGTGGCCGCGCTTGTGCTCGGCGCCCATGGCGTGAACCAGGTGGATGACTATAACCAGCTTCCGCTGATGCTGATCCCGATCTTCGGCTTCTGGGGCTTCGTCCTTTTCGTTGCTTCGCTGGGCATTGCCTGTTTCGGAGCCGCTCTCGAAGTAGCTTTGCAGCAGGCCTATTTGGTCGCGCAGGGATTCGGTTGGACATGGGGTGAGGATCTGAAGCCGCGCGATGATCCCGGATTCAGCCTCGTCTACACATTGACGCTCTTCCTCGCCGCCGTCCCGATAGCGCTCGGTCTGGACCCGTTGAAGCTCACCATCTTCTCGATGGCGCTGACCGCGGCCAGCCTGCCGCTGACGGTCATGCCGTTCCTTTTCCTGCTGAACGACGACCGCTATGTCGGCAAGCATCGCAACGGTGTCATTTCGAACGCGGCCGTGATCTTCGTCATCGCGCTCGGCTTCGTGCTGGCGGTGGTGACCATTCCGCTGCAGATATTCGGAGGCACATGATGCAGCTGCTGCGCGATATATTGGACAAGCAGGTCGTCGACCGCGAGCAGGTCAAGATCGGCAAGGTTGATGGCCTGGTCGCCGAGCTGAGGCAAGGCAAGCCGCCCAGGGTCATTGCGATCGAGCTTGGCTCGATCGCGCTGGCGCGTCGGCTTGGCGCGCAGCCAGGCCGATGGACCGCGCGGCTCGCGGCAAAGCTTGGCGGCAAGCGCCAGGCACGGCCGCACCGGATCGCGTGGCACAAGGTGCGCGACATCGGTGTCGACATCGAATTCGATATCGACGTTCGTAGGACGAAGATCTTTGCCTGGCAGCACTGGTTGCGCGATCACGTCGTCGGCCGGATCCCGGGAGCCTGACAATGACGAATGTGAACCTCGAGCATCTGGCCGGTCGGCGCGTGTGCTCAGAAAGCGGCAAGAGCATCGGCTACATCGAGGAGATCATCGCCGAGCAGGATGGTGACGATCTCGTCGTCACCGAATTCCATATCGGCATCTTCGCGGCGTTCGAACGTCTGTCCGCGTCGACCGTCGGCACCGCATTGCTCGATTTTTTCAAGCTGCGTCGCAGGTCGGGCCTCTATCGCATACCTTGGGACAAGCTCGATATTACCGATCCGGCGCACCCGCGGCTGCTCAGCTCGGATAACGAGCTTTCGGGATTCGAAGATATTGGCAATTCTCGCACAAGTCCCGCTCCCGTCCATCAGCGCGACAGTTGAGGCAGCGGTCTTCCGATGTCGTCCGAGACGCTTTGCACCGACCCGCGGGCGCGCCGTCTGTCCAGATGAGCGCGGACTTGCCGACGGCAAGGCCGCTACTCTTGCCATATTGCATTTTTGCCCAAGGAAACTCCTCCTATGCGGAACGATCGAGTCCAACTGCCGTTACCGTCAAAAAGACAGGAGCGAGCAATGACTGGACGCACCACCCACGATCAGCAGATACGTGTCATCGAGAAGCGTGAGAATACGAAGAACGCGCCCAAGGAATTCGAGGCCAAAGCGGAGCTGAAGCGGTCGGCGGCGGAGCGCGAGGCACGGCGGAAGGGGTCGAGCCTCAGGGGCGATACGCCTGACCTGGTCGATCCAGACGATCGCAATATCCTTCGCGGCAAAAATCAAGAAAGTGCCCATAACAAGAATCGAGGTTCCAAGTAGGACCGCCTTCCGCGGCAACCCCAGGGCCTCCCGGCAGCAATCGGTGCCTTCTCGATAATCTGTCTTTTGCGCAACTTGCCCGGATTCTCGACGAATAACTGTGATCGGCTTCGACGTGTTCGACTGGAAAAGGTCTCCAGGCTGAACCACCGCCTTCGCTAGCGGTTGGCCACCAAAAGACCGCAACCCCGGCGCCCGCGGGAATGGAACCTCGCCCATCCTGCAAAGTTAAAGCGCGGGAGCGGTTGTCATGTCAGCAAACGCCGGCCTTCTGGTAGGCTTCGCATTTTGGTTTCTTGCCAGCAGCTGGGTCGCAGCCGAGGAAGCCGGGCATCGACAAGCGAAGGTCGTCGAACCTCCGATCGAGCCCGCGACTTCGGCTGCGCCGCAATTCTCGAACCTAACCGCATCCCAAGACCCGCCGGGCAGCGGGCTGTCGCTGTTCCTGAGCAACGGTTGTGGTGCATGCCATACCATAAGAGGCACCGAGGCCCGCGGGACGATTGGCCCGGACCTTTCCCATGTCGGATCGCGATCAGCGATTGGCGCCGGGGTCCTGCCTAACACCGAGGAAGCCATTGCACGTTTTGTCGCTCGCCCTGATCTGTTCAAGCCAGGCGTGAAAATGCCGGCGTTCGACATGCTGCCGCAAACCGAAATCCAGACGATCGCGCGATATTTGAAAGCCTTGCAATGACGCCTGGTTCTCGTACCGAATTCGGGACAGCGTCGTCCAATGCTACTGCCGAAGAAGACGCCGTTCGCGTGGCGAACCAGCCGATGATGATCCGCGTGAAGCATGTCGTATTCGGCGCCATCGGTTTGCCTGTCGTCCTGTTGCTTGGGGCATGGATCGGCTTTTTCAACGTCGGCGCCAGCAGCGGCCATTGGAAGGTGACGGCCTGGTTCCTTCAACTCGCCATGCGCTCGGCCGTACGCACCTATGCATTAGCCGTGGACGCGCCGAAAACGCTTGACCGGCGGGGGCTCCCGGCGGCAGCCGGACATTTCGCGCGAGGCTGCGCGATCTGCCACGGCGCACCCGGCGAGCTCCGCTCGCCGGCGGTGCTGCGGATGCTTCCGCAACCGCCGGATCTTGCGCTCACGGTCGGAGATTGGACCGACGCCCAGCTTTTTCGGATCGTCAAGCATGGAATACGGTTCACCGGCATGCCCGCCTGGCCGGCCCGCGACCGCGATGACGAGGTCTGGGCAATGGTTGCTTTCCTGCGGGAACTTCCAAAGCTCAATCCGAATGAATTTCGAGCGCTTGCCTTCAATGGCAGCGATGCTACCAGCAGCGATCGGCAACCCGCCACCCCGGATGTTCTCTCCGACTGCATGCGCTGCCACGGAGGCGACGGCGAGGGCAGGGGTGACGCCGTGCCCGTGCTGGCCGGGCAGAAAGAAGCTTACCTGCTCGCCAGCCTTCAGGCCTATGCCAAAGGCGATCGCACGAGCGGCTTCATGGCTCTGCCGGTGACTGGCGTCGACCCCGCCGATCTGGCTGCGCTTGCCCGGTATTTCGCGGCGCAGCCGCCGGTATCAGCGGACCGCGATCAAGTTTCGGCGGAGGTGATCAACAAGGGACAGCAAATCGCTGAGGCCGGAATTCCGGAGCGGAACGTGCCTGCCTGTTCCGGCTGCCATCTCGGTTCCGACAAAAATCCGATCTATCCGCGCCTCGACGGTCAGCGTGCTGCTTACCTGGAGCGGCAGCTGAAGCTGTTCCGGTCCGAGGACCGAGGCGGCACGCCGTTCTGGCATATCATGGCTACCGCAGCCCAACGCCTCACGGACGACGATATACGGGCGGTATCGGCCTATTTTTCCAGACGTGCTGAAGGTCCTCGGTGAGCACAATGCGCCTGCTGTACAAGGCGCCTCGAAATCGGTTCAAGGAACTTTATCCCATCCTGCCAGTTCCAACTCCGCACAGACGGCCTGAGCAGACAGCCGGCTGAAGCATCCTTTGCGGGTGAACCAGGCTGAATGCACTTCCGGCGGCCTTACGAGACATGGAATTTCGGGACTGCAGCCTGTCCCGGCCTCCTGTCGCAGCTATGGCGCGTAGATGCCGCAGAACAGAAGAACGCCGCCGATCAGGCAGAAGGCGAGGAGTGTCGCAACGTAGAACCCGTGTTCGCGGAAAATCCTGATATCGCGTTTCAGACTCACGGCTCAGCCTCTTCGGCACCCTACGAAGCCCACAACACGGAACGGCACCGGCGAGTTCCGGATCTTGTGTTTCGTCTGTTTCGGAGAGCCCCCAATTGGCGGGCGTTGGCCAGCCTTCCGGCTGCCGCCGGCGCTCTCGTCTCTGGCTGCACCGGTATGCAATCGGCCCTCGATCCGCACGGCGAGCGGGCCGACGCTCTTGCTGTTCTGTTCTGGATATTCACGGCCGTGCTCGGTCTTATCTGGCTGGTCACCATGGCTGGGTTGTTCTTCGCGCTAACACGCCGGCGAGATAGTCGCGGCGAACCGGCGCAAGCGCGTCCAGCCATCAAACGGCCGGTGCGTATCGCCTTTGCTGCGATGCTGGCATCGACCGTCATCATTCTCTCGGGCCTGACCGTGCTCAGCTTCGACGGACAAAGGATGGTTTTCAGGGATGGGGCCGGGGCGGCCGTAACAATATCGGTCATAGGGCACCAATGGTGGTGGCAGGTCCGCTACGAAGGAAAGAATGGTTTCGAGACGGCAAACGAGATTCGCATTCCGGTAGGCAGCGCGGTCGATATCAAGCTCACCACGGGTGACGTGATCCACTCGTTCTGGATACCGAGCCTTGCCGGCAAGCTCGATCTCATTCCAGGCAAAAGCAATGAACTCCGTATCCAAGCGGACAAGCCCGGCGTGTACCGCGGCCAATGTGCCGAATTCTGCGGTCAGCAGCATACGCATATGGCGATCTTCGTGGTGGCACTGGAGCCGAGCGAATTCGAACGCTGGCGCGCAAAACAGGCCGCGCCGGCAAGGCCGATGGCTCATCATACGAAGCAACAAAATGTCTTTGCTTCCGCGGCATCGTCTCCGTCCGCCGCCCTTTCGGAGCATTCGCGATGAGCCAGGCGGTCGAAGAACGTCACGAAACCCGTGACACCGATCTGGGTGACGAGGAGCTGCGCGCAAGGCTGAGCAAGACCTGGGGCACGGCGCGTGGTCTGATAGGCATTCTTTCGACAGTCGATCACAAGATCATCGGCATCCGCTATGCCGTCACTGCCTTCGTCTTCCTGTTGGCCGGCGGCATCATGGCGATCATCATGCGGCTGCAGCTCGCACGACCGGACAGCCACCTCGTCGACGCCGAGTTCTACAACCAGCTTTTCACCATGCATGGCACAACGATGATGTTCCTGTTCGGGGTGCCGGTCGGCGAGGCGTTCGCCGTCTATCTGGTGCCGCTCATGGTCGGCACCCGCAACATCGCCTTTCCGCGCCTCAATGCCTTCTCCTACTACGTCTATCTGTTCGGCGGCCTGATGTTGTGGGGCGGTTTCGCGTTGAGCATCCGCCCTGATGTCGGCTGGTTCTCCTATGTGCCCCTCGCAAATCTGAATTTCACTCCAGGCAAGGGGCCGGACTACTGGGCGCAGATGATCACTTTTACCGAAGTCGCAGCGCTCGCAGTCTCGGTGGAGATCGTCGTCACAGTCCTGAAGCAGCGCGCGCCGGGCATGACGCTCGACCGCATTCCACTCTTCGTATGGACGATGCTCGTCCATTCCTTCATCATCATCTTCGCCATGCCGGCGATCATGCTCGCCTCGTCTATGCTGATCATGGAGCGGCTGGTCGGCACGCAGTTTTTCAATCCGGACGCGGGCGGCGATCCGCTGCTTTGGCAGCACCTTTTCTGGTTCTTTGGTCACCCCGAAGTCTACATCATCTTCCTGCCTGGAACCGCTTTCGTGTCGGCGATCGTGGCGACATTCTCCCGGCGGCCGGTCTTCGGCTATTTGCCGATGGTGCTGTCGCTGATCGCGATCGGCTTTTTGTCCTTTGGCTTGTGGGTTCACCACATGTTCGTGACCGGCCTGCCTGAAATCGGCGCCGCATTCTTCACCGCCTCCAGCATGGCTATAGCCATTCCAAACGGGGTCCAGATATTCTGCTGGATCGCGACGCTGTGGGACGGCAAGCCGGTGCTCAAGACGCCGTTGATCTTCGTGCTCGGTTTCTTCTTCATCTTTGTCGCCGGCGGGCTCTCCGGCGTGATGCTGGCGTCGGTGCCAATCGATACGCAGGTGCACGACACCTATTTCGTCGTCGCTCATTTCCATTACGTGCTTATAGGCGGCACCGTCTTTCCGCTTGTCGCGGCCGTCTACTACTGGTTCCCGAAAGTGACGGGCCGGCTCATGGATGAGCGGCTCGGCAAATGGCAGTTCGTCCTCGCCTTCACTGGTTTCAACGTCACGTTTTTTCCGATGCACCTGCTCGGCCTGCACGGCATGCCGCGCAGGGTCTACACCTACCCCGCGGAGATGGGCTGGGGCGGGCTCAACCTGCTCGCCAGCACCGGCGCGCTGCTGTTCTTCGCAAGCTTTCTACTCATGCTCTACAACATGATTGCCAGCGCCCGCTCGGGCGCCCTTGCCGGCGACAATCCCTGGGGCGCCGACACGTTGGAGTGGGCGACCAGTTCGCCGCCCCAGCCGCAGAACTTCGATCGCATTCCCTGCGTCACAAGCGGTTCGCCGCTATGGGATAAGGGCGATGACAAGGCGGTGGTCGGCGGCCTCAAGGTTGATGAGCGCGAACTGCTCGTGACGAGCGTCACGGAGGCCCGGCCTGACATTCGCGAGGAATCGCCGGCGCCCTCGATCTGGCCCTTTCTGGCGGCGTTTGCCACAGCCGTCGCGTTCATCGGCTCGATCTACACGCCCTGGGCGGTTACTTGGGGTTCGCCCGTCGTCGCCATCGTGCTGGTCGCCTGGTTCTGGCCGAAAACCATCGAGGAGAATGTCTAGATGGCCCGCAGCGTCATCGATGTCTCGGGTTTGCCGACCTATGCCTTCGGTTCGCGTGTCACCCCCTGGTGGGGGACCTTCTCGTTCTGCCTGCTGGAGGGAACTGGCTTCGCCCTCGGCATCGGAGGCTATCTCTACCTGGCCGTCACCAACAAGGACTGGGCGAAGGACGCGGTGCCTTTGAGCCTGCTCTGGTCGGCGCTCTTCACGCTCGTCCTTGTCGTCAGCGCACTGCCGAATTTCCTGATCAAGCGAGCAGCGATGCGGGAGAGCTTGCGCTCGGTCCGTCTGCTGCTGCTGATCATGAGCGCGATCGGGCTGGTGCTTATCGGGCTGCGCATCATGGAATTCTCGGCCTTGCCGGTACGCTGGAGCGACAATGCGTATGGCTCCTTTGTCTGGCTCCTTCTCGGCCTGCATGGCGTGCACGTCCTCACTGACGTCGCCGACACGTTGGTCTTGGCCGTGCTGATGTTTACGCGGCACGGAACGGGCAAACGCTTCAGCGATGCCGAAGACAATGCTTTCTACTGGTATTTCGTCGTGCTCTCATGGCTGCCCCTCTATGCCGTGCTCTATTGGCTGCCGAGGTTCTGATGCGGCCGGGATCGCGCAGTTCTTCCGACGCCACGCACGACGCCTGATGACCGTCTACCTCCAGCGCTTCGCGCAACAAGTCGAGACCGTCGACATGGAGACGGTTCTCTCGGCCTGGACCTGACGCTATGCGACGATCCTCACCGGCACCGACTTCGCCGCCGGGACGTGCGCTTTATGAGCCCGGTGCCACAGCGGAATCAAAGGATTGAGTTCGGGATAATAGCCGGCGCAGTTGCCGCTTGGTATGGAGTAAGGCGTGACCCGCAGGCCTCCCACCCGCCGCTCGACGCCGTCATCGGCATGCGCCTCGAGAGCGACTTCCTGCCCGGCGCTGAGCCCCATCCGTCGGATGTCTTCCTCGTTCATCAGCAAGACCATTCGCGTTCCGATGATGCCGCGCAACCGATCGCGATAACCATACACGGTCGTGTTGAACTGGTCGTTCGACCGAACTGTGATCAGCGTCAGTACGTCCTCGCCCGACACATCGATGTCGGGGTCGGTTTCCAGTGTGGTGGGCAGCTTGAAATTCGCCTTTTTGTTCGGCGTTTCCCAGACGCGCTTCGACGCCTTGATATCGCGATGGAATCCACCTGGCGTGAGGAAGCGTTTGTTGAAATCCTTGAAATGTGCCGGGAAGCAGCGCTCGATCTCGTCGCGGATGCGGGAATAGTCAGCGACCCAGTCGTCCCAGGGAATCGAACTCATGCCGGCGACGGTCGCCTTGGCGAGTTCCGCGACAATGCTCGGCTCGGACATGAGATGCTCGCTCGGTTTTTGCCGCGACCCGAAGGAGCCGTGAATGCAGGCGGTCGAATCCTCCATCGAGACCCATTGCGGCCCGCTGGCCTGAATGTCCTTCTCCAGCCGAGACAGGCATGGCAGCAGATACGTGACTTTCCCGGCGATCAAATGGCTGCGGTTGAGCTTGGTCGCGATCTCGACGTGCAGGTCGAGGTTCCGCCAGGCCTTCTCGACCAGTCCGGTTTCCGGAACGGCTCGCACGAAATTACCGCCGAGTCCGACGAAACCGCGAACCCGCCCGTCGATCACGCCCTCGCACGTCTCGACGGTATCGAGCCCCTTATCAGGCGGCGGCTCGAAGCCGTAGAAGTCGCGAAATTTGTCGAGCGGAACGAGCTCCGGCTTTTCGGAAATGCCGACCGTTCGCTGTCCCTGCACGTTGGAGTGTCCGCGCAACGGCGATATGCCGGCTCCGGGCTTGCCGATATTGCCGCGCATGAGCAGCAGGTTGCACAGCATCTGCACATTCTCGGTGCCGTGGCGATGCTGAGTGAGCCCCATGCCGTAATTGCCGATGACCGCATTGGCCGAACTGTATATTTCAGCGACATGTTCGAGATCAGCCCGCGAGATGCCGGAACGTCGAACGATGTCTTCCCAACCGGTCGCGCGCAGATAGGCTTCGAAGTCGGCAAAGCCGTATGTATGCTCCTCGATGAAAGCGGTATCGAGGACGCGTTTTCCGCCTCGCTCTCGGGCTGCGTCATCGAGCGCCAGCACAGCCTTGGCGATACCAGTCATGGCCGCAATATCCCCGCCCGCCCGGATCTGGAAGAAATCGCTCGACATCTTCGTCCCTGGCCCTGGCGACAGCATCTCGACCGGGTTCTGCGGGTTCTTGAATCTCACCAAGCCCCGCTCCCGCAGAGGGTTGAAGGTGATCACCGGGACACCGCGCTGGCGAGCGTCCTCGATGGGGTGTAACAGGCGCGGCGCGGTGACACCGGTATTGTGGCCGAAGAAGAACATCATGTCGGATTTGGCGAAGTCCTCCAATTGCACCGTGCCGACAGGAGAGCCGATCGATTCCGGTAGGCCGACCGACGTCGACTCGTGACACATGTTGGAGGAATCGGGCAGGTTCGAAGAGCCGTAGATGCGGGCGAAGAGCTGATACATGAACGAGGCCTCGAGCGAGGCGCGTCCGGACGTGTAGAAGACCACGGACTTCGGGTCGAGGCGCCTGAGCTGAGCGCCCATATCGCCGAACGCGTCCGGCCACGCCACAGGCTCGTATCTGTCGGTGGCGCGGTTATAGCGCATCGGCTCCGTCAGGCGTCCCTGTTTCTCAAGATCGTGATCCGGCCAATCCAGGAGTTCGGTCACTCTATGGGTGGCAAAGAAGGACGGCTCGCAGTGCCTGCTGGTCTGCTCCCACATCGTTGCCTTGGCGCCGTTCTCGCAGAACTCGAAAGGCCGCGGCTCGGCCGGCTTCGCCCATGAGCAGGAGACGCACATGTAGCCGTCCGCCTTGTTCTGCTTCAGCAACGTGCTCCATATGTCGGACAGCAGCAGCCCCTGGTCCCGCGCGTTGCGGATCAGAGACTCGAGCGAGCCCCATCCGCCGGTCGGATGATTGTATTTCTTGATCTCGACGCGATCGGTGACAGCAGGTTCCATGTGAGTCGTCCAAAAAAGAGGAAAGCAAAGAGAAAACCAAAGCGGGCCTCAGTTGTTCCAGCTTGCCTCGTCAGTGACTCATCGTAGGCCGCCAGTGCTCAGGCTCGCTAACGGTAGCGCACGGTCGTGTCGGATGGCTCAATTGTGTCCACAGTGGCGCTGCCGATCTCCACCAAGAGGGCCGAAGGGCGATGCCGGACAGCCTTGAACCGAGCGGACGATTGAGGTGGTGCCCGTCTATCATCAGCTTCGCGCTGCCCAGGGCAACCGTGGACGTCCGGCCGCCGCTGCGCTGCGCTCGTTGATAGGAGAGATCGTGCTCACGCCCGGCGACAAGCGCGGCGAGGTCCATGCCGAGCTACGCGGCGAGCTGCTCGGCATTCTCAAACTCGTCAACCCTTCATGCGCCAGGGGTATGGTGCGACCTGAGCTCAGATGTCGGGTTATAGCGCCCGGGCGGCGAGCGACACTATGGTTCGAAAGGCTCTCCCAGCGAAGCCACGCCGTTGAGCTTGAGCAGACGCCGGTTCGAAGAAATGATGCCCAGCACGACGATTGTCACGAGATAAGGTAGGCTCGATAGAAGTTGCGAGGAAACGTCGAGCCCAGTTGTCTGCGCCGCGAGGCTTGCGAGGGACACGGCGCCGAAGAGGCAAGCACCAAGGAAGATACGGCTGGCAAGCCAAGTGCCGAAGACGACGAGCGCGATCGCTATCCAGCCGCGCCCGGCGATCATGCCATCGGCCCAGAGCGGAGTGTAGACCACGGCCGCGTAGGCACCGGCAAAACCCGCCAACGCGCCGCCGAAAGCGACCGCGGCGAAGCGCACGGCGATTACCGGATAGCCGAGCGCACGGGCCGCCTTGGGATTCTCGCCGACGGCGCGGATGACGAGGCCGGTCTTGGTGTAGGCGAACACCGCCCAAATGCCGACGGTCGCAGCGAGCGAAAGCCACACGACAATGTCTTGGCTGAACAAGCCGCCGATGACCGGGATATCTGAAAGCCAGGGCAATGAGAGCTTCGGAAGCCCTTTGACCGTGAGGCTCTCAAAACTCTTGCCGAACAGCGCCGACAGGCCCTGGCCGAGGATGCCTATGGCGAGGCCCGTCGCAACCTGGTTCGCCCGGAATCCCAGCGCCACGACCGCAAAGACAAGGGAAAGAGCGGCGCTGGCGAGACCAGCGGCGAGGAAACCCAGGAGATGCCCGCCGCCTTGATAGACGATGATGAAGGCGATGACTGCGCCGAGGGCCATCAGGCCCTCCACACCGAGATTGAGGACCCCGGCGCGCTCTGCCACCAGTTCGCCGAGCGCCGCCAGAAGGAACGGCGTAGCCGCCGCCAACATCCCGGCGATGATGAACTCCACGGCGTTCATGGCGTGCTTGCGTGGGCGGCATGGCGCCATTCGAGCCGATAGCGGACGAAGGCGATGGCGACAAGATAGGCAAGCAGCAGGCTGCCCTGGAAGACCCTGACCGCAGCGACCGGCAGATTTGCCGAGACCATGGCGTTATCGCCACCGATATAGAGGGCCGCCATGAGCAACGCGGAAAAGACGATACCGACGGGATGAAGGCCTCCGAGATAGGCGACGATGATGGCGGCATAGCCGTAGCCGGTCGAGATGGAGCGCTGCAACTGTCCGAGCGGCCCGGCGACCTCGGCCGCTCCGGCGAGGCCTGCCGCGAAGCCACCGACGAGGAGCGAAAGCCAGATCGCGCGTCCTTCGTTGAAGCCGGCGTATCCGGCGGCGCGCGGCGCGAGGCCGCCGACCTGCAGCTTGTACCCCGCGAAACTCCTCTGCATGAACACCCAGGCGCCGAGGGAGAAGGCGCAGGCGACAAGCAGCGAGACGTTGACGCGGGTGCCGGGGATCAGGATCGGCACCATCGCGTCGTACTGGAACATCACCGATTGCGGGAAGTTGAAGCCATTCGGATCCTTCCAGGGGCCGAGAAGCAGATAATTGAGCAATTGCGCGGCAACGAGCGCCAGCATGAGCGACACGAGAATCTCGTTTGCGTTGAGCTTCACGCGCCAGAAGGCCGTTAGCGACGCCCACAGCGCGCCGCCCAGCGCGCCGATGACCAGCATCGATGGCCAGATCCACTGGCCCGTTGCCTGCGGGAACCAGACGGGAATGGCGGATGCGAAGATCGCGCCGAGGATGAACTGGCCCTCGGCGCCGATGTTGAAGACCTTCGCGCGAAAGCCGATCGCAAGCCCCTGCGCGATCAGCAGGAGCGGCCCCGTCTTCAGCAGAACTTCCGAGAACGAGGCCCAGGACAGGAAAGGCTCCAGAAGCATCGCGTGGAAAACAGCGACCGGATCGCGGCCCATCAGGAGGTAGAGGCCGAGATTAAGCAGCGTCGCCAGGGCGAGCGCGACCGGCGGGGCGATCAGTTTGCCGGGAAGCGAGGCATGCTCCCGGCGAACCAGAAGGGGAAGGAACGGACCGGAGAGAGCGCTCATGCCGGGACCTTCCTGACCATCGAATGCGCGCCGATCATGTAG
This sequence comes from Mesorhizobium sp. ESP-6-4, assembly GCF_020164735.1. Classification (NCBI taxonomy): domain Bacteria; kingdom Pseudomonadati; phylum Pseudomonadota; class Alphaproteobacteria; order Hyphomicrobiales; family Phyllobacteriaceae; genus Mesorhizobium; species Mesorhizobium sp. ESP-6-4. Next base: position 258,094 of record NZ_JAIUGS010000001.1, read on the forward strand.
CGGCCGATCTCCTCGGGTCTGGTATCGCGCGTCACCAGCGGCGGGCTCAGCCGGCCCTGATGGATCACCTGGATCGAATCGCAGAGTTCGAACAGTTCCTCCAGCTCCTCCGAGATGACGAGGATGCCCATGCCTTCGTTGCGCAGGGCGACAAGGCGCCGGCGGATGGCGGAGGCCGCGCCGATGTCCACGCCCCAGGTGGGTTGCGCCACGAACAGCAATTTCGGGGACAGCATGATCTCGCGGCCGACGATGAACTTTTGCAGATTGCCCCCCGAAAGCGCGCCGGCCTCCGCTTCGGAACCGGGCGTGCGCACGTCGTATTGCCGGATGCAGTCCTCGGTGAAAGCCTTCGCCCGGGCTGTGTCGACAAGGCCGCGTTTCAGCAGGCCGAATGGATGGGCGGTCAGAAGGCTGTTGAGGACGAGCGACATTTCCGGCACCGCGCCGCGGCCGAGCCGTTCCTCCGGTACGAAAGCGAAGCCCAGCCGGCGGCGGGCGGCCGTATCGAGCGCGCCGACATCCTTTCCCATCATGTAGATGCAATCGGACTTTTGGCGCGGCAGCACCGTTTCGCCAGAGATCAGCGCCGCGAGTTCGCTCTGCCCGTTGCCCGATATGCCCGCTATGCCGAGGATCTCACCGGCACGCACCGTCAGATTGACGTCGCAAAGCGGCACGGCGAAGGGATCATCGGGCTGATGGTCCAGGCCCACGATTTCGAGGCGCTTTTCGCCGCCGGAATGCGCCAACGCCGGCATGGGCTGCGGCATGTCGCGGCCGATCATCATGCGGGCGAGGTCGTGCGCGTCATGGTCTCGCGGGTGCACGTGGCCGGTGACGCGCCCGCCGCGCAGGATGGTCGCTCGGTCGCAGACCGCCCGGATCTCCTCCAGCTTGTGCGAGATGAACAGGATCGAAACGCCGCCGTCGCGCAGCCGCCGCAAAGTCTCGAACAGCTTGTCCACCGATTGCGGCGGCAGGACGGAGGTCGGTTCGTCGAGGATCAGAAGCTGGGGTTCGGTCATCAGGCAGCGAATGATCTCCACCCGCTGCCGTTCTCCCACCGAGAGCGCGTGCACATGGGCAAGCGGATCGACCTCGAGTCCGAAGTCGCGGCCGAGCGCACGGATGTGTTCCGCGAGATCCGATTTGCCCTTGGGCACGACCAGGCGGATGTTCTCCACCACCGTCAGTGTTTCGAACAAGGAGAAATGCTGGAAGACCATGCCGATCCCCTTGCGCCTCGCATCCGCGGGGGAAGCGAGGGCCAGGGGGGCTCCTTTCCAGGTCGCCATTCCGGCGTCCGGCTGCTCGACGCCGTAGATCAGCTTCATCAGCGTCGACTTGCCCGCTCCGTTTTCCCCGAGGATCGCATGGATCGAGCGTGGAGCCACATCCAGATCGATCTCTCGATTGGCATGGATCTGGCCGTAGCTCTTGGAGATGCCGCGCAGCGACAGGAGCGGGACGGTCACGGTCACTTGGGCAACGGCGTGGTGACACCCTTGACGTGCCAGTCCATGGCAACGATCTCGGCTCCGGTCATCGTCTTGCCGGCGGGCACGCCCTCGCTGCCGTCGGCCTTGACGATCGGACCGGTAAAGGGCGAGAAGCTGCCGTCGGCGATCTTGGCTTCAACGTCCTTGATCCTGGCCATCATGTCGGCCGGGATTCCCGGGTTCCAGTCAACGACCTCGACCACCTTGTCGCCCACACCCAGGAAAGCGTTTGCGCCCTTGAAGGTGCCGGCGATGTGGGCGTCGACCGAGGCCTTGAAGAAGGGTGACCAGTCGGTCGCCACGCAGCCGAGATAGTTTTTGGGCGCGTATTTCTTCATCGACGAGTTGAGGTTGAAGGCGGGGACGCCGGCCTCTTCGCATGCCGAGACGACGGAGGGTGTGTCCTGCGCGTTGGAGAAGATCACGTCGCATTTCTGAGCGAGCAGCGCCTTGGCGGCCTCCTGCTCCTTGGCCGGATCGAACCAGGAGTTCACCCATACGACCGAAACCTCGACATCGGGCTTTACCGCCTGCGCTCCCAGCGTGAAAGCGTTGATGGAGGTGATCAGCTCGGGAATGGCGAAGGCAGAGACCGAGCCGAGCTTGCCAGTCTTCGAAAGCGCGGCTGCCGCCATGCCCATAAGGTAGGTACCCTGGGAATATTGGGCCGCGAAGGGCGAGAAGTTCGGCGCCACCTGGAAACCGGAAGCGTGCAGCACGGTTACGTCGGGATTGCGGCGCGCGATCTGCAGGGCGCCGTTCTGATAGCCGAAGGAGCCGGCGACCAGGAACTTGTTCCCGTCGGCGACTGCCTTGTTCATGATCCGGTCGGCATCGGGTCCTTCCTGTATGTTCTCGATGATGGTCACCTTCACCTTGTCGCCGTAGGCTGCCTTCACAGGCTCAAGCCCGTCGGCGAGCGCACGGCCCCAGCCGACGTCGCCGACCGGCGACGGGACCACGAGCACGATGCCCAGAGGTTCGTCGGCGGCAAGCGCGCGGCCGCCCACCGCCGCGACGAGCCCAGAGGCGGCCGCGCCTTTCATCAATGTTCTGCGGGTAAGATTTGTCAGCATGTCGGTTCCCCTTGTTTTGGTTTCTAAAATTCCACCGTCGCAAGCGCCGCCTCGGCTTGCGCGAACAGCCTGGCCTCGTCGAGCCCCGGGAATTCGCCTTTGGCCCAGACGATGCGGCCGTTGACCATGGTCATGTCAGTCGGCGCGCCGATGCCCACCTTGGCCAGCAAGCTCAGCGGATCGTGCCGCGTGCCGACATAGTCCATGCGCCGCGTGTCGATGGCGAAAAGGTCGGCGGCCATGCGGGGCGCCAGCCTGCCGATGTCGCCGCGTCCGAGCAATGCCGCGCCTCCGGTCGTTGCATAGCCGAGAAAATCGGCCGGCGGCGGCACCGGATGGTCGCGCGTCGACGCCGACAGGCACTGCAGCATGTAGGCGGAATGGATGCAGTGCATCAGGTTGGAATTGTCGTTTGAGGCGGCGCCGTCGCAGCCCAGACCCACACTGAGTCCGAAGGCCGACATCGCCGGAATGTCGGTGATTTCGGCGCCGACGAGATAGACCGGTTCCGGGCAGTGGGCGACGCCAGTGCCGCTCGCGGCCATCTTGCGCAGCTCGTCGTGGGTCAGTTCCCAGCAATGGGCATAGAAGGTATCCGGCCCGCAGAAGCCGATCTCCGCGCAATAGTCCACCGTGCGCATGCCGTGACGGGCCTCGATTACCGGGCTTTCGCCCTCGCCGACATGGGTATGCATGCGCACCCCGCGGTCGCGCGCCAGCGCCACCGATTCCACGAAGGTGTCGCGATAGCAGTTGACTGGCTGGCAAGGTGCGATGACGACCTGCCGCATGCCGAAGGGACCGGGATCATGGTAGGCGTCGATCAGCCGGGCGCAGTCGGCGATGAATTCGTCGGTCGTTTCCAGCATGGCGTCGGGAATGGTCGAGCCTTCCGATTTGGGCAGCGTGTTGCCGCCACGTCCGGCATGGAAGCGCATGCCGAGCAGTTCGGCTGCTTGGAACTGCCGGTCGATCAGCCGCTTGCCCGCCGGCCGCGGAAAGCAATACTGATGGTCGAATGCCGTCGTGCAGCCGTGCTTTATCAGCTCGGCCATCGCCGTGACCGATGCATGGTAGAAGCATTCCTCAGTCAGCCGCGAGAAAATGGGATAGATGCGGTCGAGCCATTCGATGACCGACAGCTTCGTCCAGTCCAGATCGGCGCGGTTGCGCACGAAGCATTGAAAGAAGTGGTGGTGGGTGTTGACGAGGCCGGGATAGACGAACCAGCCAGCGGCGTCCTGCGTGATTGTTCCAACGGGCAGCTCTGCCTTGTCCAGGCCTGCGCCGATGGCCCGTATTGCCGGGCCGTCGGTCAAGACATCGACATTGCGTCGGATGTCCGGACCGTTGCCCTCGTCCACGATGGCCGCAGCGCAGCCCTTCAGCAAATAGCCCGCCACGTCAGGCCTCGCCGACTTCGAGGACGGGCGCGGGTGTCAGTTCGTGCAGCCGGTGGATGCCCGGCATCTCGATGAAACCCTCGAGACTGCGGACCGCCCGTGACCAGAGCCGGATTGCCGGATAGGGGTCGAGCGAAACGCCGCCGTCCGGCGCCAGCGCAACATAGGGAAAACAGGCAATGTCGGCGATCGTCGGTCGATCCGACGCGAGGAAGCGCTGGCCGCGGATATGCTGTTCGACGAGGCCGGTTTCCAGCTCCCGCAGGGCCGCTATTCCCTGCTCCCGAAGGGCGGCGATATTGCCCGGACGCAGCAGCATCTCGTGCAAGCGCGCCGCCCCAAGGCTCGCGGTCAGCCGGTGCGAGAAGGAGAGCCATTGCTGGACGCGCGCCGCCCGCCCGACCGTATCATTGCCCAGCCATTGGGGTGCCGCCTTCGCGGCGAGATAGACCAGCATGGCCGAGGATTCGGTCAGCACGAGGTCGCCATCCTCCAAGATCGGGATCGAACCGGCCGGATTGAGCGCCATGAGCTCAGGACCGCGATGCTCGCGACCGGGATGGAAGTCGACAGGACGGATGTCGAGCGTCACCCCGATCAGCGCAGCCATGAGGCGCACCTTGTAGCAGCTCGGCGATAGCACGTAGTCGTAGAGCTTCATTGCGCCACCAGTTGCGCGCCGTAGGTGTAGCCGTGGCGTTTCAGCCAGCGCCGGTAGGCAACCGAGGTAAGGTCGGCGCGCGTGGGAATCTCCATGCCGGGATCGAGCGGGAGCAGCGTCGGAATTTGGTTTTCGAGGATCGATCGGTCCTGAACGAAGATCGTCTGCTGGAAATGGATCAGGTCGGCCATCGGTGTTTCGTCATCGAACAGCGCCATCCATGGCCAGACGTCGCACAGGTCTTCGGCTAGTGGCTGCACGAAAAGTGTGATGACGTCCCATTCCGCCGGGCGAGGCGGGCAGGTCTTGTAGAGCACCGAGCAGGTCGGGGCGGGCACGCGGTACATGTATTCCGTGGTGATGCCACCTTCCGCCGACTTGGCGGCCTGCGGCTGGTAGAACTTCACCTGAGTGGCCCAAACCTCGTCTTCGTCCTCTCGGATCTCGACCTTATAGTTCTGCACCTCCGTATGCGGCTCGGCCCCCAGTATGTCGGTGTGCACGAAAGGAAAATGCGCGATGTCCAGGAAATTCTCCACCGCACGCAATGGCGAGCAGCGCACGCGTACCACCCCGACATCGACGAGCCGGCGGCCCGGCTGATCGGCCTCGGGGATCGCAAACAGCGGCTTTTGTGGATTACCGAGCGACGACCAGACATGGCCATAGCGGATGCAGGCCGGCAGGTCACGTCCGTTGCCGCCCGTGACCTTCGCGTTTCCATCTTCGCCGCGCCTCACCGCGATCGGCTCGCCCATCAGGGCCGTCCTGCGCCCATGCGCATCGAGCTGGCTAGCAAGGCCGACAGGGTACCATCCGTCGATCATCGTGTTGCGGGTCATCGGGCGATCCCGGCGCGTGCAATATCCTCGGCCGCCCGCCGCAGCGCCTCGGCGGCCCTCGACGCGGCGATACGCTCGTCCGGATTGCTGTCCTCGTCCACCAAAACATGCATCAACGTGCGCGCCTGCCCATCGGGAGCAAGCAGCAGCCGGACGGTCCGGTCATCATAGGTGTAGTCGAGCAGGTCTCCAGCGGCCGTCGTGCCCGCGGCCGCCTCCAGCGCCACGATGCCGGCTTCCACCACCATGGAGCGGAGCGGCGCAAGACCCTCGAACCGCGGCGGCCCGGCGGCGGGTTCGCCAACGGAAATCCATATGATGCCGCCTCCATCCTCGACGTGCTGCGTTGCGACACGAATCGTGTCCGGCGGCGTCAATGCCGGATGGGCCGGAATGCGCTGGCAGTTTCCCGCCTTGGCGTAGCTCCAGCCGTGATAGATGCAGGCCAGGGTCTCACCGCGTACGAAGCCGTGGGAAAGGCGCATGCCGCGATGGGGGCATCTGTCGGCGAAGGCCGCCGCACGGCCGGAGCGGGTTCGCCAAAGGGCAACCGGTCCGGCCGGGGATTGCGCCGGCATAACGGTTCCCGCCGGCAAGTCCGCGGAGAGGGCAACAGGCATCCATGAGCCGGTGGGATAAGACGGCATGCATCAACTTTCAAAACGGCACCAGCATCTTCCCGAGCGAAGCTTCGCGGTCAAGGATATGCTAATACGCCGGGTTACGTTTGCACAACATTTCCTCACTGGCAATAATGCCTAAAAAAGGTGCATGACACCTCGGCAGGCGGAGGCCCCAGGCCCAGAAACCTAGCCCGATTCGCTCTCGATCGGCATCCGGCGGATGGTCTCGACCCAGACATCGATTGGTCCAAGAGAGCACCCCATCTCCATCATGTCGATGAGTTCGACCGGACCGGCAATGTCGAGTTCAATGCGGTCGGGACCGGCAACGCATATTGCATGCGCGAGCCCGAGCTTGGCGGCATGACGCTCGATCCACGGAAGAAAGGATGCCACCTCGACATCGCCGAGGATCGTCATACGCTCCCGCCAGGAACATCGATTTTGCTCGTTCATAGAAAACCTCGGCAATGAAGCTGATATTCTATCTATCTATCTATCTACATCGTGCTCAATCGCTGAAGCATCTGCTTTTGAGAGCGTCGTCACGCCAGACCTGAAGTCGAAGACTGCTATGTGCGAGTTGATCCTCAAGATCGACAGACAGGTTTCGGTCCAACTAGTCGCGCTCACGACCTGGTTGATATGCCTTCGACGACGCGCCACGGGATTGAGGGATCGTATAGGCCGCTGGCTTCCCAGCGCGACCTATCCTGGCGGATCGAGGGCGCCGACGGTCGCGAAACACTCAAGAAGCTTTTCACGATTTCTCCCTACGGGTCCAAGGAGCAGCGCGTGCTCAACCGCCTCTGGACCCAGATCAAGACCGGAAGCTAAACGGAATATGGCGGCTCAAACCTTTTTCGAGCGGCGCCTCGGCGTGGAGGCCTGCCGCCGCGTCGTAGCCATGCGACAGAGGAATGGCAGAGGGACATGGCGAAATCTCTGGGGTCGGTAAAGAGCATATTCACGCTCAGGGCCGACCAGAATGACTCCCGCGATCTCCAGCACGCCGCAGCCAAGGGCGCTTTCTCGCGCCGGCAGGATATGGTCGGGCGCCCGTGACGGGCGCAAGTCGGTGGCGATCTGGCCAATTGCCAGTTCCGCCGCGTTAACGAACTGGCTGTCTCTGATACTACCCGCCTCGCGATCGTTTGAGCCTTTCCGACCCGATCAGATCGAGCGTAGCTGCGATCACGTTCGCGTGGCCGCGTTCACAGGACAGCAATGAATGCTCAAGCCCGCATGGCCTTCCACAATTTTCGGGCGCGCCATGGTATCCGCGCAGGCGGAGTTCATGGTTGCCGCGACCACGAAGACCGCCAGTCCCAATCTCTTCAGCATTTCAGTGCTCCTCATCAGGCTTGATCGCCGGGCGTCGGAGTTGGCCTCCCGCTTTGCAATGCCGAGAGACGGTTGAGCAGGTTGAGGGTGATCCTCCCCACGTCGTTCATTGCTTTGCCGGCAGGCAGCGCGCCGCACCAGGCGACCGAACTTGCTGAAAAGATCAGGCCGCCCGCAGCAAGATTTCGTAAGGTCATTTCGGCGCAGCGACGCCCGGCGCGCTCTTCATCCCCGCCCGCGTACCAGCGTGAGGGATCCTGGAAGAAGCCGGCCGGAAAGTCCGTCGCGCGGGCGATCACAATGGTGTCTGCCGACGTGCCCAGGGCCGGGTTCGTCGCATCCACCTCGTAACCCGCGGCGGCACCCAATACGATGCCTTCCGAACCGAAGGTGTCGTCCTCGATGCCTTCAAACAGCCATGCGCATTCCGGCGCGTGGCTTTCGGGCGTTCGCGTGAACGGGCGCCCGCCGTCGAAACCCATCAGCGAAATCGCGCCGCCGACCAGTGAAAACTCGCCGCGGCCCCGGGAGCGAAGGTGGCCGCCAGGCTCGTTGGTTATCGACAGATATTGTTCGCTGACCGGACCATCCCAAGTGCGGCCAGGTTCCAGGGGCGAGCGGCGCAATTCCATCAGGTCGTCCTTGAAGGCGACCGTTCCGGCAAAGCCGTTTCCGCCGAGATAGGCGATGCTGCCGCCCTCGGCCGCGAATTGCCGCAGTGCCCCTTCCATCTCGGTCGACATGTATTCCGGATGGCTTCCGGTCACGACGGCCCGATGCCCGCTGAGAGCCTCGAGCCCCTGCCGATGCAGATCATGGTCGGTGACGATGTCGAGCGCTATGCCGTTCTCGTTGCAGAATCTGAGGAAATGCAGATCGACCGGCAAGTTGTGGGGGCAGCCGCATAGCGGGTAATTGTAGTCGTCCCGCAATGTCACCTTGGGTTTGCGATAGGAGCAGATCGACACGCCGCTGAGATCGGAGTGATAGTCGTAGAGCGACTTGAGGCTGTTTGCGATGGCAAAGCGGTGTCCGCGATCGTCGCACTTCCACTCATAGAGATGGTCGGGGAGATACTCGTCCGCGTAAGCGAGATAGGTCGCGGTCGGCAGCAGATAAAGCAGTGGTGAGGAGGCACGGGCGGAGGTGACGAAGAACACGATGCGCTCGTAGCCGCCGTCCCATTCCACCTGGAAAGCGTATACGCCCGGCTTCGCATTCTCGGGCACCGCGGCGCGATGGGAAGCGGGCCAGTCGAGCGGTCCCATGTCATCGTCATGGCAATGGACGGCATCGTAGTGCGAAGGCACGAGCCGGGGGTCGAAGCTCGATCCATCCCAGCGCGCCGATGTCACGCAGAATGTAGGCTGATTGATCACATCGAGCGCCAGCGCAACCGGTCCGCCTGACGACAGGATCGGTCCCGTCGGCAGCAGAGTCGGGAAATTCCAGGCGATTGGCCCCTGAGAAGTCTCCAGCCGAATAGCTGCAAATCTCGCATTGAGAGTCAGCTCGCTTCGAGAGCCGCTCGCGCCGAAGAGGATGTCGCGCCCTTGTGGATGCCATTCGGCGTCGTGCAGGCGCCGCTTGAATTCGTAAGGGGCGAGGAGGTCGTGAGATTTCAGCTTGAAGAACGGCTCGTCCTCATGCAGGCCGAGCTCGACGGTCAGCCAAACCCCTTGCGGAACCGGCGCAGACAACAGACGATCATTCCGCATCTCCAAGGCGATCGCCCCATCGCGAAGGCTCAGCAGAAAGGACCCCGCTTCCAGGATCGTGCGCGGCCCCGTATTGCGGGTGAGAAACAGCTCAAAGCGGATGCCCTTGACGGCAGGCGCTTTTGCAAGCTCCTCGGCACGCAGGCGAAGGTACGATCCATGATCGAAGCTGCGATGCGCGTCGGGCTCGGATGTCGCCTCGATCGGCCAATCCACAAAATCCGCGGCGTGCGTGTCCAGCCGGCATATCCGCACGCTCTCCACTGGCCGGCTGCAGGAGAGGCCAAGTTCCACCCGCTGGCCGGGCCTTACGCTCCAGGGCGTGGCATAACCGGCAGCACTCATCGCTCCATGGTCAACCAAGCGGCGCATCGATCGTGCCTCTCAAATCCATGAATGACGGCCGACTTCGCGGTCTTGATTCCAGATCGACCGGTTGTCGCGCATGCCCCTCAACCACTACCGCAACCCAGTGGATTTGTATATGCTTGTATAGGTAAGTTCGATCCATTAGGCTCAAGGCGAGATCGCCAAGCCGGCCGTGCCAAGGAGGACCGCATGCGCAACGCTCCGCTCTTCGACCTGTCGGGCCGGAAAGCGCTCGTCACCGGCGCAAGCCGCGGCATCGGGCGTTCCATTGCCGAGGCGCTGAGCGCGGCCGGCGCCGATGTCGCCGTCACGGCACGCAGCCTTGCCTCGCTTGCGGAGACGACGGCAGCCATCCGCGCCGCCGGCGGGGTAGCGCATGCCGTCGCCCTGGACGTCACCGATGTCGGCCGCTGCAGGGCGGCGACGGCCGAGGCCGCCGGCCTGCTCGGCGGTCTCGATATTCTCGTCAACAATGCCGGGATGGAGGAAGTCCGCCCCTCGCTCGATGTCGACGAGGCGCTTTGGGACAGGATCGTCGACACGAATCTCAAAGGCGCATTCTTCTGCGCCCAGGCCGCCGCGCAGCGCATGAAGGACGCCGGCCGGCCGGGCGCCATCATCAATCTTTGCTCGCTCACCTCCGAAGTCGGGATTCCGACGGCTGTGCCCTATGGCTCGTCGAAGTCGGGCCTGCTCGGCATGACGCGCGCTCTGGCGGCCGAGTGGGCGGATCTGGGGATCAGGGTCAACGCCATCGCCCCCGGCTATTTCAGGACGGCAATGACGGAAGTGTTCTACGGCAATGAGGCATGGCGGCAATCGATGCTCGCCAAAATCCCGCAGCACCGCTTCGGCGACCTGTCGGACCTGCACGGGATTGCGGTATTCCTCGCCTCCGATGCCTCGGCCTACATCACCGGTCAGTCCATCCCCGTCGATGGCGGCTTTCTCGCGTCGATCTGAGAGATGGCCTCCCATCAGCTGAGCTCGAGTTGGCCGAGCGCAGAAAATGCTGGCAGCTGTTATACGTACATGTATATACTTTATGGGCTGGCAATGTTCCACCTGCGGCCCTTGCCTCGTATTGCCGGTCTCAAAGGTCTTCCAGGCGTGTGACCGGCCATCGCCAACCGCCACTGCGTTCCGGGAGAAGGAGCAGCCATGTCCGATATCAGCTTCCACGACCTGTCGACCCTCGACGCCGACCGGCGGGCCAGCCTGTTGAGGCGCGCCGAAGCCGATCTTTCGGTCTTCATCGAAAAAGCCCGTCCGATCATCGAGGCGGTCAGGACCGAAGGTGATGCGGCCCTGCTTCGGTTCGCGCGCGAGCTCGACAAGGCCGATGTGGCCGATGGCGGGCTCAAGGTCTCGGAAGCGGAGTTCGACGCGGCATTCGACAAGGTCGAAAAGGATGTCGTGGAGAGCATCCGGTTCGGTATCGAGAACATCAGGCATTTCCACGAGGAGCAGCGTCCGGAAACGATGTGGCTGAAGGAAGTCCGGCCGGGCGCCTATGCAGGTGACAGATACACCCCGATCGCCTCCGTGGCGCTTTACGTTCCGCGCGGCAAGGGCGCCTTCCCGTCGGTGACGATGATGACCTCGGTCCCGGCTGTGATTGCCGGCGTGCCCCAGATAGCGATCGTGACGCCGCCGACTTCCGATGGATCCGTCGATGCCGCGACCCTGGTTGCCGCACGCCTCGCCGGCGTCGAGACCGTGTACAAATGCGGTGGCGCCCAGGCGGTCGCTGCTGTCGCCTATGGCACCGAGACGGTGAAGCCCGCCGTCAAGATCGTCGGGCCGGGCAGTCCCTGGGTGGTGGCGGCAAAGAGCCTGCTGTCCTCGGTCATCAACACCGGCCTTCCGGCCGGCCCTTCCGAAGCCATCATCTTTGCCGATGACAGCGTCGATGGCGGCCTTGCCGCGCTGGACCTTTTGATCGAAGCCGAGCACGGGCCGGATTCCTCGGCCTATCTGGTGACGCACAGCCGCAAGGTCGCCGAGGCCGCGCTTGACGCGCTGCCGCAGCATTGGTCCCGCATGACCGAACAGCGCGTCGAATTCTCGCGCGCTGTGCTGACCGGAAAGCGCGGCGGCATCGTGCTGACCGCGTCGCTGGAAGACAGCTATCGCTTCATCAACGACTACGCTCCGGAGCATCTCGAGATCCTGTCGAAGGAACCGTTCGCGCATCTCGGGCACATCACCGAAGCGGCCGAGATCCTCATGGGTCCACATACGCCGGTGACGCTCGCCAACTTTGTCCTCGGGCCCAATGCCGTGTTGCCGACCAGCCGGTGGGCGCGCACGTATGGGCCGCTGTCGGTCACGGATTTCGTCAAGCGCTCGTCAGTCGGTTATGTGACGTCGGCGGCCTATCCGGAACTCGCCCGGCATGCGCGCAGGCTCGCCCGCTACGAAGGCTTCAGCTCGCATGAAAACGCGGTCTCGGAAATCCGCAGCCGCTATCTCTCGGTCTGAGCGGAAGCGAAGACCATGAAGGCCGCGCGACTTTACGGGCCTGGCGACTTGCGCGTTGAGGATATCGCCGCCCCGGGCGTCCCCGATGCGGGCTGGGTGAAGCTCAAGGTGGACGCCGCGGGCATCTGCGGTTCCGACCTGCACAATTTCCGCACGGGCCAATGGATAAGCCGCTCGCCTTCGACGGCCGGCCATGAATTGACGGGCACGGTGATGGCCGTGGGTGAGGGCGTCGACACCATCGCCATTGGCGACCGGGTGGTCGCCGATTCACGCTTCTGGTGCGCAGAGTGCGCGCAATGTCGTGCCGGCAGGCGCCATCTCTGCACCTCGCTAGGCTTCGTCGGCGAAATATGCGACGGCGGATTTGCCGAACAGGTCGTGCTCCCCGCGCGACTGTTGCATAGCGTCGATGCCGCGCTTGATGTGCGGGTGGCGGCGATGGCCGAGCCGCTCGCCGTTGCGCTGCACGCGGTACGGCGCCTGCCGAAAACAGCAGGCTCGGTGCTTGTCCTCGGCTGCGGGACCATCGGCGGCCTTGCCGCCTTGCTGCTGTCGCGGACGTTAGCGGGCACCGTGCTGATCGCCGACCGCAACCAAGGCCGCTGCGCTCGCGTCGCGCGCGTGACCGGCGCCACGATCGTCGATCTAGACGCGCACGCCATCGCCTCAGCGACTGCGAATACCCCCTTGCTCGCGGCCGTCGAGGCGACAGGCAGCGTCGCCGCGCTCAGTCAGTTACTGGGTGTTCTCGGCCCGGGCGGCACCATTGCGATGGTCGGCATCTTCCACGGCCGGCTCGACATCGACCCCAACATGCTGGTCGAGCGGGAGATCGCGTTGCTGGGCTGCCACGCCTTCGCCGACGAGCTTCCCGATGCCATCCGAATGCTGGGTGAACTGAGCGAGCCGCTGATCAGTCTGATTGACCGCGAGATCGGCCTGGATGACGTCCCCGCAACCTACCGGCGGCTGCTGGAAGGCCAGGGCGACGGCTTGAAAACAATCATCCGGATGCGGCAATCCCTTGAGCATTCCTGATTTCCGTGCTTGCCGGAAAGGACATCTGAAATGAACACTCTGCCCGATACGGCCAGTCCCCTCTACGAGAAGGTCAAGGACTACATCCTGACGAACATCGGAACCGGCCGGTGGAGCAAGGACCGCAAGCTGCCGTCCGAAAATGAATTCGTGGCAGCGCTTGGCGTCTCCAGGATGACGATCCACCGTGCCTTGCGGGAACTGACCTCGGCGGGATTTCTGATCCGGCTGCAGGGCGTGGGAACATTCATTGCGCCGCCGCGGCCGCAATCGGCCCTGATCGAGATCAACAATATCGCGGCCGAGATCCTGGCACGCGGCAACAAGCACCGTTCCGAGGTTCTCGTCCTCGAAAAAATCATGCCGGAAAAGGAGCTTGCGCTGTCCTTCGAGTTCGCCAGGCGTTCGTCGGTCTACCACTCCGTCGTCGTCAATTTCGAGAACGATCTGCCTGTGCAACTGGAAGAGCGCTTCGTCAATCCGAGCCTGATACCCGACTACGACAAGCAGGATTTTTCCAAGACCGCGACCTACGACTATCTGATGCAGAAAACACCGGTGACCGAGGTCGAGCACATTATCTCGGCCATCCCAGCCGATGCCGAGACGGCGCGGCATCTAGGCATCGATGCCGGCAGCTGCTGCCTGCTTCTGCACCGCCGGACGTGGACGGGAGCGATCGTCGCCACCATCAGCAAGCTGACCTATGTCGGCAGCCGCTATTCGCTCGGCAGCCGGTACTCTCCGTCCAAAAGCGGCTGATCGAGGCATGGCGAGCCCTGTTCCGGCGCAAATCGCGTGACGGACTTCCTGGATGCGATCGGCCATAACGCCATGCGGCAAACGAATGCGGTCTGATGTTCCGAAAGTTGCGAACCCAACCCGTCCAACTTGTATATGCATGTATGTATTTTAGTCTTGACATTCACCGCCGCCGACGTCGAGTATCCTTGCGCTTCCGTTGAAGCGGCAGGTAAGACGCCGAGGCACAGTGCCGCAAGAGCATAAGCCCGCATTCTCATCCAAGCCGGATATGCAGTTCAAAGAGCGGCGCGATCATAAAGGGGAACAGAGATGATGCGTAACCTAGCAGGACAATTTCGTGCACTCGCCGTGGCCGCCGCCATCGTAATCGCTCCGGCGGCCTATGCCGCCGACACGGCCATTCCCGCGGCGCCTGAAGCGGGCACCTTCAAGATCGGCATCGAGCCATGGCTCGGCTATGGCCAGTGGCACGTCGCCGAGGCCAAGGGCCTGTTCAAGGCAAGTGGGTTGTCGGACGTCCAAATCGTCAACTTCGCCGAGGACAAGGACATCAATGCCGCGCTCGCGAGCGGCCAGCTCGATGCCGCCAACATCGCGACCCATACCGCGATGGGTATGGTTGCGGCGGGCCTGCCGGTGAAAATCGTGCTGCTGCTCGACGTCAGCATGACGGCCGACGCCATGATCGCCGGCAAGGATATTTCCTCCGTCGCCGACCTCAAGGGCAAGCAGGTCGCCTTCGAGGAGGGCACGACCAGCGACATCCTGCTCAAATACGCCCTTGCCAAGAACGGCATGTCCATCGCCGATGTGCAGCCCGTGCCGATGCCGGCGGCCGACGCCGGCAGCGCGCTGATTGCCGGACAGGTCCCGGTCGCGGTCACCTACGAACCTTATCTCACCGCGGCCAGGGCGCAGAACAAGGACGTCAAGCTGCTCTTCACCGCCGGCGAGGATCCCGGCCTGATCAGCGACGTGCTTGTGGTGCGCGACGAGGTGATCAAGTCGCGGCCCGGCCAGGTGCTTGCCATGATCAAGACCTGGGATGCGGCCCTGAAGGACTACAACGGCGATACCGCCGGTGGCCGCGCCATCATTTCCAAGGCCGTCGGTTCCAGTGTCGAGGACCTCAACACGGCCTTCGACGGCGTGCGCTATTATTCTCTCGCCGAGAACAAGAGCGCTCTGACCGGCGAGTTCTCCACCAAGACATTCGCCGATGTCGAAGCCGCCGCCAAGAATGCCGGGCTGCTCCAGGCCGACGTGACGCCGGAGCAGATGATCGACCCGTCATTCGTCAAGGCCGCGGAATGACCAAGGCTGCGTCGCGGTGGTAGCGCGGATGTCCGAGCAGCGTGCCGCCAAAACGAGCCAATCCGGCCCCGCGCAAGGACCGGCTGCGCGACCGGTGCCGCGCCGCCGATCCTCCGGAATCGGCGCGCCCATCACGCGGTCGCGTTTCCTGATGATCGCCGTGGCCGTTTTTGCCGGCCTAGGCCTCGCCTGGTGGGCGGCAACAGGCCTGGAGCTGGTGAAGCCCATCTTCCTGCCTTCGCCGGAAAGCGTGGCGGGACAGCTCGGCAAGCTCTGGAGCGACGGCACGCTGTGGCTGGACCTCAAGGCCTCGATATACCGCATCTCCGTCGGCTTCCTGATCGCCTCGGCGCTGGCGATACCGATCGGCGTGCTGATCGGCAGCTTCAGGGTCTGGGAAGCCGCCGTAGAGCCGCTGGTGGATTTCATCCGCTATATGCCGGTGGTCGCCTTCGTGCCGCTTTCCATCCTCTGGTCGGGCACCGGCGACGCCCAGAAGTTCCTGATCATCTTCATCGGCACCTTCTTTCAGCAGGTCCTGATGATCATGGACAATGTGAAGCGGGTTCCGACGGATTTCGTCGGCCTCGGCAGGACGCTCGGCCTGCCGGACCGCAAGATCCTGACGCGCATCGTGGTGCCCAGCGCCTTGCCCGGCATCTGGGACACGCTGCGCATCAGCCTGGGCTGGGCGTGGACCTGGCTCGTGCTGGCTGAGCTCGTCGCGGCGACATCCGGCCTCGGCTACCGCATCACCGTGTCGCAGCGTTATTTCCAGACGAACACCATCATCGGCTACATCTTGCTCTTGGGCGTGCTCGGTCTCATCACCGACCAGGTGATGAAGGCGCTGGGAAAGGTGCTGTTCCGGCAGGAAGGGCACGCGCAATGAGGTTCGGCCGATGAGTGTGCCCAAACTTCGCATCGAAGGCCTCCACAAGAGCTTTGGCACCGGGGAGCGGCGCACCGAGGTGCTGCGCGACATCAATCTCGACCTTGCCGATAACGAGTTCGTCTCGCTGGTGGGCACGTCGGGTTGCGGCAAGAGCACGCTGCTGTCGATCGTTGCCGGGCTGCAGGATTTCGACGCGGGCGAGCTCGACATCGACGGCTCGCCGATCCTCAAGCCCGGGCTCGACCGCGGCGTCGTCTTCCAGTCCTACACGCTGCTGCCCTGGCTGACGGCGCAGCAGAACATAGAATTTGCCCTCAAGGCCGCCGGCTATGATCGCTCGACCTGCCGCAGGATCGCGCGCGAGCATCTCGACCTCGTCAAGCTTCCGCACTGCGCCGATCTCTATCCGTCGGAACTGTCGGGCGGCATGAAGCAGCGCGTCGCCATCGCGCGGGCGCTGTCCTATCGGCCCAAGATGCTGCTCATGGACGAGCCCTTCGGCGCGCTCGACGCCTTGACCAGGCACCAGATGCAGGAGCTGCTGACGCAGATCTGGGAGGAGCACCGGCTGACCGTGCTCTTCGTCACTCATGACGTGGAGGAGGCCGTCTATCTGTCCGACCGCATCGTCGTCATGGGGATCGGCCCGGGACGCATCATGCGAACCTTCAACGTCGACATAGAGCGCCCGCGCCGGGAAGAGGTCATGGAAAGCGCGGAGTTCATGGACCTGCAGCGCAATGTCCACAAGGCGATCCGCGAAGCTTCAAGACGCCCCGAAATGGCATGAGGCGAGCCGGCCTTGCCGGCCGCCTGCGGTATCGCCCCTCTGCGACTAACATAATCGTTATCGGCCAATAGCTTACGAAGCGGTTCGCCAAAATTGACAAGAGCCCGCGAGCGGCGGTGTCGCAGCTTCCGATTGAGCGGAATACGCCAAGCAATTCCAAGGACAAAGCAAGCCAAATAACGGGCGAGCCTTCGCGCATTTTTAAGAGTTTGCCGGCGTGCGGATAAGATTCGATCTGCACATCGGAACAAATTTGCCCCTACCACGTTTCAGGGCTTGCGGCGAATTGTATACCTCGCCGCGAGGGCGGGACTTCATCTGATCATCCGTTTCTTCAAAAGCAGATGGACTGGGGAGGGGCACTGTGAGCGTGCAGGCATCAAGGGCGCAATTAGATCGTCGTCAGATTCTCAATTCCTTAAAGGCCTTCAGGCGAGGCGACTTCTCCATCCGGATCGATAACATCTACGAAGGAATCGATTCCGATATTGCCGATGCCTTCAACCAAATCGTCGAACTCAACGATCAGGTGACGAAGGAGTTTGAGCGGCTGAGCAGGGTCGTCGGCAAGGACGGGAGAATTGGCGAGCGGGGTCATGTCCGCAATGCCACCGGCAGCTGGGAATCAAGCGTCAGGTCGGTCAACGACCTGATCGAAGACATGGTTCAACCGACCGCCGAAGTGGCCCGCGTCATCGGGGCAGTGGCCAAAGGCGACCTTTCCCAGACAATGATGGTCGAAATCGACGGCCGCCCGCTGCGCGGGGAATTCCTGCGCATAGGCAAGATCGTCAACACGATGGTGGGGCAACTGGCTTCCTTTGCCTCCGAAGTGACACGTGTCGCGCGTGAGGTTGGGACGGAGGGGAAGCTCGGCGGACAAGCGCGGGTGAAGGGCGTGGCCGGCACGTGGAAGGATCTGACCGACAACGTCAACGCCATGGCCACCAACCTTACCGGCCAGGTGCGCAACATCGCCGAGGTGACCACTGCGGTGGCGTCCGGCGATTTGTCGAAGAAGATCACTGTCGACGTGAAGGGCGAGATCCTCGAGCTAAAGAACACCATCAATACGATGGTCGATCAGTTGAACTCGTTCGCATCGGAGGTGACGCGCGTCGCGCGCGAGGTCGGCACGGAAGGCAAGCTCGGGGGCCAGGCGCGGGTCGAAGGCGTCGGCGGCACGTGGAAGGACCTCACCGACAATGTGAACTCGATGGCCGAGAATCTGACCGGCCAGGTTCGCAACATTGCCGAGGTGACGACGGCGGTCGCGCTGGGCGATCTCTCCAAGAAGATCACCGTCGACGTGAAGGGCGAGATCCTGGAACTCAAGAACACCATCAACACGATGGTCGATCAGTTGAACTCGTTCGCATCCGAGGTCACGCGCGTCGCGCGCGAGGTCGGCACCGAGGGCAAGCTCGGCGGCCAGGCCCAGGTTCGCGGCGTCGCCGGCACCTGGAAAGACCTGACCGACAACGTCAATTCCATGGCCGAGAACCTCACCGGCCAAGTGCGTAACATTGCCGAGGTCACGACGGCGGTTGCTTCGGGCGACCTGTCGAAAAAGATCACGGTGGCAGTGCAGGGGGAGATTCTCGAGCTCAAGGATACCATCAACACGATGGTCGATCAGCTGAACTCCTTCGCTTCCGAAGTCACGCGCGTTGCGCGCGAAGTGGGCACGGAAGGCAAGCTCGGCGGGCAGGCAGAGGTGAGGGGCGTCGGGGGCACCTGGAAAGACCTGACCGACAACGTCAATCTGATGGCGGCCAACCTGACTGGCCAGGTTCGAAACATCGCCGAGGTTACGACAGCCGTCGCCCGCGGCGACCTTTCCAAGAAGATCACCGTGGACGTCAAAGGCGAGATCCTCGAGCTCAAGGATACCGTCAACACGATGGTCGACCAGCTGAACTCCTTCGCCTCCGAAGTCACGCGCGTGGCGCGCGAGGTCGGTTCGGAAGGCAAGCTCGGCGGCCAGGCCCATGTGGAAGGCGTCGGCGGCACTTGGAAAGACCTGACCGACAACGTCAACGCCATGGCCGGCAATCTGACCGTGCAGTTGCGCGACGTGTCCAAGGTCGCAACCGCGATCGCGACCGGCGATCTGACGCAGAAGATCACCGTCGATGCCTTGGGAGAGATCCTGCAGATCAAGGATGTGATCAACACGATGGTTGATCAGCTGAATTCCTTTGCCTCGGAGGTGACGCGCGTGGCGCGCGAGGTCGGTTCGGACGGCAAGCTCGGCGGCCAAGCGCAGGTCAGAGGCGTGGGCGGCACCTGGAAGGACCTGACCGACAATGTGAATGCGATGGCGGCCAACCTGACGGGCCAGGTGCGCAACATCGCGGAAGTGACCACGGCCGTGGCGCTCGGCGACCTTTCCAAGAAGATCACCGTGGACGTCAAGGGCGAGATCCTTGAGCTCAAGTCGACCATCAACACCATGGTCGATCAGCTGAACTCCTTCGCCGGCGAGGTGACTCGCGTGGCGCGCGAAGTCGGCACCGAAGGAAAGCTCGGCGGCCAAGCCCAGGTGCGAGGCGTGGCCGGTACATGGAAGGATTTGACCGACAACGTGAATTCCATGGCCGAGAATCTGACCGGCCAGGTTCGCAACATCGCCGAAGTGACGACGGCGGTCGCGCGAGGCGATCTTTCGAAGAAGATCACCGTCGACGTGAAGGGCGAAATCCTCGAGCTCAAGTCGACCATCAACACCATGGTCGACCAGCTGAACTCCTTCGCCGGCGAGGTGACACGCGTCGCACGTGAAGTCGGCACGGAAGGAAAGCTTGGCGGTCAGGCCGAAGTGCGCGGCGTGGCCGGCACCTGGAAGGATCTGACCGACAACGTCAACCTGATGGCCACCAATCTGACCAACCAGGTGCGCGGCATCGCCGACGTCGTGACTGCGGTTGCGCAAGGCAATCTCAAACGCAAGCTGACTGTGGACGCGAAGGGCGAAATCGCCTCCCTGGCGGACACCATCAACGGGATGATCGAAACGCTCGCCACCTTTGCCGACCAGGTGACCAATGTCGCGCGCGAAGTCGGCATCGAAGGCAAGCTTGGAGGCCAGGCACGCGTGCCTGGCGCCGCCGGTCTGTGGCGCGATCTTACGGACAACGTCAATCAGTTGGCGGCCAACCTAACCACGCAGGTCCGCGCAATCGCCGAGGTCTCGACAGCGGTGACGAAGGGTGATCTGACGCGCTCGATCAGCGTCGAGGCTTCCGGAGAGGTCGCCGCGCTCAAGGACAACATCAACGAGATGATCCGCAATCTCAAGGATCAGACGTTGAAAAACGCCGAGCAAGATTGGCTGAAGACAAATCTCGCGCGTTTCTCCCGCATGCTGCAGGGAGAGCGCGATCTCGCCACGGTGTCGCGTCTCATCATGTCCGAGCTCGCTCCGCTTGTGAACGCGCAATACGGCGTCTTTTATGTGACCAATCGGGACGAGGAGGAGTCCTATCTGGAATTGGCGGCGTCCTATGGTGCCGAGAGCAAGGCGGCAATCAAGCAACGCCTCGATCTGCGTGAGGGTCTCGTCGGACAAAGTGCTGCCGACAAGCGAGCCATTATGCTCGACAATGTTCCGCCGGACTTTTTGCGCGTCACATCGGGGCTTGGCAGCGCCTCGCCGGCGAACGTCATCATTCTACCTGCCTTGTTCGAAGATGAGGTCAAGGCCGTCATCGAGCTCGCATCCTTCAGCGAGTTCCGCGACACGCACCAATCGTTTCTCAATCAGCTGATGGAATCGGTCGGCATCGTCCTCAACACGATCGCGGCGACAATGCGCACCGAGGGCCTGCTCAAGCAATCGCAATTGCTGACGTCCGAGCTGCAGGCGCGCCAGACCGAACTGACGAAAAAGCAGGAGGAACTGCACGCCACGAACGAGGAACTCCAGGAGAAGGCTCAACTTCTGGAGAATGAGAAGAAGCAGGTCGAAAACAAAAATCTCGAAATCGAGATGGCGCGCCGGGCGCTTGAGGAGAAAGCCGAGCAGCTGGCGCTTACCTCCAAGTACAAATCCGAGTTCCTCGCCAACATGAGTCATGAGCTCAGAACCCCGCTCAATTCGCTTCTCATTCTTTCAAATCTGCTTGCCACGAACCAGCAGGGCAACCTCAACGAAAAGCAGGTCGAGTTTGCTCGCACCATCAATTCGGCCGGCACGGATCTTCTCAGCCTGATCAACGACATTCTCGATTTGTCGAAGATCGAGTCCGGCACGGTCTCGATCGACATCAACGATATGCCAGTCGCCCATTTGCGACAGCATATGGAGCGCACGTTCCGCCAGCTTGCAGCCGACAAGGGTCTGGGCTTTACCATCAATGTCGATCCCGCTCTTCCGGAAACCGTGCGTACGGACGAGAAGCGGTTGCAGCAGATCGTGCTCAACCTGCTGTCGAATGCCTTCAAGTTCACCTCCGAAGGCAAGGTCAGCCTGAGTTTCAGAATGGAAAAGGCGGGACGCCGCAACGGCGCCAAGCTGCCCAGGAAAGCGCTTGCCATAGCGGTGACCGACACCGGTATCGGCATCCCGGAAGACAAGCAGAAACTGATTTTCGAGGCGTTCCAGCAGGCCGACGGCACGACCAGCCGCAAATATGGAGGAACCGGTCTTGGGCTCTCGATCAGCCGTGAGATCGCCCGTTTGCTCGGCGGTGAGCTAAGAGTTGAAAGCATTCCCGGCAAAGGATCGACGTTCACGCTGGTCATTCCGATCGATGGTCCCAGGGTTGCCGCCGCCAGCCAGCCGGAACTGCTTCCGGCCACCGAGGCAATCGCGACGACAGCGGCGCCCAGCGGTTTGCCGTCGGCGGAATTGATGGACGATCGCGACGCTATATCGGCGCAAGACAGGGTCGTTTTGATCGTCGAGGACGACCCGACCTTTGGCGGTCTGCTGCTAGGCCTGGCACGGTCTGCCGGGTTGAAAGGCGTCCTTTCGACCGCAGGCTCCGGAACCTTGGCGCTGGCCCGCAAGCTGGTGCCGGACGCGATCACGCTGGACCTCGGCCTTGCGGACATCGATGGATGGGTGCTCTTCGACCTGCTGCGCCATGATCCGAAGACCGCCGGCATTCCCATTCATGTGATTTCCGGAGCGGAAGACATCGATGGCCTGGCTCGCAAAGGGGCATCGAGCATCTCAACCAAACCGGTGTCATCCGAGGAGCTGGTGAAGGTGTTCCAGGAAATTCATTCGAGGAACCTGCGCGTCCAGCGCCGGGTGCTCGTGGCCGACTCCGATCCCGAGCGCCGCCTTTCCCTGGTCGAGACGATCCGGGACGGCGTCACCTCGGTCACTGCAATCAGTCGCGCGGCAACCGCGGAGGACATCGACCTCGCCTCATACGATGCGGTTGTCCTTGGGCTTGGAAAGTCTGCCAGGGATAATGCGCGGGCCCTTGACGAACTCACCAACCAGTTTTCAGACGGCCTTCCGCCGCTGCTGTTTTTTGCCCCTCATTCGGAGGCAGTTGAACAGGTGCTGGCGTTGAATCCCGCTTTGTCCTCAGTCCCGCGAGCTGAGAATTTTGCTCAATTGGCTCTCCATATATCTGCGACGCTTCCGGGAGGACTGCGCGAGGAAAGCGGGGCAGGTGTCGAACGAGCTGACAACAGGTCGAATCTTGCGGGCGCGAAAGTCCTGATCGTCGATGACGATATTCGAAACATCTATTCGCTGACGAGCGTCCTTGAGACCTACGATATCGAAGTCCTTCACGCTGAGCGCGGTCGCGATGGGATAGCGTTGCTGGAGGAGAATGCCGACGTCGATGCAGCCTTGATCGACATCATGATGCCGGAGATGGACGGCTACGAGACGATGAGGAGTATCCGCAACACACCCTCCATCGCGCATATTCCATTGATATCGGTGACAGCAAAAGCGATGAAAGGGGACCGGCAGAAATGCCTGGAAGCCGGGGCTTCCGACTATATTGCCAAGCCTGTCGACCTCGACCTGCTGTTGGCACTGCTGCGGGTCTGGATCGGTCGCTCTCGGGATCGGGGCGAGACATCCCACAATCTGCTTAGGTCAGTCAGCTGACGGGACGCCCGATGCAAAAGCTGTCGCGGATCCGTTCGAAGAAACTGGAGATTGTGCAGTTGGCGGACAATCCGTCAAAGGCACGCATCCTGGCAGTCGATGATGACGAACGAAACCTGTTGGCGATCGAAGAAGTTCTCACTCCACTCGCGGAAGTCGTCGCTGTGCAATCCGGCGAGGAGGCGCTGCGCTGCCTCCTAAAGGAGGATTTCGCCGTTATCCTGCTGGATGTCTTGATGCCGGGCCTCGACGGCTACGAAACAGCCGCGTTGATCCGCCAGCGCGAACAGTCCAGACGAACCCCTCTCATCTTCCTCACTGCCATCAACAAGGAAGATGCTCATATGCTGCGTGGCTACGACGCCGGCGCAGTGGACTATATGTTCAAGCCCTTCGACCCCGCCATGCTGCGATCGAAAGTGGCTGTATTCGTCGAGCTTCACGAAAAGACGCTCGAGATCCAGCGCAATGCGGTCGCCGAACAGGCACTGCTGGCGAAAGCCTTGCAGGCCGAAAAACAAAAGCTCGAGGCCGAACGATCGCTGCGCGGCGCCGAAGAACGGCAGGAGGCCATTCTAGGATCCTTGCCCGTCTGTTTTCACGCCAGGGTCGCCGAGCCGCCCTTTGCAGCCCGTTTTGTTTCAAAAGGTGTCGAACGTCTGACGGGATTCCCACCTGAGCGACTGACGTCCGAGCCGCGGTTTGGGCTGAGCCGGGTGCATCCGGAAGATCTACCCAGGGTGCGGGAAGCTTTATTGGCGGCAAAGGTGACAGGCTCCTACACATGCGAGTTCCGCTGGCAATGCGCCGATGGCAAATATCGTATCTTTCTCGACCAAGGGATACTGTCGAAAGGTGTCGACGGACGCCGACCTGAAATCCTCGGCACTTTGCTTGATGTGACCGAGCGGCGTGAACTCGAAAATCAACTTCTTCAGTCACAGCGCCTCGAAGCGGTCGGGAAACTCACCGGAGGGCTGGCACACGATTTCAACAATCTGCTTGCCGCGGTTCTGAGCGGACTAGGATTGCTCGAGAGGCAGCTCACGCTTGACGAGCAAGCAAAGAAGATCGTTGAACTCACTCGCCGCTCCGCGAAGCAAGGCGCCGAACTTGTCAACCGCATGCTTGCCTTTTCGCGGCGTCAGAATCTGAAGCCGACGGCAGTGCGGCTGGCCGCGCTGGAAGATACGATGAACGGCTTGGTGGCTCCCGTGCTCGGCGGCCTGATCCGCTTTGAGTGGAAGGTCGACAACTCCGTTTGGCCCGCGCATGTCGACGTCGGCCAATTGGAGTTGGCGTTGATGAATCTGGTGTTCAACGCGCGCGACGCGATGCCCTCCGGCGGGACAATTGCCGTGCAGGCGCAAAATCGGGTCATCAAAATACCTTCCGAAGACCTGGCGGCCGGAGAGTATGTAGTCCTCACCGTCAAGGACACCGGTGCCGGCATCCCGAAGGAGATTCTGACCAAGGTCGTCGAACCGTTTTTCACGACGAAGCCCGTCGGGAAAGGCACCGGGCTGGGTCTCAGCACGGTATACGGTTTCATGAAGCAATCGGGCGGCGCGCTTCGCATAGACAGCCTCGTCGGGCGCGGAACATCCATGGAGCTGTGGCTGCCGCGTTCAGCGGAGCAGCCTTCCGACAATGTGGCAGATCTGGATGGAGAGAGAGTCCTGGTCGAGACTGCAGGGAAGGCTTTCCCTTCGCTTCTATTGATTGACGACAGCAGCGGATTGCGGCAGCTAACCGCGGAATCGCTTCGGCAACACGGGTTTACAGTGACATGCGCAGCAGGGGGTGCCGAGGCGCTGGCAATTATTGAACGGACACCGCATGAGTTCGACGTGATTGTCACCGATTTCGCAATGCCGCTCGTGTCCGGAGTCGAGGTAATTCGCTTCGCGCGCAACCTGCGCTCCGATTGGCCAGCGGTTATGATAACCGGCTATGCCGACGCTGACGCAATTTCAAACCGCCCATCGGACGTGCCATTGGTCAACAAGCCGTTCCGGGAAAAAGATCTCATCGAGAGCATCTTGCGGGTCAGCGCCTTGAAGCCAGTCGGCGGCCGGCCGACAGCCGGTTCCGGTTAGATCCTAACTTGGCAGTGGCCAACCGGTCTTTCGCGCCAGACCACCGCACCCACTGACGACTGAGCATTCGAGGGACGGCTGCTCATCCGTTGGCGGGCGGCACCTTGGCCGGCATGTGCCGGGCGAGATGAGCGATGGGTCAGCGCCAGAAATCCAGAACCTCCTCCGCAGCGGCGACTTCGACATGATGCGAATATCGCGTCGTGAACAGCTTGAGTATATTTTCATAGGCTTCGTCCGATGTGCTGCAGATCGCATCCTCGACCAGGATCGTTCTGTAACCGAAGTCGATCGCTCCGAGCAGCGTCGCCAACACGCACATGTCGGCTTCGCCTCCGCTGAC
Source organism: Mesorhizobium sp. ESP-6-4 (assembly GCF_020164735.1). Lineage (NCBI taxonomy): Bacteria > Pseudomonadati > Pseudomonadota > Alphaproteobacteria > Hyphomicrobiales > Phyllobacteriaceae > Mesorhizobium > Mesorhizobium sp. ESP-6-4. The sequence goes on from NZ_JAIUGS010000001.1 coordinate 283,448, forward strand.
GATGAGCTCGGTCACACCTTCCGCCTGAAGGCTCCGGTGGAGCTCGCCGGTCAGCCAGGGAGAGTAAACGGGCTTATCGAAAACGCGAGCCGGCGGCACGAAATCACGCAGTTCGGGCAGCAGTTCGAGGTTGCCCGGGCCGGCACATTCGATAGTCATCTGCGACCAGCGCTCATAGTATTGACGCCAATGGCCCTGGCCTTCGCCGGGTCTTCTCGCCGTTATGAACCTGGTGAAAATCGTTCGCTCCGGTCTGCCATCGACAAGCGAAAGCACCTTCGGCAGGATGGCGGGCAGCCACTCAACCGCCCATGGCCCAGGCGGCAAGAACATCATCTGCATGTCAACGCAAATGTGAACGGCTCGTGTTGAGATTGGCGTCATCGCGATCCAAACTTCCTGCCGTGAAAGCTAAGCCTTTGTGTCACCCAATGCTTGCGCCGTCGGAGCGGTGTCGACGCCCGTTTCGCGGCCGGCCTCGGCGAGGAGCGCGTCGGCGAGGTACTCTTTCAAATCGCCGACCTCATCGCTGATTTCTTCCGCGAGGATGCCTTCCCGCTCCGCGTCCGCGATGCAAGCTCTCGCCAGTCTTTCTGCCGCGGTCTCCGGGGACGCTTCGGCGGCCCGTCTAACCGCATGCCCCTCGATCCACTCCTCGACGAAGTGTCCCGGTTTGTTGACGAGGATATCGACCTGGTCTGGGTTGACTGTAGGCGCAGGGAGAGTGTCGACCTTCATGACTTGAACTCCGGATTTGTGAATTACAAACGCGGACGCTTAAGCAAGGATGCATAGTCTCTGCCCCTCTCGAAGGACTGTAATGTGAAGGAGAGCTGATGGCGCGTTCGTCTGAAACGGCAAGAGCGTGGCCCGCGCCTTTTTTGGATTGCGGTTGGTTTCACTTACGCTTGCGGTCGAGACGCTTGAGTGATTCGCGCAGTTTGTCAGGAAGCCAGCGGTTTACGTGAAACAAGGGCAAGCTGCGTAGATATCGACGCATGGTTTCATTCGAGAATTGCCGCCTAAGAAGAGCGGCTGTGGATTTGTTGTCGCGTTTCTCGGCCATGGTTGCAGGTCAAACATGAGGCGGCTTGCTTGATCAAAAACTTGTCCCACACTCCGTTGTTCCCCCCAGTTACAAACAGTGAAGGGTCCACTGCCGATTTGCGCCCCGATTTTTGACGGCCATGGGTAGTGATCCCACGTAACCTTGATCAATGGCCGGTCTTCTGATGTGGCGCCGCGACCGCCTTGCTCTGCGGCGATCTTTCTCGCAGCCCACGGAACATTGCAGGCAATAAAAGGCGGGAAAATCCCATCGCTGCTCTTACCGATGTGGCGATGCCGAAATGTCGGGACGCGAACTGGCCGACAAAAGTGAAGCTGGTCCACAGTCCTCAAAGGTACTCTGCACCACCGGCCATCAACGACGGCACGCTAGCTTTCGCTATGCTTCGTCAAAACGACTGCCTTCCTTGGAAGGATCCCGCGACAGCACACGTTCTTCTTCGTCGTCGGGCAAGGCTTCGTCGCTCTCCTGATAGGGGTTGTCGTCATCCTCTTCGGGGAGGACGCCTTGTGCTTCGGCATCGTCCTCCGGATCGCCGTTTACGGCGACGCTGCCAGGCGGCACCCGACCATTATCAAGAGCGTCCCAGTCCTGTTGTTCGATGCCGGGAGCTTCGGTTTCATCCCGCCTTGCGGCTCGCTGTTTGTCGCGCGGATCCATTTTCTCGTCTCCAAGATAGGTGCGTCCGTGACGCGGGCTGTTCTAACCATAAACCGTTTGATGGGGTCGGTTGTTCCGGAGGGGCGCTGCTACGAGATCTGCTCGAACGTGCATTGACGCGGCGCTTTTTCGGGCCGCCAGCGAATGAATCGAGTGCCATGCCGGAAGCGCTCGCCGGTGACATGGTCGAAGCGGACTTCCACGACCAGTTCCGGCCGCAACGGCTCCCATTCGCCGCTGCGCTCGGTGCTCCAGCGGCTCGGCCCGCCCGGCGCCTTGCCGGTGAAGCCGGGCCCGCCACGCAGCGCCTCCAACTTCTTCGTGAGCGTGGCTCGTTCCTCGTTGGCGATTGTCGAGGTGAAGCCGACATGGTCAAGCAAGCCCCGTTCATTGTAGAGGCCCAGCAATAGCGATCCGACCTGCGACTTGCCGTTCAGATAGCGGAAGCCGCCGACCACGCAGTCGGCAGTGCGCAGCCGCTTGACCTTGATCATCGCGCGCTCGCCCGGTTGATAGGGATCGTTCAGCCGCTTGGCGACGACGCCGTCGGTAGATCCATGCCCGGCGTCCTCCAGCCATCGCCTGGCGGTCGCGAAACTGGTGGTGCAGGGCGAGAGCTGAAGAGCGTCCGTGTTTGCTTGCGCGACGAAGTCTTCAATTGCCGTGCGTCTTTGCGTCAGCGCGACTTCGAGCAGCGATTTGCCGCCCGGCGCGACCAGCATATCGAACAGGATCAGCCGCGCCGGCGTCTCCGCGCTCAGCTTGCGGATGCGGCTCTCGGCCGGATGAAGCCGCATCTGCAGCGCGTCGAAGGATGCGGCGCCGTCGATCTCGATGACGATTTCGCCGTCGACCACGAAATCCTTGGCTTCGAGATTTTGCATCATTGCTGTGAGTTCGGGAAAGTAACGCCCAAGCGGCTTGCCCGACTTCGCCCTGAGATCGACCGTTTTGCGATTCTTGAAAGCGAGGCAGCGAAACCCATCCCATTTCGGTTCGAACTGCCAGACGCCTTTGTCCTGCGGCAGTTTTTCGTCGATCCGAGCCTCCATCGGGGATGTATCGAGGGGGAGAGGAAACGCGTCGGTCGCCGCCGCTGCCATCATCGGCCCTCAGGCGTCGAGATCGATCAAGGCGATGCCAAGGCCGGAACGTCTGGTGCGCCGCAGGTGAACGGGCGATTCCGTCACCGTGACTTCGAGCGTAGGCTTGACGATGCCTTCAACAAGGTGGCCGCCGCGCGTCGATCCGTCGCTTAGACCCAGGACAGCATGGATGTGCAGGCTCGGTCTGCCGCCGTCGTCGACCGCGATGTCGCCAACAGCGCTCAGAACCTCGCATTGCTCGCCGACCGGGATCTTGCGGTAAGATTTCGAGCCGAAGTCGAACCAGCCAACGGTCGCCTTCTCGAATGCGCCGATCGCGGTCAGCGAGGCGCCGGCAATTCCTTGCTCGTCGGCGAAGTCGGACAGGGCAGCAAATGCTTCCTCGCCTGGGTCCAGCACAACCACGAATGTCCTTTGTCCAGAAGTCTGTGCGACCAGTTTCGATTTCATATCGGCCCGCCATCAGCGTTGGTATTGGCCGTAGAACTCGAACCCGGCATGCATGTTCCCGCATGATGAGCATCTTCGAAGGGCAGGATCACACTTCTGTGAGGCCTAGGATCCCGCGCCGACCAGGCCGGAACAATGGCCTGCATGAATGGTTAGCCCCCGATGAGCAGCCAGCCAGGAGCGAGCCATGTCCCAGCCTTCCGTCCCATCCACGCTTGGCCTCAGCCGGCGCAATTTCATGACAGGCACAGTCTCGGCCGCCGCGGCACCATTGCTCGTTTCATCGGCGAAAGCCGAAGTGCCTGCCGCCGCTGGCGCGGAGCTTCGCGAGCCAGTGGTGACGTCGATGCGGATCAACAAGCAGGCCTATGACCTGTCGCTCGATACGAGAACCAGCCTGCTTGACGCCTTGCGGGATCATATCGGACTAACCGGCACTAAGAAGGGTTGCGACCATGGACAGTGCGGGGCGTGCACGGTTCTTGTCGATGGCAAACGCGTGCTCTCCTGTCTCAGTTTCGCGGTGATGAATGCCGGCAAGGATGTGACGACCGTCGAGGGGCTGGCATCCAGCGACGGTAAGCTGCATCCGATGCAGCAGGCCTTCATCGACCACGATGCGTTCCAGTGCGGCTACTGCACGCCGGGCCAAATCCTGTCGGCCATTGGTTGCATCAATGAAGGGCACGCAAAATCCGAAGACGACATCCGCGACTATATGAGTGGTAATATCTGCCGTTGCGCCGCCTATCCAAACATTGTTGCTGCCATCCTGCAGGCACGCGATCAGATGAAGGGAGCCTGATATGCGTCCCTTCGTCTACGAACAGCCGACCGACATTTCCGCGGCCGTCGCGATCGCATCCCGCTTCACGACCGAGGACGACCAGCCGACGCGAGCGAATGCGCAGTTCATCGCCGGAGGCACCAACCTTGCCGATTATATGAAGCTCGGCGTTGCCGAGCCGAACCGGCTGGTCGACCTCAACCGGCTCAAGGATCCAGGCCTCAGGCAAATCCGGGTGACCGACGAGGGCATCCGCTTCGGCGCCCTCGTGCGGATGGGTGAGGCGGCAGACCACGCTGAGCTCAAGCGCGGCTATCCCGTTATTGCCGACAGCTTGCGGCTGGCCGCAAGCGGCCAGATCCGCAACATGGCGAGTCTCGCGGGCAATGTCCTGCAACGCACGCGCTGCGAATATTTTCGCGAGACATCCTGGCACTGCAACAAGCGCGTGCCAGGGTCGGGCTGCGCTGCAATGGAGGGTTTCAACCGGCAGCATGCGGTGCTGGGCGGCAGTGATGCCTGCATCGCGACGTATCACGGCGACTTTGCCCAGGCGCTGATCGCGCTCGATGCCGTCGTGCGTGCCGAGGGCTCGCGTGGGGCGCGAAAGATACCGCTCGCCAAGCTGCATCGTCTGCCGCGCGACACGCCTGAGATCGAGACCGATCTCGCTGCTGACGAGATCGTCACCGCCATAGAAGTGCCGGCTGTGGCATGGGCGCGGCGCTCGCTTTATCTGAAGATCCGAGACCGCGAATCCTACGCGTTCGCGCTGGCTTCGGCGGCCGTTGCGCTCGACCTGGACGGCGACAACGTACGCGAGGCGCGCATTGCCTTGGGCGGCGTGGCGACCGTGCCGTGGCGCGCCAAAGCCGCGGAGAAAGCCCTGCAAGGAAAGACGCTCGACGAGGCTTCGGCGGGAGCGGCGGCGGATGCCGCGTTCGCCGGGGCCGAGCCGCGCCAGCACAACGCATTCAAGATCGAGCTCGGCAAGCGAACGCTGGTGCGCGCGCTGCTCGAAACCCGCGACATGAAGGTGTGACCATGGACACTGCCGCTCCAAGACCGAAAGAGAACCAGGGCCAACCGCTGCCGCGCGTCGATGCACGGCTTAAGGTCACCGGACAGGCGCATTACCCAGCCGACCTGCCGACCGCCAACATCGCCTACGGCGCGCTGGCCACCAGCAGCATTGCCAAGGGCAAGGTGGCCAAGCTTCATCTCGACGACGCCCGTGCCGTGCCCGGGTTGCTCGACATCGTCACTTATGGCGACATGGACAAGGTCGAGAAGCCGAAATTCGGCAATTCCGGCGCCACCTCGATCGGGCCGCTGCATGACCGGACGATCTTCCATGACGGCCAGATCATCGCGCTCGCGGTTGCCGAGACATTCGAAGCCGCCGAAGAGGCGGCGCAGTTGATCCGCGCCGAGTATGATGCGGAGACGCCCACGGCGAGCTTCGACAGTCCGGGCGCGGCGACCATTCCCGCCGCCGGCAAGAGTCCTCTGTTCAAGGAAGACGTGAAGGCCGGCGACTTCGATGCCGCCTATCGAGAGGCCGCGGTGAAGATCGACGCGCGCTATTCGACGCCCACGCAGCACCACAATCCGATCGAGCTGTTCTCAACCACCGCCTTCTGGGAGGGCGACCAACTGATCGTCCACGAGCCGTCGCAAAACGTGACCGGCTGGAAGGTCGAGCTTGCCAGGCAATTGAAGATCGATCCCGCTAAGGTGCGCATCGTCAGCCCCTTCATCGGCGGCGCCTTCGGTTCCAAGGGACCGATGACGCCGCGCACCGCCATCGTCGCGGTTGCCGCCAGGCGGCTCGGCCGACCGGTGCGTTGCGTGACCAGCCGGATGCAGGCCTTCGGCACCCAGACCTATAGGGCGGAGACAAGGCACCGCATCCGGATCGGCGCCGGCAAGGACGGCCGCATCACTGCTTTCGCGCATGAAGGCTGGGAGGTCACCTCGCGGCCGGACTCCTATGTCGTGGGCGGCACGTCGGCAACCGGCCGCATGTATGCTTACGGTTCTGTGCTGACACATGTCTCGCTGGTGCAGGCGGACCGCAACACGCCCGGCTATATGCGCTCGCCGCCCGAGACGCCTTATGTCTATGCGCTGGAAAACGCCATGGACGAAATGGCGGTAGCGCTCGGCATGGACCCGGTGGAATTCCGCCGGATCAATGAACCGAAGACAGAGCCGATCGGCAAGAAGCCGTTCTCCAGCCGCTCGCTGATCCAGTGCTATGACCAAGCGGCCGAGGCTTTTGGCTGGGCGAAGCGGGACCCGAAAGTGGGAGCGATGCGCGACGGCGACTGGCTGGTCGGCATGGGCTGCGCGACGGCGATTTATCCAACCGCAGTCGCGCCATGCGCGGCACGGGTGCGCCTGACCGTCGATGGCGATGTGCGGCTGCAATGCGGTTCGCATGAGATCGGAACCGGCGTGCGCACTGTGGCCGGTCAGATGGCGTCGGAACGCCTCGGCGTCAGCATCGATCGGATCAGCGTCGAAATGGGCGACAGCAGCCTGCCTCCCGCTCCTGTCTCGGGGGGCTCGATCTCCACCGCGAGCGTCTGCTCGGCAGTGCTGAAGGCCTGCGATGCCATCCGCGCCAAGCTCTATGCCGGCGCGACCGCCGAGGGCGGGCCGCTGGCGGGCTCTCACAACGAGGAACTCGACCTCGCCGACGGAAAGATCGTGGCCAAGGGCGGCGCTTCGGCAAAGGTCGAAGATGTCCTGAAGACCATGCAGGTTGGCGCAATCGAGGAATATGCCGAGTTCGCGCCCAAGGGTGCGACGCCCGAAGCGCTGAAGAAGCTCTATGCCGGCATGCCGGAATTCCACGGTGGCGAGCAGGATGAGGATTCGGTGAAATACGCCTTTGGCGCCGAGTTCGTCGAAGTCCGCATCAACCGCTACACGAAGGAGATCCGCGTGCCGCGCATCGTCGGCGCGTTCGCGGCCGGCCGCATCATGAACACGCGCACCGCGCGCAGCCAACTGATGGGCGGCATGATCTGGGGCATCGGCCAGGCGCTGCATGAAGCGACGGAAGTCGACAGCCGCTATGCCCGTTACGTCAACCGCGACCTGCAGGACTATCTCGTGCCGGTGAATGCCGACATCAAGGACCTGCAGGTGATCCTGGTTCCGGAAGTCGACCACGCGGTCAACCCGGCCGGCGTGAAGGGCTTGGGCGAACTGGGCAATGTCGGCACGGCCGCGGCTGTTGCCAGCGCAGTCTACCATGCCACCGGCAAACGCATCCGCGATTTGCCGATCAGGATCGAGCAGTTGCTCGCTTGAGCATGCCTGCGATGCATGCGCATTTTCTCTAATAGGGCGAAACCCATGTTTCACCTTGGGGTGTGGATGCTGCCCATCGCGGGTATCCCTCTGATCCTCATTCTGATCTGGATGTATTTCCTCGCCAGGCGCCGAAGCCGGCGGCCGGCGGAGCGGAAGGGCGGTCCGTCACAGCCGACGGGGCGGCGTCGCAACGACCTGAAGCGCTGAAGTCTTTAGCCCGGGTGGCCGATCTCTGTCACCCGGTCGGCAAAGCGTGGGCGATGACTTCGTGCCGACCTTGGTTTCCGTGAAGTGGCGGCCGCCGAACGCCGAACGCATGGGAGCGGCGGTGGTTGCGGATTAAATCCGCGACCTGTTCCCGGTTGCAGTCACCATTCTGTGATTCCGATGCGGGCGCGGAACCTTGGCGGCGAAAGCACCGTTAGGGGGCGTCAACTCTGGGTTTGCCTTCAGCAGAATCGGCGAGGGGATGCCGCAAATCTTCTCGAAAAACGCCAATGGCGTTGCGCGCTTTGTCATCTGGGGAAGTTTTGCCGTTTTGCTGATTGCCGCGGCGGTCGGGACAATCCTTCCCCGTTCGGACCTGGTAACGGGAGTAGGTGAGCCATTGGCGCAGCCGGTGCCGTTCAGCCACAAGCACCATGTCGGCCAGCTCGGCATCGACTGCCGCTATTGCCACAATGGCGTCGAGACCTCGTCTTCGGCGGGTTTGCCGGCGACTGAGGTCTGCATGACCTGCCATTCGCAGCTTTTCACCAATGCCGGCATGCTGGCGCCGGTGCGCGCAAGCCTAGCCGGCGGCAAGCCGATCGAATGGCAGCGCGTCAACGGCGTTCCGGATTTTGTCTTCTTCAATCATGCGATCCACATCAACAAAGGCGTCGCCTGCGAGACCTGCCATGGCGAGGTCGACCAGATGCCGCTGACGATGCGGGCGCATACGCTCAGTATGGAGTGGTGCCTTGGGTGCCATCGCAATCCGGAGCCGAATTTACGTCCCCCGCAGGACGTGTTCCTGATGCGCTGGCAGCCGCCCGCCGACATCGCTGAGATCAGGCGGCAGCTGATCGGCGTGCTCGACATCCATCCCGAGACGATGACGGATTGCTATGTCTGCCATCGCTGACAGGCCTGGTTCCGCCATCGATATCGAGGCTCTGCGCAAGCAGCTGGCGCATGGCGGTGAAATGTGGCGCAGCCTCGACGAGATCGCCGGCGCTGCCGATTTCCGCCGCTTCGTCGAGGCCGAGTTCCCGGCAATCGCGGAACGCCTGCCGGCAAAGCCGAACCGGCGCACGCTGCTGAAGCTGATGGGCGCCTCGCTGTCGCTTGCCGGGCTGGCCGCCTGCAGCAGGGCGGAAAACATCGTGCCCTATGTGCGCCAGCCGGAAATCCTGGTCCCCGGCAAGCCTGTCTACTATGCGACGACGCTGTCGAGTGACGGCTTCGGTATCGGCGCCATCGTCGAAAGCCATGAAGGGCGGCCGACCAAGATCGAAGGCAATCCCGACCATCCGGCCTCGCGCGGCGCCACCGACGCGGTGATGCAGGCAGCCGTGCTGACGCTGTTCGACCCGGACCGTTCACGCACGCCGCTCAAGGACGGCCAGCCGGCATCGTACGGCGATTTCCTGAAGGACATAGCGGCGCTTGTCTCGCGATGGACGGCATCGCAAGGGGAGGGCGGGGCCTTGCTAGTTGAAGCGACCACCTCGCCGACGCTCGCGGCGCAGTTGGGTGCGCTGCGGACACGTTATCCGAGGCTGAAACTCTATCGCCATGATCCGTTGGCGATGCCGGCCGCGATGGAGGCGTCGCGTGCCCTGTTCGGGTCGGCGCTGACGCCGATCTATCGCTTTGATCGGGCCGATGCGATCGTCAGCCTCGACGCCGATTTCCTCGGCGAAGGACCGGGACGGCTCGCTTATGCGCGCGACTTTGCTGCGCGGCGACGTGTACGCGATCCGTCCGACCGGATGAGCCGGCTTTATGCGGTGGAGTCGACGCCGACAATCACCGGAGCCGCCGCCGATCACCGGCTTGCGATCAAGCCAAGCGACGTCGAAGCCGTAGCTGCCGGATTGAACGCGGCGTTGACCGGCCAAACCGGAGCTTCCGGCTCGATCGACCAGGCCTTGATGACGGTGCTGGTCGACGATCTGAAAGCGGCAGGCCGCGATGCGCTGGTCATTGCCGGAGCGCAGCAGAGCGCCTTCGTTCATGCGGTCGCACTTGCCGCCAATGCGAAGCTTGGCGCGCTTGGCAACACGGTCGAGCTGATCGAGGCGCCGGATGCGCTGTCGGTCGACGGCGATCTCGGAGCGCTGCGCGAGGCAATCGGCGATGGGGCTGTTGACGCCGTCGTGGCGCTAGGGACAAATCCGTTGCACACGGCACCGGCAAACCTCGATATGCGCAAGGCTTTTTCGGGACTGAATCTGCTGGTCCATCACGGCCTCTACCGCGACGAGACGGCGTTCCTGGCGCACTGGCATGTGCCCGCGGCGCATGAGCTCGAGAGCTGGAGCGACATCCGCGCCTATGACGGCAGCACCTCCCTGGTCCAGCCGCTGATCAAGCCGCTTTACGACGGCAAGAGCGCACATCAGCTTCTTGCCGTGCTTGGCGGCGGGTTCGAGGCCGATCCGCTTTCGCTTATCCGGCAGCATTGGACGCAACTCGATGACGATGCCTGGAGAAAGGCTCTGCGCGACGGCGTCATGGCGGACAGTGCTGCCAAGCCGGTATCCGTCACAGTGCCGCCGGACCTGGCGGGACTGAAGCCGGCAAAGGCAGGCAACGGCATCGATATCCGCTTCGTCGCGGACCCCTGGTTGCGCGACGGCCGTTTTGCCAACGCCTCATGGCTGCAGGAACTGCCGCGACCCTTGACGAAGATTGTGTGGGGCAACGCCGCGCTCGTCTCGCCCGCCACCGCCGAGCGACTGAAGATCGGAAATGGCGAGGTCGTCAATGTCGCCTCCAATGGGGCGGATGTCGATGCACCTGCCTGGATCGTGCCCGGCCACCCGGACGAGACGATAACGCTGTCCTTCGGCTTCGGACGGAAAGTCGGTTCCGTTGCTGCGCTATCGCAAGGCTACGACGCCTTCCCCTTGCGCCGTGGTTCGGAATGGTTCGCGACCGGCGCGGCCATCGCGCCCCGCAAGAACAGCATGCGGGTCATCACCACGCAGCATCACCAGGCTATGGAGGGGCGCGCCATCGTGCGCTACGCGTCTCTCGATGCATTCCGACAGAACCCGGATTTCGTGCGCAAGAATGCGCCGCCGGCGCCGACGGAATCGCTCTATCCCGACTGGCCTTACGACCAGGAAGCCTGGGCGATGGCGATCGACCTCTCGGCCTGCACCGGCTGCATGGCCTGCGTCTCGGCCTGCCAGGCGGAGAATAACATCGCGGCGGTCGGGCCTGAGGAATGCGAACGCGGCCACGAGATGCATTGGCTGCGGGTCGACCGCTACTATGCCGGGCCGGTCGACGCGCCCGAGACGTTTTTCCAGCCGGTGCCCTGCATGCATTGCGAGAAGGCGCCTTGCGAGGTGGTGTGTCCGGTCAACGCCACCGTGCACACGCATGATGGGCTGAATGCGCAGGTCTATAACCGCTGCATCGGCACGCGCTACTGCTCGCAGAATTGCCCCTACAAGGTGCGGCGCTTCAACTTCCTCGATCATCAATCCCTCGACAAGGACGACGCAGGTCCGGAGCAGGGCGTCCATAACCCCAATGTCAGCGTGCGCTCGCGCGGGGTGATGGAGAAATGCACCTATTGCGTCCAGCGCATCAGCGCCAAGCGCATCCAGGCGCAGATCGAGAACCGCGACATCGCGGATGGCGAAGTTGTCACCGCCTGCCAGCAGGCCTGCCCGACGCAAGCCATCGCCTTCGGCGATCGCAACAAGAAAGATGCAAAGGTCGTTCGCGAGAAAAGCGCGCCGCAGAATTACGCGCTGCTGGAGGAACTGAACACACGGCCGCGCACCACCTATCTCGGCAAGATCTCCAATCCGAACGGCAAGCTTGCCAAGCCGGGCGAGGCGACCGATGGCTGAAGCGAGCGCGAACAGCCCGGCTGTCCTGCGCGGCCGTCACGATTTTCCCGAGATCAGCGGGCGCATCGGTTCGATCGTGCTCAGCGGCCGCATGCCGCGCCATTTCTGGACTGCGTTCTTCCTCTGCTTCCTGCTGGTTTTGCTGCTGCTCTATTCGATCACCTATCTCATCGCGGTCGGCGTCGGCGGCCTCGGCATCAACATGCCGGTGGTCTGGGGCACGATGATCTCCAATTTCGTCTGGTGGATCGGCATCGGTCATGCCGGCACGCTGATCTCGGCGGTGCTGTTGCTGCTGCGCCAACCCTGGCGCGCCTCGATCAACCGCTTCGCCGAGGCCATGACGCTGTTTGCCGTCGCCATGGCCGGCCTGTTTCCCATCCTGCATCTTGGGCGACCGTGGTTCTTCTACTGGCTGCTGCCGCTGCCCAATGTGCATATGCACTGGCCGCAATGGCGAAGCCCGCTGGTCTGGGACTTCGCGGCAATCGCCACCTACGCGACCGTCTCGCTGCTGTTCTGGTATATGGGGCTGCTGCCGGACCTTGCAGTGCTGCGCGACTGTGCCAGGTCGAGACCGGCGCAGCTCTTCTACGGCATATTGGCGCTCGGCTGGCGCGGCTCGGCCTATCACTGGGCGCGTTACCAGGTCGTTTATTTCCTGCTTGCGGCGCTCGCCACGCCGCTGGTCGTTTCGGTGCATTCGATCGTCTCGCTCGACTTCACCTTCGCGATCACGCCCGGTTACCACTCGACGATCTTCCCGCCCTATTTCGTCGCCGGCGCGCTGCTCTCCGGCTTCGCCATGGTGCTCACCATCGCCATTCCATTGCGGTGGGCCTTCTCAGTCAAGGACCTGATCACGCTCAGGCATATGGACAATGCCGCCAAGCTGATGATCGCCGCCGGCATGGTCGTCGCCTATGGTTATGTCTCGGAAGCATTCTTCGCCTGGTATTCGGGCGAGCCTTACGAACGCACCATGATGGCGCAGCGCGCGCTGGGTCCCTATGCGCCGCTGTTCTGGATAATGCTGAGCCTGAACTGCGGCGTGCTGCAATTGCTGTGGTTCAGACGCATCCGCCGCAACATGCCGCTGCTGTTCGCGATCGCCGTCGCCATCAATGTCGGCATGTGGATCGAGCGCTACATCATCGTCGTGACGGGGCCGAGCCGCGATTACCTGCCGTCTGCCTGGGGCGAGCAGTCGCTGGCCTGGCTCGATTTCGGCATCCTGTTCGGCTCGATCGGCACCTTCTTCGCGCTCGTCTTCCTGTTCATCCGTATCCTGCCGGCGATCACCATCTTCGAGGTCGAGGAACTGGCCGAAGAGGAGGGCAAGATCCGATGAGCCTCTACGGCCTCATGGCGGTGTTTGCCGGTCCCGAAGCGCTCATCGCGGCGGCGCGCGGCATGCGCGAGCGCGGCTATCGGCGCATGGATGCGTTCTCGCCGTTCCCGATGAAGGAACTGGAACGGATATTGGAGATACCGAAGACGCGCCTGCCCTGGGCCGTGCTCGCCGGCGGCATTGCCGGCGCGGCACTCGTCTATGCGCTGATCTGGTACTCTGTCGAAGTCGATTATCCCATCAATGTCGGTGGCCGGCCGCTGCACTCCTGGCCGCCTTTCGTCATCATCGCGTTCGAGGCCGGCATTCTCGGCGCCGCCTTCGCGGGTTTCCTGGGGGTGCTCGCGGCCAATGGGCTGCCCCGCTATCATCACCCCGTCTTCAACGCCGAGAGCTTCAGCTACGCGCGCGGCGGCAAGTTCTATCTGCTGATCGAAGCGGCCGATCCCAAATACCGCAAGGGCGTGACCAGGGGCCAGCTGACGCGGCTCGGCGCCGAGATGGTCGAGGAGGTCGAGGCGTGAGGCGCCTCGGCCTCACGCTTATGTTGGGTGCGCTGGCCGTCGCCGGCTGCCGGCAGGATATGGAGGACCAGCCGCGCTACGATCCGCTGGAGGCCAGCAACCAGTTCGCCGACGGCATGTCGGCGCGGACGCCCGTTACAGGAACGGTGGCGCGCGACGCCGATCTGACGCCGGTCCCGGACAAAATCCCTTATCCGATCACGATCGAGCTGCTGCAGCGCGGGCAGCAGCGTTTCGACATCTTCTGCTCGCCCTGTCACGGCCGCACCGGCGATGGTCACGGCATGATCGTCCAGCGCGGCTTTCCGGCGCCGCCGAGCTACCACCAGGAAGCCCTGCGCAAGGCCTCGGACCGGCACTTCTACGACGTCATCACCAACGGCTATGGCGCCATGTATTCTTATGCAGCCAGGGTGCCGCCGCAGGACCGCTGGGCGATCATCGCCTATATCCGCGCGCTGCAATATTCGCGCGACGCTCCGGTCGCCGAACTTCCGCAAAGCATGCGCGCGCGGCTCGAAGCGGAGGCCTCGCCATGAGCCGCCTCGAGCAAGGCTTTCTGTCGGCGGGCGCCGTAGGACTTGTCGTCTGCGGTCTGGGCGTATCGCTCGACGCCAAGGCGATGCTGAGCGCCTGGCTCCCCGCAATTCTCTTCGCGCTCAGCCTGCCGCTCGGCGCGCTGACCATACTGATGGTACACGGGCTGACCGGTGGACGCTGGGGCGATGCGGTCCGCCAGCCTTTGCGGATCATGATCGCGATGCTGCCATTTGCGCTCGTCCTGCTCCTGCCGGTGCTGATGCGGCTCGACCTGATCTTCCCATGGGCCGGCGCCGATCCCGCGATGCTTGCTGAGCAGGTTCGAGAGAAGCTTGCTTATCTCAATGTGCCGTTCTTCCTGCTGCGCTTCGCCTTCTGCGCTGCGGTCTGGCTCGTTCTGGCCTGGACGATGCTAACTACAGAGGACCCCGCAAAGCGTGGCAGCGGAAAGAAATATGCCCTCGGCCTCATCCTTCACGCGCTTTCCGTCAGCGTTTTTGCCATCGACTGGATGCTGTCGCTCGAGCCTGAATTCACCTCGACCATCTATGCGCTTTGCGAAGCTGCCGCCGAGGTGGTCGGCGCATTCGCCCTGGCGATCCTGGTGCTGGCGGCAAGGCGGGCAGTGGAAGTCATGCCCGGAGGCGAGGAAGATGTCGCGCTCAGCGAGGATCTTGCCAACATGCTGCTCGGCTTCGTGCTGACCTGGATCTATCTCGCTTTCATGCAATGGCTGGTGGTCTGGGGTGGCGACTTGCCCGACGAGATCCGCTGGTACGGCGTGCGCTCCACGGGCGGCTGGCTATATCTTCTTTGGCTGCTGATTGCCGTGCACGTCGCGGCTTTCGCGGGCCTGCTCAGCCGCAGGCTGAAGCGCAGCCATCGCGGCCTTGTCTGGCTCGCCGCTGTCGCTCTGGCCGGCCATTTCATCGACGTCTTTTGGCGAGTCCGGCCACCGCTCTTTGCCGACGGCCTGCTGGCATTGTGGCACGATGCGGCCGCCTGGATGGGATTGGGCGGGCTGTGGCTCACGCTGTTCCTTTTCCTGCTCCGCCGGCCAGACAGGATCGTCTGGTGGAAGCGGGAGGTCGCCCATGGCTAATGCGGACCGTCATCCCGAGACGCGCGATGTCCAGCCGCGTGTGCTGCTCGCCTTCGGCGGCGGGCTGCTGCTGTTCATCGCTTTAGCTGCGATCGGCGTGAAGCTCGTCTTCAACACCGCGCCGACCTGGTTGCCGCTGCCAGCCAATACCAATCCCGAGAACCCGGATCTCCAGACCACGCCGCAGCAGGATCTGACCGCGCTCCGCGCCGAGGAGGATCGCCAGCTCAAGACGCTTGGCTGGGTGGATCGCAACGCCGGCATCGCCCGCATCCCGATCGACGACGCCATGTGGGCGGTGGTCAGCCACGGCCTGCCGGATTGGTCGCGACCGACGGCAGCGGCCACGGAGCCTGATTGCGCCCTGCTCACGGCGGCGGTTCCCCGTGCGCTGCGGGCCCGGAATTGCCGACAGCAAGGCGAGACAGGGCGATGAGAAGCTTGTTGGCTGCGCTTTGTCTGTTCATTGCCGGCATGGCGATTGCCGCGGAACGACCGAGCTTCGATCCGAAGCTCGGCGCGCAGCTCAGCCTTGAGCGAGAATTGGTCGATACAAGCGGCCGGAAGCTGACGCTTGGCGAGACGCTTGGCGGACGTCCGGCGCTTGTCATCTTCGGCTACGATAAATGCCCGAATCTTTGTGGCGTCACCCAGCAGGCCGTCGCATCCGATCTGAAGAAGACATCGCTTCGCCCTGCAGATTATCGCGCGTTGTTCATCTCGATCGACCCTGATGACACCTCCGCTGATGCCGCAGCGGCGCGGGATGACATCGCTTCCGCCGCAGGCCCGGCGGGATTGTCCGCCTGGCGTTTTCTGACCAGCAGCGAGAGCGCCGGCGCGGCGCTCGCCAACGAGGCCGGGATCACCTTCGACCGACGTCAGGGTATCGATCAGTTCGTGCATCCGATCGCAGTCATTGCGCTGACGCCTTCCGGCCGAATTTCGCAGGTATTGCCGGCCTTGACCTTCACGCCGCGCGATCTCCAGCTCGCGCTGGTCGAGGCGTCGGCCAACAAGCTCGGGTCGATTGCCGATCATATCTTCCTGTTCTGCGCGGGGTTCGACAGTTCGAAAGGCCAGTACACTCCCGTAGTCTGGGCGGCGCTGAAAGTGGCAAGTCTGGCCACGGTACTCGGCCTCGCCGCGACCTTGCTCTGGCAAATGCGGGGGAGGGCAAGGTGAGCTTCGGCGTTCCCTTCTTCCCGCAGGAAGCCTCGTCGGAAGCCGGCCATGTCGATGCGCTGTTTTATACGCTGCTCGTTTTCTCAGCCGTGCTCGGGCTGGCGCTCACCGGGCTGGTCGTCGGCTACGCGGTGAAATACCGCGTCGGGTCGCCGGCGGATCGCACCGGACAGCGTTCCCGTACCCTGTGGCTGGAGATGAGCTGGACCGTCGCCAGCCTGATCATTGCCTTCATCTTCTTCGGCTGGGGCGCGACGCTTTTCGTTCGCCGCGATCATCCGCCGGCGGACGCGCTCGAGATCACCGGGCTTGGCAAGCAGTGGATGTGGGAGTTCAGGCAACCCGGCGGCCAGCGCGAGATCAACGAGCTGCACGTTCCGGTCGGCAAACCGGTGGTCGTGTCGCTCGCCTCGCAGGACGTCATCCACTCCTTCTACGTGCCGGCGTTCCGCATCAAGCAGGACGCGGTGCCTGGACGCACGACCCATATCTGGTTCATTGCCACCGAGCCCGGCCGCTACCACCTGTTCTGCGCTCAATATTGCGGCACTCAGCATTCCGAAATGGGCGGCTGGGTGACTGTGATGGCGCCCGAGCAATATGCCGCGTGGCTGAACAGCCAGGGCGAGGGCGAGACGCTTGCCGCAAGCGGCGAGAAACTGTTTCGCGCGCTGGGCTGCTCCGGCTGCCATGGCGCGAGCAGCAAGGTGAGGGCGCCGTCGCTTGACGGCATCTTCGGCCGGCCGGTGGCGCTCGACAATCAGCAGACGGTGATCGCCGACGAGCGCTATTTGCGCGACTCCATCCTCAACCCGAAGAGGGAGATCGCGGCGGACTACGAGCCGGTCATGCCGAGCTTCGATGGCCTGATCGATGAAGGCGAGCTGCAGATGCTGCTCGCCTATCTGAAGTCGCTTTCGCCTCAGCCAACGGCTGGAGCCAAGCCATGAGCAACGCGGCGATGCAGGGTACATATCTCGGCGAAGGCAGCGGCCTGCGGGCATGGCTTCTCACCACCGACCATAAGCGCGTCGCGTGGCTCTATCTCATCTCGCTAACGGCCTTCTTCTTCCTCGGCGGCGCGATGGCGGTGCTGATGCGGATCGAGCTGGCGACACCGGCAGGCGACCTCGTCTCCGACGATGTCTACAACCGGCTGTTCTCGCTGCACGGCATCATCATGGTCTGGTTCTTCCTGGTGCCGTCAATCCCAGCGACCATGGGCAATTTCCTTTTGCCGCTGATGATCGGCGCGCGCGATCTCGTTTTCCCGCGGCTCAATCTCGCCAGCTGGTACGTCTTCATTTTCGGCAGCCTGTTTGCGCTGTTTGCGGTGGTGGCCGGCGGCGTCGATACCGGCTGGACCTTCTACACGCCGCTGTCGACGCTTTATGCCAACGGCTTCGTCTCGACCGCGGCCTTCGGCGTCTTCATTGTCGGCTTCTCGACGATCATGACCGGCATCAATTTCATCGTCACGGTTCACACGCTACGCGCGCCGGGGCTCACCTGGTTCCGACTGCCGATTTTCGTCTGGACGCTCTACGCCACCAGCCTGGTGATGGTGCTGGCAACGCCGGTGCTCGCCGCATCGCTGATCCTGATCGTGCTGGAGCGCGTGTTCGGCATCGGCATCTTCAATCCCGATCTCGGCGGCGATCCGCTGCTCTTCCAGCATCTCTTCTGGTTCTACTCCCACCCGGCCGTCTACATCATGATCCTGCCCGGCATGGGTGTGGTGTCGGAGGTGCTGCCCTGCTTCAGCCGCCGGCCGCTGTTCGGCTACAAGGCGGTGGCGATGTCGTCGATGGCGATCGCCGTCTTCGGCTTCCTGGTCTGGGGCCACCACATGTTCGTCAGCGGGCAGTCGGCCTATGCCGGCGTGGTGTTCTCGTTCCTGTCCTTCTGCGTCGCGATCCCGTCGGCGATCAAGGTTTTCAACTGGAGCCTGACGCTGCGCAAGGGCGAGATCAGCTTCGAGACGCCGATGCTCTACGCCCTGTTCTTCCTGGCGCTGTTCACCTTCGGCGGGCTGGCGGGGCTGTTCCTTGCGGCGTTGGCCGTCGATGTCCATGTCCACGACACCTACTTCGTCATCGCGCATTTCCACTACATCATGGTCGGCGGCATGGTGACGGCCTACATGGCGGGCCTGCATTTCTGGTGGCCGAAATTGACCGGCCGCACGTATTCGGAAACCGCGGGGCGTATAGCGGCGACCGTCACTTTCGTCGGCTTCAATCTGACCTTCTTCCCGCAATATGTGCTGGGCTTCGACGGCATGCCGCGGCGCTATCATACCTATCCGCCTGAGTTCCAGTTCTGGAACGTCCTGTCCTCGGGCGGCGCGGTGGTGCTGGCGATCGGCTATCTGATGCCCTTGTTCTACCTCGGCTGGTCGCTGTTTCGCGGCGCCCGCGCGCCCGACAATCCGTGGAACGCCACGGGGCTCGAATGGCAGACGAGCTCGCCGCCGCCACCACATAATTTCGAGACCATGCCGGTCGTGACGCGACCGGCCTATGCCTACGACATGAAGGGGCTCGAGCACGAGCGCTTCAGCCCGCACCGGGAGGAAGCGGCGCGATGAGCGGCACCGAAAGCGTCGCTTTCGACACGCCCCAGCGCGAACGGCGCGCCGACAATTTTGCGATGTGGGTGTTCATCGGCTCCGAGGCGATGCTGTTCGGCGCGATTTTCCTGGTCTTCCTCATCGCGCATATCGATTTCGGCCCCGCCTTTGCGGCGGCTTCCAAGCATCTTTCGCTGCCACTCGGCACCTTCAACACGGCCGTGCTGATCACCAGCAGCTTCACCATGGCGCTGGCGCATATGCTTGCGCTTCATAGACGTTGGCGCCCGACAATTTGGGCGATGGTCGCGACTGCGGCGCTGGGCGTATCCTTCCTGATCGTGAAGGGGATCGAATACGGCAAGGAGATCAGCGAAGGACTGGCCCCGCTTCTCGGCCTGCCGTTCCGCTATGCAGGACCGGATCCCGTGCACGCCGAATTCTTCTTCGGCCTCTATTTCGCGATGACCTCGCTGCATGCGCTGCACCTGATCGGCGGCATCGTCGTCATCGCTGGCATGATTGCGCTCTGGCGGCCCGCCAGCCCTGCCAGCCGCCTGCGCCGGGTGGTTGCCGTCGGCCTCTATTGGCATTTCGTCGACATCATCTGGGTGTTCATGTTCCCCGTCCTTTACCTGATCAACCGATGAGCGAATTGCGCAAACTCACCTTCGGCTATCTCGGGCTGCTCGCGCTGCTGGCGCTGACGGTGGCTTCCTCCTTCCTCGATCTCGGCGGCTTCAATGTCGCCCTCAACCTGGCGATCGCGGCCGCCAAGGCGGTCCTGATCGCCCTGCTGTTCATGCATCTGACAGGCACCTTGCCGCGGCTTGCCGTCGGGGCAACCGGGCTTTGGCTCGCCATCCTTTTCGGGCTGACGCTGATCGGGCGATAGGAGAGCGGCATCAATCGCCAGCGGGCACGCCGATTGGGACTGAGGTCCTGTCATCAAGCCGCAACAGGCCCAGCATCAACATGTGATCTTGCTCATAGTCTTCGGGCAGCATGATTGCGAATGAGGAACACGTCATTGGAGGTGAGCGATGCCCCTGTCCGCGGCGCTGAATGATGCCGACTTGGAATTCAAGTGCTTGGAATGTAACCATGCCTTCAAAAGGAAAGGGTCGTGGTTCAAGGTGATCTCGACCTTCAAATGCGAGGGCTGCGGAGCTGCGAACCGCATCGGGTATGCCGACAAATTGGCGTTGTTCGAAAAGCACTCAGCGGCGTTTGGCTGATCGCAAGCCGGACCGCGAAGGGCGGCTCGACAACTCGCCCGCTGGAGTGGCGTTAGTTGAACCGCCGCGCCTGGTCGGCCTCTGAGAAATCGGCCCGGTGTTGCGTAATAAGCGAGCGGCCCGGCACGAGAACGGGGGAGCCCACGGGCCGGGCCTGACCGGCGGGGGCACGGACTAGATACAGGGCGCCGGCTGATGTTGTTATAACAAATCTCGATGGAGCCTCCGCCGTGCGAATGAAGGACCGCTCTCAATAACACCGTCCCTGAATCACGGCCAAGCAAAGTGCCATACGGATTGTCGCGACTTCCGTAGAGCGGCCCAGCCACGCTCAGCATTACCCCTGACCCAGTTATTGCACATTGCATCGCGACGGCATCATAACGGTGCGAAAAATTGCAACTTGTCCCTCGCTTGAATGAAACATTTGCCGCCGATACCCCGTATGCAAAGGAAGCAGGGGGTAAAATATGCTACATGAAGCCAACGGAGACTGCGCGCTAAAGCTGAGCGAAGACGAAGCGCGCCTCGCTGAGCGCTACCGCTTTCTTTGCGGCCAGCACGATGGGCTTTCCAGATGCGGCATAGCAGCCTGGGTCGGCGCGCTCGCGGGCGGTGTGTTTATCGTCTCGGCGATATTCTTTGGTGGCGGCGAACAGGGCGATCCTCTCTTTATATTCGGCATTGGCGTATGTTGTCTTCTTGCTGGCGGTGTCCTTTGGTTCCATGGGCGCCAAGCTGAGAAGCGTCGCTGGCAAGAGAAGAGGTCAATCGTCCATAAGTTTCGCAGCCGAGGACTCGGCATACAGCTGAACGGCCAAGTTCATCGTCTGTTCGGCTAGTGCGTTTCACCGTTTCACGGAAACGGCGAAACGCCCTATCTCTTTGTTTTTTACGCAATTCCGGACGGAAAACCGCTCACACTTTTGCTGGAATTGCTCTAGCTGTTGAATGGCTGATGCGCAGCGATGAGGATCTGCGTTCTGCACAGCTGGGGTATCTTCGGTAAAATGATCGCGGCAGTTGCTACGGCGCCGTGTTGTGCGCTTTGAACGCCAAGCGAAGTTCGAGCGCCTCAGGGCTGGCGCTGCCTAGCTTGGTGTCTCCGTTTTGTGAACCCCAGGCATAGGCAAAGTCGAATACAGGAGCCGGAGAGTAGGTGGCCCAGCGCGCGAAGATCTGCTTCGCCTGGTCCGGTGTCGGCAGTACATAGACGTCCGCAGCCGCTCCGGTACGGGTCTTCCAATTGCCGCCGCCGAAGGCCTGGTATACAGGCACAATCCTGTCGAGAGGGATGCCCGCGGCAACGGCTGCCTCGACCGTTCGATCGATGAAGTCCAAATCGAAAGCTTTGCCGCGGACCGGATATGGATCCAGGCCGAAAAGATCAATCCCCGTGTTGGCGGGATTAAAGGTATTCATGAAGGCGGGGGCTTCGAAAGACCCCATGTCCATCAAAGTAACAAATGTAACCGCCCCGGGGACATTGGCTCTGATCCACTCGGTCTCGGCCTTCAGGGCCGCCGGACTAACTGCTGGAGAATGGTATTTGCCGGTGATGTCCGGCTCATCGCAGAGGCGAAAACCGAACAGCCGCGGATTGCCGATAAATGGCTTCACCTTGGCAATGAAGCGTGGCGTCACGCCGCTGGATTCATTTAGCCATATCAGCCCCTTCATCCCTGGCGGCAAGGCATTGAGTTGCTCTACGGATTGTACATCGGCGAGGTCGAAGCCCGCGCTCGCGATTGCAACGCCCGGCCCACCGGAGGTGTAGTGAAGCGTCTTGCCGTTTCCACTCGCAGACAGCGCCGATTGGCTGCAGATCAGCATTATGAGCAACGCCGATATGCACAGATTGCTGATGCGTGTGAACTTTGGCGACCAAGCTGTTGGCGCGACGGGTTCCGACTTGATGGATTGCGCGGCTCGAACCGCTGCGCCATACCCGCACGTTGAACTCGTCGGCATGCTCCAACTATCCACCAAATCGCCCCGCACCGGTCTCCTTTTTAGGCTGTGCGGAAAAATTCGGCTTCATCTGTTCGATCGATGGACCAGCTTCGAGGCGGAGCTGCTGCCAAGCCAGTATAGTGGTGGCACCCATGCGGCCCAGTCATCGATGCGCTGCCGATCCAGATGCTGGCTATTTCACCGCCGTCTTCATCGGCGCCGACGTCGACCAGCCGCGAGATCTGACGAAGTCTGTGACGGTGGAGTAGGCATTACCGGCGAACATTGTCGCCGGTAATGCCCTGCTTTGCGGAGCCTGGAGGCTCCTATCGGCGGCGATCTTATGGCAGGTACGCGTCTGCGCTAGACCCCCATGAAGAGCATGCCCGTCCTAGACCACAGCGAACGAGCTCGCCGTAACCGCAAGATGCGGGGAAAGGGCGGCGAACTGAATCTGAGCTGCGCCGCCTGCGCCGTCACTGTCAAAGTAGAGCGCTCCGGTCGTGCTGTTGTAGACGATATGATCGGTGCTGTCGTGAGCGGCGGTACCGGTATAGAAAGCACTGCTTGCGAGCGCCCCAACGCTGAGCCCTTTGAAGACAGCGTCATCCAAGTGGATCTTGTCCACAGACGGGCTGAAGTCGGTAACCGTGGCAACATTGCTCTTGCTGAGGGTGCTGTTGAAAACGAAGGTGTCGTGGCCGCCATTGCCGGTCAGCCAATCGCCGCCGCCGCCGCTCTTTATGACGTTGTCGCCGGCATTTCCGATGATGTGCTGACGCAGTTCGTTGCCGGTCAAATTGATTGCCGTCGTGCCGGCATCCTTCTGGGTACCGAGGACCTCAATCGACGAGCCGGCAGCAAGCGCATAACTCACCGACGTCCACACCCTGTCCTGGCCCTGGCCAGCGACCTCGACCACCTTGCTGGCGGCATTGTTGACATAGAAGTCGTCATTGCCCCCATAGCCCGCCATCGTGTGTGCGGCGTTGTCGCCCGGGCGTAAAACGTCGTTGCCGCTGGTGCCTTTTATGTCGGCGATCGGGGCCGTGACGGGAGGTGGGGTTGTCGTGCCGCTACTGGTGCCAGTGCCACTACCAGTACTGGTGCCAGTGTTGGTGCTGGTGCTGGTATGGGTGTTGTGATCCAGGAAAAACGCCTGCATCGACGACGTGTTGCCAAGCGAGGTCTCGCCATTTTGCGAGGACCACTTATAGGCCATGTCAAAGGCTGGCGACGGGACGAGCTTTGCCCAATGGTCCATGATGGTCTGTTCCTGGGCGGTGGTAGGCATCACATAAGACCCGCCCGTATTGGTCGACCACCCGCCGCCGCCAAACGTCTGGAACACAGGAATGATCGCACTCTGCGGAATGCCCGCCTTCTCCGCTGCAGCGACGGCTCTGTCGATGTAGTTGAAGTCGACCGCGGTCGAGCGCACGGGGTAGGGATCGAGCCCGTAATAGTCGATCCCCGTGTTGGCGGGATTGTACGTGTTGGTGTAATCGGAGGCCGTGAACGACCCCATATCCATCAGCGTAATGAAGGTTTTCGCACCCGGGAAATGAGAGTGAATCCAGTCGGATTCAGCCTTCAGATTCGCAGCGCTGACCTGTGTGTGGTATTTGCCCGTGGGGTCAGGCTCGTCAGTGAGATAAAAGCCAAAAACCTTGGAATTGCCGAGGAGGGGCGTCACCTTGTCTATGAAAGACTGGGTCACCCCGCTGCTTTCGTTGAGATATATCAAAGCCTTGGTGCCGTCAGGCAGCGCGTTGACCGATGACGCGTACTGAAGGTCGATCAAGTTGAAGCCATTAGCTATGGCGCCGGAGGCGGGGGCGCCATAGGCGTAATGCATGGTAGCCATGCGAACATCCTTCTTCTGATTGATAAGCGCCCCACCCCCTGCCTAACCGAGAGGGTACATTAGCGCCAAATCAAATACGGAAATATGTTGATAGAATGATTGATCGAGTACTTTACCAGCACCAAAAACGCCTAACCTTACAGTGATTTGCATCGAATTTCGGTGTTCGATGATGCATCAAATTAGCCGGGGATAACACGATTCCGTTACTCAACCTTCAGGCCACAAAGACCGACGATGCGGCGAGCGAAACGCTGCTGGAACCAAAACAACCCGATACCGGTAGAATCATTGATGCTGGGCACAGAACACAGCAATAAGGAAACGGTTGTCAGGATCAATTCCCGGTTTTTTGGGAAAACTTGAAATTTTCTCGGGTGTGCCCAGTGCGAGGCACTCCCTTTTTTCGAGCGAAGGACACTTCGCTTGAGTGCTCTCTTCCTCTAGGCATTTTGCTAGGAACGTATCTTCGTCGACAGCTCGTCAGATCCGGGGTTCTGCGATCAACCGCGTTCGCCGAACTTGGACTTGAGGAACGGTTGAACCGACGCAATTCAAGCTGAGGCCTTGTCACCGGCTCAGAGGCAGCCGAGCCTCGAATCCCTCGCCGAAATGGACATTCAATTCGCGCTCCGACGCAGCCGCGCGCACCCCGAGATCGGTCCGCTCATTCAAACGGACGAGGACATTGGGCAAGCCTGCCCGTACCGTGAACCTTGGCGCAAAACATGTATCTGAGTAGCGAACCAGGATCATGGAAGCACGAAGAAATGCTGACCAGTGCACGCGACCCAAGTCAGACGGGCGGTCGGGGGAGACAGCATGAATCCGCATCTTGTGTGTGTTGGAGGCGAGGACCACGCCTTCAGGATTCCGTTTTTGCTGTCGCTGCGTCAGAAGGGCTTCCAAGTCACTGCGGTGTCGAGCGGTCCGGATACAGCATTCTCGCAGCACGACATTCCGCATCGTCGCTACGGCTTCGACCGATTTTCCAGCGGGAGTGGAGGCGCCGTAAGGACGATCAGAAAACTGATCTCGGACCTGCGCCCGGACATTGTACAGAGCTTTGATACCAAGCCTAATCTCTTGACGCCGTTGGCGATAAGGGGGGGCGTTCCTGTCATCCGCACCATCAATGGTCTTGGCTGGACGTTTTCTTCCCGTGAGCCGAGGGCCATGGCGCTGCGCCCGATCTTCTCGGGGCTGCAGTGGCTTTCGTCGCGCTGGACGGCTGCCACGGTTTTCCAAAATCGTGATGACAAGGCGTTCTTCGAGCGCTACCGGCTCATCGGGCGCGGGACTGGTCGCCTGATCTGCAGTTCCGGCATCGACATCGATGGCTTTACCAGGGCAAGACAGAGCGCTCCGTCATCGCAGGCGATGCGCGAGCAGCTTGGGCTGTCATCGGCTGAAGTGATCATTTTTGTCGGCCGGCTGACGCGCGAGAAGGGCATCCCAACGCTGCTTAAGGCAGTACCCCGCGTTCTTGAAAAAAGGCCGAATGCGCGTTTCGTGCTTGTTGGTCCATGGGAATCCGAGGGGCCGTTCGCCGTCGACAAATCGGAAATCGAACGCCATTCCCCTCATGTCATTGCCCTGGGTCCACGGCGCGATGTTCCTGCCCTTCTTGGCATGGCGGATTTGTTTGCCTTTCCGACACAATATCGGGAGGGAGTGCCACGTGTCCTGCTCGAGGCGGGGTTAGCTGGGCTGCCAATCGTGGCGTCAGATATGCCGGGCTGCAACGAAGTGGTCCAGCCCGGTTGGAACGGATACCTGGTTCCGCCTGGCGATGCCGAGGCATTTGCTTCCAGGATAAATCAAGTCTTGGCCGACCGCCCCGCCGGGGCGGCCATGGGCGCTCGTTCCATCGAATTCGTCAAGCAGCATTTCGCGCTGCCGCTGGTGGTCGCCCAGTATTGCGATCTTTACCGGCATATTCTCGATGACAAAGCCGTTGGCGCCTCAGTTCAGGCCTCGCAGACCGAAAAGAATGCCGCATTTGGTCCGTTGGGCGAGGTGCGCCAATGATCCGAGACGTCCTGTTGGCCGGCGGCGTTGCAATGGCTTATGCATCGCAACTCGAAATTCCAGGCGCGCCGTTCGGAATCAGCGAATTGTTGCTGGCGGTTTGGATACTGATTTCGATTGGTCGCGTACTTGCCGGTGGTCGACTTGAAGCCACGCCGGCCCTGTCGATTTTTGCCGCCCTCTGGGGGATCATGGCATTCGCTCTCGGGCTAGGCATGATTGTCGGCATGCTTACGAGCGTTCAGTACATGGACGCGCCGGTTCACGACATGATTGCCTATCTGTTGCTGGCATTCGTTACATGTCTGCTTGCGGCTGATCCTCAGGCGGATCGCCATCTGCGTCGCACCGCGTGGTGGGTGATCGTCATTGCGAACGCGTGTTTTGTTATCCAGCTGGCGCTTGGATTCGGCTTACTCCACCAGTCCGGAGTGAACCCTTGGTTTTGGGACAGGTTCACAGGATGGTCGGACAACCCAAACCAACTAGCACTTTATTGCGCGCTGTTCGGTCCCCTCGCACTATACCTTTCAATGACAACAAGTAATATGATAGCCAGGACATTTGGCATAGTAAGCATTGTTCTCATAGTATACGTCGGACGATTGACTAAGAGCGATACCTATCTATTGACAATAGTGATAACCGGTTTGGTTTTCCTGATGTTGCGCGTCCGGAGATGGGTCGCGGTTGGCGGAAGGGTCACTCTTGGTCGTCAAATCAGCCTTTTGCTGTTGCTTGCTTTGGTTCCTCTTGCAATCTCCGCAACACCCTATGTGCTTGCGGAAACGAGCACTGTTGAAAATTTCGCCAAGAGCCTGACCAAAGGCGAGGGTGGTGAGGCAACAGCCGAGACAGCCAACCTGCGCATCAATATCTGGACCAATGCTCTGGGCAAGGGGTTGGGGTCTGCTTCGCTGGGCCTCGGCCCGGGACCACATGTCGACAGATCTGTCGTGACCAAGGAGTTTATCGACCTGCCTTTCGAGGCTCACAGCACGCTACTGGACTTGTATACTCAAGGAGGCATTCTAGCGGTTCTCGCCCTGTTGTGGATCCTTGGCC
Organism: Mesorhizobium sp. ESP-6-4; assembly: GCF_020164735.1. NCBI lineage: Bacteria > Pseudomonadati > Pseudomonadota > Alphaproteobacteria > Hyphomicrobiales > Phyllobacteriaceae > Mesorhizobium > Mesorhizobium sp. ESP-6-4. The sequence continues at coordinate 310,351 of NZ_JAIUGS010000001.1, forward strand.
TCGCGGCCATCTCTGCCTGGCGTGCAAGGCTCGACGCTCTGGTGGCACTTGCGTTGTCGATCGGCATCTTCGGCTTCCCGCATTTGGTCATTCGCCACCCGATCGTTTGGTTCTCGATCACACTTTGCCTCGTAGCCGGGCAGCCCAAGTTTATCGCGGCAACTGCAGGAGCGAGGAGCCGTTGATATGTGCGGAATCGCCGGGATCCTTCTTGCGCCAGACTCGCCCAGCACAAGGCCGCTCGCAGCTATAGCGCAGATGACAACAGCCCTCCGTCACAGAGGGCCCGACGGCGAAAGCTTCTGGAAGGATGTGGAGGCTGGTATCGCTTTCGGCCACAGCCGCCTGGCAGTCGTGGATTTGTCGGAAACCGGCGCCCAGCCCATGCGCTCGGACAGCGGCCGGTACGTGATCACCTTCAATGGGGAGATATACAATTTTCGGGACTTGCGCCGAGAGCTTGAGGATGCCGGCCACAGCTTTCGCGGAACATGCGATACAGAAGTTGTGCTTGGGGCCGTGGAGCAGTGGGGGCTCGAAGCTGCGCTTACGCGATTTGTCGGCATGTTCGCGTTCGGATTGTGGGACGCAAAAACGAGAACTCTTCATCTGGCCCGCGACCGGATGGGGGAAAAGCCGATCTACGTCGCCCCGACCCGCCATGCCCTGGTTTTTGGCTCCGAACTCAAGGCCATTCGGTGTTTCCCGGATTTCCGTCCAGAACTCAATCCCAGCGCCGTAAGGGCTATGCTGTCGCAAGGTTGGGTGCCGGACGACAGTTGTATCTGGCGCGGCGTTTTCAAATTGCCGCCGGGATCGGCCCTATCCTTAACTGCAGCGGATTTCGCAAAAGCGCGCCGTACGGGAACCGTTCGAAACAAAGTTCGATTCTGGTGGTCGTTGGCAGACGTCGCAACGAAGGGCCGGCAAGACCCGATCGTCGGCAGCGACGAAGATTTGACGAATGAACTCGATCGGCTGCTTCGGCTTTCTGTTCGAGAGCGCATGTGCGCGGATGTGCCGCTCGGCGCCTTCCTGTCGGGCGGCGTAGATAGCTCGACCGTAGCCGCGCTAATGCAGGTCCAATCCCGAAAATCTATTCGCACTTTCACGATCGCCTTCGGGGAGCACGGATTTGATGAAGCTCCTCATGCTGCAGCGGTCGCTCAGTACATAGGCAGCGATCATACAGAGCTGCACCTTTCCCCTGCTTCCGCGCGCGATGTCATTCCGGAATTGCCGAGTGCCTGGGACGAGCCGTTCGCCGACGAATCGCAAATCCCTACTCTGCTGGTGGCGCGACTTGCTCGCCAGCACGTTACTGTGGCGCTGACGGGCGACGGAGGCGATGAATGTTTCGCCGGTTACGCTCGCCATCTGATGGCGGCGCAAGCAAATCGGCGTCGTCGTTTGCCTTCGTCGCTGCGTGGTTCAGTTGCCGCAAGCATCGGGCTTGTGGCGCGCGCCACGCGTTACGATTTTTTTGGCAGGCTGCCACTTTCGGCGCTCTTCGGCCATGCGTTGCGCGGTGATCGGCTGGAGCGATTGGCTCAATTGCTCGCCGCTTCGGACCAGGAAGAACTGTACCAGCGTCTGACAGGGTCATCGACGACAAGCCTGACCCGATTTGGCCACCGGGCGTCAACTCGGCGAACTCCGCGACTCGACGATTTGCTGTCCCGGCTCCTCTACAACGACATGGCAGGATATCTGCCCGGCGACATCCTGGTGAAGCTGGACCGAGCCAGCATGGCGAACGGGCTGGAAGGCCGCTGCCCGCTGCTCGACCATCGCGTCGTTGAATTCGCCTGGCGGCTGCCACCGGATGCAATGGTCCGCCATGGACGAGGCAAGTGGCTGCTTCGACGGTTGTTGCATCGCTACGTTCCCCGGCGGCTGATAGATAGGCCTAAGCAGGGTTTCGATGTTCCGATTGCGGTCTGGTTGACAGGACCGTTGCGTGCATGGGCGAGTGACCTGTTCGCCGACATGCGCCACTCAGGGGATGGGCTTCTGGACATCGATAAGGTCCAGACGTGCTGGCGCGATCATGTCAACGGAAAGCGGGATCATTCCCGGGATCTTTGGGCAACATTGATGTTCCTGGCATGGCGCGCCGACGCCAACCGGCTTCCAGTGCCCGCGAGACAGTCGCGCATGCTTGAAATGACGGGAGTTTAAAATGGAAGGTTCGATAGCTAGGCGAACAAAGCTACCGCGCGCCACAGAGATGCGCGTCGAAGTGCGAGAGCCCAATCCGCGCATGCGGCGTTCGCTGCGTGACCCCCGAGAAGAGCTGACCCCTTTCGGCCAATTGTTGGTTACCTTGGCGGCGCGCAAATGGTTTTTGGTCGCAATGGTCGTTTTGGGCGGTGCGGTTGCGGGTCTAGCCGGCTTCGCCCGGCCGGCGCTGTATGAGGCCACCACGCAAATCATCGTCGACAATCCGACCAGAAGCGCTCCTCAGCCGACGGGCGGTCAGGATATGCTCGATACCAGCATTGACAACCATCTGACGATGCTGGCCTCGCAATCTCATCTGCGTCGGGTAATTGACGCAATTTACAAGGCAACGCCCGATCGGCAGGCCAACCTCAACGGCGCCGCGGCGCAAAACGCCGCTTCCCCAGCCGAATCGCAATCGTTTGCAGGTGCATTCTTGGCCGGGGTTTGGCCGGATCACGCTGACATGACCCCAGAGGGCAGGGAGGCTGCGAGGCTGAAGGCGTTGAGGCGCTACGTCAGGGTCGGGCAGGAACTGCGATCGCGAGTCATTACCATCGGCTTTACCGATCCGGATCCCGTCCGGGCGGCATTCGTGGCCAACACATTCGCGCAAGTGTATGTCCAGGACCTCGCGCGGACTGCTCAGGCCGCTGATAGGTTGGAGCTCGAATCCGTCGTCGCTGCGCTGCCTGGTGTGCAGTCCGATCTCGCGCAAGCGACCGACCGCCTTGAAAAATACCGGCTAAGTCACGGGACCGTCGACCAGGGTGCCGTTGACAATGCTGTCCGCGACACAGCCGAGCTTAATCAGCAACTGTCATTGTCTCGCGCAAACCTCTCCACAGCCGAGGCCCGTGTTCAGCATATACAAGAATTGCAACGGTCCGGTGCCACGAGCGCCACGCTTGCGAGCGCAATCGGATCGCCGACGCTGAGCGATCTGATAGCCCGGCAGGGCGGCGCCGCGGCCGATGCGGATCTGAATGTTGCCGTCAAGCGCGAAATCGAACAGAGCATCGAACGCATCAAGTCGGAAGCCGACATCTATCGCGCGCAGGTTTCCGCTCTGGAGGCGCGCAAGAATGTGCTTGACGCGGTCGTAGCCGACACGGCAGGCAGGCTTTCCGGGCTTCACGCATTGGAGCCGGCAGTCACCATATTGACGCAACGGTACAATGATCTTCTGAACAGGCAACAGGATTTGAGGAACCGCATCGCGGTTCCGTCTGCGGGAGTTTCGATAATTTCGGCGGCATGGCCACCGAGCAACCCGAAGAGCCTTTCACCGATCTTCCTCATCCCGCCGGGTATGGTCGTATTCGGCCTCATCGGGGGCGTCTTGGTTCTCTTGAAAAATCGCATGAGCCGCACAATGCGCGGTGAGGCTGAGACAGAAGCAGCGCTCGGCTTCCCTTCCGTTGGCCTATTGCCCAGGGCATCAAGAGCGAGTGCGAAGCGCTTGCAGACCCTCATTCTAAGCCAGAAAAATTCCGCCTATGGCCGCGCTGCCTTGTCGCTATTGATCAATGTGGCACCCGAACCGGCCCCCGGACGATCGTCGCAGATGGTGCTCGTCACTTCCAGCGATAAAGGTGATGGGAAAACAGAGTTGGCATGGAGCTTGGCGCTCTCGGCCACACGCCTGGGCAGCAATGTCCTGTTCATCGATCTTGACCCGCAGGATAAGCAACTGACCAACGACTTTGTGCGCGAATTCAGCATTTCCAAGCCGCATAAGTCGTTTGCGGATTATGTGAGGGGCCGCTGCGAGTTAGACGAGGCTGTTGTGAGCATGCCCGGTATCGGCATCGATTTCATGGCCTCACCCATAGTTTCGGACGATCTTTTGAAGCTGTTGGTCGACGTCGATGTGCCGCGACACTTCGCGGACAAGCTGGGCGCCGTGTACAATCTCGTCATTCTCAACGGGCCGCCAGGGTTGCACGGTCCGGAATCCCGACTGCTCAGCAGTTGGGCAGATGCCGTTATCTTTGCTGTCCGGTGGGCCAAGACACCGCGCAGTGTCGCGCGCGGTATTCTGGAATCGCTGCAGCCTGATGGTTCGAGATCCGCTCCGGTAGGGATTGCTCTCACTGGAGTAAATCTCAAGCAGCACGCCAAATATCATTTTGGGGACAGTGGCGATCTTCTGCTGTTCGGAAAACAATAAAGCACTCAAGCCCCCTGGGTCGCGAGAAATGATTATCGAACTCTTTGGACCGCCTGGAGCTGGTAAAGCACTCTTTGCCCATGCGCTCGCCAAGTCGCTGCGCGGGCAGGGCTACGCTACGAAGGTGGTCTTCAGTCACAAAGCAAGTAGAAGGTCAAGGAGTGTAGATCTCGGGATATTTATGTTCATCTATAGAGTATTTTCTGCAATATTTTCAACTGCAAAACTGTTCTTCTATACGTCGGATTTGATAAAATATCTGTCGATCGCGTCGTCGATGCTAAAGGCGATTGAGCCAAGGAAATTTATTTGGCGAGCTCGGGTCTGGCAAAAAATCATAAACCTTTCCAATCGTTGGGACCAAGCGCGACAGTGCAGAGAGATTACAATATTCGACCAGGGATACGTGCAGGCTGTTGCTTCACTGTCGATTTTTCACGGGTGCGTCGACAACGTTGCGATTGCAAGAGCGCTGAAGGTCACTCCTACCGCGGATTTTACCTTGCGAGTGGTATTGCCTCGTGCAGCAGCCGAGGCGCGGTTGCGGGAGCGAATGATGCAAGCGGCTCCGGCCGAACGCATTCTCGATGCGGATTTCGAAGCGAGCATGCGAGCTTTCGGAGTGTTTCAAAATATCAACGACATCCTTGTGGCAACCGACAGGAAAACAATCTCCGTTGAAACCCTCGACGACCGATCGTTGTCGAAAAGCGTTGAACTCGTCAGCCGCAAGATCGCCTTCAAGATGGCCCGCGATCAGGTCACTCCCATGTACCGACATCAAGTTGCCCACTCATCGCAACCGCTGACGGTAGACAATGCCTATCTTGATGACGGCGTGGATACCATAACAATACAGAACTCCCTAAATCCGCCAGGCGGAAACGATGCGGTAACGCTCGGGAAGCAAGAAATAAACCGTAGCCTGGGCTATGCCACCGTTTTTGCGCTCATGATCTATGTGACCGGGGCAGGTCTAACCAGCCTGGCGCAATTGCTGATTGCTCGTATCGTAGGCTCTACCAGCTATGGTATCTACTCCTACGTCCTTTCAACCACATCGGTGCTCGCATATCTCGCAACCCTTGGCTTCAACGTATCGTTGTTGCGCTTTGTATCTGCCTATAGGGCCCAGGGGCGCCTGGACCTGGCCCACGGTATAATCAGATTTGCCTTTCAACGCTCGTTGGCGGTGGCGTCTCTATTCGGCTTGGCAGGGGCGACCTACATCTTTCTGTCTTCGTCCTCACACAACAGGGAACTTGAGATCAGCCAGCTCTTGGGTATGGCCGCCGTTCCGCTGGTCACGACTTCAGCCTTGGGCGCGGCTCTCATCCGTGCCTTCGGCGGCGGTGTTTCTGCCCTTCTGCCAGAACGCATTGTGCGTGATGGACTGCTGCTCACATTGCTAAGTGTCGCCGCCTTGTCCGGTTCGTGGACTCTGAATGCACCGTTGGTCATGCAAGCGGTGCTGACGAGTTCGGCCGTAACAGTCGCGTTCGTCTTTGTCCTGTTGGCAAGATTTCAGCCGCCGGGTTTACGACATGCTGAACCTGCCGATGCGTCCAAGGATTGGTGGTCGGCGGTCCCCCCTATCATGCTGATGGCGGGTCTTGACGTCTTCATCAACAGAGCGGGGGTAATGGTGCTCGGCTGGACCGGCCACATACGCGACGCAGGCATTTTCGCCCTGGGACTCAATGTCGCGTTGCTTGTCGGTCTCTCGTTGGTGGCCGTCTCTACAATGTTTTCGCCGACGGCAGCTACGCTTTACGCAAAAAACGACCGAAGAGGTTTGCAAGAGCTGTTTTCACGAGCTGCCCTGCTTTCTTCCGGTGCCGCAATAGCAATGGCAATCCCGTTGCTCTTGATTGTTCGGCCGCTTTTGAGCTGGTTCGGTGAGGATTTCGGTACTGGAGCACCGATCGCGCGGGTGCTGATGCTCGGCTACGTATTCGTGGCCCTGTGCGGACCGCAGCTCAATCTCTTGACCATGACCGGAAACGAATGGGCGGCCGCTGTGACGATGATCCTCGGGGCAGCTTTTGGTGTCGTCGGCTGTGCCATCGGAGTAGAGATCTACGGTCCGCTGGGCGCAGCAATAGGGCTTGCGCTTGCCCTGGTCGTCTGGAACGTCGCCATGGCGATTTATATTCGCAAGCGACTGAAGATCACGCCCGGACTGATCTACGCGATTACGTCCTTTAACCGCCGCACGGTCGAAAGCACCCAGCGGACTTGGTTCTTGCGCTGACTCGATGCTCTGGGATTGGTGACCGGCGACAGACCCCGGCTGGCGCGATGTGATCCATTCTAATGCGGGCATCAATGTACGTACGGATTGGCGGGCTTGCGTATCGGTGTCTCGATGAAGCACCAAAACGAAAGAGACGCAGAGAATGCCTCGTTCTTGCCGATTAGCGAGGCGAGCGCGTTGAGAGGGAGCCGCACCTTCAGGCGACGCCAGTGAGCTGATCGCGCGGGTCTGAGTGAGCAGCGCGAACTGCCGGCAATCTACGCTGACACGAGCGTTTGTTGCTCCGTCTCAGGGGCCGTCGCGCTTCCATGAAAGTGTCGATACCATTCGACGAAACGGGCAACGCCATCCTGGAGCGTGGTCGCCGGCGCGAAGTCTACGGCCCGGCGAAGATCGCCTACATCGGCGCGCGTCTCGAGAACATCACCTGGAGGCAAAGGCACATCCCTCCTGAGAGCTTTGCGACCTACGGCTGTCTCTATAATCGCGATTAGTCTATTGATCTCCTCTGGCCGGTCATTGCCAATGTTGTACAGGCGATATGGGGCTGAGCTGGTGGCTGGATCAGCCGCGTGACCGTCCCAATTCTGGTCGGCACACGGTGGCGTTGCGAGTATTCGAACCACCCCTTCGACGATATCGTCGATGTAGGTAAAATCTCGCCAGACACGGCCGGCATTGGACACCTCGATCACGCGTCCCTCGGCGATGGCGTGGGTAAACGCGTAGACAGCCATGTCGGGCCTGCCCCATGGTCCGTAGACGGTGAAGAACCGCAATCCTGTCACCGGCAAGCGAAATAGATGACTATAGGAATGCGCCATGGCTTCATTCGAGCGCTTGGTGGCGGCATAGAAGCTTATTGGATGGTTAGCGCCGCCATGTTCGGAAAAAGGAATGGTTTGGTTGGCGCCGTAAACCGAACTGGACGAAGCGTAGACCAGATGCTTGATATCGAAGTGCCGGCAACCCTCTAGAACATTGAGAAACGCCACGATGTTGGACTGAACATAGGCATGCGGGTCGACAAGAGAGTAACGCACGCCCGCCTGGGCAGCCAAGTGGACGACATATTGCGGTTGAAAGTCGGAGAACAAAGCTTGCACCAACAATCGGTCCGCCAGATCCATACGCATCGGAGTGAAACCTGGCTCCGCGCAGAGGTGCGCAAAACGCGCTTCCTTGAGCTTTAGATCGTAGTAGGGCGTGAAATTATCCACGCCTATGACCCGCGCACCGTGACGCAAAAGCCGCGACGCCACATGAAACCCGATGAAGCCTGCGGCGCCGGTGACTACGACAGGACCTTTTCGTGCCAGCTGCATAACCGCCATGTCCGGACTGGATCGACCGGCTTTCGTTCCTGTTGAACTGGATTTGTCAGGTTGTGCGTCAAGCACGCCCGCGGTCTTGGAATTATGTCCGGCCATGACGAATTGCCCCGCTTCGAAATTTTTGCATCGAGATCGTCGGCTTATATCTGGATCAGGCAGGAACGCGCTCGCACAGACGCAATGCCAAACCAACATACCGGATACGCGCCGCCTCGCGGTCGAGGCGGCATTATCACGGCAATACGGAAATTCGTCCGAGCAGAGCTACCAGCTCACCCTGGCGCTTGGTTTCTGTTTTGGCAAAAAGCGAGGCAAGCTGGGACCGGATCGTGGTGCGGCTGAGATGCCAGCTGCGGGCGATTTCCAATGGTGCGTCCCCTTGAGCTAACCTCATGGCAAGCTGAGTTTCAGCGCTCGTGAGGCCGAACATCTTTTGCAATGTCTGCGGATTAGCCGAGGACCGGGTCTCCCGGTCTAACAACGCGACGATACTTGTTCCGTCGGGCGCAATCACCCCGCCCTCATTGAGTATCACCGGCCGATCGTCAGTGGTGCGGATCACCACCCACGACAACGAACCTGGCAGGAAGTTGGTTGGAACGTTCGCGACCAGCCGCCTCAGCGCAGCCGTAAGCTCCGGAGCCGTGCCGGCCGTCTCACCCTGTCGTTCAAAGGTGCTTTGAGCGGCAATGTTCCACTCCACCACCTTTTTCTCGCGATTGAGGACCAGGAAGCCACAGCCAATGCGGTCCAGCATGCCGGTGACGGATTCCAGGCTCCGACGCTTTGACGCGCATGCTGTGCCCTGCCTGTCCGACGTGTAGCGTGCCAGGCGAGCGACACCGCCGTAAGCAGTGCTCAATTCAATATGGCGCTTATTCGCAACGGTATCGTTGTGCCTATCAATGAAAGACATTGCCTTCCCACCCCTGTTGGCCGAAAACCGCTAAGATCTCCAATCGTTACGCTTGACTCCAAGACAGATTTCTCTGCCAAAAATCTTTGATCTCAGAGGCTTGCATCGGTTTCTTCATGCTCTCTTACAAAGAGTCCAGGCGAACCGGACGCTCTTCGTAAATGATAGTAAGCTTGGATTTGAGGGCCGCAATCCGGCAGTGGTATTAGATCAGGCGGTGGAGTTCTAGGCTCGACGGACTAATCCGAAAGTTGTAGTCTGTGAGGTATGGGGCTGCATCTGCGTAGAACGGTTTCGGCCTTGAAGGGCATCTCGCTAGCTCACATGGCTTCCATGCTGGTGCTAGTTTTCACGCTAATATTCGTAATAACAAACTTAATTCAGACGGAAACTGAAGCAACCTTCATATCATCTATTCCAGCTATAATTGTCGCTGCATATCTTGTTGGCCGTCGCGGTGCAATCATTGCAACTCTCGTGACAGTCGCCGCCAGCCTCGGGGCCGAACGACTTCTGCGCGGTTCGATTCCTGCAGAGGACTGGCCGCGAGCAATCTTTCTCCTGGTTTCCGGCTTCATGATCGCCTTCATGTTCCACCGCTTGCGGCAGGACCTTAGCGAGGCCCTGAAGGTCGCCGAAACTCGACTGGCCGCCGTCGAGGCCACCGAGAGCCGCTTCCGTTCGGTGTTCGAGCGTGCGGCCCTCGGCTTTGCGAACACGAATGAAAAAGGCGAGCTTCTGCAATCCAACAAACGTCTTTGTGAGCTGACGGGATATACCGAAGCCGAGCTTGCTCAATTTCCGCTTGCGCAGCTTGTTCATCCCGATGATCGCGATAGCGTTGTTGAAGCGCTTGCCGATCAAGGCAAGTCCGCGATGCCATTCGATATGGAAGCCCGATTGAAGAAGAAGGACGGGTCCACATTCTGGGCTCGCCTGAACCTATCGTCGTACCGTTCCGACGGCCTCCTTTCAGAGAGCGCGATCATCGTTGTCGATGATATCTCGGAAAGACGGACGGCGCGCGAAGCGATCCGGGTCCAGAAGGAACGGCTTGATCTGGCGCTTTCGGCGGGGCGGTTGGGAACCTGGCAAGTCGACCTCCAAAGCGGCGTCGTCACGGGTTCCGACAAATTTTGGGAAATCTTAGGCCTGCCGCGCGCCACCAGCCGGCCGATAGACGAGCTAGCTGCAGTCGTCTATCCCGCGGACTGGCCAAAGCTTGCACTCCCCAAAGAATCCGGCGCGACCACGAATTACGACGTTGAGATAAGGGTGCGACGTCCGGATGGACCTATTCGTTGGGTCGCTCTGCGCGGACGGGAGGAGCGGTATCATGATCAGCAGCTGCTGATCGGGATAGCAGCTGACCTGACTGAACGTCGGCAGACCACGCTTTTGCGCGCCACGGTCAGGAGACGGGATCGTATTTTGATCGAACAGCGCCATCGATTCAGCAATCTTTTCGCGGTCGTGATAGCGCTGGTCAAAATGGTTGGTGCTCCGGCGAACAATGTCATGAAGTTCAAGGAGGACCTAATCGATCGGATACGAGCGCTTGAAGTCACGCATATGATGATCTCCGGTCGCACCGACAGTTCGGTATTGCTCCGGGATCTCGTGGTCCAGGAACTGTTGCCCTACATGGAAACGCGAAAGATAAAGACCCATGGCCCTGACGTCATGATGTCAAGCGGCGCTGCCGAAACCTTCGCAATGGTTGTTCACGAGCTTACGACGAACTCTGTCAAACACGGCGCGCTTGGCGGTTCCCGAGGGCGCCTTGAGGTTAGATGGGCCGATAGTGGAGAAAGCGATGACGTCGTCTTCGATTGGATAGAATCGGGAAGACGCAGGAAGGCCAAGAACATCGGCCATGGCATTGGTTCGATGATATTGGGCGTCAACACCGCGCCGCTTATCGGCCATGCCTCGAAGCTGGAAATATTTGAAGGCGGTCTACGATACTCGCTGCGGCTGTCTCGACGTGAAATCGCGCCCTAGTCGATATATTTCGAACGCCAGTTTTGTAGCGCGACGGCTGCCTCGGTGCGGTTGCGTACTCCCAGCTCACGCATTACCGCAGCGGCGTGAATTTTTGTCGTTGCTTCGGAAATGTCCAAATCGCGAGCTATCTCCTTGTTTGAAAAGCCTTCCGCCATCAGCTTGAGCACGTCACGTTGCCTTGAAGTCAGCTTGCTAAGGCTGGCCGCTCCCATCCGCCGTTGGGTCCATGCCCTCGCCGATTGGGGTGCGTGTGACCCGGGACCCCCGGAAGGTCGAGACAACAGCGCCGGCACATAGATGCGGCCTGCCAGAATCTCGCGCACTGCCGATACCACTTCTTGGTCCGTCTGAGATTTCACGATATAGCCGTGCAGCCCGATCGACAGGGCCTTCAATATTTCCGCTCGTGAATCATTGCCGGAAACGATTGCAAAACGGGTGTCCGGATACGCTGACAAAACGTCGCCGAGCACTTGCTGGTTGAACAGTCCCGGCATGTTCAGATCCAGAATGGCTAGATGGATGTCCCGCTGAGCCAGGACACTGGCAGCGGCATCAAAACATCCAGCTTCGAATATTTCCAGTTCCGGGAGCTCGGCCTTGAGCGCCAAACTCAGCCCACGACGATACAGACCGTGATCGTCCGCAATGACGACTCGATACATTTGCATTCCACCCCAACGCAGGCCCTACAAAGCGGGCCCTGAAACGCCTAATGCGGCTAAACGATCAATCGGGGAATGGCCTTGGCGGTGGCCAACCACTCGTCGAACGCCCAGAAATCCGCACCACTTGCGCGCCGTATTGCTAATATATTCCTCTATGGCGGAAAAATCTCTTTTTTTTTCCGAGGAACCTTCAACCGGCTTGAATCGCACCGTTTCTGCCCTTGTCAGAAAGCCAACATCGCGATCAGGCGCGTCTATGGCCAACTACCAAATTCCATGTGACATCAGCTGTTTGAGCGGTAGCGAGACGTAAATTCCAGCAGGTGGATTCTGAGGTCCGCACTGGGGCATTTGAAGGTCTCGTGGCTAAGCAATTTTGCAGATGCAGGTCGGCATATTCGGCGCCATCGTGCCTCGCGGCGGACAGGTCGGACCGGCCTAGTCGCTGAACCTGCGGAGGCAATGGATTGGTGCCATTCGATTGCACGACGACATCCTTCGAACGCTCACATACCGTTCTTCATAAGATGCTCGGGACGGACACGTGGCGACTTTTCTATCCGACCCATCATGGTCGGAAGAGGTCTGAACACGTCTGCCCAGGCACCAACCATTGAAGCGGCGTTGAACTATGGAGGATCGGATGAAAGCGGTTATTCAATGCGGTGGGATGGGAACACGACTTCGTCCCTTTACGTCGGTGTTGCCGAAGCCGCTGATGCCAATTGGTGCCCGGCCGGTGCTCGAGCTGCTTCTCAAGTGGCTGCGACGCAATGGCATTGAAGAGGTCTACATCACGACCGGGTATCTCGGCCATCTCATCCGCAGCGTGTGTGGTGATGGTTCGCAATGGAACCTGAAAATACGGTACACTCAGGAGATGGAGCCGCTGGGCACCATCGGGCCACTGTCGCTTATCCGAGATGAACTAACCGAACCCTTTATCGTGCTGAACGGCGACGTTCTCACCGATCTTAGCCTCAGCCGATTCACAGCTGCCCACCGCAAGCACAAGGATCCGGTGACCATCGCTACCGCAAACCGTCTTATCAAGATGGATTTCGGCGTCATCGACGAAGTCGACAATGCAGTGCAGATGTTCCGCGAGAAGCCGACGCTTTCTCATCTCGTTAGCATGGGCATCTACTGCATGAATCCGGATGTTCTGAGTTTTATTCCCTCCGGCATTCCATTCGGATTCGACGACCTGATGCTGCAGATGATGCAGCAGGGCACGGTCGTCCATGTCTACAAGCATGAGGGACTCTGGCTCGATATCGGCCGCGTCGACGATTTCCAGAATGCTCAAGCCATTTCCTGGGAAGAGCAGTCGGCTTCGATCGAAGTCGCGGCAGCGGCTGCCTGACAAACGGCGAGAAACTCAAACACGAATGATGATTTGGGAGTGAGGTCACCATGCTCTTGGTCAGTGCCCCGATTTTGGGTGTTCCGGAGAAGGCGGCTCTATCAAAGGTCATTGATAGCAGCTGGTTGACCATGGGCGAGCAGGTTCGATTGTTCGAAGAGTCGTTTGCCCGCATGCATGGCGCGGACGATTGCGTTGCGGTGAGTTCCTGTACTGCGGCGCTTCATCTCATTTTGCACGGACTTGGCATTGGTCCGGGCGATGAGGTGCTGGTTCCGTCGCTAACTTTCGTGGCGACCGCGAACTCAGTGCTCTATGTCGGTGCAACTCCCGTCTTTGTCGATATTGAGTCAGCCGACTTGCCGTTGATGTCGCTTGCAGAAGCCGAGGCTCGATGCACGCCGCGAACGAAGGCCATTATTCTCGTTCACTTCGCCGGGTATCTGGCCAATCGAGAACAATGGCAAAGGTTCGCTCGTGTTCGGGGACTGCACATCATTGAAGACGCGGCGCATGCTCCTGGCTTGAGAGAAGTAGGGACCTTCGGCGTTGCCGCGGCCTTCAGCTTCTACGGCAACAAGAACATGACAACCGCCGAGGGCGGCGCCGTAATCGCCCAAGACCATGAACTGCTGGAAAGGATTCGCCAAGCGCGCGGGCACGGGATGACCACCGGCACACACCAGCGGCTGAACAGCCGCACGCCGCAGTATGACGTCACCATGCTTGGGTTCAATTATCGTATGGACGAGATGCGGGCCGCAATCGGACTTGTCCAGCTAGGAAACCTGCAAGAATGGAACGAAGTAAGGCGTATCCTCGTCGTCCTTTATCGGCGACTCATTGCAATGCACTGCCCGGCAATAATCGTACCATTCAGTGAATCGCGGCGATCGGCGCACCACATCATGCCGATACTTTTACCGCGATATGCCGACAGGCAAGCCGTTATCGACGAACTGCGCAACCAGGGAATCCAAACAACGATCCACTATCCGCCCGTGCACCGGATGACGTTGTACAGCGAGCTTTTTCCCGGGACCCAATTGCCGCGAACAGAAGACTTTGCTCAGCGGGAGTTGACGATTCCACTTCACCCGCAGATGACCTCAGCGGTGGTCGAAGCGGTTGTGGAGGCTCTGGCAACTGCGGTGAACGGCTGTACCAAAGCAGGAACGGCCGCATGAATGCGACAGATCAATCCCTCCACCGACGCTTCGTTGCAGTCTCGGCCCACGGGTCTGCGCGGCGTTTGATCGACATTGCCATTGCGAGCGTTGCTGCGGTCTTGTTTGCTCCACTGATGCTGCTGATCGCCATCGCCCTTCTGGCCGAGGGCGGTAGGCCGGTTTTGTTTGCACAAACCCGCCTGGGCGCCGGGGCTCAGCCTTTTCGCATGTACAAGTTCCGCAAGTTCGATGTGCGATGCGATCCCCACGGCCTCGCGCTGACGGTCGCCGACGACAAGCGCATGACAACGATAGGGCGCGTGCTCGCCGCGACAAAGTTCGATGAATTGCCGCAACTGTGGAATGTGATCATAGGCGACATGGCAATCATCGGACCGCGGCCGGAGAGCCTGGCGTTCGCCGACTGTTTCCACGGCGGCGCCGAGGCTGTTTTGCAGTACAAGCCTGGCTTACTCGGTCCGAGCCAGGTTCTCTTCCGCAACGAAGCGAATTTCTATCCGAAGTTCACGGATCCGGTGCAGTACTATCGCGAGACCCTGTTTCCCGCCAAGGCCAGGATCGACCTTTCCTATTATCCGCAGCGAACTCTGGTGGCTGACGCCGTCTGGATGGCTCGCGGTTTTCTAGCCGTTGTCGGCCGGGTACCGCCGTCGCCGATCGCGACTAAAGCGCATTCGGGCTGACACTCCGGTGAGTGTCACCGTCAGAGTGGACATGGCAAGAGGGACGATTGGTCATGGACTACAAAGGCAAAAAGGTACTGGTCACGGGCGCCGATGGATTTATCGGATCGCATCTCACCGAGGCGCTGGTCCGCAATGGAGCGGATGTCACAGCATTGGCGCTCTACAATTCGTTCGACAGTCACGGCTGGCTTGACGATTTGCCGGACAACATCCGAGCCCACCTGAAATCCGTGCGTGGCGACGTGCGCGACAGCGCGTTCCTGAACAGGATCATGCGCGGCCAAGCTGTGGTTTTTCATCTGGCTGCTCTCATCGCGATTCCATATTCGTATGCGGCTGCCCAGTCATACGTGGAAACCAATGTCATGGGCACGATGAATGTTCTCGAGGCAGCGCGTCAGTGGGACACCGAACGCGTCGTGCACACCTCGACCAGCGAGGTTTACGGCACGGCGCTGACCATGCCTATCAAGGAATCTCATCCGCTGCAGGGCCAGTCTCCATATTCGGCATCGAAGATCGGTGCCGACATGATGGCCGAAGCCTACGCCAGGTCATTTGACGTTCCCGTCGTAACTCTGCGGCCATTCAATACCTACGGCCCACGCCAGAGCGAGAGGGCGATAGTGCCGACCATAATCAGGCAGGCCCTCGACAAGAACTGTTCGGCTATCATGGTCGGGGATACGAGCCCTATCCGCGATCTAACCTTTGTTGAAGACACGGCGGCAGCATTCCTGACCGCAGGCGTGGCGGAACTCAAATTCGGCCATGCCTACAATGCCGGAAGCCAGCGTGCCGCGACGATCGCGGAAGTCCTGGACCTGGTGGTCGAGTTGAGCGGATCGAAGAAGCCTGTCTATCGAGATGAAAGCCGCTTGCGCCCACAGAACTCCGAGGTTCGCGCGTTGCTTGCAGACTCGACGCAATTCGAAACGCAGACCGGGTGGCGAGCCCGTACCAATCTGCGAGATGGGTTGGAGCGCACCATATCGTGGTGGAAAGCGCGTCTCAGCGAGGGGCGGGTGCGCCGGGAAATGGGCTACATGACATGACTTGTCGTCGCCGACATGCGTTGTCGATGATCTTCGCTGTCGCGTGCCTTGGTCCGCATGCTGCCGCAAGCCAGGCGGGCAATACGTCAACGCACTTTGTTGCGACGCCGGCGATGCAGTTGCCCGACTATCTGCGTCCTACGGTCGATCCCGCGTTTGGGGAAACATTCACCCGGATCACAAAATCCGGGCCGCTTGGAAATGGGGTCGCGTGTATAAAAAATTATTGCAGCCACCGTTATTCCAGCGCCCAAGCCTGGAATGCGGACCAGAGCCTTCTCGTTATAACCAACGGCTGCAACGGGATGTGCTTTTTCGACGGACACACATTCCTACCGCTGCTGATGCGCGATCGATCGGGCGAATGTGAGTGGCATCCCCAAAATGCGGATCTGATGATCTGCGTTCGAGGCCAGCGAATATCGACCTGGGCGCCGCGGACCAATCACGAGGATGTGCTGTTCGATTCAAAGGACTATCGGGATCTGCACTTCGGACCAGGCAAAGGCAACCCGAGCCGAGACGGTAATCGCCTGGCAGTGCGTGCACGTCGATCGGACGGTGCCGAGGTCGTCTTCGCGTACGATCTCAAGCAGCATAGCAAGTTTGCCGATATCGCACTTGGGCGGCTTGCTGGGGTCAATGAGAACTGTTCGATCTCTCCTCTGGGCGAAAATATTCTCTGCATCCAGGCACTGGCGGACGGCACCGAACAGTCGTTTATATTTTCGATCGACGGCGCTCCAGGCCAGCAGTGGACAGAGCATCATCGGCCGGGGCATGGCGACATGACGGTCGACGCCGATGGGAGCGAGATCTACGTCGGCATCAGCAAATCCTATCCGGACAGCTATCAGGTGATCAAACGCCGGCTGTCTGACGGGAAAGTAACTTCGCTTATGAAATACGGCGAGGCCTCGCATGCTTCTCTGCGTGCTTTGAACAAACCTGGCTGGGTGTTCCTGAGCTACGGCGGCGACCCGAATGTGGTTTCGGCCCGTCCGGAAATGGCACCCTATGCACGAGAGGTTATCGCGCTGCGCCTCGATGGCAGCGGAGAGGTTCGGCGCATAGCGCAAACGCGCAGCGTTGATTTCGACTACCGCAGCGAGACCCATGCCTCGCCATCGCCCGATGGCTCGCAGGTAATCTGGTCCAGCAACTGGGGTGTGCCCGGCGGACCTGTTTATGATTTCGTCACCCGCGTCGACTGGTCGGAAGAGGCGAAGTCGAACTGAATGGAGATGTCACCGATGGCATTCATGAACCGAAATCTTCTTGCAGCGATAGGTGTGCTGGCTGCGGTTGATGCTGCCTCCGCGGCGAACGACCGGCCAGCCTACCATCTCTCCCCCGGCGACATCGTCGAAATAGGAATCTCTTCGATACCGGAACGAACTCAACGTGCGGTAATCCAGATGGACGGTACGATCGCGCTTCCCCAAGTCGGGAAGATATCCATCGGCGGTCTGACGCCTGCCGAGCTGCAGGCCCGCATGGAAACGATCTTGCCTACCAAGATATTTCAGCAGCGTTTGCCCGATGGGCGAGAGCAGATGATCGTTGTCCAACCTGGCGACGTGACCGCGATAGTCGCGGAATATCGCCCGATCTACGTGACTGGCGAGGTGCTCACTCCCGGCCAGCAGGCATATCGGCCTCTCATGACGGTGAGACAGGCGATTGCTGTGTCTGGCGGTCTCAGCCTTCTGCGCTCACGCGTAAATCAGACCGGTCCTGACCCGGTTGATCTGCAGCGCGACTATGAATCGCTTTGGGGGGAATACACCCGCGACTATTACCACAGTGCTCGCATTCGCGCCGAACTGCAGGATCAGCCAAGTTTCGATACCAAGCCCCCCCAAGGGTCGCCATTGTCTGCCGCCTTCAGCTCGGCCATTGCCGACGCCGAAAGAGAGGCGCTGAAGATCTCTCTCGATAACTTCCAGCAGGAACAAAGCTACGTTGATCAGGGCGCAAAGGATGCCGCGGCGCAGATCGACGTTCTGACCAAGCGCCAGCAGGTCGAGAGCGACGGGGTCAAGGCGGATGAGGATGACCTGGCTCGGGTGACGAAATTGTTTCAAGCGGGCAATCTGACCAACGCCAGGCTGTCTGACGTCAGGCGCTCCGCGCTACTCTCTTCCAATGGGCAGCTTCAGACATCGGTCGAGCTCATGCGGGCGCGACGCCAGCAGGAAGATTATCTCAGGCAACGCGAGCGCAATGAAAACCTGCGAAGGATCGGCTTGCTGACCGAGTTGAAAGATACCGATGTCCGTCTTGCCGACACCACCGCAAGGCTCCACGCCACCAGCCAGAAATTACAACCCGCTGGCGCGTCCGCTCTGCCGCTGCCGGTAAGCGGAGAAGCCATTCAGACCCAGATCACCATCGTGCGCAAGATTGGTGAAGAATGGCGCAAACAACTCGTCGAAGAAGATTCAGAAGTGCTTCCGGGAGATACGATCGAGGTGAGGTTCAGCAGCGATCTAGGACGTGCAGCAAGCCAGTAGGGGGCCGCGTTTGCGATCCCGCTATTGCTTGAAGGCCCGGGAAATCTGATCGGTCAATGGCTTAAGCAAATACGACCAGACGCTGCGCTCCTCGGTGCTTATGTGAACTTCGGCAGGCATGCCTGGCTTTAGGATTTTCTCACCCTTCAGGCAGGTGGCCTGGTTGTCGACGTGGATGCGAGCCGAAAAATAGGAAAGCTGGCGTTCCTGATCCTTGATCAGATCTGCAGAGATACGCTTCACCGAACCCTCGCAGACAGGTGTGGTTCCGACGTCGAAAGAGGGAAAGCGGATTGATACCCGCTGCCCGGGCTGGACATCATCCATCCGGGTCGGCGGAATGAGCGCATCCACGACAAGGTTGTCGGTGTCGGGCACAACCACCATGAGCACCTCTCCCGGTCCAACTACGCCTCCGACGGTGTGGATAGAGGATTCTTGTACCGTCCCGGTCTGGGGAGATCGGATATCCGTCCTTGCGAGCTCGTCGTCGGCCACTATCTTGCGCTCTTCGAGCTCTGTGCGCTTCGCTTCGTTTTCGCGGAGCTCGCTTGTCACGTCGCTGCGCATCTGCTCGTCGAGCTGAAGCACCTGCAAGTCCGTTTCACTGATGTGGGCTTGCACCTCCGCGATTGCTGCAACTAGTCGCCCCGACTCACCGCGAGCACGAGCCTCTTCCAGGCTGACATTGCTCAGTCGCTCCTTGGACACCAATTTCTTGGAGTAAAGAGCTTGGACGTCGGCAAGGCTGCGGGTAAGGAGATCCAAGGAGTCATTCGTCGCGGCAAGCTGAGCCTTGAGACCGTCAATCTGATGTCGAAGTTGCATCGAGCGGCTCTGCAACTGCGCCTTTTGGCCAGCCAATGCCGTAGCCCGGCTTTCAAACAAGGCACGTTCTCCATTGACAAGAGCAGCCACCCGCGGGTCGCTCATCCTCACGCGCAGACTGGGAGGAACCTGCATTTCCGGCAGCCCTTGCCGCTCTGCCTCGAGCCTGGCCAGGCGGATGGTGACTCGGTCGAGATCTTCACTGACAATCTGCAGGTTTGAGCGTGTGAGCGTGTCGTCAAGCCTGACCAACACGGCGCCGGCACGCACATGATCACCATCCTGGGCGAAGATTCCACCGATGGTGCCGCCGGTCCGATGCTGGACCTTCTTTACACTGCTTTCGACCACAACGGTCGCTGGCGCGATCACAGCGCCGGCGATCTTGGTTAGTCCCAACCACGTCCCTCCGCCAACGAGCAGAAAGGCGGTGGTTGCCAAGCCCAGAACCAGGTTGGCGCGGATGCCATCCGGATCATTGATCAGCCTGGTTCCGAGCCAACGACTTGCGTCGTTGACACGAGCATAAGAAATCGTCGCGTCAGACACGGAATAGGACCTCAAGCGTTACCGGCATTTTTTTGCAGCGGAACGACTGCCGGCTGGGGGAAGGGGCGGACGACATTTGAGAGAACATCTTCTCGCGGGCCAAATGCGTGGACCATCCCGTTCGACATGACCAATACCTGATCAATATTGACGAGCGCAGAAGGGCGATGCGCCACGACGATCACGATACCGCCACGCTGGCGCACCGCCAGGATCGCCCCCGCCAACGCAACATCGCCGTCTGAATCCAAGTTGGAATTCGGTTCGTCGAGCACGACGAGAAACGGATCGCCGTAAAGTGCCCTGGCCAATCCGACCAGTTGCCTCTGCCCGGCCGACAGGGCCGTCCCGCCTTCGCCGATTCGTGTTTGGAATCCTTGAGGCAATCGCATGATCATCTTGTCGACACCAGCCGCTCGAGCGGCTGCCATGACGCCTTTTGGGTCGCTCTGGCCACCAAATCTCGAAATGTTGTCGGCAACCGTTCCGTCGAACAGTTCGACATCCTGCGGCAAATAGCCGATATGAGCACCGAGCAGTTCCGAACTCCACTGATCGAGAGCAGCGTCGTCCAATCGAACCGTTCCCCGAATTGGCTTCCATACTCCGACCAGGGCACGCACCAGCGTTGTCTTCCCGGAACCGCTAGGGCCGACGACTGCCATCCCAGCGCCGCTCGCCAGGCGAAAGCTTACATTGAGAACCGTCGGCCGTTGTGCGCCTGGAGGGGCTATCGTCAATTCCTCGACGGAGAGTTGCCCCCGCGGGCTGGGAAGCTCCATGGGAGCGCTTTGGCTACCGAAAGCATCCAGCGCTGCAGTCAAGTCGGAGTAGCTTCGGCGTGCGGCCAGAAATCCTCTCCAGTTTGCGATCGCGGCGTCGACCGGCGCCAAAGAGCGGCCAAGCAATATCGAAGATGCGATGATCACACCCGGGGAAGCGTCCCCCCCGATCACCAGATAAGCGCCCAGCCCGAGTACACTCGATTGCAAGGCCATCCTGAGTGTCTTCGACAATGATCCGGTTCCGCCCACGATGTCGGAGAGCCGTTCCTGGTTCTTGAGATAGGCGTGGCTGACTTCTCCCCAGCGTCGGCCAAGCCTGGCGGAGAGACCCATCGCCTGAACGACTTCCGCATTGCGGCGGCCTGCATCGGCAAGGATGCGTTGCGCGACCAGTGTTTCGGAAGTTCGGGCCGCGGGGCCGCGGCCGGCAATTTCTGCGACCACGGTCAGAAGCACGACAACAACGGCGCCGACGGTTGCCAGTAGCCCAAGGGAAGGGTGCAACAGGTAGATGACCACCATGTAAAACGGCATCCACGGGGCGTCGAAAAAAACGGTCGGCCCCAGGCCGGAGAGAAAGCCGCGCAGCTGGTCCAAGTCGCGAAGCGGCTGCACCCGGTTCGCGTCCTGCCCGGCGACCAGGGGCACCGACAGCGATATGGTGAAGGCCTTCTGCTGCAGATTTCTGTACAGGCGATTGCCGATTCGAACCAGCAAGCGAAGCCGCACGAAATCGAGCAGCCCGTATATGGCATAGAGGCCCAGCATGCCGACCGTAAATCCCACGAGCGTCGGAACGCTCTGCGAGGGAAGCACACGGTCATACACCTGCAGCATGTAGACGGAGCCGGTCAGGGCTAGAATGTTTATCACCGCCGAAAAGAGACCAATGCCAACCAGCCCGGACCAACAACCCGACATGGCTGAGAGCAAATGTTGCGTACGATGTTCCCTCACGACGCGCGATCTCTCACTCGAGATTGTCGCACGGCCTCGTGGACGCTGTCAGCGTAGGACAAGATCTTACCTTTCGTTGTGACCCGCCCACCCCGAACATTACATCAAGCTAACATTCGTCAAATTTTATCAAAATGCAGCAAAATCGTGACGCTCAGACGCTAAATCGTGAATCGCCACGAAACAAGCTGGGGATAACCGACCCTGGAAAGCGAGCGTTTATTGACCATTTGAAGGTCGACGGGGTTTGCCCTTTGTCGGATCACGTTTTGATGTCTGTTGGATGAGGAAAGTGACCTGATCAGACATTCGACGCGCGTGGTTCATCGGGGTTCTTCATATGGGCGACAACGACACGGCCCTCGCCAGCTTCGTTCGAGATCGTGCCAATATTCTCGTAGGCCTTTGCGCGGTTGAGCAGACTCACGACTTGCCGGTCCTGGCCAAGGCCAACCTCGAACAGCAGCATGCCACCTGGCCGCAGGTATTGCGGCGCGTCTCTTATCACCCGCATGTGGATGCTCAGGCCGTAAGGGCCAGCCGCAAACGCCTCGCGCGGCTCGAGCTCGGTCAAGTGAGAGCGGTCGCCCTCGAGCCGCTTTTCCGAGATGTATGGCGGGTTGCAGACGATCATGTCGATCCTGCCGACAAGTTCCGGGCCGGAGAGAGGCTCAAACAGGTCGCCCTGCAGCACCGAAACGCGCCCTGCCAATCCATGATGGTCGACGTTGCGGCGCGCGGCTTTAACGCACCCATCCGTTAGGTCGCTCGCCCAGATCCGCGCGGTGGGGGCATAGTGCGCTATGGCGCATGCCAGATTGCCGGCGCCGCAGCACATGTCGATAATGCGGGGTTCCGCAGTCCTCAAATGATCCAAGGCGGCGAGGGCGGCTGTGCCCAGCAGTTCCGTCTCCGGGCGTGGCACAAGCGCGCCAGGTGCCACGAGCAACTCCAGCCCCATGAAGATGGTGCGCCCTTTGCTGTAGGCATCCTCGACGCTGATTTCTTGGCTCACGACAACCCGCTTTTCCCAATGCTGTCGTTCGGGAGACAGCTATGATCAGTTCTTTTTTCGGATGACGTATTGTGCAATCCCTTGGATGGAATCGAGGTTCTCAGGCAGAAGCTCGCTGTCTTCGACGACAATGCCAAAGGTTTCCTCAATGAATCCGATGACTTCCAGGACTCCCGTCGAGTCGACGATACCTTGGTCGAGCAGGGACGTATTGTTTTCCAGAGCCTCAGCGTCAGCAACATAGAAGTTGGACGCCAGAAACCCCCGAATTTTCTCGCTGTAAGTCTCTATCCTGTCTTCGCTGGACAACATTTTGCTTCCCCGGTTAAAACAAGAAAATTGACGCCAAGTCTCGCGGAAAACGCCTCATGACAAAGCCGTCTTCTTAAGTTTTCCCGTATCTGTCATCGGCAGGCTGGGTACAATGACAATTGATTTTGGGACCATGAAATTTTCCAGGCGCCTCTGACATTCCTTCTGCAGTTGTTTCTCGTCGATGGACTTCCCTTGCTCCATCACGACGAACGCCTTCACCGCCTGCCCAAGAAGTTCGTCCGGAACGCCTATCACGGCGGCCTCCCGTACCCCTGGAATGCCAACAAGCGCGTTCTCAACCTCTTTGGGCGCGACCTTCTCGCCACGGGATTTGATGATCTCATCGCCACGACCTACGAAATAAAGGTACCCTTCCGCGTCGATCCGACAGTAGTCGCCGGTGTAGAGGACCTGTTCACCGGGCAGAGGACCAGGTTTAAGCTTCCTTGCGGTCGCCTCTGGCTTGCCCCAGTAGCCCTTCATCACGGTCGCGCCGCGGATGACGAGCTGGCCGACGACGTCGGGGCCGACCCGCTTGTCGTCGTCGTCGACGATCCACATTTCCGTGTTCGGGATGGCTATCCCGACGCTCGACGGCTTTCGTTCAAGGTCCTCTGGCGGCAGGTAGGTGCAACGCTTGCACTCGGTGAGCCCGTACATTGAATAGATGCGCGCGCTCGGAAAAAGGTCCTGGAGCATGAGAATATGCTTCAACGGCAGGGCGGCCGCGGTATTCGTAACATAGCGAATGCTCGAAAAATCCTGATCCTTCAGCGATTTGAGCTCCGAGAGCGCCGCAAAAATAGTAGGCACGCCGGGGAAACCTGTGACCCGTTCTTGCTTGATCAGTCCAAGGATCTGCGCTGCAAAAGCAAACGAGCGTTCAAGCACCAGACGGGCGCCAGTGCGGAACGCCATGATCATCTGGTACAGGCCGTAATCGAATGCCAAGGGCAGGACATTGAGGATCACTTCGTCTTCGCCGAGCTCAAGATACGATGCGATCGAGGTGCAAGCCGCCATCATGTTTGTGTGCGTCAGCATCACGCCCTTGGGCTCGCCGGTAGAACCTGACGTGTAGATTATGGCGGCGAGATCAATGTCGATGCATCGGCGCGCCGGTGCCTCCCCGTTGCCGGCAATCGCAACATCCCAGCGAACCGCATGAGGCAGTTGCATCAACTCGGCGTCATCTATAGGCCCGGAGACAATCATCCGGCGCAGTGACGGGCAGTTGCGGGCCGGCTCACTGAAGACCGAGGTCAGATGGTTGTCCGTTATCAGCGCGGCTGGCAGGCAATCGTTGAGCAGGTAATGAAGCTTGTCGCTCTTGGTCAGCGGATTGACGATGCACACCACGGCATTCGCCTTGAGCACGGCCCAGAAGCTGACGACCGTCTCGACGGTGTTGTCGGCGAAGATCATCACGCGATCGCCGCGCGTCACTCCGGCGTCAGCCAGGTGTTGCGCAACGTTGTTGGCACGAGTCTCGATCTCGGCATAGGTCACGCGTTGCCCGCCGCAGACCAGCGCCACCTTGTCACCCAGCCGGTCGGCCGAGTGCCTGAGATAGTCGTGCAACAGCGGTATGGCTCCATGCATCATGCCAACACCTCTTCCTTGATCTCATGGTCAACGTCGACGCTGAGCTCGATCTTCTGCCTGCCGATGGGGCGGCTTGCGATAAACTGCTGGTGAAGAAGCTGCGTGGAGAGCACGCCCACCAGCGCCATGTTGTCGGAATTGGAAAGATCTTGGTCCACGGTCCGGGCTCGACACTTGCCCAGCAGGCGCGCGACCGACTCCGCATCGAAGACATTTGCGTCGCGCAACGCTCTTTCCGAAAGTGCCTCGCGCACATAGGCTGGTGCATTGTCGGCAACGAAGCATTGAGCGTTCGGCGCCCTGTAGGGCTGTTTCTTGCGGGCGATGATTTCCGGCGGCAGGATCGGCTCGGCCACCCGCTTCAGCACATGCTTCTCGTCCAGAATGCGCAGCTTGTATTTGGCTGGAAGCGAGTTCGCGAGTTTTACAACGTCATCGTCGAGGAACGGGAAGCGCCCTTCGACAGAGTTGCCCATCAGCATTCGGTCTCCCTGCGAGGAGAGCAGATAGCCGGACATCAAAGTCTGGATTTCGATATACTGGTCCTGTGCCAGAGAGTCCCAGCGCGAAAATTCGTCGGGCAGGCGCGCAAGGAACGCGGCGGCCGCGTTGTACGGTTCCGTCTCGGCTTTCATGTCGGCTGAAAACAACCGCTTGAGAGCGCTGGTCGTGCGCCAACGGGTACCATGTGCGAAGCCTGGCGCATCATGGGCATGGATATCATGTCCGAAGAACTGACGCGCCATTGCTTGCTGATGCACCGGGGAACGAGTGAGATAGGGATACAGGCGTTCCAGCAATCGCGCGCGTCTCGTCGAGGATGGTTGATGCCCCCAGAAACGGCGCACCTTCCCTTCCCGGAACAGGTCGTAGCCAGCGAACATTTCATCCGCGCCTTCGCCCGTCAGCACGACCTTGATTCCGTGCTCGCGTACCAATCTTGAAAGCAGAAGCAGTGGCGCCGGCGCGGTCCTCAGGATCGGACGTTCGGTGTGGTAGATCACCTCCGGAAAGACATCGGCGATATCGCTGCGGGAAACCGTCACCTCGTGGTGCTCGCTGCCGGTCGCGCCTGCCACCAATCGCTGGTAGCTGGTCTCGTCATATTCAGCATCGGCAAACCGCAGCGAAAACGTCTGGAAGCGGTCGCCGGCGATGCGGCTTGCCATCATGGCGACAAGCGAGCTGTCGAGTCCGCCAGACAGGTAGCAGCCAACAGGCACATCGGCCTGGTCGATCCGCAGCGCCGTCGCGGACTGCAGAGCCTCGCGCACTTCGTCCACGGCATCATCGAGCGCCCCCGGGAATTCATGGCGTTCGTCGAACGCCTCCGGATAGCTGGGTTTCCAGAATGCCTGCTCACGAACGGTTCCGTTCTCATAGACCCGAATGTGGCCAGGCTTGAGTTCCCGGACCCCTTTGAATACGCCTTGCGGCGGAACCACCGTCCAGAGAGTGAACGTCTGATCAATGCCGGCTGGATCGAAGGCTCGCGGCAAAGCCGCGTCGGCCGCGAAAATGGCCTTCACTTCGCTGGAAAAATAGAGGCGCCCAGCGTGCTCGCAAAAATGCAGGGGGCATATGCCGAACCGATCGCGCGATAGCACGAGGCGGCCGGCCAGCGAATCCCAGATCGCGATTGCCCATTGCCCGTTCATCCGCTCAAAAGCGCAGTCACCCCATTCGCGATATGCATGAACTGCCACTTCGGTGTCGCTGCGGGTGCGGAAGCGATGACCGAGCGCGACCAGCTTCTCGCGAAGCT
Organism: Mesorhizobium sp. ESP-6-4; assembly: GCF_020164735.1. NCBI lineage: Bacteria > Pseudomonadati > Pseudomonadota > Alphaproteobacteria > Hyphomicrobiales > Phyllobacteriaceae > Mesorhizobium > Mesorhizobium sp. ESP-6-4. The sequence continues at coordinate 336,561 of NZ_JAIUGS010000001.1, forward strand.
CAACGTAATTGAAAATCTCGCCGTTGAAGACAATCCAGGTCTTGCCGCTCGTGTCGGCAAGCGGCTGTTGCCCATTCGAAAGGTCGACAATTGAAAGGCGTGCGTGGGCCAGCCCCGCGCGATTGTCGCGGTAGAGGCCGTGTTCGTCCGGACCGCGATGCACGAGCGACCCCGCCATGCGCAGAAGCGCCTCGCGCGAAGGCCGCGCCGCGGTAGCGTCCAGTGCCACGATTCCGGCTATGCCGCACACGCTCAGCCCTCGTCCATCTCGACGGCGGGCAGGGGTCTCGCGTGAAGATAACGCGCTGCGCGCCGCTTGCTTTCAATGTCCTTGAAGACTTTCTGAACCTGGTCGGGAGTGAGGCCGGCGACCGCTGCGATCTCGTTGGCAGAAATGCCGTGGTTCAGGCCATAGAGACACAAATCCGTCAGGTGATATGGCAATGCGAAATAGAACTCCTCCTGGCTTTGCGCCATGGAGAACGTATCCGTGGTTGGTGGCCTGCGCCGCACCTCAGGGTCTATCCCGAGATACTCCGCAAGTTGATAGACTTGCGTCTTGTAGAGGTGGACGATCGGCAGCACGTCGGCGATTCCATCGCCCTGTTTGACGAAAAAGCCTTGGTCGTGTTCCAGCCGGTTTGGCGTGCCTGCCACCGCGTAGTTGAGACGGTCCGCGTGATAATACTCCGTCATCTTTCGCACGCGTTGCTTGTAGTTGGTGGCGGCGACGATCTGCAGATAGGTTGCGGGTGGCAGTCTGACCGTGTCGACTTTGCCATCCGGATCCTCGACCGTCAGTCTGGTAATGTTGATGCCGTTGCTTTCCAGAACCGACGCCATCACCAGCTTGCACTTCCAGCCTTGACCGTAGGCGGGAACGACGGTCCGGATCGCCTCGATCTGACGTGAATAGGCACCGATGCCCTCCAGGGCAGGCGTGATGTCTTCAACGATCGAATCGATACCAAGTTGCGACGCAACCGTTCGGCCAAGCCGCAGCGAGTCGCCGGAAGAATGGGATTCCGGCATGAATAGGCCGAGGACCTTATCTTTCCCGAACGCGCCGACGCAGAGTGCTGCGACAACGGAGCTGTCGATGCCCCCAGAGAGGCCGACAACGACGCCTCGGCGCCGGAGTGTACCAAAGACCTGTCGACGCAAGGCTTCTACGATGCGATCGACCTCCGCACGAGCGTCGAGCACCAGGGCATCCTTGCCAAACCCGGAGATCACGTCGATGACCGTTCCTCCCCCTGGCGAGATTCTTCTGGCAGATAAGTTCGGGCCACGGCCGCCTCGATGAGCGGTCGGTTGAAGGCCACGTTAGGCTCCGAGACCATGTCGATGTGGGTGCCAATGATTGGGATCACATCCAGGTCTGCGAAAGCATTGTCCCATCCGATGGCGCGAGGCATTCCAGGACGGGCGCAGCGAAATAGGGTACCGGTGATCGGCAGCCGGGGTCTTGGCGTCTGGAGCCACTGAAAAAACGCTTTGGCCCTCAAAACTTCCTGAAGCTCCAGCTTGGCCCTAAAGCTGGTCGCGTTGAATTTCTCCTGGGCATAGCGATCAAGCAAGCGGGCCAGTTGCATCTCGTAGCCCATTCGGACCACGACTTTTGCAAGGGCGCGGCAAGCCATTCTGTAGGCAGTAATACGATTGGTTCGGATTCGATGAATTGTGCGGACGACCGTCTCTCGGTAAGTGCTCCGTTCACCGAGCAGGCTGGTGTCGAGGATGCCCAGAAACTTCACATTTCGCCCGACAGCCAGCAGCCTTGAAGCAACTTCAAAAGCAACGACGCCGCCAAGCGAATGGCCGAGAAGTCGTACGTTACCTTCAGGCTGGGCGCGGCGTATCTGGTCGAGCGCGGCCTCGGCCATATCTGCGACCGAGTTTTTTCCCTGCAATATCATTGCCAGGGCGGGATACCTGATCGGAACAACCCGGGCGGTTCTACCCATGGAGGCCGCGAAGGCGGCAAGGCTAGGGCCATAGCCGACGGACCCGGGGAGCAGGAAGAGAATTGGCGGATGCTCTTTGCGCGAACTGGCCTGCTCGTTACCTGCTTTCGCGGCCGCGACGGCCTTCACCATTTCGTCGAAATTCATTCCGACGGTGAAAGGTTCAAGGTCGATCTCCAGGCCGAGGACGCTTTCGATCTCCATGACACAATGCAGCAGCTTCAGCGAATCGCCGCCGGCGTCATCCCAACGTCCCGCGGCAACGCGCGTGTTCAGAATCTTGGTCCAGGCACGTTGCACGATCTGCTGGATAGTCCGTTCGGGTCCTGTATTCGGAGCCTGGACAATGCGGTCCTGCCTCACGCTTGCGCCGTCCAACTCGGCAAGCCTCGCCATGTCGACCTTCCCGCCCGGCAGGCGTGGAATTTCGGCAATGGCGTGCAGTCTCAATGGGCACAGAGGCGGCGGCAGTGTCGTTCGCGCAAGATGGCGGAGATCGTCCGCGAAGTTGGAAGTGGCCGGCCCGCGAGGTACGGCGAAGGCGATGAGTTCCGTTGACGCCGTCACAATCGCTACAGCGTCCTCAACGGAAGGCGCGCCACGCAAAACCCGCTCCAGCTCCGCGGGTTCAACGCGTCGGCCATTGATTTTTATCTGACGTCCCTTGCGACCCATGATCTGAAGCAGGCCATGGTCGTCCAGTTGAACGAGATCACCCGTTTCAAAGATGCGGACGGACGGGTTCTCGGGGTCTGCAGCCACGGGCACGACGACGCCGTTCTCCCAATGGCCAAGCAAGACATACGGACTTTTTATGACAAGCTCTCCAGTCCCGCCGGGCGGCACCGGGCGTCCTTGCTCGTCGATGATCGCGAAACTAATCCCTGGAAGGAGCCATCCAACAGGAACCGAGGCAGCCTGCTCCGGCCAATCGGTCGGCACAAACCATTGTGATCCTGTCGTCTCGGTTGACGAGTAGCCGATCTGCACCAGGCAGTTGCTTGAAACGGCGTCGCGTAGCAGCTTGATGTCAGACCATGAAACCTTTTCGCCGCCGATCCGAGCCACCCTGAGACTGCGGAATGCGTCTTCTGATTTGTTCGCCATAAGCGCCCGCAGGAGAGCCGGCACCAGGTAAGTGACAGTCACTCCCTCGGCTTGCATCCGGTGTAAAACCGCGCGCAAGCCTACGGCTTCGACCTCAAGAAGATGCAATGTGGCGCCGGTAAGAAGGGCGGCGAGCACCTCTCGACACCCAGCGATAGTGGCCGGTCCCGTGAGAGGCAGAAATACGTCCTGCGCATTGATGTGACAGGCGTTTACATATTGCTGAACACGCCATAGCAGGCTGCGTTGACTGTTAACGATGCCTTTTGGCCGACCTGTACTGCCCGAAGTGTAAAGGACGATCGCGGGGGCATCCACGGATACCGGATGGAGCTGGTGAACGCGATCGCTCTTCGGTTCGCCGCGGGGCGAGACATTTATCCAGCCGACAGTTCGCGGCAGGCCCGTGGGTCGGACATCTCCATCCCCTATGATGGTCGATAACCGCGCCTCGGACACGATCGCATTGATCCTGGTATCCGGATCCCTTGTGTTCAGGGGTACCAAAGGCCGCCCTGCGGCCATGCTCGCCAGCATCGCCAACGGAAAGAAGGCCGTATTCGCAAGAAGAATTCCGACGGCGTTTTCGGCGGGAGTGATGGCGAGGATGCGGCTAGCCAGTGCTTCGACAGCCGAGACGAGTTCCGAATAAGTGAAGCGGTTGGTTGCGTCGGTAATCGCCAGCTTTTCGGGATACTGACTGGCCACATTTTTCAAATGATCGACAATGGCGACATCGGCATAATCAGCGTCCATCCGCTGATAGGGGCGCAAGACAGGGCCGCCTTGGTCGAGAGCGTATTCCGGGACGTTCGTCCATTTGTTATTTGCCGCCGATTGAGAATCCGTCCGCGGATATTCAATCGCGAGTTCCGATCCTGAGTAGGCTGGTGACATGACGGGCTCACGCTATGGATAGCGTCAGTTATCGCCGCCCGCCCAAACCATTTCATCGATCATTCTGATGATGCTGGCGACGCTAGAGGTGTACATCGAAAAATTTCGCGTCCGCCTCATGGCGGCGGGGCGTCAGACTAAAGAACAGCCATGCGACATGGAGAGCTGATGCCGCGGCGCGGGGCGGGGCAGATTTGCATTCTGAATGGCTCGTCTAGCGCCGCGGTCTGTGTTTGCCAAAAGACACGTCGCGCTCAGCCACTCGCTACACGATATCCACCGAGAAAATTTTTGAAGATAATTACAGCGCGCAGCGCGCGATCGACTCGGTTGCTGTTCTTCTGACGGTCTTTTGGAAATACCGCAATCTATGCGACCGGTTTTGCATCGATGGCACTTAGCGAATTCCGCCGGCGATCCTGTTTGTCCACGCGGCGATGGCCAGTCCGCAGATAGCGCCTGCAAAATCAGCAATCCAGTCGAACATGTCCATGTCCCGCGCCACCAGCGGGGTGGCCTGAAGAACCTCGATCGCCGCCCCTACAAAAAGGACGAATACAACCAGCCTCAATTTTTGCTTGGGCCAACCGAGACCGCCGAGGACCCCCAAGGTCGTGAAGGCGACCGCATGATTGAGCTTGTCGTGACTGAACGTGAAACCCATGCCCAGCATATCGAGAATACCGCCGGGCAGCAGAGCTAACAAAACAATTCCCACCAACGCGAATGGAAAGGTCATTCTCGCCACCAGCGAGCAGGTGTCCGTTGCCGGCAAACGCGTCAGTCCTTCAATCGAGCCTGCTGGAGCTTTCTCAAGCCGCGGCAATTAACCTCGTCAATCCTCCCGCTTAGAACCCCCGCCATGCCGGCGCATCGGCTAAATGAATGAGGGCGTCGGAGGTGAAAGCTCATTGGGTCTAACAACACCGGGATATGCCTGCGTTGCCGCAGCGGACCCGATCATCCGCGATGTGAAAAGGTTCACCTAGCCACGCGTTTAGTTGCGCTATGTACGAGAGGAGAGTCGCAACGGTTTGGGGAACACGGCGTCTGGAGCAGCGGGTGGCAGCAGCTAGCCGCCGGGCCTAGCCAGCAAGGTTTTCGCAGTCTCGCCAGAACGAACATATCCGTTCGGACCAATTGTGGGCGAAACATGCGAACGAACCAGGTGGGTATCTAAATTTGCTACCCTGTGCGTGCTCTCGGGGTGGCAGGTGTGCAGCTGGCGCGGAGATATTCGTGGAAGAAACGGCTGTCGACAATCACTTCACCCTACCAGGGGAGTGTCACTTGGAACGAGGAAGCCGCCTTCTAGCAGGTCCAGAGCGTCCAGCGCTTCTTCGACCCGCAAATGCGCCAAAGGAATTCCGTCAACGAGCAAAACTTTTTGGTCGCCTACGTCGTAGACTTCCCAAAGCCTGTCCATTCCCCGCCGGATGGCGTGCCGTCGTTCCATGCGCGGACAATATGAGCCATATGCGAGTTTGAATAGGGAACGATCCCGGCGGTGACAAATTATAGCGTGGATAAACTGGTCAAGCTTGGTTGCACTTAATCATGGATACAACCCTGGAATGGTTTTACAGTGAGTGAACGAGGCCTGAAATTCCTCCAGGAGTGGATGGATAGCAATCTGCCGCATCATTCATCATCTGACACGATCTTAGCGCAAGAGCTTGCAAGGCGACTAACCAGCGACGCAAAAAAGGCTGGAATTCGATCAGAAGAGATCTCGGAGGAGGTCGGCAGCATCTTCTCAACGATGCTCGAGGCGCTCGGAAGTAGGGATCCCGTGCCGGATTGAGAGCAGAACGTGGGCTGCGCAACCGAAGAAGCGCTCCGGCCCACAAGGATAGGAACTACAGCTGCCCTGTCGGACATGTTGAAGTAAGATGCCTGGTTGGCGCCCTCACGCCGCCATCCTGCCGATCGAGAAATATTCGATGCCGTAGCGCGCGATCACCTTGGGATCGTAGAGATTGCGGCCGTCGAAGATGACCGGCGTCGTCAGCGCATCCTTGAGCGCGTCGAAGGACGGCGCGCGGAAGCTCTTCCATTCGGTGCAGATCAAAAGCGCGTCGGCGCCGCGCAGCGCCGCTTCCTTGGTGCCGCACAAAAGCAGATCCTCGCGCAGGCCGTAGATCGCCTGGCACTCCTGCATCGCCTCGGGATCGTAGGCCTGCACCTTGGCGCCGGCCGCCCACAACGCTTCCATCAGCGTGCGCGCCGGCGCCTCGCGCATGTCGTCGGTGTTGGGCTTGAAGGCCAGCCCCCAGACGGCGAAGGTCTTGCCCCTGAGCGCGCCCTTGAAATAGTGGTTGACCTTGTCGAACAGGACCGACTTCTGCGCATTGTTGCGCTCCTCGACGGCGCGCAGCAGCTTGGCGTCGAACTTGACGCCCTCGGCGGTCTTGATCAGCGCGCGCACATCCTTCGGGAAGCAGGAGCCGCCATAGCCGAGGCCGGGATAGATGAAGTGGTAGCCGATGCGCGGATCCGAGCCGATGCCCTTGCGCACCTCCTCGATGTCGGCGCCCAGCTGCTCGGCGAGATTGGCCATCTCGTTCATGAAGCTGATCTTGGTCGCCAGCATGCAATTGGCGGCGTATTTGGTGAATTCGGCGCTGCGCACATCCATCACGATCATCTTCTCGTGGTTGCGGTTGAACGGCGCGTAGAGCTCGCGCATCACCATCTCGGTGTCCTCGCTGGAGGTGCCGACGATGATGCGGTCCGGCTTCATGCAATCGGCGACCGCCGAGCCCTCCTTGAGGAATTCAGGGTTCGAGGCGACGTCGAAGGCGAGATCCTCGCGGCCGCGCCTCTTCAGCGTTTCGGCGATCCTGGCCTTCACCTTCTCGCAAGTGCCGACCGGCACGGTCGACTTGCCGACGACGATCTTGGCGCTGTCCATCTCACGGCCGATGGTTTCGGCGACGGCCAGCACATATTTCAGGTCGGCCGAGCCATCCTCGCCGGGCGGCGTGCCGACCGCGATCATCTGGATCTGGCCATGCCTGACCGCCGCCGCCGCGTCGGTGGTGAAGCGGATGCGGCCGGCCGCGTGGTTTTCCCTGACGAGAGCCTCCAGGCCCGGCTCGAAAATCGGCACCAAGCCCTGGTTCAGCCGCTCCACCTTCTTCTCGTCGATATCGACGCACACCACCTCATGGCCGACCTCGGCCAGCACAGCGGCCTGGACGAGACCGACATAGCCAATCCCAAACACCGTCAAATTCATTTGGTTCTATTCCTGTCAAAGGCCGGGCCGCGGTCCGGTAAGCTGGATATGCCGAAAAGGTGGGCTGTTCGACAACACTCCGCGTCATATCCGCTCTTGAGACGCTGCCGACCAGAGCGGCCCGACAGTCCGCCGTTTTGGGGTGGATCGGGATGAACCGCCGGGCCTAACCGACTTTAAAAAAGTCGGCTGGCGGCCTCTATATCAACTCTGGCTAATGGTTACGCCCTTTGAACGAAGGACGTCGGGCAGCTCTTCTACTGCTCGGAGTGCTGCACCATCAGGAGAGGCAATGCTTCCCATGATTAAAATTCGGCGTAACAAAGAGCCCGTGACCGAAGCCGACGGGCAGCTACTGGGTGCCCAGGAATGCGCAAACTGGCAACGTGTGCGGCAGGCGATTTGGCAACGAGGGAGAGCCTGCGCTGTTGCGCGAACAGCTGTGCTTGTCCGTCAGTCGGACCCTGCGTGAGACCAACGTCCTACCCGGCAACTCATAGGTCCCGGCCACGAAACATCTTCCAGAGAAGTCCATTGGTGGGTGCTGGCGAGCATAGTCTCTTCATTGCCAGTTCGTGGATGCCCACCATCACCTGCGATGGGGGATCTGCATCAATCGGGGGTGTTTTGATTGCCGATCCCAGAGAGCTTAAATCACGAATATCTCAGATTTGATTGTCCAAGATGCGAGCATCCAATCATCCGCAAGGGCTCATGGTTCAAGGTGATTGCCACTTTCAGATGCCCCCGCTGCAACACGACGCTGCGGCTAGGATATCCTGAAAAGTTACGCATTTTCGAGACCCACAGGCATCTGATAGACGGACCACCGCCAGCCGGAGCCAGCGGGTGAAGGCGGTTGGTGTCGGTCGGCAGCGCCGACTCGTGGCCTGATCCGACAGTCGGGGTGCAGCAACAGCAGCGCTGACGCGCCACGGCGTGGCAAGGTCGTCGACTAGATCGGCGACGTGCGCATAGAGCCGGGAACGCTCCTCTTTGGCGCGACTCCCGGTAAAGGCCAAGATCGATCTTCATGGTCACTTCACGCCGATGCCGGCGGTCAGGCCGCCATCTATCTTGTAATCCGCGCCGGTGCAGAAGCCGGCCTTGGAAGAGCACAAAAAGGCGATCAGCTCCGCCACTTCCTCGGGCTCGCCGATGCGGCCGAGCGGATGGGCCGCGCCGAAGCGCCTGAGGCTTCCTCGACGTCGGCATCGCTGCCGTTGTCGCCGCGCGCGGCCTTCTCGAGGATCGGCGTGCGGATCGAGCCGGGGCTGACCGAATTGACCCGGATGCCGGCTGCCGCATAGTCGAGCGCCAGCGAACGCGTCAGCGTGTGGATGGCACCCTTGGTGGTGGCATAGGCGGCGACGTTCTGCTGGCAGGCGAAACCCTGCACCGAGGCGACATTGACGATGGCGCCGCCGCCGCGCTTGATCATTTCCGGAATGCCGAAATGGGCGGTCAGATAGATCGAGCCGACATTGACCGTCATCGCCTTGTTCCAGGTTTCCCAGTCGGTCGTCGTCGCGGTTCCATAGGGATGGACCGCCGCCGAATTGACGATCACGTCGAGGCCGCCGAAACGCTCGACGCCGGCCGCGATGGCCCCGCGGACCTGGTCCGGCACGGAGACGTCGGTGTCCACTACCAGCGCGCCGGCCCCGGAGCTTTCCAACTGCGCTCGCATCGCGGCATTGGCCGAACGGTCGATGCCGCAGGCGACGATCGCAGCGCCCCCGGCGGCGAGGCGCCTGGCAGTTGCGAGACCGATCCCGGTCGTTCCGGTCACCAGCGCGACCTTGCCGTCAAAATCCTTCATTGCTGAACTCCTTTGGTCACATCTCGGAAGCCGGCTCTTCCGTCTGGAACCGCAGGCCGAAATCGAGATAGCGGCTCGTCAGATAGGCGTAAGCCAGCCTGTCGCGGGCCTATTTGACTCTCGTTGTCCTCCAACAATAAGTTGCCCACCTCGCGGAGGAAAGCGGCAATGGAACAGTGCTGGCGCTGGTATGGCCCGGACGATCCGGTAACACTCGATCATGTCAAGCAGGCGGGTGCGACAGGCGTGGTCTCGGCCCTGCACGACATCTATGACGGGCGTGTCTGGCCGCTGGAAAACATCCTCCAGCGCAAGCGCATCATCGAGGCGGCGGGGCTGACCTGGTCGGTGGTCGAGAGCATTCCGGTCCACAACTCGATCAAGATCGGTTCGCCGGAGCGGCTCCGCTATGTCGGTTTCTACAAGGACACGATCCGCGCCCTGGCGAAGGCCGGTATCGCGACGATCTGCTACAATTTCATGCCGGTGGTCGACTGGACGCGGACGGATCTGGCTTATCGCCTGCCGACGACGGGTTACGCGCTGCGCTTCGATGCGATCGATTTCGCGGCTTACGATCTGTTCGTGCTGAAGCGCCGGAATGCCGAGGCCGGCTACACGCCTGCCCGCATCGCCGAGGCGGAAGCGCGGCTGAAGGAGCTCGGCGACGAGAAGATCGACAGGATCGAGCGCAATCTCATCGCCGGCCTGCCCGCCACCGAGCGCGCCTATAACCGCGACAGCTTTCGCGAGGCCCTGGCTGACTATGATGCAATCGGACCGAAGGAATTGCGCGACAATCTCGCCTGGTTCCTGCGCGAGATCATCCCGGTGGCCGAGGAGGAGGGGGTGCGCATGTGCATCCATCCCGACGATCCGCCATTCTCGCTCTACGGCCTGCCGCGCATCGTCTCGACCGCCGAGGATGCGCGCTTCATCCTCGATACCGTCGACAGCCCGGCCAACGGGTTGACGTTCTGCACCGGCTCCTACGGCACGCGCGCCGACAACGACATTATCGCCATGGTCAAGGAGTTCGCCGAGCGCATCCATTTCGTCCATCTGCGCAACGTCACCATCGAGGGCGACGGCTCCTTTTATGAAGCCGAGCACCTCGAGGGAGGCACCGACATGGCGCATGTCATCCTCGCGCTGATGCAGGAAGAAGCGCGTCGCCGCAAGGAAGGCCGCGCTGACTGGCGCATTCCGATGCGGCCCGATCATGGGCATCTGCTCGCCGACGACATCGGTAAGACAAGGATCAATCCGGGCTATTCGCTGATCGGCCGGCTCAAGGGCCTCGCCGAACTGCGCGGCATCATGCGCGCCGTCGAGCGGTTCGGGCTGGCTTGACTTCCAAACCGGCTCGGCTTCGCGCCCGGCTCTTGGAATCCGCAAGGACATAATGGCGCCGCCAAGGGGGGATGGGTATCCTTCGGGCCGCCATCGGCAGGCAGCTCAAGTCACGGCGGACGGGGAGAAAAGCAATGCGCACCAGAACCAGCATCCGCGTCGTCGGCTGCCATGCCGAGGGCGAGATCGGCGATGTCATCGTGGGCGGCGTGCTGCCGCCGGCAGGCCGCACGATGATGGAAAAGATGATCACGATGGAACGCGATCACGACCATATAAGGCGCATGCTGATTTGCGAGCCGCGCGGCAGCGTTGCCCGTCATGTCAATCTCCTGGTGTCCTCGACGCGCGAGGATTGCGCCGCAGGCGCTATCATCATGGAACCAACCGAATATCCGCCGATGTCCGGCTCCAACACGATCTGCGTCGCCACGGTGCTGCTCGAGACCGGCATGGTGCCGATGCAGGAGCCGGAGACGCGCTTCAAGCTCGATATGCCCGGCGGCGTCATCGAGGTGCGCGCCGAATGCAGCGACGGCAAATGCGTGTCGATCACCTTCCGCAACGCGCCAGCCTTCGCCGAGCGCCTCGATGCCGATATCGAGGTGGAAGGGCTCGGCACGATCAAGGCCGATATCGCCTATGGCGGCATGTTCTACGCGATTGTCGATGCGCCCGCGCTCGGCTTCTCGGTCGCGCCCGACGAGGCTCGCGACTTGGCCGTGGTCGGCGAGAAAGTCCGCCGCGCGGCGCGCGAGCAGCTCGATGTCGTGCATCCGCAGTTCGACAATGTGCGCGGCGTGTCCATCGTGCAATTCGCCATGCCGTTCCAAGGGCCGGGCAACGTCACGCGCAACACCTGCATCGTCTCGCCTGGGCGCTCGGACCGCAGCCCGACGGGAACCGGCACCTCGGCCCGCATGGCGGTGCTGCAGGCGCGGGGCCAGATGAAGGAAGGCGAGGTGCTGATCCATGAATCGATCATCGGCTCGCGCTTCACCGGCAAGATCCTCGAACTCACCGAAATCGGAGGGCGCAAGGCGATCGTGCCGCAAATAACCGGCAGAGCCTGGATCACAGGAGAGCACAATTATTACCTCGATCCGACGGATCCGTATCCGCAAGGCTACGTGCTGTCGGACACCTGGGGCACCTCGACTTCGGTGACGCAATAGAATTTCCTGCAAAGACGCCGACTCAAATTATCCCAGCATCCAGACGCTTTCCGGCTCTTAGCTGGGGCGTTTGCGCTTGCAGAATGTCAGCGGACCTTGCAGGGAGGCGCCAGCTCTGATTCCCTGCGGTTGGTGGGGATCACCTGATTCGTGTGCTCGTTGTTCCGGTTCCGCACGATCGTGCGGCGGAGCAGCAGTACCTACGGTAGAAAGATGAGAACATGACCGCCAAGCCGGAAATCCTGGAGATGAGGCCCAAGATCACCGTTGTCGGGGTCGGCGGCGCCGGCGGCAACGCCGTCAACAACATGATCGCCGAAGGGCTGCAGGGCGTCGAGTTCGTCGTCGCCAACACCGATGCGCAGGCGCTCACCATGTCGAAGTCGTCGCGGCTGATCCAGCTGGGCGCGCATGTGACCGAGGGCCTCGGCGCCGGATCGCTGCCCCAGGTCGGCAGCGCCGCCGCGGAGGAATCCATCGACGAGATCATGGATCACCTGGCGGGAACGCATATGTGCTTCATCACCGCCGGGATGGGAGGCGGCACCGGGACGGGCGCCGCGCCCGTGATTGCGCGTGCCGCACGCGACGCCGGCATCTTGACGGTGGCCGTGGTCACCAAGCCTTTCGTGTTCGAAGGCAAGCGCAGGACCCAGGCGGCCGAGGAAGGCATAGAACGGCTGCGCGAGAGCGCCGACACGGTGATCGTCATTCCAAACCAGAACCTCTTCAGGGTCGCGGACGCCAGGACAACATTCGCCGACGCCTTCGCCATGGCGGACCGCGTTCTCTACGCGGGTGTCGGCTGCATCACGGACCTGATCGTCAAGGAAGGCCTGATCAATCTCGATTTCGCCGACGTGAAGTCGGTGATGCGCGACATGGGCCGGGCGATGATGGGAACCGGCGAGGCCTCCGGGGAGGGGCGCGCCAAGATCGCAGCCGAGGCGGCGATCGCCAATCCGCTGCTCGATGAAGCCTCCATGTCCGGCGCCAGGGGGCTGCTGGTATCAATCTGCGGCGGCATGGACATGACGCTGTTCGAGGTCGATGAAGCCGCGACACGGATAAGGGAAGAAGTCGACGCCGATGCCGACATCATCGTCGGCGCTATCTTCGACCACGCATTGGCCGGAAAGTTCCGCGTGTCCGTCGTCGCGACGGGTCTGCGCAAGAGCGCGGACATCGCGCAGTTCGAGCAGCGGATCGCCTGACGTCACGGCGATCTCGCGGCTGCGCTTGTTCCCGACCGCACGACGCGATCGGTCAATATCCGCTTCCGGCCGCGGACAATCCCGGACCGCGCATGCTGCCGGTCAGCGCGCCTCTTCGTCGCAAGCCGTCACGACGGCATCCGGCTAGCGTCTGTCCATATTGGACACTAATTGACCGATCCGTTCAATGCCGCCAATGTCTGGCAAAGCGTCGGCATCAATCCCTTCCTGCTGCGTGTCGAGAATCGCGGCTGACGGAGGAGAGGCTCGATGAAAAGCTTCGTCTATAACAGCCAGCCGGCACGCGTCGTCTTCGGATCTGGCACCATCGCAACATTGCCGGAAGAGATCGACCGGCTCGGGCTGAAACGCGTGCTCGTGCTGGCAACGCCGCCGCGCGAGGCTGATGCCCGGCGTCTTGCCGGATCGCTGGGCGGCACCGCTGCCGGGATCTACGCCAAGGCGACGATGCACACGCCCGTGTCGGTGACCGAGGACGCGCTGCGGGTCGTGGCGGAGCTGCAGGCCGACGGGTTGGTTGCGGTCGGCGGCGGCTCCACGACGGGCCTCGCCAAGGCGATCGCCTTGCGCACCGACCTGCCGCAGATCGTGATGCCGACGACCTATGCCGGCTCGGAAATGACGCCGATCCTCGGCGAGACAAAGGATGGCGTGAAGGTCACCCAGTCTAGCCCGAAGGTGTTGCCGGAAGTGGTGATCTACGACGTCGACCTGACGATGACGCTTCCTGCCGCGTTGTCGGGAACGAGCGGCATGAACGCCATCGCCCATGCGGTCGAGGCGCTCTATGCCAGGGAAAGCAACCCGGTAATAAATCTGATGGCCGTGGAGGCCATCGGCGCGTTGGTGCGCGCCTTACCGGTCATAGCCGGGAACCCGCATGACCGCGACGCTCGCTCCGAGGCGCTTTACGGCGCCTGGCTCTGCGGCATCTGCCTCGGCTCGGTCGGCATGGCGCTGCACCACAAGCTCTGCCACACGCTCGGCGGCAGTTTCGATCTGCCGCATGCGGAGACCCATACGATCGTGCTGCCGCATGCGCTGGCCTATAACGCCCCCGCTATTCCGGCCGTCATGGAAACCCTGGGGACCGTGCTGAAGGCGGACGATCCTGCCATGGCTCTCTACGATCTCGCCGGCCGGATCGGCGCTAAACGCGCTCTATCTGAGATAGGCATGCCGTCAGAGGGGATCGACATCGCGGCGGACCGCGCGCTGGCCAATCCGTACTGGAATCCGCGGGCGCTGGAGCGGGAACCGATCCGGGCTCTTATCGCGCGCGCCTATGCCGGCGAGCCGCCGCAGGCCTGAGAAACCGAGCGTCCCAGGCGGCCGCACCTGAATATCAGTCGGTCTGGATCCAGACCGCCTTCGTCTCCAGATATTCGTGCAGATGCTCGATGCCGCCTTCGCGGCCGTAGCCGGACATCTTCATACCGCCGAACGGCACAGCCGGGTCGATGGCGTGATACATGTTGACCCAGACCGAGCCGGCCTTGACGCGACGTGCGAGCTTGTGCGCGGCGCCGAGATTGGTGGTGAAGATGCCGGCCGCGAGACCGTAAGGCGTCGCGTTGGCACGCGCGACAACCTCATCCAGCGTGTCGAAGGGCATCGCCGAGATGACCGGCCCGAAGATTTCTTCGCGCGCGATCGTCATCTTGTCCGACACTGCGCCGAAGACGGTCGGGGCGATGAAGTTGCCGCCGTCATAGAGCTCGCCCGTCAGCCGCGAGCCGCCGGCGACCAGTTTGGCGCCTTCGTCGCTGCCCGCCTTGATGTAGCTCTCCACCTTGCCGGCCTGCCTGGCATTGATCAGCGGCCCGATTTCCGTCTCCGCCTCGATGCCGTGGCCGACGCGAAGCTTGCCGGCAAACTCGGCGACCCGGCGCACGAACTCGTCATGGATCTCGCGCGCCACGAACAGGCGCGAGCCGGCAATGCAGATCTGGCCCGAATGCAGGAACACCGCCATCGCCGCGACCGGCACGGCCTTGTCGATATCGGCGTCGCGGCAGACGATGATCGGCGACTTGCCGCCGAGCTCAAGCGAAACGCGCTTGAGGTTGGCGACGCCGGCGCGGGCGATCGCCTGGCCGGTCAGCGTCGAGCCGGTGAAGACGATCTTGTTGACATCCGGGTGCTCGGCAAGGCGCGCGCCGGCCTCGGCGCCGGTCCCGGTGACGATGTTGACGACGCCGTCTGGAACGCCGGCCTCCTGCATCAGCCGCGCGATCAAGAGCGGCGTCAGCGATGCCTCCTCCGACGGCTTCAGCACGATGGTGCAGCCGGTTGCCAGAGCCGGCGCGATCTTCCAGATCGAGGCGGCAGTGGGCGCATTCCAGGGAATGATCGCGCCGACGACGCCGACCGGCTCGCGCCGGGTGAAGGTGACGATCTCGCCGGGGATGGAATTGTCGATCGTCTCGCCGTGCAGCGCGGTCGCCATGCCGCCATAGAAGCGCAGCATGCCGATGACCCGGCGCCGGTTGGCCAGCGTGCGGGTGATCGGCAACCCCATGTCGAGCGTGTCGGAGACGCTGAGCTCTTCCCAATGCTTCTCGAACAGGTCGGCGATCCGCAGAAGCACGCATTGCCGCTCATAAGGCGAGAATTTCGACCAGGGGCCCTCGAAGGCCGCGCGTGCCGCGGCCACCGCAGCGTCGATATCGGCGGCTCCGCCGCGCGGCACCGTCGCCAGCACTTCGCCCGTCGCCGGGTTCAGCGCCTGCATCTGCTGGCCGGATTGCGCCGCGACCCACTTGCCGCCGATGAACATCGGCCGGAATTCGCCATGGTAGAGCATGGCGGCCTTCGCCCTCGGGTCGAAGTTCAGCGTCATTGTCTCCTCCTCATGAATTCCGACGCGACTATTACTCCCGCGGCCGACGACCTCAAACAAGGAAAGCCAAAAGGGCGTTCAGATAATCGGACGTGCAACGCGCGTCTTCCCCTCGGCGATGCATCGATGGGCGGTGGCACAGGCCGCTGTTGCTCCGGCGGGGCTAACGAGCGCCGGGCTGTTCCATCGCCTCGACAGTTTTGCCAAGCGTACGGTTGCGCAGGCTCCGACCGGCGGTTATGCCGGATTGAGATTTTCCCGAGAGAGGCAGGGCTGATGAAGGTCGTTTCCATCTCCAAATCGCATGGCGGAATCCAGGGCGTCTATTCGCACGCTTCCGAAGGCTGCGCCTGCGACATGACCTTTGCGGTATTCGTACCGCCGCAAGCCAAGGACGGGCGGCTCCCGGTCCTGTGGTACCTGTCGGGCCTCACCTGCACGCACGCAAATGTCATGGACAAGGGCGAGTACCGGCGGATGGCATCCGAGCTCGGGGTGGTCGTCGTGTGTCCCGACACCAGCCCGCGCGGACCCGACGTTCCGGACGAAAAGGACAATTGGCAGTTCGGCTGCGGCGCCGGCTTCTACCTCGATGCGACGCAAGAGCCTTATGCGAAGAACTACCGGATGTATTCCTATATCGCCGAGGAACTGCCGGCGCTCGTCGCCGCCAACTTCCCCGCCGACATGTCACGCCAGGCCATCTTCGGCCATTCGATGGGCGGACATGGCGCGCTGACGATCGCGCTCAAGAATCCGCAGCGCTACCGGAGCTGCTCGGCCTTCGCGCCGATCGTGCAGCCGTCGACGGCCGGGTGGTCGCGGCCGGCTTTCGAAAAATATCTCGGATCGGACGAAAAGACCTGGCGCGCCTATGACGCGACACTGTTGATCGAGGACGGCAAGCGATATCCGGAATTCCTGGTGGACCAGGGTACGGCGGACGGCTTCCTGCAGGATGGCCTCCGCCCATGGCTGCTCGAAGAGTCCTGCAAGAAGGCAGGGATCGACCTCACCCTGCGCATGCAGGAAGGCTACGACCATTCCTACAACTTCATCTCGACCTTCATGGACGATCACCTGAAATGGCATGCCCGCTGCCTTGGGTGATTTTCGGCGTCAGGACGCGCGCCACATGGTCGGCGATCGCCATGCTGGAGGTCAGGCCGGGACTTTCGATGCCGAACAGATTGACAAGGCCTTCGATGCCATGCGTTGCGGCATCCTGGATCACGAAGTCGCTGTTGGCGTCGCCCGGCCCTGACAATTTCGGCCGGATGCCGCTATAGGCTGCCTGCAGGCTGTCGTCGGCCAGATCGGGCCAGTATTTGCGGATTTGGGCATAGAAGCGCTCGCCGCGCGCCGGATCGACGCGATAGTCGACCGAGTCCGTCCACTCGACATCAGGCCCGAAACGGGCGATGCCGGCAAGGTCGAGGGTCAGATGGACGCCGAGGCCGCCAGGCTCGGGCACGGGATAGACCAGATGTGAAAACGGCGCCCGCCCGACAATCGAGAAATAATTGCCCTTGGCGTAGCGAAGCGCCGGCAGGAATTGCAGGCCGAAGCCTTCGATCGAGCCGGCAAGCGCGACCGCGCCGAGACCGGCCGCGTTGATGAGACGCGGTGCGGCGATCTCAAACTCTGCGCCGCTTGCGCAATCCATCGTCCGCAGCACGATGCGGCCGGGCTCGACGCGGCCGGAGACGATGCGGGTGTTGAGCGAGAGCATTGCGCCGCTCCCCTCGGCATCGCCGAGCAGGGCAAGCATCAGCCCGTGACTGTCGACAATGCCGGTCGAGGGCGAGAGTAGTGCTGCGGTGCAATGCAGCGCCGGCTCCAGCGCTTGCGCCTCCTCGGCGGTGAGGAAGCGCAGGTCATCGACACCGCAGGCCGCGGCGTTGGCGCGAATGGCGGCCAGCGCCGGCTCCTGCGTCTCGTCCGTCGCAACAATCAGCTTGCCGCAGCGGCGATGAGGGACCGGAACGGTCGGCGCAGTAGCGATAGAGCATATCGCGTCCGGCGACGCAGAGCCGGGCTTTCAGCGAACCTTGCGGGTAATAGATGCCGGCGTGGATGACTTCGGAGTTGCGCGAACTCGTTTCGGTGCCGATGGCGTCCGCCGCTTCGACGATCAGGGTTTCGAGGCCAAGCGCCGCCAATTTGCGCGCAATCGCCAGACCGATCACGCCGGCGCCCGCGATGATGCAATCGACCTGCTCCACGTCCTGATCCTGCTGCGCGTCACTTATATCATTGCCGAGACAGGCCGAAGCTTGTTGGCGCTATCGATCCCGACGTCGCGGCTCTTGCGATCAGCCAGCGCGATGAGGCATCAACCGCCACAATGCAAGGCGGAATCTTCGGACTTCTCGATCAGAGGAGCGGTCCTATTTCCGCTTTGACGCCTGCACACAGGAGCCATCACGATGGACGCCACACCGAATTCGCCTGAAGCCCGCGACATCCGCTATCACATGCATGGCTATACCAACGCCCGCAAGCATCAGGAAACCGGTCCGCTGATCATCGAAAAGGGCGACGGCATCTATGTCGAGGACATTGCCGGCAACCGCTACATCGAGGCGATGGCGGGCCTGTGGAGCGTCGCCGTCGGTTTCTCGGAAAAGCGGCTGGTCGAAGCGGCGACAAAACAGATGTCGAAGCTGCCCTTCTATCACGACTTCGGCTCCAAGGCGCATTCGCCGCTGATCGATCTCGCGGAGAAGCTGGTGCAGATGGCGCTGGTGCCGATGAACAAGGCCTATTTCACCAATTCCGGCTCCGAGGCCAACGACACTGCGATCAAGATGATCTGGTATCGATCGAACGCGCTTGGACAGCCGGCGCGCAAGAAGATCATCAGCCGCAAGCGCGGCTATCATGGCGTCACCATCGCGTCGGCAAGCCTGACCGGCCTGCCCAACAACCATCTCTCCTTCGACCTGCCGATCGCCAATATCCTGCACACGTCGACACCGCACCACTGGCGCGACGCCGAGCCCGGCGAGAGCGAGGAGCAGTATTCCGCGCGACTCGCCGAGGAGCTGGAAAAGCTTATCCTTGCCGAGGGTCCCGAAACGATCGCCGCCTTCATCGGCGAGCCGATCATGGGCGCCGGCGGGGTCGTCGTTCCGCCCGCCGGCTATTGGGAGAAGATCCAGGCGGTGCTGGCGAAACACGACATCCTGCTGGTGGCCGACGAGGTGATCTGCGGCTTCGGCCGTACCGGCGAGATGTTCGGTTCGCACACCTTCGGCATCAAGCCAGACATCATGGTGCTGTCGAAGCAGATTTCCTCGTCCTACCTGCCGATCTCGGCGCTGCTGATCAACGATCGTGTGTTCGAGCCGATCGCCGACGAGAGCGACCGCATCGGCACCTTCGGCCACGGCTTCACCGGTGGCGGTCATCCCGTCGCAGCCGCCGTGGCGCTGGAGAACATCAAGCTGATCGAGGAGCGCGACCTGGTCGGCAATGCGCGCAAGGTCGGCGCGCATCTGCAGGCGCGACTCAGCCAACTCGCCTCGCATCCGCTGGTGGGCGAGGTGCGCGGCGTCGGTCTCATCGCCGCCGTCGAGCTCGTCGCCGACAAGGCAACCAAGGCTCCCTGGGGCAAGCCGGCAGCGCTCGGCGCGCTGGTCAATGGCTTGCTGCAGCGGAACGGCGTTATCTCGCGCAATATGGGCGACGCGATCGCCTTCTGTCCGCCGCTGATCATCACCGAGGCGCAGGTCGATGCCTTGGTCGATGCGTTCGAGCGCTCGCTCGACGAGGCGATACCGCAGGTCCACCCGCGGAGCTGACCAAGCCGCGAAGGCCTAGCCAGCGGTAGCCTGCGGGCTGATAATCGACGTTCACCTTCCGGTGAGCGCGAGAAATTCCGGCGGAACATTCGCCTTTTTGCGCTGTTACATCCAAGCTGCAGCGCGGAAAGGAGCTTCCGTATGGAAAATCCGCAATCCACGGCGAGCATTGCCGGCCATCCCATCCATCCCATGCTTGTCACCATCCCGATCGCCTGTTTCGTCGGGACCTTGCTCACCGATATTGCCTACTGGCGGACAGCGGAAATGACCTGGGCCAATTTCTCGGCCTGGCTGCTGACCGTGGGTGTCATTGTCGCCATCCTGGCCGCCATTGCAGGACTTACCGACTTTCTTGGGGACCGCAGGATACGCGCTCAGCCGACCGCATGGCTGCACATGGGAGGTAACCTCGTCGTGCTCGTGCTGTCCTTCTTCAACATGCTCGTTCACACGCGCGACGCCTGGACGTCCGTCGTGCCGACCGGGCTGATCTTGTCGGCGCTGGTGGTGGTCATCCTAATCTTCACCGGCTGGCTTGGCTGGGCGCTAGTCTATCGCCATCATGTAGGAGTGGCCGATGAGACGACTTGACAGCGCAATCAAATGGACGACGGCGGCGCTTTGCTACGCAATGATCCTGGGCGTTGCCGGCTGCAGCGACGACAACACCGACCCGAGCGCGCAGATCGGCCCAAATCCGAAACTGCCGGAGATAAAGCAATACCTATTCCCGCCGATGCATCTGGCCTCGGTGGTCGGCTGGAAAAACGACGAAAAGCCGACGGTCGCGCAAGGCCTGCAGATCGAGGCGATGGCCAAGGGGCTTCAGCATCCGCGTTCGGTTTACATGCTGCCCAATGGCGACATCCTGGTGGTGGAGTCCAAGGCACCGAAAGAAGCGTCGGTCAAGCGGCCGAAGGACATCGTCATGGGTCTGGTCGAAAGCTGGGTCACCTCCGGCGGCGACACCGGCCCGAGCAACCGCATCACGATCTTGCGCGACACCAATAGCGACGGCAAGCCGGATTACCAGGGCGTGTTCCTCGACCATCTCAACGCGCCCTTCGGCGTGGCGCTGGTCGGCAACGACTTCTATGTCGCCAACACCGATGCCATCATGCGCTATCCCTATCAGCCGGGCGACACGAAGATCACGGCGCCGGGCAAGGTGCTGACGGAACTGCCGGGCGGGCCGATCGATCACCACTGGACGAAGAGCCTGGTGGCGAGCCCAGACGGTTCGCTGCTCTATGTCGGCGTCGGCTCGAACTCCAACATCACCGAGAACGGCATCCAGGCCGAGAAGGACCGCGCTGCGATCTGGGAGGTCGACCGCGCCACCGGCCGCTCGCGCATTTTCGCCAGCGGGCTGCGCAATCCCAACGGCCTGACGTTCGAACCTGAAAGCAAGGCGCTTTGGACGGTTGTCAACGAGCGCGACGAGCTCGGGCCGAACCTGGTGCCGGATTACATGACCTCGGTGAAGGACGGCGCCTTCTATGGCTGGCCCTACAGCTACTATGGCCAGCATGTCGATCCGCGCGTGATGCCGCAGCGTCCGGACATGGTGGCGAAGGCCATCCCGCCGGACTACGCGCTGAGCTCGCATGTCGCGCCGCTCGGGCTTGCCTTCTATACCGCGAACAACCTGCCGCAATCCTATCGCGGCGGCGCCTTTGTCGGCGAGCATGGCAGCTGGAACCGCTCCCGCTTCAACGGCTACAAGGTCGTCTTCGTGCCGTTCAGCGGCGGGCATCCTAACGGCATGGCGCAGGATGTCGTCACCGGCTTCCTCAACGACAAGGGCGAGGCGAGGGGCCGCCCGGTCGGTGTTGCCGTTGATAAATCCGGCGCGCTGCTGATCGCCGACGACGTCGGCAACACGGTGTGGCGGGTGACCGCTGCGGCACCCGGTTCCTCGTAGGAACCTGGCTCAACGCCGACGTATCAGCCGACCGGCTTCTGCAGCACGTCGAATTGCGGGTTGGTTTCCGAGAAGATCGGCAGGGCCGCGGCGCCGAGGACGGATGTGTCCTTTCCCGCGGCGCCGACCACGACGCGCGGCGTGGTACGGGCGCTGGTCGAGCTCACCGAGAGATGGAGCGGTTCCAGCCGGCCGGCCAGTGCCTCGATCACCGGCAGCGGCATGAAGCCGCCGAGCACGACAGTCTCGGGGTCGAGCGCCATTTCAAGGACGTCGATCGCCTGCCGCAACGGCTCGACCGCCTCTGCGAGCCATGCTTCGAAGCGGCTGTCGCCGGTTGCCAGAAGCTCTTCCAGCAGGTCGGGTGAGGCATGGTCCGGATCCGGCAGGTCGAGCTTGTCATAAGCGGCGCGCAGCGAGACGTAGCGCTCCAGGCAGCCGCGCTTGCCGCAGTCGCAGGGCAGGCCGCCGGGCCTCACGATGATGTGGCCGATCTCGCCGGCATTGTGGCGGCTGCCCTTGTAGAGATGGCCGTCGAGGAAGAGGCCGGCGCCGAGGCCTGTTCCGATGAAGAGATAGACGAAGCTGTCGAGCTTGCGGGCAACGCCATAAAGCCGCTCGCCTACTGCCGCCGCTGTGGCGTCGTTCTCGACGATCACGGCGATGCCGGTCAGGCGTTCCAGTTCTTCGGCCACCGGAAAGTCCTGCCAGCCGGGAAGGGCGGTCGGCCCGACCGAAGTCATGCCTTCGACGCCGAACGGCCCGGGCATCGCCATCCCTATGCCGAGCAGTCTGGTGCGGTCCAGCCGGCTGGTTGCGATCAGGTCGCTCGAGATCGCGGCTAGCAGCGGCATGGCCTGCGTGGGGGTTGGGCGGTCGACATCTCTCTCGATGCGCACGCGCACGGTGCCGGAGAGATCGGTGACGACGCCGACGGCCAGCTGGTGGTCGAGCTGCAGGCCGATCGAATAACCGCCATCGGGGTTGATCGAGTAGGGGACGGCGGGTTGGCCGCGCGCGCCTTTCAGCGTTGCTTCAGGTTGCAGCAGCCCGGCCGCTTCCAATTCCTCGACGATGTTGGAAATGGTCTGCGACGACAGCGCCGTCAGCCTCGCGATCGCCGCCCGCGACAGCGCGCCGTTGATGCGGATCGCTTCGATCACCACACGCCGGTTGTGCGATTTCGCCTGCTCGAGATTGGTGCCGGAGATGGCTTTCTTGGGGATCATGAGATAGTTACCAGCCGCGGCAACCCTAGAATGCCACTTTAGAAAATCAAGTTGATTTGATTATCGGCTGGCCGAAAGCTTAGGCCGGTCCACAGGCTCGCATTTCACATATCGGAATCGATTGCCGGGCTCGGCCGTTCAGCCGAAACGGGCCGCGGAAAAATCGGCGGCCGATGGCAGGGATCGGCCGGCGATTAAGCTGGCGACCCAGCGTGCTGTCACCGGGGCCAGCGTCAGCCCCAGATGGCCATGGCCGAAGGCATAGATCACATCAGGCGATTTCGTCGAGGGTCCGATCACCGGGCGAGAGTCCGGCAGCGAGGGCCTGAAGCCCAGCCATTGCGACGAAGGCTTGCCGATGTCGGGGAAAAACTGCCGCACGCCGCGACCGAGCAGCGCCAGCCGGCGCGGATTGGGCGGCGCATTGAGCCCGCCGAGCTCGACAGTGCCGGCAACCCGGAGCCTGCCGTCCATCGGCGTCATATAGAAACCGAGATCGACCGGGCAGACCGGGCGGTTGAGCAAAGGTGCCGTGGTCGGAAACTCCAGATGGTAGCCGCGCTCGGTGTCCAGTGGGATGCGGTCGCCGGCCTGGGCCGTGAGCGGGCGGGATCGCGCGCCAGCCGCAATCACCACTTTTTGCGCCGCGATGACAAGCCCTGGGCCGCTCAGCCGCACGCCGGCACCCGCTGCGAGACCGGTCACGCTCGCGCGCATGAATTGAGCGCCCTTGGCGGCAGCGGCTGCCGCCAGCCGCGCCATCACCGTCCTAGGATCGCTGACATTGATCGAATCCGGGAAATAGAGGCCTTTAGCCTCGAACGCCGCGAGCCGCGGCTCCAGCGCGGCCACCTCATCGGCGGTCAGAACCTGCTGATGGACGCCGAGTTCGGCCCGCAAAGCCCGTCCGCCCTCGGAGGCGGCAAAATCGCTGTCGCGGCGGTAGACATAGAGGCAGCCGTTTCGGCGCATCAGATCCTGAAGCCCGGCCTCCTGCACCATTTCGCCCCAGGCCGGCAGGGCTTCGGCGAGCAGGCCGGCTAGCGCCAGTGCATTGGCTCGGGTTGCCGCCGGCAGCGATTGGCGAACAAAGCGAACCAGCCATGGCGCGAGCTGGAAAAGTGCTGCCCAGCGCAGCGAGAACGGGCTGTCGGGATCGAGCAGCAGTTTCGGCAGCGCGCGCAGCACACCAGGATTACCGACCGGCATGCAGGCATATTCGGCGATCGTGCCGGCATTGCCGAACGAAGCGCCCGAGCCGGGCTCGTTCGGGTCGATGACCAGGACCTCGCGTCCTTCGCCGGCAAGGCGCAGGGCCGTAGCCAGCCCGACGACGCCGGCGCCGATGATGGCGATCTCGACTGATTTCGGCGCGGAGGTCATGGCCTCAGACGAAGCCCGGCAATTGCAGATGGCCAGCGGCGAGCAGCTCGGCCATGATGGTCAGCGCCGAACGCAGGTCCTCCTGCGATCGCGCCGCGCCGACATTGATGCGCACGCCGTGCTGCACCGGCTCGCGCCCGACGGCGAAAGCGTCGCCCGGCAGCACGGCGACGCCGCGCTCCAGGCAGGTGCGGGCAAAGCCGGCGCCACGCCAGGGCTCGGGCAGGCGCAGCCAGGCATGCGTCGAGATCGGGTTGCTTTGGACGTCGAAACGGCCGAGGATTTCGCTCAAGATCGCCTGGCGCTGGCGCAACTCCTGCTTCTGGATGTCGATGATGCGGGCGGCGGCCCCTTCCTCGATCAGCCTGGCGCCGATCAACGCCGTGAGCGGGCTGATGCTCCAGCAATTGATGCGGAGTGCCGCGGCGACCTGGCCGGCGATCGGGCGCGGGGCGATGACGAAGCCGAGGCGCAGGCCGGGCGCTAGGCATTTCGACAATGCGCCGAGATGGATCGTCAGCTCCGGCTCGAGGCTGGCGAAGGAGGGCGGCGGATCGTCGGCCAATGGACGGTAGACGTCGTCCTCGATGATCAGCACGTTGTGACGGCGTGCGACGGCCGCCAATTCATGCCGGCGCTCCTCGCTCAGCGTGATCGTCGTTGGATTGTGCAGTGTCGGCACCAGAAAAACGGCACGGGGGCGGAGCTGAACGCAAGCTGCCTCGAAGGCATCCGGACGCATGCCGCCGCGATCCATCGCGACGCCACGCAGATCGAGACCATGGACGCGACACAGCGCGTTGATGCCCTGATAGGTCACCTCGTCGGCAAGTATCACTTCGCCATCCCTGGTGACGGCGCCGAGCACGCAGTCGAGGCCGTGTTGGGCGCCGGCTGCGAGCACGACGCGGCCGGGATCGCCATCGCCGGCGACCGATTTCAGCCAATCGGCGACCGCGACACGGCCCCAAAGCGGCCCCTCTGGCGGATGATAATCCTGCAGCGAGGCGTAGTGGCGATCCTTGGAAAGGCGCGGCATCAGCGCCGCGACGGCGTCGAGATAGGCTGACGTGGGCGGCCTGTTGACGGAAAGATCGACGATGCCGCTCTGGTCGCTCGGCGCCGACACGAATCCCGGACGCTCGACAATATCGCGGGCGGCGACCGTGGTGCCGCGCCCGGGGCGCGCCTCGAGCAAGCCTTGCTCCTGCAAGGTGGACAGTGCCCGCGTCACGGTCGTGACATTGATGCCCAATGCACGGGCGATCTCGCGTTGCGGCGGCAGCCGGTCGCCGACGGCAAGCGTGCCCGCGGCAATGCGTTCGGCGATCGCGTCGGCAAGACGGCGATAGACCGGACTTTCATCCTCGGTGAGGCGAAGATTTTCAAGCATGAGGGATTCGAACTGCGGCTGACGTCTCACTTGTGGGGCATCTAGCATAAGACAACGATCCATACAATAGAGGTTGTACGGACTCAATCCGATCAAAATTATCACACAATGCCGCATTTTTGCGCTTGACGGTGAAAGTTGTCTGCATCTATGGTCGCTTTCAGCCTTATTGTGTGATCATACAAGCCGGACGCTTCCTGTTCAGCGGGCCGGTTCCGGGAGGACGAGGCATGGATCGCAAGCAGCAGACCGAATCGCCCCGCGGCAGCCGGGAAGGCGCGCGATGAGCGCCGGCCAGACCGTCGTGTCGGCAAGCGCCAACCAAGGCTTTGTCGAATTCGCCGACGTCGAGAAGTCCTATGACGGACGCAGCTTCGCGGTAACGCGGATGAACCTTGCCGTCGCGCGCGGCGAGTTCCTGACGCTGCTCGGCCCATCCGGCTCCGGCAAGACCACCACGCTCAATATGCTCGCCGGCTTCGAGCGACCGACGCATGGCACGATCACGCTAGAGGGCCAGCCGGTCGATCGGCTGCCGCCCTACCAGCGCAATATCGGCATGGTGTTTCAGAATTATGCGCTGTTCCCGCATATGACGGTAGAGGAGAATGTCGGCTTTCCGCTTTCCGTCCGCCAGGTGAGCAAGGCCGACATCGCGGCCCGTGTGGGCCGCGCGCTCGACATGGTGCGGCTGAAGCAATTCGGCGACCGCCGCCCGACGCAGCTTTCCGGCGGCCAGCAGCAGCGCGTGGCGCTGGCCCGCGCGCTGGTCTTTCAGCCGAACCTGGTGCTGATGGACGAGCCGCTCGGCGCGCTCGACAAGAAATTGCGCGAGCATATGCAGCTCGAAATCAAGCAGATCCACACCATGCTCGGCGTCACCATCGTCTATGTCACGCACGACCAGAGCGAGGCGCTGACGATGTCGGACCGCGTCGCGGTGTTCAACAATGGCGGGATCGTCCAGCTGGGCTCGCCCGACGATCTCTACAACACCCCGCAAAGCTCATTCGTGGCGAGCTTCATCGGCGAGAACAACACGCTGGAAGGCGTGGTCGACCGCGTTTCAGGCCAGGAATGCCGTGTCCGGCTGAGCGGCGGCGGCGAGATCAACGCGCTGGCGGTCGGGGTGACGCAAGGCGCCGCCTGCCACGTCGCCGTCCGGCCCGAGCGGCTCAGCCTGTCGGCTGCCGCCAGTGGCGGCAACGCGCTGGCGGCGACCGTCGATGGACGCATCTATCTCGGCGATCACCTGCGCCTGGTGGCCAGGCTCGCCAACGACCAGGTGCTGACCGTCAAGGTCGGCCCCGAAGCGACGATGGCGAACGGCGAGACCGTGACGGTCTCCTGCGCGCCCAACGATTGCCGCGCCTTCCCGGCCGATGCCGGAACGGGCGGCGCCATTCCAAAACAGGGGAAAATGCAATGACACAATTGAGAACACGACTACTCTCGCTCGCGGCCGCCACGGCCTGCATGAGCATTGCCGGCGCCGCCTTCGCGGACGAATTGTCGATCATGGCGAGCGGCGGCGCCTGGCAAGATGCGCAGCGCAAGGCATGGTTCGAGCCGTTCAGCAAGGAGACCGGAGCAAAAATCCTGGAACAGGAATATCTCGGCGATCTCGGCAAGGTGAAAGCGATGGTTGAGACCGGCAATGTGCCGATCGACCTGGTGACGGTCGAGACCGCGACCGTGCTGCAGGGTTGCGACGCCGGCATCCTCGAGCGGCTCGACTATTCCAAGATCGGGCCGCGCGACAAATTCATCGAAGGCTCGGCGCTGGATTGTGGAGTCGGCCTCGATGCTTACGGCGATATCCTTGCTTATGACCCGACCGTGCTGAAGGAAGCTCCGACCTCGGTCCTCGACCTCTTCGACACGACGAAATTCCCGGGAAAGCGCGCCATGCGCAAGTTCCCGGCGCAGAACCTCGAATGGGCGCTGATGGCGGACGGCGTCGCACCCGCCGACGTCTATAAGGTGCTGGCCACGCCGGAAGGCGTCGACCGTGCGTTCAAGAAGCTCGACACAATCAAGAAGGATATCGTCTGGTGGGACGCCGGCGCGCAGCCGGCACAGCTTCTCGCTTCCAAGGAAGTGGTGATGACCACCGCCTGGAACGGCCGCATCCAGAACGCGATCGACACCGACAAGAAGCCGTTCAAGATCGTCTGGAACAACCAGATCCTCGAATACGACATGATCAGCATTCCGAAGGGCGCGCGCAATCCGGAGCTTGCCTACAAATATCTCGCCTATATCAGCAAGCCCGAGAACAACGCCAAGCTCGCAAGCTACATCACCTATGGGCCGGTGCGCACCGACGCGGCTTCCTTCGTCGCACCCGACGCGCTGCCGAAGCTACCCAATGCTCCCGATCATCTCGCCGGCGCCTATCTCGTCGCCGACACCGAGTTCTGGGGCGACTATGGCGAGGACCTTGTCAAGCGCTTCAACGCCTGGCTTGCTCAGTAGGAAGGCGGGATGTCGGCGTTCCAGCCCAGCGAAATCGATCGGCCGACGCTGGCCCGCGACCGGTCAGCCGCCGACGCGGATCTGAAATCCGTGTCGGCAGCGCTCCGCCGCGCCGAACTCGGCGACCGGATGCGCTCGTTGCTTCTGGCAGCGCCGCTGCTCGTCCTTCTGGCCTTAAGTTTCGGTATTCCGATCGTGCTGCTTTTGTCCCGCGCGGTCTATGACCCGACCATCGCGGACGCACTGCCCAAGACGACCGCGGCCCTGGCCGGCTGGAACGGCCAGGGCCTTCCCGGCGACGACGCCTTCGCCGCGTTGGCGGCGGACCTCAAGGAAAACCAGGCCAAGGGCACAGCCTATGAACTGGCCAAGAGCCTGAACGCGCGGCTGCCTGGAGCCCGCAGCCAGGTGTTGAAGACGGTTCGCAAGCTGGAAAGCGCCGACGGTCAGGCCGCGCTCGACACCATGAAATCGGTGCCGTTCTGGTCCGTACCATCGACCTGGCCGGTGATCCAGAGCGGCACAAGCAGCCTTACCTCGTTCTACCTGCTCAGCGCGCTCGATCTGCGCTGGAACGCCGATGGCGGCATCGAGCGGGTGCCACCCGAGCAGGCGATCTTCATACAGGTGTTCCTGCGCACTTTCTTCGTTGCGGCGTCGGTGACGCTAGCAACGTTGATCCTCGGCTTTCCGCTCGCCTATCTCATCGCCAACGTGCCGAAAGGGCTGGCCGCCATCCTGATCGTTGCGGTGCTGCTGCCGTTCTGGACCTCGATCCTGGTGCGCACCGCGGCCTGGACCGTGCTTTTGCAAAAGTTCGGCCTGGTCAATGATTTCCTGCTTCTTATCGGCGTTACCAGCGACCGGCTCGACTTGATGTACAGCCGCATCGGGCTGGTCATCGCCATGACGCATATCCAGTTGCCGTTCACGCTGCTGCCGATCTACAGCGTCATGCGCACCATCCCGCCTTCGCAGATGAAGGCCGCCTATTCGCTAGGCGCCAGGCCTTTCACCGCGTTTCGCCGTATTTACATCCCGCAGGTGTTTCCGGGCGTGATGGCCGGTTGCATGCTCACCTTCATCCTGTGCCTCGGCTATTACATCACGCCGGCGCTGATAGGCGGGGCAGGCGACCAACTCATCAGCAATTTCATCGCCAATTACGTCAATGTCGAACTGAACTGGGAGATGGCGGCGGCGCTGTCCTTCATCCTGCTCGTCTTCACCTTGGCGCTGTTCGGCATTTTTGCCCGCGTCCTCGGCCTCGACCGCCTGAAGCTGGTGTAACCCATGCTGCTCTCTCCCTATCCCACAACAGGCGAACGCATCCGCATCACGCTGCTGTGGATTTGGTGCGGGCTGGTCATCCTGTTCCTGTTGGTGCCGATCCTCATCCCGGTGCCGCTCTCCTTCAACAGCGGCGCCTTCTTCATCTTCCCGCTGGAGGGCATCTCGACGCGCTGGTACGAGGTCGTGCTCGGCACCCAGCGCTGGCAGTCGGCGATCGGCAATAGCCTGATCATCGCCCTCGGGACGACGGTGATCGCGACGACGCTCGGGACACTAACGGCGATCGCACTTTCCGACGAGAAGTTTCCGGGTCGGCGCATTATCACGCCGCTGCTTCTTTCGCCGCTGATCGTGCCGGTGGTGATCACAGCCGTCGGTTCCTATCTATTCTACGCCCGCGTCGGGCTCGCCAGCACTTATGCCGGCATCATCCTGGCGCATACCGCCTTGGCCAGCCCCTTCGTGGTGGTGACGGTAGGCGCTAGCCTGACCGGCTTCGACCGCAACCTGATGCGAGCCGCGGCGATCTCCGGCGCCAAACCCCTGACGTCGTTCTTCCGCGTCATGCTGCCGCTGATTCTGCCCGGCGTGCTTTCGGGCGCGGCCTTCGCCTTCGTCACCTCCTTCGACGAAGTGGTCGTCGTGCAGTTCCTGGCCAGCGCCAGCCAGCGCACCATGCCGCTCGAAATGTTCATCGGCCTGCGCGAAAAACTCTCGCCCGCCATCACTGCCGCGGCGACCCTAATGATGGCGCTATCCATCCTGCTTCTGCTGGTGGCGAACATTTTGGCACGGCGCAGCCGTAAGCCCTGAGGCTAACCCGCGACCAATTGGGCAGGAACGATCTCGCGGCTGACGCATTTTGCCTCGCGTCAACAGCTGAGGGACCAGATGCGCATAGCCCATGTCGCGCCACTTTATGAATCCGTGCCGCCGAAACTTTACGGCGGCACGGAACGGATCGTCTTCTACATCACCCAAGCACTCGTCGAGCTCGGGCATGACGTCACGCTGTTCGCGAGCGGTGACAGCGAGACATCGGCGCGACTGGTGCCAGGCCGCGACCAGGCGATACGCCTCGATCCGCGGCCGAAGAAATCGGAAATCGCCGCGCATCTGGCGATGCTCGCCGATGTGCGCGAACGCGCCGGCGAATTCGACGTCATTCATTTCCATCTCAGCCATTTCCTGCATTTTCCGTTCTTCGAGCAGATCGCGGGTCGCACGGTGACGACGCCGCATGGCAGGCTCGACTATGTCGACCTGGCGCCGGCCTACAAACGTTTCCCGCGTTTCCCGATGATCTCGATCTCGCACAGCCAGAAGCGCGGCTTGCCGGATGCGAACTGGCTGGCGACGATCCATCACGGACTGCCGCTCGATGCCTACCGGCCGACCTATGAACCACATGGGGAAGAGCCGTATCTCGCTTTCCTCGGCCGCCTGTCGCGCGACAAGCGACCGGACCGCGCCATCGAGATCGCGCGCCGGTCCGGGTTGAAGCTGAAGCTGGCGGCCAAGATCGGCGACGACGACCGCACCTATTTCCGCGACAACATCGAGGCGCTCATCGATGGCGACCACATCGACTATGTCGGCGAGATCACGGAAGACGAGAAGGCCGAATTCCTGGGCAACGCGGCAGGCCTGCTGTTCCCGATCGACTGGCCGGAACCGTTCGGTCTCGTCGCGATCGAGGCCATGGCCTGCGGCACACCGGTGATCGCCTGGAACAACGGCGCCCTGCCGGAGATCGTCGACAATGGCGTCACCGGCTTCGTCGTGGACAATGTCGACGATGCGGTCGCATCGATGCCCGCGCTTCTCGAACTCGACCGGCGGCAGGTGAGGGCAGTCTTCGAGAAAGGGTTCTCGGCGACAAGAATGGCGCGCGACTACCTTTCTGCCTATATGCGTCTGACCGGCATGCCGGAGGCCAGGGCCTCCTGACCTTGACTGCCTAGAGCCGGATGATTTCAGGTCTGTTCGACCTGAAATCTGAATCCGGCTCCAAATCAAAGAGATAGAGCATGATGTCGTCCGAAACCCGCCTCACACTTTTCGGCATCATGCTCTAGGGTGGGGCAACCGAAGAGGTGACGAATGACGGAGCTCGACGAGCGCAAGCTCGATCCTGCCGTGGCCCTTTCCTCGCTCGACGAGACGGCGCCGCGAGAACCGCACCGGCTTTTTGCCCTCAAGCAGGGCGACTGCTTCGCCGTCGCCGACGCCTATGGCGACATCAGGGGTTCGGGCGACGGGTTCTTCCGCGACGACACGCGCGTGCTGTCCGAATTCCGGCTGACCATCGGCGGCAGGCCGATGTCGCTGCTCGGTGCATCGCTCAGCCAGGACAATGTGCTGTTCACGTCCAACCTGACCAACCTGCCTATTCAAAGCGCTGCCGGCCGCGATATGCCGCAGGGCGCGATCCATATCGAGCGCGTCAGGCTGATCTGGCAGGACAGGCTGTTCGAGCGCATCACGCTTTCCAACTACAGCCGCGAGCATTCCACCATAACCGCGTCGCTGCATTTCGCCGCCGACTTTCGCGACATGTTCGAGGTGCGCGGCTCGACCCGGGTGAAGCGGGGCACCACGCATATCGCCAAGACCGACAAGACCACGGTCCTGCTCGGCTATGACGGCCTGGACGGCTTGCCGCGACTTTCGGCAATCTCCTTTTCGCAGGCGCCAGACCAGTTGAGCGACAATCGCGCCGATTTCCTCATCGCCGTAACCAAGCGCAGCCGAAAGGTGCTTTATGTCGAGGTCGGCCCCGCGATCGCCGACCCGCCCGATCGCGACCGCTTCCGCGCCGCGGCGGCGCGCGCGCGGTTCGGCATGCGCGCCAAGCGCAGGCACGGCGCCACGGTGCACAGCTCGGGGCGCGTGTTCAACGATTGGGTCGAGCGCGCCCGCGCCGACGTGGCGCTGCTTACCACCGAGCTTCCGACCGGCCCCTATCCCTATGCCGGCATCCCATGGTTTTCGACCGCATTCGGGCGCGACGGCGTGATCTCAAGCCTGCAGATGCTTTGGCTCAATCCCGGCCTGGCGCGCGGGGTGCTTGCTTTTCTGGCCGAGCACCAAGCGACCGAAACGTCGCCCTTTTCGGATTCGCAGCCCGGCAAGATCATGCATGAGACGCGCAAGGGCGAGATGGCGGCGCTGCGCGAGCTTCCTTTCGGCCGCTATTACGGAGGCGTCGACACCACGCCGCTTTATATCCATCTGGCTTCCGCCTATGCCGACCGCACCGGCGACATGGCCTTCATCGACAAGCTTTGGCCTTCGCTGAAAGCCGCTGCCGACTGGACGGAGGAGGCGAGCCGCGCCACCGGTTTCGTCACCTACCAGCGCGCCGCCGAGTCCGGCCTCGCCAACCAGGGGTGGAAGGACAGCTTCGATTCGGTCTTCCACGCCGATGGGCGCATCCCAAAGGGGCCGATCGCGCTGGTCGAGGTGCAGGGCTATGTCTTTGCCGCCTTCCGCGGCATGGCGGCGCTCGCACGCCGCCGCGGCGAATTCGCCGACGCCGAGCACTGGGAGGGCCGCGCCGAGGAAATGCGGATCGCCGTGGAACGCGATTTCTGGCTGGACGACCTGAATTTCTACGCCTTGGCCATCGATGGCGAGGGCCAGCCCTGCAAGGTTCGAACGACAAATGCCGGGCACCTGCTTTTTGTCGGGCTGCCGCAGCCCGACCGCGCCAAGCTGGTCGCCGAGCAGCTGCTGTCGGCTGCCTTCCATTCCGGCTGGGGGCTGCGGACGCTCGCCGACGATGCGGTGTTCTTCAACCCGATGTCCTACCACAACGGCTCGATTTGGCCGCACGACACTGCGCTTTGCGGCGTGGGCCTCGCCCGCTATGGCGAACGCGACAGCGTTGTGCGGCTGATGAGCGGCACTTTCGAATCGGCCGTTCATTTCAATATGCGGCTGCCCGAATTGTTCTGCGGTTTCGCCCGGGCGCCGGGCGAAGCGCCGATCGCCTATCCGGTGGCCTGCCTGCCGCAAGCCTGGTCGGCAGGCTCAACCTTCATGCTGATGCAGGCCTGTCTGGGCCTGGAAATCGATGGCTGGAAAGGCGAATTGCATGTCACGCGCCCGAGGCTGCCGATCGGTATCGACACCCTGATGCTCCGGCATCTGAGTGTCGGGGACAAGGTCGTCGATGTGACCTTCCAGCGGGTCGGCGACCGTGTCGCCGCCTTCCTTTCCGATCGTCATGAAGGCCAGGTGCCGCTTATCGTGCGGACTTAGAAGAAGGCGTCGCAAGCCCGCGTTCAACAATCGAAAAATGTCGGAACCCATGGCCGGCTTGTGCGTTGCACAGGTGGACCGGTCTGCCGTCCGCAGCCGGCAAGAACGAAAATAATGAGCGGACAGCCGGAGGCAGCCTGGCATTTCAATGACACAATACAGCGTTCTGTTACTGGTCCTTATTCTCGCAAGCCTTGGACTTTCCGCATTCGCCATTTTCATTTCGATATCCCGGTACCGTCGCAATCACCCGAGGATTTCGGCTGTGGCAGGCCCCGGCGACGACTTCGCCACAGAGGCCGCGCGCAAGGTGCTGCGCGAATTCGAAAAGAACGGGCAGTCGGTCGACGCGGCCCTGGTCACATGGTCGCCGGAGACGTTGCGCAAGATCCTCGCTGACGAGTTGCCGGATGCGCAGGTCATCATCGTCTCCAATCGCGAGCCCTATATCCACAACGAAACCAGGAACGGCGACGTCGAGCTTGTCGTGCCGGCGAGCGGACTGGTCTCGGCGCTGGAACCGATCACGCGCGCTTGCGCCGGCACCTGGATCGCCTATGGCGGCGGCACTGCCGACCGGACGGTGGTGGACAGGAACGACCGGGTGCAGGTGCCGCCCGGCAATCCTTCCTACACGCTGCGCCGCGTCTGGCTGAGCGACGACGAATATCAGGGCTACTATCTTGGCTTCGCCAATGAGGGCCTGTGGCCGCTCTGCCATATCGCGTTCACGCGCCCGATCTTCCGCGAATCCGACTGGGAGGCTTATGAGGCCGTCAACCGCAAATTCGCGGAGACGGTGGTTGCCGAGGCGCGCAACGAGCGGCCGATCGTGCTGGTCCAGGACTACCACTTCGCGCTTCTGCCGCGCATGATCCGCGAGCGCCTGCCGGAGGCGATCGTCATCACCTTCTGGCACATACCGTGGCCGAACTCGGAAGTGTTCAGCATCTGCCCGTGGCGCGAGCGTATCCTCGACGGCCTGCTCGGCAGCTCGATCGTGGGCTTCCACACCCAGTTCCACGCCAACAACTTCACCGAAAGCGTCGACCGTTTCATGGAAAGCCGGATCGAGCGAGCCGACGCGGCCATTTCCTATGGCGGCCAGGTGACGCTGGTGCATTCCTATCCGATCTCGATCGAGTGGCCGGTTGAGCTGCTGAAAACTCTTCCGAGCGTCGAGGAGTGCCGGGCGCGCGTGCGCAAGCGGTTCAGAATTCCAGCTGGCGCCAAGCTTTGCGTCGGCGTCGAACGCCTCGACTACACCAAAGGCATCCTCGATCGCTTCCATGCGCTTGAGGAACTGTTCATCCGTCATCCAGAAACGATCGGCAACGTCGTATTTCTGCAGATCGCTGCACCAAGCCGGGGCACGCTGCCTGCCTACAAGCAGCTGCACGATGAATGCCTGCGCTATGCCGACGAGCTCAACCAGCGCTACGGCAGCAAATCCTATCAGCCGGTCGTCATGGTGGCCGAGCACCATTCACAAGCCGCGGTCTATGAGCTTTATCGCGCCGCCGACATCTGCCTCGTCACCAGCCTGCATGACGGCATGAATCTCGTCGCCAAGGAGTTCGTGGCGTCGCGCGACGACGAGCAGGGCGTGCTGCTGCTCAGCACC
This sequence comes from Mesorhizobium sp. ESP-6-4, assembly GCF_020164735.1. Taxonomy (NCBI): domain Bacteria; kingdom Pseudomonadati; phylum Pseudomonadota; class Alphaproteobacteria; order Hyphomicrobiales; family Phyllobacteriaceae; genus Mesorhizobium; species Mesorhizobium sp. ESP-6-4. Next base: position 371,599 of record NZ_JAIUGS010000001.1, read on the forward strand.
TTCGCGGGCGCCTCGCGCGAATTGCTGGAGGCGCTGATCGTCAATCCGTACGACGCGGCGATGATGAGCGAGGCGATGCTGCAGGCGATGACCATGGGGCCGGACGAGCAGCACGAGCGCATGCGGCGCATGCGCGACATCGTGCGCGACAACAATGTCTATCGCTGGGCCGGCAGCATGCTGCTCGACGCGGCGCGGCTCAGGAAGCGCGGCGACCTCGACCGGGTCACGGCCCTATACGACCGGCCGGCAAGCCCCACCGGCGACAATGTCGTTTCCATGTTCGAACGCAAGCAGGCAGTCGGATTCCGATGAATAGTCAGGCAGACCTTACCCCGCCGCTTCCCGAAGGCCGGTGGGCGCTTTTCCTCGACATCGACGGCACCTTGCTGGAGCACGCGGCGCATCCCGACAGCGTGTCGGTCAGCGCCGAGTTGCGGCAATTGCTGCAGACGATCGAACGGCGGCTGGACGGAGCGCTCGCCTTCATCACCGGCCGCTCGATCGCGGCCGTGGACCATCTGTTCGATCCCTTGAAGCTCAGGATCGCCGGCCTCTACGGGCTGGAGCACAGGCTTGCGCCGGATGGCCGGATCGAGGCCGCCGACGAGCCGGCGGACATGGCGGCGCTCGCCGACGAGATCGAACTGGAGCTGGCAAGCAAGGCCGTCTATGTCGAGCGCAAGGGACCTGTGCTCGCCATCCATACGAGGGCAGCGCCCCAGCTTCTGGCACGGGCGACGGAACTGGTCGAGGCAGCGCTTGAGCGCCTGCCGAAAGGTTACCGTGTCATCGCCGGCAATGCCGGCGTCGAGCTGATGCCGCTCGAGGCCGCCAAGGGCGCCGCGATCCGGCGCTTCATGCAGACGGGTCCGTTCAGCGGCAGGCGTCCTGTGTTCCTTGGCGACGATACGTCCGACGAGAACGGCTTCGAAACGGTCAATGCCGCCGGGGGAATTTCGATCCGGGTCAAGCCGCAGGGCGAGACCACCGCGCGCTTCGCCATCGAGGATGTTGCGAGCGCCATTGCCTGGCTCGAGGCCAATTTCGGAGGGCCGGCCACGCAAACGCCAAGGAGTGATCTAGTCGCTTAGGCAGGCGCTGCAGGCCCGTGATCATGGCGATAATCTCGTTCTTATCCGCCTTCTTCGTCTCGCACACGCCGATCTGCTTGCCGAGCGCTCAAGCTTGGTCGGATCGTTAATACGTCAGCTCCTTACCGGTTTTACTCGAGGCGGGAAACAGGAAGGCACCGCCGGGATCGAAGAATATCTGCCGCCTACCCAGCGTGGCATCATGCTTTGCCGCTGCCGAAGATGTCGGCCGGATGTCGATTTCCTGTCCGGCGCTCGTGCGCGCCACAATACGCCGGCGCTCGCCGTAGAAGGCGACATCGACGATCTCGACCGCAAGCTCCGCATTGTTGGGCGAGCGCTCCAGGCGAAACGCTTCCGGCCTGATCATCAGCCTGGTTTTCTGTCCGGGCGCGAAGCTGCCATTGGAATTGATGCCGGAGACAAGCGCGCCGTCCGCGAGGCGGATGGTCGAGGCGCCGCCCACCGTTTCCAGATGCTCGGCTGCGAGGAAATTCGAGTTGCCGATGAACCCGGCAACAAAATCGGTTGCGGGCCTAAGGTAGAGGTCCTCGCCGGTCCCAATCTGTTCGATGCGGCCGTCCCTGAAGAGGGCGATGCGGTCCGACAGATGCAGCGCTTCTTCCTGATCGTGGGTGACGTAAAGGATGGTGACGCCGGTTTCGCGATGGATGCGGCGGATCTCGGCCTGGATCTCCTCGCGCAGCTTCTTGTCCAGCGCCGAGAGCGGCTCGTCCATCAGCAGGATGGGCGGATCGTAGGCCAGCGCGCGGGCGAGCGCGACGCGCTGCTGCTGGCCGCCCGAGAGCGCGGCGGGCAGACGCTCGGCGAAGCTTTCCAGCCGCACCAGGGAGAGCATGTCGGCGACCTTGCGCCTGACGTCGGCCTCGGGCCGGCGGCGGACGCGGAGCGGGAAGGCGACGTTTTCGGCGACGCTCAGATGCGGAAACAGCGTGTAGCGCTGAAAGACCATGCCAATGTTGCGCTTGTGCGAAGGCACCGACAGCAACGACTTGCCTTGCAGCAGCACGTTCCCGGCGGTCGGGTCCTGGAAGCCGGCGATGGCGTAGAGCGTGGTCGACTTGCCCGAGCCCGACGGCCCGAGGAAGGTCAGGAATTCGCCCTTCGGAATATCCAGCGTCACATCATGAACGGCGGTGAAGGCACCGAATGCCTTGCGCAATTTGCGGATCGAGAGAAAGGGTTGGGTCATGTCTGCAGCTTTCGGCGCAAGAGTGCCGTCACGATCATCAGGGCGAGCGTGAGCGCGACCAGCAGGCTCGATGCGGCGGCGATGACGGGGGTGAGGTCGGAGCGGAGACTGCCCCAGATCTTGACAGGCAAGGTTTGCAGGGTGGGGCTCGCCATGAAGATAGCGACCACGACCTCATCCCACGACGCCAGGAAGGAAAAGATCGCGGCGGAGAAGATGCCGATGCGGATCGAGGGCAGGGTGATCCTGAGCTTAGCCTGCAGCGGGCTGGCGCCGCAGACGATGGCCGCATCCTCGATCGACTTGTCGAAGCCTTCCAGAGCGGTCGCGATCGGGATGATGGCGAAGGGCAGCGCCAGCACGGTGTGGGCGACGACGAAGCCGATCGTGGTGCCGCCGAGACCCATGCGCAGCAAGAAGGCGTAGATGGCGATAGCGAAAACGACAACCGGCAGGACCATCGGCGTGAGCAGCAGCCCGCGCAGGACGTCGCGGCCGCGGAACTGGCCGCGAATCAGCGCGAAGGAGGCGAGCAGGCCGATGGCGACGGCGAGGATCGCCGTCATCGTGGCGATACGCGCGCTAGTGAGGGCCGCTTCGATCCAGGACGGGTCGGCGAACAGCTCCTGATACCATTTCAGCGTCCAGCCGGGGGGCGGAAAGGCCAGCCAGCGCGAGGAGCCGAAGGAGAGAAGCACGATGAAGACCACAGGCAGCAGCAGGAAGGCTGCGACCAATGCCGTGAAGGCAAGGAGCGCGACCTTCAACCAGCCGAGGCGGTCATAATCGAGCAGCATCTCAGGCGCCTCCCGCCGGGCGTTTTGACCCGACCAGGCGCAGCTGCAACGCATAAAGCGCCATGGTGACGACGAGCAAGATGAAAGCGGCAGCACTCCCCAGGCCCCAGTTGAGCAGCGACTGGATCATCTGCGCGATCATTTCGGCGAGCATCATGTTCGACGTGCCGCCAAGCAGAGCCGGCGTGACGAAATAGCCGAGCGACATGACGAAGACCATCAGGCCGCCGGCGGCTATGCCGGGCAGTGACAGCGGCAACAGGATGCGCCTGAAGGCGGCGAGCGGGCTGGCACCACAAAGAGCGGCGGCGCGCAAAGTCATCGGATCGATGGCGCGCAAGGTGCCGACCAGCGGCAGGATCATGAAGGGCAGCATGATGTAGACCATGCCGATGGTGACGCCGGTGAGATTGTTGATCAGCGGCAGCGGCTGGTTGATGATGCCGGCGCCCATCAGCGCCCGGTTGATGACCCCGGTGCGCTGCAACAGCACCATCCAGGCATAGGTGCGGGTCAAGAGGTTCGTCCACATCGAAAGGATGATGATGCCGAACAGGATCGAGGCGAGCGCCGGCGGCATGATCGCCAGCATCCAGGCAACTGGGAAGGCGACGAGCACGGTGACCATGGTGACGACGAAGGCGACGAGGAAAGTGTTGAAGAAGACGCGCGCGTATGTGCCGTCGCCCAGCAGCGCCGCATAGTTCTGCAGGCCCGGAGCGGGGTCGGTGACGCTGCGGAGCAAAAGCGCCAGCACCGGCACGACGAAAAACAGTCCGATCAGGATCAACGCCGGAAGCAGGCCGCCAAGGCCTGCCGGTATTCGAAGGCTTGCGATCCCTTGCTGTGCTTCCACCGACATGGCGGTAATCCCGGATTGCTGGTCGGGACGGCCGGTGCCGCCCCGATCCTGTCAAAGGACGGTCCTTACTTCGCCTGCCAGGCGTACCAGCGCGTGGCGATCTCGTCGCGATGCTCGGCCCAGTAGTTCATGTCGAGGTTGATCTGTCCGTCGACATGGGCGTCCGGCAGGCCCTTGACCACGTCGGGGGGCATTTCCGCCTTGGCCCTGGTGTTGATCGGCGCGTAGCCGCTCGCCTCGGCGAATTTCGCCTGGCCGGTCGGGCTGGTCGCGGCGGCGAGGAATTTCATAGCGCCGTCCTTGTTCTTGGCGCCCTTCGGCACCACCAAGACGTCGGCGGCGGTGAGGTTCTGGTTCCAGGACACGCCGACATCGGCGCCGTCCTTCTCGAGCGCAAAGACGCGGCCGTTCCAGAGCTGGCCGAAGGCGGCCTCGCCAGAGGCGATCAGCTGCTGCGATTCGGCGCCGCCACCCCACCAGACGATGTCCGACTTGATGGTGTCGAGCTTCTTGAAGGCGCGGTCGAGGTCGAGCGGATAGAGCTTGTCGGCCGGCACGCCGTCGGCGAGCAGCGCGATCTCGATCACGCCCGGCGCCGACCATTTGTAGAAGGTTCGCTTGCCCGGAAACTTTTTGGTGTCGAACATGTCCGCCCAGCTTGCCGGCTCGCCGGAGACGGCGCCCTTGTTCCAGGCGAGCACGAAGGAATAGTAAAAGCTGCCGACGGCGTTCTCATTGCTGAAGCGCGGATCGAGATCGGCCTTCGGCACGACGGCGAAGTCGATTGGCTCGAGCAGGCCGTCCTTGGCCGCCTTGATGGCGAAATCCATCTCGACGTCGACGACGTCCCAGGTGACGTTCTTGGCGTCGACCATCGCCTTCAGCTTGCCGTAGTCGGTCGGTCCGTCCTGCAGCACCTTGATGCCCGAAGAGGCGGTAAAAGGCTCGGCCCAGGATTTGGTCTGGGCTTCCTGCGTCGTCCCGCCCCAGCTGGTAAACACCATTTCATCGGCCTTTGCGGCCGTGGTCGCTATCAACCCGGCAAAGACGCCGGCGAAAATCAGTTTCATGTCGTTCTCCTCTGATTGGTTGTTCCGTTCTTGTTCTTGTCGGCACCCTCGCCATGCCGTCTCAGCGCATGACGAAGGGATCGGGAATCGGGTCGTCGGAGGTGCGGATCCACACCGATTTCGAGCGCGTGTAGTCGCGGATGGCGTCGAGGCCGCCTTCGCGGCCGAGGCCGGAAAGGCCGTAGCCGCCGAAGGGGACCAGCGGCGAGACGGCGCGGTAGGTATTGACCCAGACGACGCCGGCATGGATGCCGCAGGCCATGCGATGCGCCTTGGCGAGATTTGAGGTGAAGACGCCGGAGGCGAGCCCGAATTGCGTGTCGTTGGCCAAAGCCAGCGCTTCAGCCTCGCTGTCGAAGGCAAGCACACTCAGCACCGGACCGAACAGCTCTTCGCGCACGCAGGCGAGAGCCTGGTCCGGCGCCTCTATGATGGTCGGCGCGTAGTAGTATCCGTCGGCCTTGCCCTTCGGCCGCGCGCCGCCGGTGACCAGTCGGCCGCCTGCAGCCACGCTCTCCGCCACGATTGCCTCGATCCTTTCGCGCTGGCGCGCGGTCGCCAGCGGACCCATCTCGGTTGCGGGATCCTGCGGGTCGCCGATGACGATGGCTTCCGCCTTGCGCTTCAACCGCGCGAGGAATTCGTCCTTGACCGAGCGCTCAACCAGCAGCCGCGAGCCCGCGACGCAGCTCTGGCCCGTGGCGGCGAAAATACCGGCCACTACTGCATTGGCGGCGCTGTCGAGATCGGCGTCGGCGAAGACGACGACCGGGCTTTTGCCACCGAGCTCGAGCGTGGTGTAAGCGAGATTCTCGGCGGTGTTGGCGACGATCCGCCGGGCGGTCGAAGGGCCGCCGGTGAAGGCGACACGGGCGACGAGCGGATGGCTGGTCAGGCGGTGCCCGCAATCATAGCCGAAGCCGGTGAGGATGTTGACCGCGCCGGCTGGAAAGCCGGCTTCGCTAACCAACTCGGCGAAAGCGAGCAGCGGCGCCGGCCCATCCTCGGAGGCCTTGAGCACGACGGTGCAGCCGGCGGCCAGCGCCGGGCCGAGCTTGACCGCCGACAAGAAGAGCTGCGAGTTCCACGGCACGACGGCGGCGACGACGCCGATCGGCTCCGGCCGCACCGTCACTTCCATGTCGGCCTTGTCGATCGGGATGAAGGCGCCTTCGTGCTTGTCGGCCAGCCCGCCATAATAGCGGTAGTAGTCACCGACATAGGCGATCTGGGCGCGGGTCTCGCGGATGATCTTGCCGGTGTCGCGCGTTTCCAGCTCGGCCAGGCGGCCGGCATTGGCGGCGACGAGATCGCCAAGCCTGACCAGCAGTTTTCCACGCGCGGTTGCGTTCATTGCCGCCCATGGGCCGGAGCGCAACGCCCGGTGGGCGGCTTCCACGGCGCAGTCGACATCGGCAACGGAAGCGGCGGGCATCGTCGCCCAGGGCAGGCCCGTCGACGGATCGATGCTGTCGAAAGTGGAGGACGCCTCGGCGAACTGGCCGTCTATGTAGTTCCTGAAGGCGGTGCTGCTCATCGCGACCCCATCTCCTGGAAGGCCGGCATCACCTTGTCGATGAACAGCCGCAGCGACTTCTTCTTGCGCTCATGCGAGAGGCCGCTGTCGATCCAGATCGAGTACTGGTCATAGCCTTGCGCCTCGTAGCTCTTCAGCCTCGCGATCACGTCGTCGGCCTCGCCGATGACGAGGTTCTGCCGGATCTTGTCGGGCGCGTATTGGGGCATCGCCGCGATCTCATCCTCGGTCAGCGGCTCGAGAACGCCCTGGCGGACGGGTTTCTTGTTCTGGAACCAGGCGCCGAACTGGCAGTAGAACTGCGAGAGGTCCTGGGTCAGGCGGTCGGCGTCGGCGGCGTCCTCGGCGACGAAAGTGTGCAACAGGAGCATGATCTGTGGCCGCGCTATGTCCGGATGCGCCTGGCAGGCGGCATTGAAGCGTTCCATCAGGCTTGCGACCTCGCCGTCGCCGGAGGCCAGCGGCGTCACCTGGACTTGGCATTGGTTGGCCACTGCGAAGTCGTGCGAGTTCGGATCGCGCGCGGCCACCCAGATCGGCGGGTAGGGTTTTTGCAAAGGCTTGGGCGAGGAAGTCGTCGGCGGGAACTGCCAGAACTCGCCGGAATGCTCGTAATCGCCGTCCCAGAGGCCGCGGATCGTCGGTATGATCTCGCGCATGCGCTGGCCGGCGCCCCAGGCATCCAGCCCCGGGAAGACGCGCTGATACTCGTAGCTGTAGGCGCCGCGGGCGATGCCCAGATCCAGCCGGCCGCGGGTGATGACATCGGCCATCGCCGCTTCGCCGGCGAGTTTGATCGGGTGCCAGAAGGGGGCGATGATCGTGCCAGTGCCGAGACGGATAGTATTCGTCTTTGCGGCGAGATAGGCGATGTTGATGAACGGGTTCGGCGAGATAGTAAATTCCATCCCGTGATGCTCGCCGATCCAGGCGGTCTCGAAGCCGGCCTGCTCCGCCAACAGAACCAGTTCTTCCAGTTCAGCCAGCAATTCGGAATGCGGCTTGGCGAGATCCGAGCGCTCCATATGGACGAAAAGCGAAAACTTCATCGATCTCACCGCTGGCCGGAATGGATTGGGCCGGAATGGATTGGCGCCGACGGCGCCGGCTTGGCAAGCGGCCGGACTTCGCCTTCGACCTCGTTTCCGACATAGACGCCGAAAGTGTCCTCGGCGCGCTCGCGCGCATAGCGGGCGAGCATCGAGCTGACAGCCGGGTCGGCGATCTTCAATTCGGAGATGCGTTCGATTTCGACAAACCGGATCTGGCCGTCGCCGTAGACGGGGGCGTCCACAGTCCCGCGATAATAGACGTGCGTGCGTGCGGCGTCCGCCGCGTCATCCCACACTGCGTAGAGGAAGCCGAGCTCGGCATCGATCGCCTTGGCGGCAAGTTTTCCCCTGAGGCTGCGAGCATCGTTCGCGGCACCGAGGCCGCGGCCGGCCGGCAATTGGTAGGATCCCTCGGCGGTCTCGAAAAAGAGGACGCGGCCTTCGTTCTCGAGGATCGCGCCGACCTCGGTTCCGGGCGGAGCGGCGGCAGCCAACGCCTCCTGACTCAGGCCCGGCGTGACATAGGCGCCGCGGCAATAGCCGAGCGGCTGGGCGCCATTGTGGCTGAAGTCATGGACGCGGCCGATGAGGATCGAATGGTCGCCGGCATCGACCAATTGCTCCATACCGCAATCGAACACCGCGACCGATCCCCCGATCAGCGGATTGCCGGTCTGTCCGGACTGCCATGCCACGGAGGCGAATTTATCCGCGGCCTTCGAGGCGAAGATGCCGGATGCGGATTTCTGGGCTTCCGACAGGATGTTGACGGCAAAGCCCCTGGAGGTCGAGAAGACCTGATGCCCCAGAGCCTTCTTGGCGATGCAGACCAGCACCAGCGGTGGCTCGAGCGAGACGGAGGTGAAGGAGTTGGCGGTGAAGCCGCGCGGATCGCCAGACTCGTCGATCGTGGTGACGATGGTGACGCCGGTCAGGAAGGAGCCAAGCGCGCGTCGGAACTCCATGGCGTCGAATGCGGTGCCGTCTTCCACCGCCGGTCCGCCAACAGCCGCGACCTGGTCGAGGAAACCTATGATGCGCTGATTCACTTTTTGCGGGGAAGCGATTGTCATCATGTGCTTTTCGTCGTTCAGCACCACACATCGCCCAGCTGGCGCCAGTCGTGCCATCGCGGCCGACATGGCGGCTGTCGAGTTGCGATCTTCCGAGCCGGTCATGAACAGCGCGGGTACTGTGAGATCGGGCAGACGATCGGCGTGCGCGGTATCGGCGCTGGCAAAGAGGCGGTAGGTGCGGGCATAGCCTTGCCGATCGACGCCTTCGAGCGCCGCGCGGGCCGTCGCGGCCGCGTCCGAAAGAGCCGGCGGGATCGGATCGCCGAACCAGCGGGCGATCGTGGCGGCGATGGCCGATGGGTCGCCGGGTCCGCCAAGCGCTGCCGCCCGTTCGCGCACCGCCTGCGCGAGCTCGGGCGGGCGCCGGAAAACGGCGTTGAGGCAGATGAGGGCGCTGATGCGCGACGGGGCGCGAAGCGCGATTTCCTGTGCGACAAGCGCGCCCATCGAGTGGCCGATGACAGCGACGCGGGCAAGGCCGAGATGATCCAACAGACGGATCGCCTGATCGGCGAAGTCCGACAGGCGGGCGTTCTCCGGCGGCAGGGGCGAAGAACCGTGGCCGAGCATGTCGATGGCGATCACGTCGAAGCGGTCCTGCATAGCGGCGATCTGGGGCTGCCAGATCGCGGCATCCATGCCGACGCCGTGGATGAGCAGGACCGGCGCGCCCGAACCGGCGCGGATGAAGCCGGTGCCGTCGGGCGCCTTGCTGCGGATCGTCGCGGCGTCAGCCATGCAGATCTCCGAGCTCCTTCAGATCCTGGTAGCGGTCGCCGATCCGGTGATGCGGGCGGCCGCCGATGGACGCGCCGAGCGCCACCACCAGCTCGTCCGGCGCGGGCGCGTCGCCGATCTGGAAATGCACGGTCAGGTAATGCGAGCGGCGGCCTTCGTCGTTCTTGTCCATCAGCGGGATCATGATCGGCGTGTTCGGACCGCCACGCAGATTGGTGAAGGCGAGATAGGTCTTGGCGCCGACGGCCCGGCGATAGTGATTGCCGAAATGCAGCGTGTGGATCAGCGCCGACGCATGCTCGACCTCACCCGACGTGCCGCAAATGGCGGCCTTGCCGTAGCCTTCGATGACCTCGCCCGAGCCTGCCGCGCCGATAATCTCATTGGTCAGCGTTTCGCCGAGCACCGGCGCGAAAGCGCGGATCTCGGGGGAGAGGTCCTCGATGAAGCCGCGGCCTGCCCATGGGTTGGTGAGCACCGCGGCGACGCCGATCAGACGCAGCGGCCGCCGGGCCGTCTTGCCGCCCTCGATCAGGGTGTTCTCGGTATAGGTGACGATCTTGCGGATGGCCGGCTGCATGAAATTCCTCAGGATGGGAGCCGCTCGGGGCCCATCGATTTCTGTATCGTCTTATGGTATACCATGCTATGGAGTGCCATGCGTCTTGTCAATCGGTCATGGAATCGGTTTTTGTGACGAGGCTAAGGATTCAGGAAAAATGGCTGACACGCTTCGCATAGACCGCTCCGCCAAAACGTTGAGGACGCTGGCGCTGGAGCGCATGCGCGAGGCGATCATGGATTTCCATTTCCAGCCCGGCGAAAGGCTGGTCGAGCGGCCGCTATGCGACCAGCTCGGGGTCAGCCGTTCGGTCGTGCGCGAGGTGCTGCGGCAGTTGGAGGCCGAAGGCCTGGTGCAGATGATACCTGGACATGGGCCGGCCGTGGCGAAGCCTGATCTTGGCCGGACCGACGAGATCTACGAGTTGCGCGCGCTGCTGGAGGGCATTGCGGCGAAGGCCTGCGCCACATCGGCCACCGACGGTCAGATCGCGCTGCTCGATGCGGCGCTGGCAAAGCTGCTCGAGGCGTGGGCGTCGGGCGTGCCGGCCGAGGTGATGCGGGCGACGGCGAGCTTCTATGAGGTGCTCTTTGAAGCCGCCGACAAGCGCATAGCTTGGGAGATCGTCACCGGTCTCAACGTCCGCATCAACCAGCTGCGTTCGATGACAATCCTGTCGCAGAACCGCCGCGAGCCGGCGATCGCCGAAATGCAGGCGATCATGGATGCGATCCGTTCGCGCAAGCCAGAAGCGGCGGAGGCGGCGGCGCGGCGGCATGTGGAGACGGCCTGGCAAATCGCGCGCGACGCGCTTCGGCTCGGGACGCTTTAGGCAGCCTGCTCGAAACTAATTCCTGTCGACCGGCTTGGAGCGCATGCGCGAAACCGTCTCGCGCTCGGCGCGCTTGGAACGCAGGGGCGGCAGGCCGCGGTCGATAAGGTCCATGTCCTCCAGCACCATGTCGCCCATGCGCTTAAAGGCGACGTCGAGCGCGCCGGCGCGATGCGCCGAACGCAGGAAGCCGGGGAGGGTGCGGACGGGATGGTCCTTGGCCAGCGGCTCCTCGGGGAAGACGTCGCTTGCAGCGACGATGTGGCCGCTCTTCACCGCTTGCATCAACGCCGGGAAATCGACGACGCCGGCGCGGCTGAGCAGGATGAAGGCCGCGCCCTTGCGCATCCTGGCAAAGGCGTCGGCGCCCAGGAAACCCTCATTCTCGCTGGTGACGGAAGCGACGACGAAGACGAAATCGCTTTGCGACAGCACCTCGTCCAGCGAGGCCGGCTCGACGCCGTTGTCGATCAGGATCGATGGCGGCAGCCATGGATCGAAAACTTTCGTGCGGGTGCGGAAGCCGGTCAGCAGGCGGTTGAGCGCGCGGCCGAGATCGCCGAAGCCGATGATGCCGACATCGGCGCCGGAGAGAAGCCGCGCGGTCTGGTTGCCGTCGCCGCCCCACAACTCCTTGCCCTGCCGGAAAGCGAGGTCGGCGTCGACGATGTTTCTGGCGAGGTTCAGCGCCATGGCAAGGCCGAGTTCCGCGACCGGCTCAGCAAAGACCAGGCCGGTGGTGACGACATGGATGCCGCGCGCAAACAGCGTCTCATAAGGCATGTTGTTGAGCAGGTTGGTCTCCACGTTGAAGATGCAGCGCAGCGCCTTCAGCTTCTCCAGCGTCTCAGCTGAAATCGGCGGCTGACCGATGATAAAACGCGCCTCGGCCAGGGTTTCGGCGGGCAGGGCGGCGACGCCTTCCGGGGTGGCCTCGACAATGCGATAGTGTTTGCGCAGGCGCGCCAGCTGTGGCGGCGTGAAGATGAGCTCCAATGTGCGCGGTTCGGGCGCGCTGATGACCAGCGGCAAGGCTTTGTCGGGCATGTTTTTCCTCCGGGCGCGATTGGATCGCGTCAACCACGCATTCAAGTCTTACTCCCGATGAAACGATTTACAAGAACGAAAAATCGATTTATCGATTACAATAGCGAGGCACAAAATCGGCTGCCTGCCCTCGGGAGGAGGTCAATGGCACAACACCAAACCCGGCAGCGGCGTCCGTCAATCCACGACGTGGCAAGCCATGCCGGCGTGTCCGCGGCCACCGTCTCCAAGGTGCTGGCCGGCGTCACCACGGTCAAGCCGGAAAACGCGCAGCGTGTTTTCGATGCCGTCGAGCATCTGGGCTATCGCGTCGATCCTTTAGCCTCCGATATGCGCAGGGCCAAGCGCCGCATCATCGGCGCCATCATGCCCGAATTCGAAAGCGAGTTCTTCGGCCAGATGGTCACCGAGCTCGAAGGCCTTGCCGAGCAGCGCGGCTACACACTAGTCGCCGCATCGAGCCGTGAATCGGAGGCGCGCGAGAAGGAAATCCTTGCCCGCATGCATGACTGGCGCGTTGCCGGCGTCGTGCTGGCGCCTGTGCGCAACGAGCATGGTCCGGCGGCCGCCTTCATGAAAGCCCACGGCATGACCGGCGTGCTGATCGACCGCGTCTTGTCCGACGACGCTTTCGACACGGTCTCGGCCGACAGCGCTGCAGCCAGCGCCGAGGTCGCGCGGATGCTGATCGGCAATGGGCACAGCCACATTCTGGTCATCGGCCTTGCGGAGCAGGCGGCGACGGTGCGCGCGCGCCTGGAAGGTTTTCGCAGCCAGGCGCTGGCGCTCAACCCATCGGTGCGCATCGACGTCATCACCTCGGAAGTCAGCGTCGAGCCGCTGCGATCCTCGCTGCGCGATTACTTTGCCAGGGGAGAGCGGCCGACCGCCGTCTATTCGCTGCTTTTGAAGGGCACGCTCGTCGCGCTGTCCGAGTTCCGCCGGCGTGACTGGCATTGCCCGAACGACATCTCGCTGGTCGGCTTCGACGATGCCGAATGGATGCAGGTGACATGGCCGGCGATCGCCGCCGTGGTGCAGCCGGTGCACCGGATCGCCAGCGAGGCGATGAACCTTTTGTTTCGCAGGGTCGAGGGTGATGTGGGACCACCCACGGCGCGGCTCGAGCCCTGCCAGGTGTTGATGCGGGAATCCGTTGGCTCGCCAGGCAGCGGTCCGCATTCCGGGGGAGGAGACCGACAACAGCCCCCATTGTCGTGAGCGGAAGCATGCGCCGGCCCTGGCCGTGGCATCCGGCGCCAAGGATCAACGGAGGATAGAATGATATCGCATTTCCCAAGGATAAATCGATTTACCCTTGCCGTCGGCGTCGCGCTCGCGTTTTCCGCCGTCGGCGTTGCCAAGGCCGAGGACGGCGAATATGGCGTGCTGATGAAGACACTGGCCAATCCGTTCTGGGGCGCCATGGCGCAGGGTGTCGCGGACGGCGCCAAGGAAGCTGGCGTGAAATATTTCCAGCAGGCGGCCGAGAGCGATCAGGCAGCCGAGCCGCAGTTGAACCTCTGCAACACCATGCTTGAGCGCAAGCCGGTGGCGATGATCACCGCGGCCATCAACTCGACCAACCTTCTACCTTGCCTGAAGTCGGCGCAGGACGCCGGCATCAAGATCGTCGACCTCGACAACAATCTCGACCAGGCGGTGCTCGACAAGGAAGGCGTCAAGGTCACCTTCCATATCGGCTCCGACAACATCGCCGCCGGCGCGCAGGGCGCGGAGTATCTCGCCAACAAGCTCGGCAAGGACGCCAAGGGTCCGGTGCTGGTGATCGAAGGCCTGTCCGGCAACATCACCGGCGAGAAGCGTGCCAAGGGTTTTGCCGACAAGCTGAAGGAGCTGGCGCCCGGCCTCGAAATCGTCGCTTCGCTGCCGGGCGACTGGGACCGCGGCAAGGCCGCTTCGATCGCCACCGACACGCTGACCGCGCATCCTGATCTCGTCGCCATCTTCTGCGCCAATGACGGCATGGCGCTTGGTGCAGTCGAGTCTGTCTATGCGGCGGGCAAGGGTTCGCAGGTGACGCTCATCGGCGTCGACGGCAATGTCGATGCGGTGAAATCGATCAAGGAAGGCCGCCTCAATGCCTCGGTGGCGCAGCTTCCCTATCTGGTCGGCAAGCAGGCGGTGGAGAACGTCAAGAAGGCGCTCGGCGGCGAGAAGGTTCCGGAAAGCATTGCCGTGCCGACTTTGGTGCTGACCAAGGACGTGCTCGACGCCGGCAAGGAGCCGATGCTGCAATATGTGAAGTGAGGAAGGAAGGGAGTAGGGGAGTAAGGCAGTAGGGGAGTAGGGGAGCGCGGTTTGCGCTTCGCCCATCTTTCCCTACTCCCCTACTAACCTACTCCCCTATTCCCTTACCCGAAGGGTAGAAAACATGGCTTCTGAACAGCCCGGCTTCTGGGCTCGGGTGCAGCGAGCATCCGTCGAAAGGCTCCACATCCGGCTGGAGTCGCTGGTGGTGCTTCTGGCGCTGAGCACGGCAATGGCGCTCCTGTCGCCCTATTTCCTGTCGCTCAGCAATTTCCTCAACATCCTGCTCGCGACCTCGACGATCGGCGTGCTGGCGATCGCCGCCACCTTCGTCATCGGTTCGGGCGGGCTCGATCTGTCGCTCGGATCGGTCATGGGGCTTGCGGGCGTCGCAGGCGCTTTCGTGGCGGTCAATCTCGGCTGGCCGTCGGTCTTCGCCGTCGCCGCCTGCATCCTGGCCGGCGGGATCGCCGGCTACATCAACGGCCAACTGGTCACCCGCGCCTTCGTGCCGGCCTTCATCGTCACACTCGGCATGCTAGGCCTGGCGCGCGGTCTGGCGCTGGTCATCTCGAAGGGCAGGGCGATCTACGGCCTGCCGCCCGAGATCGTCTATATCGGGCAGGGGCGGCCGTTCGGCGTCCCGATGCCGGTGATCATCCTGGTGCTGACGGCCATCGCCGCGCATGCGGTGCTCGCCTATACGCGTTTCGGCCGCCACACGCTGGCGCTGGGCGATAGCGAAGGTGCAGCACGAGCCGCGGGCATCCGCGTCGAGCATCACCGCCGCATCATCTACACGCTGTCGGGCGCGCTCGCCGGGCTTGCCGGCCTGCTGTTCACAGCCCGCGTCAATGCCGGCGATCCGACCGCCGGCATCAATTACGAGCTCACCGCCATCACGGCTGCGATCATCGGCGGCACCAATCTGTTCGGCGGCCGCGCCTCGATCCTCGGCACCATGATCGGCGCGCTGATCATGGGCGTCTTGCAGAACGGGCTGACGCTGCTTGCCGTGCAATCCTATTACCAGCAGATGGCGATCGGCGCGGTGCTGATCCTCGCGGTTTTCATCGACCAGTACCAGGTGCGGAAGGAGTCGCGGGTATGACCCTGCTTTCGCTGCGCGGCATCCGCAAAAGCTTCGGCGCGGTCGACGTGCTGCATGGCGTCGATCTTTCGGTCGCGGCCGGCGAGGTGGTCGGACTGGTCGGCGACAATGGCGCCGGCAAGTCGACGCTGATGAAGACCATCACCGGCATCTACCGTGCCGACACCGGCTCGATCGAGTTCGATGGCAAGGATATCCTGGCGCTGGACCCCGGTCAGCGGCGGCGCCTCGGCATCGAAATGATTTACCAGGATCTGTCTTTGGCCAAGCAACAGGACGTGGCGTCGAATATCTTCCTCGGACGCGAACCGACGAAAAAGTTGCTCGGCCTGTTCCCCGGCTTCGTCGACAAAAGCGAGATGGATCGCCAAGCGTCGAAAATGATCGAGCGGCTGGGCGCGCATCTGCCGTCGATAAACCGGTCGGTCGGTTCGTTCTCCGGCGGCCAGCAGCAGACGGTGGCGATCGCGCGCGCGCTCACCTTCAATCCGAAGCTCGTCATCATGGACGAACCGACTGCGGCGCTTGCCGTGCGCGAGGTGCAGAGCGTGCTCGATCTCATCCGGCGGCTGAAGTCCGAAGGCATCGCCGTCATCCTGATCTCGCACCGGCTGAACGACGTGCTGTCGGTCACCGACCGCATTGTCGTGCTGCGCCACGGCAGGGCGGACGCCGATCTCGTCACCGCCAGGACCAACATGAACGAAGTCGTCAGCCGCATCGTTGGCGGCGGCGATACGGCCGCAGCGGCGGCGCATGAGCAACGAGGCTGACATGAACACCTTCGGACTACACACTTTCGCCATCGCACCGGTCTGGGACCTCGCCCGCATCGAGCCGCAGATGGACAGGCTCAAGGAATACGGCATCGGGCTGATGGAGATCCCTTTGCTTCGGCCTGAGGAGATCGACACCAAGCGGACGCGCAGCTTTGCCAATCACTATCGTGTTGAACTGGTCCCCTCGCTCGGCCTGCCGCGCGCGCTCGATGTGGTCGAACGGCCGGACGAGGCGCTGGATTTCCTCGAACCGGCTTTCCGGGTCTGCAATGAGGTCGGCGCGGAAGCGCTCGGCGGCGTCACCTACGGCACGATCGGCAAGACCACCGGCCGCGCGCCGACGCAAAGGGAAATCGACGGTATGTGCCGTTTCCTCGAACGCGCGGCGAAAGCGGCGAAGTCGCGCGGCCTGAAGCTCGGCATCGAGCCCTGCAATCGCTACGAGACGCACCTGATCAACCGCGGCATCGACGCAGCAAAGATCATCGAGCGCATCGGCGCGCCCAACATCTTCATTCATCTCGACACCTACCACATGCATATCGAGGAGGAGAGCTTTGCTTCCGGTTTCGAGGCGGCGGCGCCCTATCTCGGCTATGTGCATGTGTCGGAAGCCAACCGCGGCGTGCCGGGACGAGGCATGCTCAACTGGGCGGCCTGCATGAAGGCCATCGCCGACATCGGCTACCAGGGCGCTATCACGCTCGAAAGCATGAACCATGTCGATGTCGACATTGCCGGCGGGCTCGCCGTATGGCGGCCGGTGGCCGAGGACCCGCGCGACGTGATCGAGGTCGGCCTGCCGTTCCTGCGCGAGGAAGCGAGGAAGGCCGGGCTGACGCTGGGGTGAGGGCATTTCTTCCTTCCCCCTTGTGGGGACAGCGGCCTCGCGAAGCGAGATCGGATGAGGGGTGCTCCAGGGAAAGCTGGTGTCTCACTCCGCTGGAACACCCCTCATCCATCTCGGCGCTGCGCGCCGATCCACCTTCTCCCACAGGGGAGAAGGAAGAAGCGGCCAATCAGAACGGGTAGTGCTGGGCCGGGTCCTCGATCGTCACCCAGCGCAGGTCGGTGAATTCGGCGATCGAGGCCTTGCCGCCGAAGCGGCCATAGCCCGAACCCTTGACGCCGCCGAAAGGCATCTGCGCCTCGTCGCCGACGGTCGGGCCGTTGATGTGGCAGATGCCGGCGTGGATGCGCGCGGCAACGGCCATGGCACGGCGGATGTCGCGGCTGAAGACGGCGGACGACAGGCCGTATTCGGTATCGTTGGCGACGCGCACCGCCTCGTCCTCGCCTTTCACGCGGATGACCGGCTTCACCGGGCCGAAGGATTCTTCCAAATAGACGCGCATGGCGGGCGTCACGTGGTCGAGGAGCGTCGCTTCCACCACCGTTCCTGTCCGCTTGCCGCCGGCCGCGAGCGTTGCACCCTTCGCGGTCGCGTCGGCAATCAGCTCCTCCATCTTATCCGCCGCCTGGCTGCTGATCAGCGAGCCGAGCACGACATGACCGCGCGGGTCGCCGGCCGGCAGTTGCGAGGCACGCGCGGCAAGCTTGGCGACGAACTCGTCGGCGATCTTCTCGTCGACGATCAGGCGTTCGGTCGACATGCAGATCTGGCCCTGATGCATGAAGGCGCCGAAGGTCGCGGCATTCACGGCAGCGTCGATGTCGGCGTCGTCCAGCACGACCAGTGGCGCCTTGCCGCCGAGCTCGAGCAGCGCCGGCTTGAGGTGCCGCCCCGAGAGCTCGGCGATGATGCGGCCGACCTTGGTCGAGCCGGTGAAATTCACACGCTTCACCGCCGGATGCGCGATCAGCGCCTCGACGATTGCCGCCGCGTCCTTCGGGTCGTTGGTGACGACATTGACGACGCCCTTGGGCAGGCCGGCCTCGACCAGCACCTGACCGATCAGGCGATGCGTGCCGGGGCATAGTTCGGAGGCCTTCAGCACCACCGTGTTGCCGCAGGCGAGCGGCATTGCGAGTGCGCGCGTGCCGAGGATGACCGGCGCGTTCCACGGCGCGATGCCGAGGCACACACCAGCCGGCTGGCGGATCGCCATGGCGAGCGTGCCCGGCTTGTCGGATGGAATAACCTCGCCGGAAATCTGCGTGGTCATCGCCGCCGCCTCGCGCAGCATGTTGGACGCCAGCATGACGTTGAAGCCCGCCCAGGGTCCGGTGGCGCCGGTCTCTTCCATCATCAGCTTGGTGAATTCCCCGACCTTCGAGGCCATGACGTCGGCCGCCTTCAGAAGCAGCATCCGGCGCTCGCCAGGCCCGGTCTTCGACCAGGCGTCGAAGGCTGCCGCCGCCGCATCTGCCGCGGCGTTGGCGTCGGCAATGCTTGCGGCGGCGGCGCGCGTCGCGAGCTTGCCGGTGAAGGGGTCCAGGCGCTCGTAAGAGGCTTTGCCGGTCGCCGCCCTTTCGTCGCCGTCAATCAGAAGTCCGATGTCCATGGGTTTCTCCCTCGCTTTCGCTGGAGCGTTGCAAAATTAGAAGCCAAGCACTTCCGCGTTGATCGACGCTTCGAGGCCGCCGTCGACCGGCACGTTGGCGCCGTTGATCCAGCGCGCGCCGTCGGAGCACAGGAACAGCACGACGGGCGCAATGTCGCCCGATGTGCCGGCGCGGCCGACGCGCGCGATATCGCTGTCGACCTTGGCGTCACCGAGGACCGAGCGGAACTGTTTCAGGATCGGCGTCTCGACCGGACCGGGGCTGACCGCGTTGACGCGAATGCCGCGGCTCTTGAACAGGTCCTGATGCGCCGCGCGGAAGGTCCACAGGAGCAAAAGCTCCTTCGAGACCGGATAGCCTTCCTCGTTCTTGACCGCGTGGTCGGCGATCACTCTGGCGACATCGGGAAAGCCCTCGACGCCAACCATCGAGGCGGCTCGGTTGAGATTGGCGCGCCAGCCGAAGCCGGCGATGGAGGCGACATTGACGATGGCGCCGCCTTCGCGAAGCCTTGGCGCCATCGCTTCCGAGAGCGCGCGCAGGCCGTAGAAATTGACGGCGAGCGTCGGCGCCGCGCCCATATTGCCGGAAAGGCCGGCGACGTTGCAGAGCGCGTCGATGCGCTGCGGCAACCGCGCCACGAGGTCGTCGACGCCGGCTTTGGACGAGATGTCGGACTTGACGAAGACGCCCTGATGTCCGGCCGGCTCGCGCAGGTCGACGCCGATGACGTCGGCGCCGAGTTGGCCCGCGAGTTCCGCCGTGCGGGCGCCGATGCCCGAGGCGACGCCGGTGATGAGGATCGTCTTGCCGAACAGCATGCTCATGCCTTCTCGCTGTGTGCCGCAGTGGGTGCTGGTGAAATGGCCTCGCCGGTCGGATCCGCCACGCTGGCGGGAAGCCTGACGCGGTAGCCGACCGACAGCAGGCGCCAACCAAAACGCTCTTCGAGCGTGCCCCAGAGGCCGCGCGGCAAGAGCAGCGAGAAGACCAGTGCCGTGGCGCCGAGCCCAATCAGGTACCAGACGCCGGTGCCGCCGAACCAGGTCTCGATGAGGAAGAAGAGCAGCGCGCCGAGGATGGCGCCCTCGAAGGTGCCAATACCGCCGACCAGCACCATGAAGATCATGTAAGCGGTCCACTGCACGTTGAAATAGGTCTTCGGCTGGAAGGTGATCGCGGTGGCCAGCCACAGCGCGCCGGCGACGCCGATGCCGAAGGCGGCGAGCACGAAGAGCTGCCGCTTGGTATCGGTGACGCGCACGCCGACGGAGGCCGCCGCATCCTCATTGTCGCGGATGGCGCGAATGGCGGCGCCGGTGCTGCCGCGCAGCAGGCTGAACAGGATCGCGAGCAGGGCGGTCATCGACGCCAACGCCAGCCAATAGATGGTCAGCCGGCGTGTCGATGCATCGTAGACGTTGAGCGAGATCAGCGACGTGCCGGTCTCGCCCTGGATCAGCCGGTCGAGATTGACGAGCAGGTGGGTGAGCGCTGCGATCACCCACATGCCGATGGCGAATTCGCCGTTCCTCAAGCGTAGCATGAACAACGAGATCGGCCAGGACACGGCGCCGACGATGACCGCCGAAACGAAGAGCGAGACAAACGGATTGAGCCCGGCATTGGCGAGGCGGATGGCGAAGTAGGCGCCAAGGCCGAAGAACACCTGCTGGCCGACCGAGACCAGCCCGCCGAAACCGGCCAGCGCATTCCACATGGCGGCGAGGATCACATAGATGAACAGCGCCGTCATGCGATCGACCGCGCCGGCCGACAGGAATTGCGGCGCTATGGCGAGTAGCAGAATGATGGTTAAAACGCCGATGCCGGCGGTGCGCGAAGCGGCCGTGCCGCGCTCGATGACCGGGGAGGCGGTGCTCATGAGGCTTTCCGCGTGGAGAGGCGCAGCAAGCTGTGCAGGCCGAGGCCGGAAGTGTAGAGCCGGATGAACAGCACGATCAGGAAAGCGACGTGGCCGCCGATGAGGAAACCTTGCGGATGGATCCTGGCGCCGAGCGTCTGGGCGAGCGCCAGCACGATGCCGCCGATCAGCGTTCCCCAGAGCGAGCCGGCGCCGCCGATGACGGCGGCTTCGAAGGCGAACAGCAGTTGCGTTGCGCCGGCATAGGGATCGAAGGTGGCGCGCATGCCGAGGAAGGCGCCGGCGAGACCGACCGTGACCATGGCGATTGCCGCGGCTATTGCCATGGAGCGGCGCGCGTCGACACCGACGATGCCGGCGGTATCAGGGTCTTCCGAGGTCGCGCGGATCGAGCGGCCTAACCCGGTGCGGGTGAGGAACAGTTGTAGTCCACCAAGCAGGACGACGGCGGTGATGAAGATGATCACCGCGAGCTTGCCGACATAGAGGCTGCCCGGCCATTCCCAGGAATCGTAGGACAGGCTGCCGATGAAGGGCGCCAGCGAGCGCGTGTCGGCGCCGAACTGTTCGAACAGCAAATTGTCGATGACGATGGCGAGGCCGAAGGTTGTGAGGATCGGCAGCAGCGCGCCGCCGCGCGCGCTGCGCTCGAGCAGGAAGTGCTGCAGGGCCCAGCCAATCGCGGCCATCAGCGGCAGCACGACGAGCAGGCCCAGAAATGGCGAGATGTGAAAGCGCGAGGCGAGCTGCCACAGCGCGAAGGCCGACAGCACGGCGAGGCTGCCATGCGCCAGGTTGATGATGCGCATCACCGAGAACATGAAGGAGAGGCCACAGGCGATCAGCGCGTAATAGCCGCCGAGCAGGACGCCCTGGACGATCTGGTTCATCATGCCGGCACGCCTCCGGCGCCCTTCCGGTGCAGGCCGAAATAGGCCTTGGTCACCTCATCGCGCGACACGCTCTTGCTGTCGCCGGCAAGGACGATCCGGCCCTCCAGCATGCAGATCACCTTGTCGGAGACGGAGAGCGCGCGGTTGAGGTCCTGCTCGACCAGGATGATCGTCGTGCCGGAGCCGATCAGCCCCTGCAGGGAGGCATAGACGCGGTCGACGACCAGCGGCGACAGGCCGAGCGAGACCTCGTCGAGCAGGAGCAGGTCGGGATTGCTCATCAGCGCACGGCCGATTGCGGTCGCCTGCTGCTCGCCACCGGAAAGATGCCCGGCCTTGGCATGGCGGCGCGGCTTCAAGTTGGGGAAGGTGTCGAGCACGCGTTCGACGCTCCAGTCGCCGGGGCGGCCGGCAGTGCGGCCAAGCAGAAGGTTTTCCTCGACCGTCATCTGCACGAACAGCCGCCGGCCTTCGGGAACCAGGGCGATGCCCTTGCGGACGCGTTCATGCGAAGGCACACCGGAGAGATCGTCGCCGTCGAAGACCACACGGCCCGAGGCCGCCTGGTGCGCGCCGGCGATTGCGCGCAGCAGCGTCGTCTTGCCCGCGCCGTTGGCGCCGACCAGCGCCAGCGTCTCGCCGCGCTCGAGGCTGAAGCTGACGCCGCGCACCGCCTGCAGCAGGCCGTGGCGGACAACGAGATCCTCGGCCGACAGCAGGCTCATTTCGGGCCTCCGCCGAGATAGGCGCTGATCACCTGCGGGTCGGCCATCACCGCCTGCGGCTCGCCGTCGGCGATAATCTTGCCGGCGTCCATGCAGATCAGCCGTTCGGCCACTTGCAAAAGCACGTGGACGATGTGCTCGATCCAGACGATGCCTATCCTGCGGCGGCGCAATTCGCGGATGGTCTCGACGAGCTCGCCCGCCTCGCCGTCGGTCAGGCCGCCGCCGATCTCGTCGAGCAGAAGCAGCGTCGGTTTCGCGGCGAGCGCGCGGGCGAGCTCCAGCCGCTTGCGGTCGAGCAGGCCGAGCGTTTCGGCGCGGCGGTTGGCTATGCTGAGCATGCCGCAGAGCTTCAGCGAGCCGAGCGCTTCCTCATAAGCCTCGTCGCGGCCGAGTCCGGCGCCATGCGAGGCGGCGACGAAGACATTCTCGAAGACGGTCATGCCGCCGAAGGGTTTCGGTACCTGATGGGTGCGCACAAGGCCCAGCCGGCAGCGCTGCGTGGCCGGCAGCGCGGTCACGTCATCGCCCTTGAAGGCGATGGTTCCGGCGCTCGGCGGATAGGCGCCGGAGAGCACGCTGAGCAGCGTCGTCTTGCCGGCGCCGTTCGGGCCGACGATGCCGACCGCTTCCTCGGCGCCCATGGCGAAGTCGATGTCGTCGAGCACCACAAGCGCGCCGAAGCGCTTGTGGATGCCGGCGGCGCTGAGGACGGCACCGTTGGGCGTCGCGTTCACGATGCGGGCCCCGACTTAATCAGCCGTTGTAAGGCTGGAGCTTGGCCCCGACCGGCACGTTCGGGTCGGTGGCGTTCTCGGTCACGACATAGTCGAGCGGGAATTTCGAGCCTTCCTTGGCGGCGACCCATTGCGTGCCGATGATCGGGCCGGGGGACACGTTCGCGACGGGGCCGCTGGTGAAGTCGACCTTGCCGATCATGGTCTCGGTCTTCAGCACGCTCAGTGCCTTGGCGACCGCCGCCTTGTCCTTGGCGTTGGAACTCGCCTTCAGGGCTTCGAAGCCGGCGTCGAGCAGCGACATCGAGGCGCCGAGCTGCTGTGTCCACTGCTTGCCGCTCGCCGCCTCGTAACCGTCGGCAAGCGCGGTGCCGGAGACGCCGGTCAGCGGCGACTTGTAGGGGAAGGCCTTGTGCCAATAGGCGGCGCTCGAGATCTTCATGCCGAGATCGCCGAGCGCCTCGATGTCGGAGGGGAACAGGCCGGTCTTGGCGACCTGGGCGATCTTGATCTGCCGGGTCAGCCCCTGCTGCGCGGCCTGGCGCCAGAAGGCGGCGAAGTCCGGCGGGATCGGGAAGGAGTTGAAGATCTCGACGCCTTCCTGCTTGAACAGCGCGATCTGCGAGGAATAGTCGGTTGTGCCGGTCTCATAGGCGCCGGGATCGACGATCGTAAAACCCTGCTTGGCCAGGAGCGGCGCGAGGTTGGCGCGAATGGCGTTGCCGTCGGCGTCGTTCGGATACATGACGCCGACCTTCTTGTTGGTCTCGATCAGGTTCCACTGCGAAATATAGGTCTTGAAGAATTCGCCGACGCCGAAGCCGAAATGATAGGTCCATTTGAAAGGCGAGGGCGCGCCCGGCTTGGCGCCGCGGCCGAAATACCACGCCTCCCACGGCATGACGGTGGAGAGGCACGGCACGCCGGCCGCCTCGCAGGCATCGGCGACCGGGTTGATCACCTCGGGCGTGGAAACGGCCAGCATCAGGTCGATGGCCTGGTTGTTGATCAGGTCTTTTGCCAACTGGCCGGCGCGCGACGGATCCGACTGGGTGTCCTGGTCGAGGATCTCGACGCTGTATTTCTTGCCGCCGAGCTCGATGCCGTTGGCCAGGGCCTTGCGGGCGAGGTCAAGCACATAGCCGTCGGTTTCGCCGAAGCCGGCGAGCGGGCCGGTGCGCGGGCTGACGAAGCCGACCTTGAGCGTGTCGGCGGCCTGCGCGAAAGCCTTGCCGCGGCCGAACGCAAGTGCTGCGCCACCGGCCATCGATGTGGCGATGAACTGGCGTCGTGAAATGCCCGATTTGGCGGGCTTGCTGCCGATATTATGAGACATCTGCTCCTCCCTCAGTCGCCGTTCGACACGACGGCAAACGGGTCTTCCGCTTGCGGCCGGACGGCACGGCTTTCGATCCTCCGGAGATCACATTGCACTAGCGGTTTGGTTCGGTAAAATGATATTTTACGGTGTTTTATTAACCGCTGGGTTAGCGAAATTCGAACTGCTAGCCCGATCGTCAGGCGTGGTGCCGCGCGGCTTCGCGGATCGTCTGCAACAGGATGGTGAAGGCGGGCGAGGGCGCGGTGTCGGTGCGCATGGTCAAACCCACCGGCCCTTTGGTCTCCTCCGTATCCACCGGCAGTGCGACGAAAGCGCCGCTGGCGATCTCATTGGCAACGACGCCGGCCGAGATGATCCATATCGCATTGCTCTGGCGCATGAAGGAACGGCCGAAGGAATCGGAAACGGTTTCGATCTCCGTGGCGGGCGCGGTCATGCCGTTGGTGATGAAGAGCCGGTCGACGAAGGGGCGTATGACGGATTCCCGCGTCGGCATCAGGACGGGGAAGTCGTCGAGCCGCGCGAAGATGTCTGCCCCGGGTTCCGACAGGGGATGCCCGGCCCGCACCACGAACAGCACCTGCTCGGAATAGAGATGTTCGAAGAAGAAGCCGGTCATGTGCTCCGGCGCCGCGAGCCGGCCGACGACGAGGTCGAGCGCGCCGACGCGCAACTGTTCGAGCAGCACGGCGTTCTCGCCGGTGACGATCTTGAGCGCGGCGCCGGTGTTTTCCTCGAGGAACAGGTTCATGGCGAGCGGCATCACGCGCGCCGACACCGTCGGCAGCGCGCCGATGCGGATCGGGTCGCGATGGAGAGCGCCGTCCTGGCGTACGGAATCGACGCCGCGCTTCAGCGCCGAGATCGCCGAGCCGGCATGGCCGAGGAAGATCTCGCCGAGACGCGTGACCCGGATGCCGCGCCCGTCGCGCTCGACCACGGCGACGCCGAGCGCTTCTTCCAGCTCACGCAAGGTCTTGGTCACGGCCGGCGCACTGACATGCAGGAAGTCGGCCGCGCGCGCCACGCTGCCTTGCCGAGCGACTTCGAGAAAGGCCTGCAGATGGCGGAAGCGGATCCGGCTTTCGGCCATGGTTCGATAACCTCAGAGTTAATGAAACGCCGCAAAATATCATTTTACCGAACCAAACCGCTGGTGCAATGTGGCTTTGGAGGATCGAAATCGTGCCATTCGTCAGCATAGGCGGCGTGACGCTGCATCACCGCTACATCGAGGCGACGGGCACGTCGCGTCCGATCATCTTCATCAATTCGCTGGGCACCGATTTCCGGATCTGGGACGACGTCGTCGCGCGGCTTGCCGGCGAAATACCGATGCTCGTCTACGACAAGCGCGGGCATGGGTTGTCGGATATCGGCGGCGGCGTGCGCTCGATCGACGACCATGTCGACGACCTGCTGGGCCTCATCGATCATTTCGGCTTCGGGAAGGTGGTGCTGTGCGGCCTGTCGGTCGGCGGCCTGATCGCGCAGCGCCTCTATACCCGCCATCCCAAACGCGTGGAGGCGCTGATCCTCAGCGACACGGCGCACAAGATCGGCACCGCCGAAAGCTGGAACACGCGCATCGCGACTGTCGAGCGTGACGGCATCGAGGCGATCGCCGAAGGCATCATGAAAGTGTGGTTCACGCCGCAATTCCATGCCAAGCGTGCGGCGGACCTGGCCGGCTGCTGCAACATGCTGACCAGGCAGGCTCTGTCTGGCTACATCGGCACCTGCATGGCGGTGCGCGATGCCGATTTCACCGAAAGCGCGCGGCGCATCGCGGTGCCGACGCTTTGCATCGTCGGCGATCAGGACGGTTCGACGCCGCCGGATCTTGTCCGCTCGCTGGCCGGAATGATCCCCGGCGCGCGCTTTGAAGTGATCCGCAATGCCGCGCACATCCCGTGCATCGAGCAGCCCGACGCGCTCGTCAGCTTGATCCGCGATTTCGTCGCCTCGTTGCCTGAGGAAACGTCTGCCCATGGATGATGTCACGAAGAACCGCTACCGGACGGGTCTCGAGGTCCGCCGCTCCGTGCTTGGCGATCCCCACGTCGACCGTGCCGAGGATGCCGCGACCGATTTCGACCGGCCGTTCCAGCAGTTGATCACCGAGGCCGCCTGGGGAACGGTATGGGCGCGGCCGGGCTGGTCGAAGCGCGAGCGTTCGATCGTGACGCTGGCGCTGCTTGCAGCACTTGGCCATGACGAGGAGGTCGCCATGCATGTGCGGGCCACCGCCAATACCGGCGCGTCGCGCGACGACATCTGCGAGGCCTTCCTGCACGTCGCGGTCTATGCCGGCGTGCCGGCAGCCAACCGCGCCTTCAAGATTGCCAAGGAGGTGTTCGCGCAGATGGACGGAGCCGCCCATGGCTGAGCGAGGCTCGAACCGTTCACCCGAGACCGGCGCCTTCTTCCAGCGCGACCGCCAACGGCATCCGCCGGCGTTGACGCCGAACTACAAAAGCTCGGTGTTGCGCTCGCCGCAGAAGGCATTGGTGTCGTTCGGCAACACGCTGTCGGAACTGACCGGACCGGTCTTCGGGCACGCGATGTTCGGCGAGCTCGACAACGACCTGATCCACAATTTCGCCAGGCCTGGCGAGAGCGCCCTCGGCGAGCGCATCATCGTCCATGGACGCGTGCTCGACGAGCGGGGCAAGGGCGTGCCTGGCGTGCTGCTCGAATTCTGGCAGGCCAATGCCGGCGGCCGCTACCGTCACAAGAAGGACGCCTATCTCGCCCCCCTCGATCCTAATTTCGGCGGCTGCGGCCGCACGATCACCGGCGAAGACGGCAGCTACGCCTTTCGCACGGTCAGGCCCGGGCCCTATCCGTGGCCGAATGGGCCGAACGACTGGCGGCCGGCGCATATCCATTTTTCCGTGTTCGGCCATGGCTTCGCGCAGCGGCTGATCACACAGATGTATTTCGAGGGCGATCCGCTGATCTGGCGTTGTCCGATCGTCGGCGGCATTTCCAACAGGGAAGCTATCGAGGCGCTGATCGCCGCGCTCGACATGCAGTCGACCATCCCGATGGATGCGCTCGCCTACAAGTTCGACATCGTGCTGCGCGGGCGCCGCTCGACATTGTTCGAGAACAGGCCGGAGGGCAATTGATGGCGCAGTCGCTCGACCGGTTGAAGGAAAGCCCTTCGCAGACCGCCGGCCCTTACGTGCATATCGGGCTGACGCCCAATTTCTGCGGCATCGGCGGCGTCTATGCGAACGACCTTGGCTCGACGATGCTCAACGGCGAGACCAAGGGCGAGCGCATCGAGCTGCGCATCCGCGTGCTCGACGGCACCGGCACGCCGCTCAAGGATGTGCTGATCGAGATCTGGCAGGCGGACGCCAACGGGCTCTACAATTCGCCGTCGGAATTGCGCGGCGCCGCCGATCCGAATTTCCCTGGATGGGGCCGGCAGCCGACCGACATGGAAACGGGCGTCTGCCTGTTCCGGACGATCAAGCCGGGCCGCGTGCCGTTTCGCGACGGCCGGCTGATGGCGCCGCACATCACGCTGTGGATCGTGGCGCGCGGCATCAATGTCGGCCTGCACACCAGGCTCTATTTTTCGGACGAGGAAAAGGCCAATGCCGAGGACCCGATCCTCGCCCGCATCGAGCATCGCCTGCGTGTGCCGACGCTGATCGCCGAGCGCCGGGGCGATACTTACGTCTTCGACATCCACCTGCAGGGCGAAAAGGAGACGGTCTTCTTCGACAGCTGACCGTGGCCGCCATGACCGTTTCGCCCTTCGATCACCCGCTGCTTTCCGGCCTGCTCGGCGACGAAGAGGCGGCCAGACATTTTTCCGTCGAAGCCGACATCGCCGCGATGCTCAGCTTCGAGCGGGCGCTGGCCGAGGCGGAGGCCGAGTGCGGCGCGATTTCCCGCGATGCGGCGACGGCGATCTCGAAGGCGCTGGCGGCGTTCCGGCCGGATACGGCGAAGCTGCGCGCCGGCGTCGCCGCCGACGGCGTCGTGGTGCCGGAACTGGTGCGACAGATCAAGGCTGCTGTTGGCGTGCCGCACGATGCATTCGTTCATTTCGGCGCCACCAGCCAGGATGTGATCGATACATCACTGGTGCTGCGCCTGAGCGGGGCGGTCGAGCATGTCGGCCTGCTGCTCAGCGAGAATGTCGTGCGGCTCGCCGGTCTCGAACAGGATTTCGAGGGCAGGGCGATGATGGCGGTGACGCGTATGCAGCCGGCGATACCGATCGTCGTGACCGACCGGATCGCTTCCTGGCGAGCGCCGCTCCAGCGTCACCAGGAACGGTTGAAGGAGCTCTCCGGCCGACTGCTTGTCGTGCAGTTCGGCGGCGCCGCCGGCACGCTGGAAAAGCTCGGCGACAAGGCCGCCGCAATGCGCGCCGCGCTTGCCGCGAAGCTTGGCCTCGCTGACGCGCCGCAATGGCACAATCAGCGCGACGCGCTCGCCGAGTTCGCCGGCTGGCTGTCGCTGGTGACCGGCAGCCTCGGCAAGTTCGGGAAGGACGTTGCGCTGATGGCGCAGGCGGGCACTGACATCAAGCTGTCCGGCGGCGGCGGTTCATCCACCATGCCGCACAAGCAGAATCCCGTGAAGGCGGAAGCCCTGGTGGCGCTCGCCCGCTTCAATGCCGTCCAGCTTTCCGGCATGCATCAGGCGCTGGTGCATGAGCAGGAGCGCTCGGGTTCGGCCTGGACGCTGGAATGGCTCATCCTGCCGCAAATGGTCGTTGCGACGGCGGCCGCGCTCAGGCTTGCAGCCGAGTTGGCCGCGCAGGTCGAGAGCCTCGGTCATTGATGCGCACGCAAGTCGCCATCATTGGCTCGGGGCCGTCCGGGCTGCTGCTCGGCCAATTGCTTGCCACGATTGGCGTCGAGACGATCATCCTCGAGCGGTCGAGCCGCGAGCATGTGCTTGGCCGGGTACGCGCGGGCGTGCTCGAGCAGGGCACGGTGGACCTGCTCGGCGAAGCGGGCGCGGCGGAGAGGCTCTATGAACAGGGCCTGCCGCATGAAGGCATTTCGCTCGCCTTCGACGGCCGCGCGCACCGCATCGACATGACCGCGCTCACCGGCGGCAAGCATGTCACTGTCTATGGCCAGACCGAGGTGACGCTCGATCTGATGCGGAAGCGCGAGGCGGCGGACTTGGTGACTTTCTTCGAAACGTCGAATGTCGCGCTGCATGGTTTCGATGGAACGTCGCCCTTCGTCACCTACGAGAAGGACGGCGCCACGCATCGCATCGATTGCGACTTCATCGCCGGTTGCGACGGCTATCACGGCGTCAGCCGCCGCTCGGTGCCAGAGGGCGCGCTGAAGACGTTCGAGCGGCAGTATCCGTTCGGCTGGCTGGGCGTGCTGGCCGAGGTGCCGCCGGCCGACCGCGAGCTGGTCTATGCCAACCATGAGCGGGGCTTTGCGCTCTGCTCGATGCGCTCGCCGCAGCGCAGCCGCTACTATGTGCAGGTTCCAGCCGAGGAGCGCGTCGAGGCCTGGTCCGACGACCGCTTCTGGGACGAGTTGCGCCGCCGCCTGCCGCCGGCGACCGCTGCCGCCGTCACCACCGGCCCATCGTTCGAGAAGTCGATCGCGCCGCTGCGCTCCTTCGTCGCCGAGCCGATGCGCTTCGGCCGGCTGTTCCTGGTTGGAGACGCCGCCCATATCGTACCGCCGACCGGCGCCAAGGGCCTCAACCTCGCTGCCAGCGACGTGCGCTATCTGTTTGCCGGGCTTCGTGAATTCTATCGCGAAAAGTCAGACGCCGGGCTCGACGCCTATTCGGCCAAGGCGCTGGCGCGGGTTTGGAAAGCCGTGCGCTTCTCCTGGTGGATGACGACGATGCTGCACCGTTTTCCGGAGACCGGTGAATTCGGCCAACGCATCCAGGAAGCCGAACTCGATTACCTCGTGCATTCCAAGGCCGCTTCCACGGCGCTGGCCGAAAACTACGTCGGTCTGCCTTATTGATCCGACCGGTCAGACCCGCTCCAGCGCAATTGCGATGCCCTGGCCGACGCCGATGCACATGGTGGCCAAAGCCAGCTTGCCGCCGCGCTCGCGCAGCTCGAGCGCCGCCGTGCCGGTGATGCGCGCGCCCGACATGCCGAGCGGGTGACCCAGCGCGATCGCGCCGCCATTCGGATTGACGTGCGCGGCATCCTCGGCGATGCCAAGCTGGCGCAGCACGGCAATGCCTTGCGAGGCGAAAGCTTCGTTCAATTCGACGACATCGAATTGCTCGGGCGTCAGGCCAAGGCGGGCGCAAAGCTTCTTGGTGGCCGGGGCCGGACCGATGCCCATGATGCGCGGCGCCACACCGGCGACGGCACCCCCGAGGATGCGGGCGATCGGCGTCACGCCATGCTTCTTCGCCGCGGCTTCCGAAGCGATGATGAGGGCGGCCGCACCGTCATTGACGCCTGAGGCGTTGCCGGCCGTCACGGTGCCGCCCTGGCGGAATGGCGCCGGCAGTTTGGCCAGGGTCTCGACGGTGGTGCCGGCGCGTGGATGCTCGTCCTTCGAGACGACGACCGGATCGCCTTTCTTCTGCGGGATCGTCACGGACGTGATCTCTTTCGCCAGCCGGCCGCTGCCTTGAGCGGCAACGGCCTTGTCCTGGCTGCGCACCGCGAAGGCGTCCTGGTCCGCGCGGGAAACGGAAAAATCCTCGGCGACGTTCTCCCCGGTCTCCGGCATGGACTCGACGCCGTACTGCTTCTTCATCAGCGGGTTGACGAAGCGCCAGCCGATGGTGGTGTCGTAGATCTCGGCGTTGCGCGAAAAGGCGGCGTCGGCCTTCGGCATGACGAAAGGCGCGCGGCTCATCGATTCGACGCCGCCGGCGATCATCAGCTCGGCCTCGCCCGATTTGATGGCGCGTGCGGCGATGGTGACGGCATCCATGCCCGAGCCGCACAGGCGGTTGACTGTCGAACCGGGGATGTCCTGCGGCAGGCCGGCAAGCAGCAGCGCCATGCGCGCTACATTGCGATTGTCCTCGCCGGCCTGGTTGGCGCAGCCATAGACGACATCATCGACGGCCGCCCAGTCGACGCCCTGATTGCGCTCGACCAAGGCCCTCAACGGGATGGCGCCGAGGTCGTCGGCGCGGACGGAGGACAACGAGCCGCCGAAGCGGCCGATGGGCGTGCGGATGTAGTCGCAAATGAAGGCTTCAGTCATCTAGGCAGCTTTCCCCTCGGCGATCCCCTGATGCGCCGCCTTGGTGCGGACATGCAGGTCGCGCAATGTCTTCAGCTCGAGTTCCGTCGGCGCCGGCGTCTCGTCAAGAGCCTCCGCGAACTTGACTGTCCAGCCACAGGTCTCCTGTACCTGCTCGCGCGAGACGCCGGGATGCAGCGACACCACTGTGAATTCCTTGGTCACAGGGTCCGGCTTCCAGATGGCGAGGTCCGTGATCAAAAGCGTTGGCCCGGCGGTATCGATGCCGAGCCGCTTGCGATGATCGCCGCCATCGCCATGGCCGAAGGAGGTGAAGAAGTCGACCTTTTCGACCATGCCGCGCTTCGACTGCGCCATGGTGATGTAGACCTGCTTTGACGAAGTGGCGATCTCCGGCGCGCCGCCGCCGCCGGGCAGGCGGGTCTTGGGATGCGCATAGTCGCCGATGACGGTGGTGTTGATATTGCCGAATTTGTCGAGCTGGGCGGCGCCCAGAAAGCCGATCGAGATGCGGCCGCCCTGCAGCCAATAGCGGAACATCTCCGGCACCGCGACGGTGGTGACCGCCGTCTCGCACAATTCGCCGTCGCCGATCGACAGCGGCAGCACGTCGGGCGCCGTGCCGATGGTGCCGCTCTCATAGATCAAGGTGATATCCGGCGCATGCGTCAGCCGCGCGACGTTGCAGGCGGCCGACGGCGCGCCGATGCCGACGAAGCAGACATCGTCGCTCTTCAAGGCGCGGCTGGCGGCGATCGTCATCATCTCGTTCGGGGTGAAACCAATCTCCTTCGCGTCGCTCATGCGGCTTTCCTCAGATGTTCGATGCGGCCGGCAAAGTCATCCGGGCTGCTCTCGATGACGTTCTGCTGCATCCACGCCTGGAAGCGGCCGCGGTCGGCGGCGATCTCGTCCCATTCGAGATAGGCGGCGTTGTCGCGCTCGTAATAGCCATGCGTGTAGGAGGGATGCGAGCCACCGGGCACGACCGAAATCGCAGCGATCGTCCAGCTGGGCAGCACGGTGAGATTGGGGTGGAGTTCGTCGAAGCTGTCGACCATTTCCTCGACCGTCACCACTGCGCGCTTTGCGGCAAGAACAGCCTCCTTTTGGATGCCGATAATGCCCTCGACCAGCACGTTGCCTTTGCGGTCCGCCTTCTGCGCGTGGATGAAGGTGACGTCCGGCCTTATCGCCGGAACGGCCGCCAACACCTCGCCCGTGAAAGGGCAGGTGACGGATTTGATGTTTGGATTGACCACGGCAAGACCGGCGCCGCGATAGCCGCGGAACACCGCACAAGGCAGGCCGGCGGCGCCCGCCTCATAGGCATTGGCCATGCCGGCGTGGCTGTGCTCCTCGATCTCGATGGCGCGGGGAAAGCCGTTCTCGATGGCGTCGCGGGCGCGTCTGAGCAGGCCGACGCCGGGATTGCCGACATAGGAGAAGACGATTTTCCTAGCCATGCCCATGCCGATCATCTGGTCATAGATCAGGTCGGGCGTCATGCGGATAAGCGTCAGGTCGCGAAAGCCCTGGCGGATCGCCTCATGCGCGGCGGCGGTCGGGATCAGATGAGTGAAGCCCTCGAAGGCGACCGTATCGCCGTCATGCAGGTTTTCCGCGACCGCCTCTTTCAGCGGCAGGAACTTGACCATCTCCAGACCCCACGAAAAAGTTCGCATTGCGAACATCTGTTTTGTATGAGATATTTCTAACTCCGAGCTCTGCATTGAGTCAACGCCGGCATGGAGGCGCTCGTGGGAGAGGAAGTAATTTCGCGCGACCATGTCGGCTCGCTGGGACGCGGCCTGGCAGTGATGGAAATCCTTGCGCGCCATCCGGCCGGCATGACGCTGACCGAGATGGCCGAAGAGGCCGACCTCACCCGCGCGGGCGCCCGCCGCTTTCTGCTGACATTGGTCGCCACGGGCTATGCGACGCAGTCCGGCCGGCTGTTCTCGCTGTCGCCGCGCCTTTTGACCGTCGCGCGGACCTGGCTCGGCGGCGCATCGCTTTGGACGTTCGCGGCGCCGATCATGCGCGAGGTGGCGGGCAAATTCGACGAGGCCTGCAACGCGGCGGTGCTATCGGGTGAGGACGTCGTCTACGTTGCGCGCATCCCCGGACGGCGGATCTTAAGCGTCGCGCTCGATGTAGGCACGCGGCTGCCGGCCTATTGCACCTCGATGGGGCGGGTGCTGCTTTCCGGTCTGGAGGCGGACGACTTGAAGACCTTCCTGGCGCAAGCGACCATCGAGCGGCGGACGCCGAAGACGATCACCGGCCGCAACGCGCTCGGCAAGGCCATCGACAAGGCGAGGGCGGAGGGCTTCGCCATCGTCGACGAGGAACTGGAACTCGGCCTGCGCTCCATCGCGGTGCCGATCGTCGATCGCGCCGGCCGCACCGTCGCCGCCATCAACGTCTCGACGCAGTCGGCGCGTTTCTCGGTCGAGGCGATGGAGCGCGACATCCTGCCGGTGCTGCGCCAGGCCAAGCAGCGCGTGGAGGAGTTCTTCTTCGCTTGAGCGGCGCGTCTCCGGTTGCCGCCGCACGCTCATTCTGCGCCCGGTCCTCCTTCCGTTCTTGAATTGTGATGAAGGTTCGTTGACGGGGGAATTCTAATCCGATAATGAACAGGATTATACAGGTTCACTGAACAGGTATCGATATGGCCCGTCGCGCGACGCAGATCACTCCCGGCACGGGCAAGCCCGAGCAGATCGCGACGGTTCTGGAGCATGAGATACGCTCCGGCCTGCTCGGTTTCGGCGACCGCCTGCAGAGCGAAAACGAGCTCGTTCAGCGCTTCTCCGTCAGCCGCAACACGGTCCGCAAAGGGCTCGAGGAACTGTCGAGCCGCGGGCTGATCACCACCAAGGTCGGCATCGGCTCATTCGTCACCTTCGACGGCATGCCGGTCGACGACGCGATCGGCTGGTCGCGCGCGCTTGCCAATGCGGGCGCCAATGCCGAGACACGCACGTTGCGGCTCGAGATCATCGAGGACGCCGAACTGGCGGCCAGGCTCGGCGTCGAGAGCTCGTCCTTCATCGCCGTCGATCGTGCCCGCACCAACGCCGACGACGGCCATGCCATTTCGATCGAGCGCAGCCGGCTGCCGCTGTCGCCGGAGTTGGAAGACATACCGCTGCGCGGCCTGCGCGAAGGCTCGCTGCACCAGACGTTGCGCGGGGCAGGGCTTGTTCCCGATCACGGCGAGGAATGGGTCGACATCGAGATGCTGAGCGCTTCCGACGCAGCCATCCTCGCCTGCGCGCCCGGCACGCCGTTCCTGCGCACACGCCGCCTGACACGCGCCGCCGACGGGCGCGCCATCGAATTCGTCACCAGCCTGCTCAATCCGGCGCATTTCGCGCTGCACCTGGAGTTCTGAGCATGGCGGCCGACGCGATGGACCGGGCTATGGGCGCGCTGATCGGCGGGGCGCTGGGCGATGCGCTGGGCATGCCGACGCAGCTTCTGTCGACGGCCCGCATCGCCGAGCTTTACGGCCATGTCGAGGAGTTCGTCGCGCCTGCCGCCGATCACCCGGTGTCGAAAGGGCTGCCCGCCGGCGCGATCACCGACGATACCGAACAAGCGCTGCTGCTTGGCCGCATCCTTGTCGAGTCCGGCGAGCGCTTCGATCATGCGCACTGGGTCAACGCGCTGCTCGACTGGGAGCGCGAGGTCAAGGCGCGCGGCAGCTACGACCTGCTTGGACCATCGACCAAGCGCGCAATCGATGCCATCAACAGCGGCGTGCCGGCCGAAGAAGCTGGCCGCGGCGGCGACACCAATGGCGCTGCGATGCGCATCGCGCCGGTCGGCATCATGATGCCGCCGGAGCCGCTCGACGTTCTGGTCTCCAAGGTGGCGGAAACCTGCCGGGCCACGCACAACACCTCGATCGCCATCGCATCGGCTGCGGCGGTCGCAGCCGCTGTCAGTCTCGGTGTTTCGGGCGGCGATTGGCGCATCGCTTCCGATCATGGGGTCGCCGCCGCAAGGCTTGGTGCTGCGCTCGGCCATTGGGTCACCGGCGGCGACATCGCCGCGCGCATCGTCTGGGCGCAGGAGCTTGTCCGCGGCAAGGCGGAGAAGCAAGCCATCAAGCTGATCGTCGACCTGGTTGGCACCGGCGTCGCCAGCCAGGAATCGGTGCCGGCGGCCTTCGCCGTGCTGGAGGTCGCGCAAGGCGATGCGTGGCGGGCTGCCGTCATCGGCGCCAATCTCGGAGGCGACACCGACACGATCGGTGCGATTGCCGCCGGCATGGCCGGGGCCTGCGCCGGCCTGTCGAAGCTGCCGCAGGATCGCATCGCCGAATTGCATGGCATCGACCTCGCGCAGGTTCGCGGGCTGGCTGGCGACCTGGTCGCCACACGCGGCTCCAAGGCCGGCCCAGGCCAGGAGGTTGCCTGATGAGCGGGCGCCTCGTTCATGTCGGCAGCGCCGTGGTCGACTATGTCTACCGCATCGACGCCCTGCCGGCGGCCGGCACGGAAAAGACCGCGTCAGCTTACGCGCGGGTCGCCGGCGGCGGCTTCAATATGATGGTGGCGGCAAGCCGCACCGGCATGAAGGTGGTGTTCGGCGGCCAGCTCGGCACCGGGCCGGACGGAGACTTCCTGCGCGAAGCCTTCGCGGCCGAAGGTATCGAGACGCTGACGCCGTCATCGCCTTCGATGGACAGCGGCAATTGCGTCGCCATGATCAGCGGCGACGCGGAGCGCACCTTCGTTTCGTGGCCGGGCGCCGAGAGCCGGCTCACGCCGGACATGATGAAACCGGTCCAAGTCGTTCCGGGTGATTGGGTTTTCACCTCCGGCTACACGCTGAGCTATCCCGGCAGTCGCGACGCGCTTGCCGGTTGGATCGAAGCGCTTCCGGCCGGCATTCCTTTCGTCTTCGATCCGACACCGGTGATCGCCGACATTCCACGGCCGATCCTGGACAGGGTTCTGGCGCGTACGACCTGGTTGAGCTGCAACACCAATGAGGCTGCCGAGATTGCCGGCGCCGGCGATGCCCAGACCGTCGCGATCCGATTGCTCGCCGAGCATTGCCCCAGGGCGGAAGGCGTCGTCATCCGCGCCGGCGCGCATGGCTGCTTGGTGCGCATGGCCGATGGCGGCACCCGTGCGGTGCCGGGCTTCAAGGTGGAAGCCGTCGACACGAATGGGGCCGGCGACACGCATATCGGCGCCTTCGTCAGCGGCCTTTCGCGCGGCATGGGCGCTTGCGAGGCGGCACGCTATGCCAATGCGGCCGCCGCGCTTTCGGTCACCCGCCATGGCGGATCTTCGGCGCCGACCGACATGGAAATCCAGGAGTTCCTGACCGAGCGCGGCGAAGCGACGACCGCGCTCGACCGGGCGGAAGCGACTGCAACTTAACAAGCCCGTCAATCGGGCAAACAATGAGAGGAAAAGAACATGCGCATGCCCAGACTGACCGCTTTCCTGACGGCGACCGCCGTCTTCGTCTCAGCATTTACGCTTGGAGCACAGGCCGCCGAGGAAGTGCATGTGCTCAACTGGAAGGGCTATGGCGCCGACGAGCCCTGGGCGGTCGCCAATTTCGAGAAGGCGACCGGCTTCAAGGTGGTCAACGACTTCTTCAACTCCGAACAGGAGATGCTGACCAAGATCCGCACCAATCCCGGCCTCTACGACGTCGTCATGATCAACGCCGCCTTCAACGACCAGGCGATGGCCGGCAAGCTGATCCAGCCGATCGATGTCTCGAAGCTTTCCAACTATGCCGACATCGCCAAGGACAAGGCCAGCTCGCCGATGCTCAACCATGACGGGAAGGTCTATGGCGTGCCGTGGGTGTGGGGCCTGACGGCTCTGGCGATCAACGACAAATCCTTCGACAAGCCGCCGACGAGCATCGCCGAGATGTGGAACCCGGCGCATAAGGGCCGCGTCATCATCCGCGACGACGCCGTCGAGGCGGTGCAGTTCGGCGCGATCGCGTCGGGGCAGGACATCAACGACATCAAGGATATGGACGCGGTCAAGGCGAAGCTCACCTCGCTGATGCCGCAGATCAAGACCTTCTGAAGCTCGGAGAACGACTGGAACCAGATGGTCGCCTCCAACCAGATCGACATCGGCACCTATTGGAGCGGCTCGGCTGACCGCGCCAAGACGCATTTCAAGCTGCCGGTCTCGCTGGTCATCCCGCAGGAAGGCGCCGTCGCCTGGCTCGACGCCTTTTCGATCCCGGTCGGCTCGAAGAATGTCGCGGGCGCCGAGGCCTTCATCAACTATATGATCGACCCGAAATTCTACGTCGAATGGGTCACCAAGGTCGGCGCGCCGGTTTCGGCCAACACCAAGGCTGTCGACGCGCTGCCCGAGGACGCCTTCAACCGCAAGGTCATGGGCAGCCCCGAGGTCGCAAAGCGCATCCAGTTCCAGGCGCCGATCACCGATGCGCAGCGCGAGAAATACCTGGCGCTGTGGCAGGAGCTGAAGGTCAACGTGAAGTAAATCACGTCTTTCGGTGAGGAGAGGCAGATGGCTGACCAGCTTGCGATCGGTTCGCGCCGCGGACTGAAGCCGGCCTTGCCGCTTCTCCTTCCGGCCTATCTGTGGCTGACGGTGGCGATCTTCCTGCCGCTGTCGGCCATGCTGTTCTTCTCCTTCATGACCGACCTGCCGCTGGCCGGAAAGGAATGGTCGTTCACGCTCGGCAACTACGCAGCTTTCTTCTCGCAGAGCCTCTATTCGACGCTGTTGTTTTCATCGCTGCGGCTCGGGCTGGAGGTGACGCTGTGGTGCGTCGTCCTCGGCTACCCGGCGGCCTATGTGCTTGCGAAGGTGCTGAAAGGGCGCAGCCGCGAGGCGATCTTCCTGCTCGTTATCCTGCCCTTCTGGTCGAACGGGCTGGTGCGCATCTTCTCCTGGGCGATGGTGCTGCGCGAAGGCGGCATTCTCGACACCGCGCTCAATGCGGTTCTGCCGTTCAAGATCAACATTGATCTCATGTATTCCTACCCAGCCGTCATCATCGGCCTGGTGCACTCCTATGTGCCCTATATGGTGCTGACCTGCTATCTCACGCTGCAGGCCATCGATGATTCGCTGATCGAGGCGGGCCGCTCGCTTGGCGCATCGCGGCGGCAGGTGCTGTGGCGGGTGATCATCCCGCTGTCGATGCCGGGCCTGATCGCGGGTGCCGCGCTGATCTTCGTACCGGTAGTCGGCTCCTTCATGGAGCCGCGCATCCTCGGCGGCCGCACCGGTACCTTCTACGGCACCATCATCGAGGACCAGTTCGTCGCCGTCTTCAACTGGCCGCTGGGCGCGGCACTCTCCTTTATCCTGCTCGCGGTCGTGCTGATCATCCTGGCGCTGGCCGCGCCTGTCCTGCGGAGGGCTGCGTGATGGCGACGACGCGCATCCTCGAATGGCTCGGGCGCTTCTACATCGTGCTTTTGCTCGGCTTCCTCTATTTGCCGATCATCATCATGGCGGCGATGTCCTTCAACGCTTCGCCCTTCTACCAATTGCCGTTCGAGTGGACGACGGACTGGTACGCCTCGCTCTGGCAGAACGACCAGTTGATCGCCGCGACCTGGAACAGCATCGAGATCGCAATCATCACCACTTTGATCTCGACGGTGCTGGGCTCGATGGCTTCGCTGGCGCTCTACCGCTACGAGTTCCGCGGCAAGAAAGTCCTGCAGGCGCTGCTCTTCCCGCCGATCGCCATTCCGTGGCTGATCACCGGCACGGCAATGCTGATCTTCTTCTTCGGCGTCGGAATCGGCCGCGGGCTCATTGCAATCCTGCTTGGCCATGTCGCGCTGGCGCTGCCTTATGTGATCGTCGTCGCGTCGGCCCGGCTGCAGACCTTCGCGCCAGAGCTGGAGGAAGCGGCGCGCTCGCTCGGCGCCAACCAGTGGCAGGTGACCATGCGGGTTACTTTGCCGTGGATCATACCCGGGGTGATCGCCGGCGGGCTGTTCGCCTTCGCCGTGTCGTTCGACCAGTTCGTGGTCTCGTATTTCCTGTCGACGCCCGGCCAAACGACATTGCCGGTCGAAATCTATGCCGCGATCCGCAAGGGTTTCACGCCCGAGATCAACGCGGTCTCGACGATCATCATTGTCGTGTCGATGGCGCTGATGCTGCTCACGGCGCGCTTCTTCAAGTTTGGTGGAGAGAAATAATGGCTGGCGTCCAGGTCGCGAACGTCTCGCGCAGCTTCGGCGCGCACAAGGCGCTGGACGATGTCTCGATCGATTTTGCCGATGGCGGCTTCTATGCGCTGCTCGGACCATCCGGCAGCGGCAAGACCACGCTGCTCCGCCAGATCGCCGGCTTCGATTTTCCGGATTCCGGCCGCATTGCGATCGGCGGCGAGAGCGTCGAGCGCGTGCCGGTCGAAAAGCGGCGCATCGGCATGGTGTTCCAGAACTATGCGCTGTTTCCCAATATGAGCGTCGCCGACAATATCGCCTTCGGCCTGTCGGTGCGCGGCGAGCCGAAAGCGACAATCGCTGCGGAAGTGCAACGCGCGCTCGATCTCGTACAGCTCGGCAAGCTCGGCGGGCGAAAGCCGCACCAGCTCTCCGGCGGCCAGCGCCAGCGCGTGGCGCTGGCGCGGGCCATCGTTACCAAGCCGCGCGTGCTCTTGCTCGACGAGCCGCTCGGCGCGCTCGACAAGGCATTGCGCGTCGACATGCAGATCGAGCTGAAGCGCATCCAGCGCGAGATCGGCATCACGACCATTTTCGTCACCCACGACCAGGAAGAGGCGCTGACGATGAGCGACCGCATCGGCATATTGCGCGACGGCAGGCTGGTGCAGGAAGGACCGCCGGAAGAGATCTACGACAGGCCGCAAAGCGAGTTCGCCGCGACTTTCCTCGGCGACGCCAATATCTTTCACGGCAACGCGACCGGCTCAGGGATCAGGCTGCCCGACGGCACGACGATCGCGGCTTCGACAGGCGCATCGGTGCCGACCGGCGCCAAGGCGAGCTGCGCCGTTCGGCCCGAGCGCATCCGGATTTCGCCCGGCGCGGCAAAGCCCGATCCAGCCAATGTCAACACGCTCACGGGGCAGGTCTCAAAGCGCATCTTCGCCGGCAACAACAGCACCTATTTCGTCGACCGCGACGGCCAGACTTTGAAGGTGATCGTCCAGAACACCGGTGCCGAACGCCTCGCAGAGGGTCAGCCCGTCGTGCTCAGCTGGTCGCCGGACAGCACGGTGCTGATTGCGGCCTGACTGATGGGAAATGATGGCGCGGGCCTTGGCTGAGGTCCGGACCATGGCGTTATATCCATCCTCCAAGGGAGGAATGGATGGCGAGTATAGGCTTCGAACCGGACGTGACAGTTCGGGTCAGGGAATATCGGATCGGCTGTATCGGCGCCGGCATGATCATGGCCGAATGCCATCTCGCCGCCTATCACGAAGCCGGTTTTCCGGCGGTCGCCATAGCATCGCGCACCAAAGCCAATGCGCAGAAGGTCGCCGATCGCTGGAATATTGCGACCGTCCACGAGACGCCGGAGCAATTGATCGAGGACAGCCAGGTCGAGATCGTCGATCTGGCCTTTCCGCCCGATCAGCAACCGGCTTTGATCCGCCATGCGTTGAAGCAGCCGCACGTCAAAGCGATCTTGGCGCAGAAGCCGCTGGCGCTTTCGGTCGAGGAAGCTGTGAAGCTGCGCGACGAAACGGCTGCGTCCGGCAAGATCCTCTCGGTCAATCAGAACATGCGCTATGATCAGTCGATGCGCGTCTTGAAGCAGATCATAGACAGCGGCGCGCTTGGCGACATCGTCTTTGCCGAGATCGACATGCACGCGATCCCGCACTGGCAGACCTTCCTTGCCGATTACGATCGACTGACGCTCGCCAATATGAGCGTGCATCACCTCGACGTGCTGCGTTTCCTTTTTGGCGAACCGGAGGAGATAACCACGCTGACGCGCAAGGATCCGCGCACGGCGTTCGAGCACTCGGACGGCATCACCGTGTCGACGCTGCGCTTCCCCTCGGGCGTGCTTGCCGTTTTGCTGGAGGACGTCTGGTCCGGCCCGCGCCAGGAGGGTTACGAGGACGATCAGCACATCAATTGGCGGGTCGACGGCATCAAGGGCGTCGCTAAGGGCACGATTGGATGGCCGAAGGGCGTCGCGTCGACGTTGACCCATGCCTCGAGCGAAACGACGGGCGGCAAATGGGTCAGCCCAAGCTGGGAGACGATGTGGTTTCCGCATGCATTCATCGGCGTCATGGAGCAGTTGCAATACGCGCTGAAGACCGGCACGCCGCCGGCGCTGTCGGTCGCCGACAACGTCAAGACCATGGCGCTGGTCGAGGCCGGCTACCGTTCGATGGCGGAAGGTCGCACGATCAGGCTGTCCGAAATCTCTGTCGACTAGGCGACTAAAAGGCAGGGCAACTGAATCGCTTACCCAGAGGACTTCACCTCATGATGCAGGCAGGTATCTTCACAGGCTATTTTCCCTACGAGCTGGAAGAGTCCGCCAGGCGCATCCGTGCGCTCGGCTTCAACACCGTGCAGCTCGACCTGCATTTCAAGGATATCGACCTGTCGGCCGGGCAGATCTCCACGGAAAAGGCGCGGAAAGTGCGCGACACTTTTCGCGATCATAACCTGCCAGTCTGCTGCGTGTCCGGCTACACCAACATCATTCATCCGGACAAGACCGAGCGCGACAGGCGACTGGCGTATCTGAAGGAGATTATCCGCAATGCGCGCCATTTCGGCTCGCCTTACGTGATCTCGGAAACCGGCACCTACAACACCGAGTCCGACTGGGTGCATCACCCGAAGAACAAGACCGAGGAGGGGTTCGAGGAATGCCGCAAAGTGATTTCCGACCTTGCCCGGACGGCTTACGACCACGGCGCCGTGTTTCTGCTTGAGACCTATGTCAACAACGTCGTCGGTTCGGTCGAGGAGACGGTCAGGATGTTCGCACAGGTCGACCACCCCGGTCTCGGCCTGTTGATGGATCCGACCAATTACTTCGAGGCGCACAACATCGACCGCATGGACCATGTGCTGAACCAGGTGTTCGACACGCTGAGCGACAAGATCAGGATCGCGCATGCCAAGGACGTCAAGCGCTCGGGCGACGACAAGTCCGAGAAGCATGCCGATATCGGTGACGCGGACGCGCATGAGGGGCTTACCTTCCGCGGCGTCGGCGAGATCGAGCTGCCGGCGCCGGGCCTCGGCGCGCTGAACTACGACCTCTATCTGAAGCGGCTCAGCGAGAAGCATCCGAACATCCCGGTGATCATCGAGCACCTGACCCAGGACGACGTACCGCGCGCGAAAAAATTCCTCGATGAGAAATTCTGCGCCAACGGAGTTTGACGGCTGGGGAATATGACGATGGCGATGGCCGCCAGCACCAAGCGCGACTACAGCCTTGTCGGCGAAAGCACTCGGCTTGCGATCGAGACCGGGCTTGCCTCGGCCGAGTGGTACCATACCGACGTACCGCGCAAGACCATGAAGGAATTGATGCAGCGCTCCGATGGGCTGGCGATCCGCGACACCATCATCTGGATCGTCGCGATCCTGGGCTCGGCGGCCGGCATCGTCTGGTTCTGGGGCAGTTGGTGGATCGTGCCGTTCCTGTTCGTCTATGGCGTGCTCTACGGCTCGTCGAGCGACTCGCGCTGGCACGAATGCGGCCACGGTACGGCCTTCCGCACGCGCTGGATGAACGACGTCGTCTATCACATCGCTTCCTTCATGCTGATGCGCAATCCGGTGCAGTGGCGCTGGAGCCATGCGCGCCACCACACCGACACCATCATCGTCGGCCGCGACGCCGAGATTGCGGTGATGCGGCCGCCGGACCTCGTCAAGGCGGCTTTGGCCTTCACCGGCATCCTCGATTTCCGTTATTCGCTGCCGACGCTGGTGCGCCAGGCCTTCGGCACATTGTCGGACGACGAGAAGAGCTACATTCCGGAAATGGAACAGCACAAAGCGGTGATCGCGGCGCGCTGGCATATGGTCGTCTACGCCGCGACGATTGCTGTCGCGATCGCGCTTGGATCATGGATACCGCTCGTATTGATCGGCCTGCCGCGGCTCTACGGCACCTGGCACATGGTGCTGACGGGGCTGTTGCAGCATATCGGGCTGGCCGACAACGTCACCGATCACCGGCTGAACACGCGCACCGTCTACATGAACCCGATCAGCCGCTTCATCTATTGGAACATGAACTACCATGTGGAGCACCACATGTTCCCGATGGTGCCGTACCACGCCCTGCCGAAGCTGCATGAGCTGATCAAGCACGATCTGCCGGTGCCGAACCCGTCGATGTGGCATGCCTATCGCGAGGTCTGGCCGGTGCTGCTCAGGCAGCTGAAATATGAAGACTATTATCTCAAGCGCGAATTGCCGCCGACGGCCAAGCCCTATCGCAGCGAATTCCACGAACTCGACATAACGGCGGCGGCCGCCGAATAGGCGCAGCTTAGGCAAATTGGAGGCAGACGATGGCGGAATGGGTCGAAGCATTAGCGGTCGACGACGTGGACGAGGAGGATGTGATCCGCTTCGATCATGGCGGCCGCACTTTCGCGATCTATCGCTCGCCGGACGACGCCTTCTTCGCGACCGACGGGTACTGCACGCATGAAAAGGCCCATCTCGCCGATGGGCTGGTGATGGACGACATAATCGAATGCCCCAAGCACAATGGCCGCTTCAACTACAAGACCGGCCAGGCCAAGGGCGCGCCGGTCTGCGTCAACCTCAAGACCTATCCGGTCAAGGTCGAGGCCGGTAAGGTGATGATCGATATCGGCTGAAAGCCGCCAGTTAAAACAGGATGTACCGATGAGCCGAAAGAGACCGACCGTTGCCGACCTGCGCGCCATGAAGGGCAAGCGGCAGCTGACCATGTTGCGCGTGCTGACGCTGGAGGAAGCCGAGGCCGCCGAGCGGGCAGGGGTCGACATCGTCTCGGTGCCGCCGGACCTGGTTCTCAACCCGCAATATCGCGACGCCGCGCCCAGCCTCTTCACCATGCCGG
Source organism: Mesorhizobium sp. ESP-6-4 (assembly GCF_020164735.1). Classification (NCBI taxonomy): domain Bacteria; kingdom Pseudomonadati; phylum Pseudomonadota; class Alphaproteobacteria; order Hyphomicrobiales; family Phyllobacteriaceae; genus Mesorhizobium; species Mesorhizobium sp. ESP-6-4. The sequence goes on from NZ_JAIUGS010000001.1 coordinate 415,960, forward strand.
GCGACAATTTCTTCGAGATCGGCACGGCCGACGATTTCGTGCGCTGGTCGTTCCGGCTCTACAAAGCCGGCGCCGACGCGGTCTATTGCAGCGCCGGCTACGCCACGATCAAGCGCATGGCTGACGACGCCATCCCGGTCATCGGCCATGTCGGCCTGATCCCGTCGCGCGCGACCTGGACCGGCGGCTTCAAGGCGGTCGGCAAGACTGCAGACACCGCCATGCAGGTGTTCGAGGCGGTCAAGCAGCTCGAGGCCGCCGGCGCGATCGGCGCCGAGATCGAGGTGGTGCCGGTGGAAGTGGCGAAGGCGATCTCGGAGCGTACTTCGCTGATCATGCTGTCGATGGGCGCGGGCACCGGCTGCGACGCGCAATATCTGTTCGCCGAAGATATTCTCGGCACCAATCGCGGTCACATGCCACGCCACTCGAAAGTCTATCGCAACTTCGCCGCCGAATATGACCGGCTGCAGCAGGAGCGCATCGGGGCGTTTTCCGAATATGTCGCCGACGTCAACAGCGGCGCCTATCCCGAAGACAGGCATGTCGTGCACATGGATCCGGAAGAGCTCACCCTCTTCATGAAGAAGGTGGACGCAAAGCCCTGAACCAAGAATCGAAAAGCGTCAGCCCGTGGCCGGAGGGCCTTGCCAGATTCCGCTGACGAGAGCGGCATAGAGCGCTTCAGCGTCGATGCCGAGCGGCCTGTCTTCCTTGAGCGTCGCCACATGCGAACGCACGGCCGCGTGGATCGCGCCGGTGGCCGGCGCGAGCGCCATGCCCTCGCGCAAGTCGACGGCCTGCGCTGCAGCCATCAGTTCCAAGGCGATCAGTCGCCGCCACAGCACGATCATCTCGGCGCATTTGGCGATGGCGAGCGGCGTCTGCGTGGCGTGATCCTCGACGCCCTCGGACACCGGCAGGAAATCGAGCATCACCGGATTGGCCTTGTGGCGGATCGCGGCCAGGATCGCCGTCACCGTCTTCTGCAACGGCACGAAGCCGGCAGACGCACCGCCGACTGGCGAGAGGTATTTCGGCAGGCCGTGGCGGGTCGAGCCGGTGAGCTGGACGAAGCGCGCGGCAGACGCTGCCGCGCATTGCGCGATCGCCAGGCCAAGCGTCTCGAAGGCGAGCGCCAGCGACGCTGTGTGGAAATTGCCGGTCGACATGACCAGCTCATCATCGGCAAGCACCAGCGGATTGTCGGCGGCGGCGTTGAGTTCGATCTCAACCGCCAGCCGCGCATGGTCGATCGCCTGGACCAGCGCGCCGTGGATCGAAGGCATGCAGCGGATCGACAGCGGGTCCTGGATGGTGGTCGGCGCCGGCGCCTCATCGCGCGCCAACAGGTCGCGCAGCGCCTTCGCCGCAAGCTGCTGGCAGGCGCCCGGGCGCGCCTGATGCTGGCGCGGATCGAGAATGGTGCGGTTGGCGCCGATGCCTTCCATCGTCAGCGCGCCGGCCTGCTGCTGCTGGTCGAGCGCCGACAGCGCATCGGTCAGCGCCAGCGCTCCGATCCCGGTGGAAACGGCCGAAGCGTTGATCAGGGAAAGACCGTCCTTCGGCGAGAGAGTGACGGGCGCCAGCCGCGCCATCATCAGCGCCTTGGCGGCAGGCATGCGGCGACCCTGATATTCGGCTTCGCCTTCGCCGATCAGCACGCGAGCGACCGCCGTCATCAGCAGAAGATCGCCGGCGCCGATCGAACCCAGCGACGGCATCACCGGATGCACGCCGGCATTGAGCGCTTCGACCAGCGCGGTGAACACACGCGGCGACAGGCCCGAGCCGCCGGCGGCGAGCATCGCAAGGCGGGCGAACATCGCTGCCCGTACCGCCGGGACGGGCAGCGCCTCGCCGACGGCGGCGCTGCGGCCTTCGATCAGCTGGCGCTGAAAGGCGCTGGCGTCGCCTTGGACCGCGGTGACGAGATTGGCGCCGAGGCCTCTGTTCAGCCCATAGATCTGCTGGCCCGCAGCCGCGGCGGCATCAAGGACCTGGCGAGCCTTGTCGAGCTTTTCGAGGACGGCAGGCGTGATCTCGACCTTGCAGGCGTTGCGCGCGGCGGCAACCACATCCTCGATGCTGACGCCGGCGCCGGTGAGAACGAGCGGGCTCATGCGAAGCGCAGCCTCTGGCCGATGCCGTTTTCGCCGGCCTTGGCGAGCATGGCCTTGCCGAGCGCGATATCGGAGAGCGAGAGGCCGCGATGCCAGAACAGGATCGTCTCGCCATCGCTTTGCCGGCCGGGTTTGAGGCCGGCGGCGATCTGGCCGAGTTCGGCGTGCAGCGTCGCCTCGCTCAGCCGTCCCGTCTCGACATGGGCGCGCAGCGAGCCGAACTTGCCGCCCTTGCACTGGCCCCAGTCGTCGACGACGATTTTCTGCATGACATCGGTCAATGACAGCTCAACCGCGCTCATCGTGCCATAGGGCACCACCAGCGCGCCGCGCTTGATCCATTCGGTCTTGAGCAGCGGCTGCGGTTCCGGCAGCCGCGAGGCTTCGACGACGATGTCGGCGCCTTCGACGCAGCTTTTCCAGTCAGCCACGGCCATGACTGGCTTGCCGAGGTCGGCCGCCAGCCTCGCGACAAAGCTATCGCGGCTTTCGGGCCGGCGTGAGTGGACGCGGATCTCGTCGAAGTCGAAGAGATGGTCGAGCAGGCGCACGTTCCAATAGGCGGTGCCGCGCGCGCCGATATGGCCGAGCACCTTGGACGACCTCTTCGCCAAATGCTTGGCGCCGATGGCGGTGACCGCGCCGGTGCGCATGTCGGTGATGACGGTGGCGTCGAGGATGGCGCGCGGCGTGCCGGTGCGCGGATCGAAAAGATTGAGGATGCCGAATTCCGACGGCAGGCCATGCCTGTAGTTGTCGACATAGTCACCGACGATCTTCACGCCGGCCGCATCGAGCGGCGCCACATAGCCGCGCAGCACGTTGAAGTGGCCGTGGAAGGAGGGATCCGGCTCGAGATGGACGCGCGGCTCGATCACCGTCTGGCCGTTGCCCTGCGCGACGAGTCCGGCTTCGACGGCGCCGATGATCTCGGCGTCCGTCATGGCAAGCGCTTCGATATCGAGAGCATTGAGGTAGTCGATATAAATCGGCTTCATGCGTTTTCCTCGGCCCACCCCCGGACTCATCCATAACAGGCGAGACGGCGACACGGAAGTTTGTTGGATAAGCTCTGGACTGGGCCGGCGCCACGGCGGTGTGTGCATGCTCCTGCCGGCAATGCCGGCGCAGAGGTTTCGGGCCATTCAGCGAACAATTGACGTCGCGCCGGGCGCATTTTGCGGACTCAAATTGCGCCGTCCCGCGACGTCCCGAACGGGTTCTTCCACCCGCCGCGCGATCACGGCAACGAACCGCCAAAACCCCAAGAGTTTCCGCCTATTGCGCCAGTTGCAGCAATTGATGCGTCCACTCGGAAAATAGTCGGAGAGGCGCCGTTCTTGAACGCGGATTCATTTGACGAGCCGCTGTTGAGCCGATTAGCTTTCATGCGGGGTGCAGGCCGGCAAGGCCTTGCCCTCGGGGCGAAAGACACAAGCGATGAATGCGATCGGCTGGCCGAACTGGAGGCGCCTTAATCAGGAAGGCATCGTCTTTGCCATCGCCATCCTGCTGTTCGCCGCCGCTGCCCTGGGCCTGCCCGGGTTCCTGACCGCCGACAATCTGGTGGCCATCGTGCGCTCGGTCTCGGTGCTCGGCATCCTGGCGCTCGGCATGGCGGTCGTCATCATCGGCCGCGGCATCGACCTTTCGGCGGTGGCGATCATGGCGATGTCGGTCGCCTGGTACCTGCAACTGCTCAACACCGGAACCTCGGACGGGCTCGCCTTCGTCTATGTGCTGGCGGGCGTTTTAGCCATCGGCCTGCTCAACGGCTTTCTCGTCGCCTATGCCGACGTGCCGGCGATCTTCGTGACCTTGGCCACCGGCTCTTTCGTGTTCGGCTATGTGCGCTCGCAACTGATCACGCAGGATGCCGTGCCGGTGCCCGGCGGACACTGGGTCGAGCTGCTCGGCGGCGTCCGCTTCCTCGATATTCCTGTCGAGGTGTTCGTCTTCGCCGGGCTGGCCTTCCTGGTGTTCCTGTTCCTGCGCTACACCAAATGGGGCCGCTTCATCTATTTCGCCGGCGACAATCCGGTCGCTGCCCGCAACATCGGCGTTCCGGTACGGCCCATGCTGGTGCTGCGCTACGTGCTTTCGGCCTTCGTGGCGCTGGTCGCCGGGCTTTTGACGGCAGCCAGCCTGCATTCGATCAACACCCGCATCGTCAACTCGACGCTGCTCTACGACATCGTCCTGGTGGCGGTGATCGGGGGCATCGGCCTTTCGGGCGGCAGGGGCGGGGTGCGCAACGTGCTGGTGGGGGCGGCGCTGATCGGCATCCTGCTCAACGCCATGACCATTATCGACATTCCGCTGCTCTACCAGAACCTGATCAAGGCGGCGATCCTGCTCGGTGCCATCATCGTCGACGGCATCATCAATCCGCGCGACGAGCAGACGGCGCAACAAGGCGACATTTAGAGCAGATGGGCTAGACCATCTTGCTCTCGGGTACCCGGGCGATCGCGACGATCGCCCGGCAACGAAAACCGAACCAGAGGTGTGACATGAGACTAATCAGGACATTGATGGCCGCCGCCACGGCGCTCGCCGTTACCGCCTTCGCGGCGCCGAGTTTTGCCGCAGACGATCCAGGCCCCGCCGCCTATGCCAAGGCGCTCAACGGCAAACGCGTCATGCTGGTGCCGCTGGCGATGGGCTTCGACCTGGCGCAGGGTTGGGCGCACTACCTGAAGAAGGAAGTCGAGGCCTGGGGCGGCACGTTCGAGACCCGCGACCCGAACTGGGTGGTCGATGCCGGCGCGCAGGCGATCACCGACGCCATCGCTTCGGACACGCGGCCGGACGTGCTGATCATTCATGCGCCCGACCTCAACTCCTACTCGAAGCTGATGAAGAAGGCGCAGGCCGCCGGCACCTATGTGCTGCTGGTCGACAATCCGGCGAACTTCCCGGCCGACGCCTTCGTCGGCAGCGACTGGGACAAGCTCGGCCAGCTCGAAGCCGAAGCGGCGATCAAAGGCTGCGGCGAGAATTCGTCCAAGAAGATCGGCCTGGTGCAGGGCGACCAGGCAAACTCGTCGAGCCTCTACCAGTATGCCGGCATCATGAAGGTGCTGGAGAAGCATCCCGACTTCCAGGTAGTGGCCAAGCCCGACTCGAACTGGGACGCGACCACCTCGCGCAACGTGACGACGACGATGCTGCAGCAGCACCCGGACATATGCTCGATCATCGACTTCTGGGACGGCGACGCCACTGGTGCCTCGGCCGCGATTCGCGACGCCAAGCTCGAGGGCAAGGTGTTCCTGGTCACCACCGGCGGCGGCGAGAAGGCGGCCGATTGCGACAAGCTGAACGACGGCACCTATGGCGCCGTGGTGATGACCGATCTTGCCCGCCAGTCGGGCGACATGAACGCCATCATCAAGTTCCTGCTGCAGAGCGGCCAGCCGGCCGGCACCTCGCACACCTACATCTACACGCTGGAGAAGGCGACGACCAAGGCCGACCTCAAGCCCGACAGCTGCTGGGACCTGAAGGCTCTGCAAGCCGAAGCGGCGGCGAAATAAGCCGCGCAGCCGGAAAAGCATCCACGGGGTGGCCGGATTGTTCCGGCCGCCTCTTTCCCGTTTTTAATGACAGCAGCAGCCGATGAATTTCCGTGAACGCCTCCAGGCCTGGCGCTACAATCTCGTGCCCGACCATCTGGTCGGCGAGATCCTGACCAAGCGCTGGACCGACAACGCCATACCTTTCCTGGCGCTGGTGGCGACGCTCGGCGTGTTCGGCTCGATCATTCCGGGCTTCTTCAAGCTCACCTCGCTGCAGGAATCCACGCGACAGCTCGGCGAGTTCTCGCTGGTCGTCATCGGCATGACCGTGGTGATGTTGGGCGGCGGCATCGATCTTTCGGTGGGCTCAATCTTCGCGCTGTCCTGCTTTTCCGCCGTCTACGTCTTCTTCATTCTCGAACAGTCGATCTGGCTGGCCTTGGCCGCGGCACTTTGCACGGGGCTCGTCTTCGGCGCCATCAACGGCTACCTCGTCGGCTATCTCAGGCTGCGTGCCTTCCTGACAACGCTGGTCACCTTCATTTTCGGGCGGGCGCTGTTCGACATTCTCGTTACCACCTATGCCGCCGACGTGCAGCTTTCCCAGGCAAGTTCCGATGTGCTCGACTTCATCGGCGACGGCACGTTCTGGGGCCTGTCGGTCTCGGTCTGGCTGGCCATCATCCTCGCCGTCGTCACGCATATCGCGCTGACGCGCTCGCGCCCAGGCTGGCATGTGCTGGCGGTGGGCGGCTCCCGGCGCTCCGCGCATAATGCCGGCATCCGGGTGCGGCGCACCGTGTTCATGAGCTATGTCTTCTCAGGCTTCTGCGCCTCGATCGGCGGCTTCCTGATCGCCTGCCGGTTGAGCGGGGCAGGGCCGGGCACCGGCCTCAATCTCGAGATCATGGCGCTGACGGCGGCGGTGGTCGGAGGCGTCAGCCTTGGCGGCGGACGCGGCTCGGTGGTCAAGGGCTTGATGGGCGCCATCATCGTTCTGACCATGACCAACGGCCTGATCCGGCTGGGCTACGGCACCGGCACCAACCAGATGGTGCTCGGCATCCTGCTTGCGGTTGCCGTCACCATCGACATCCGCTGGCTGAAGAACCGCCACAAGGTGCTGAACGAGGTCTATGTCGCGCCGGTCTACCTCAAGATGGGCGAGACGCAATCGGCTGCGCCCGGTTCCGGCACGTCCTGCGAGCTCGACAACCGGCTGTCGGCGGCGGACCATATCGGGCTCGGCGAGCTGGAGGGGCCGGAGGACGTCATCCTCGACCGCGACGACCATCTCTATTGCGGCACGCGTCATGGCGAGATCGTCCGCTTCTTCGCACCGGACTATGTGAAGTCGGAAGTCTTTGCCCATATAGGCGGCTTTCCGCTGGGCTTGGCCTTCGACCGGGCCGGCAATCTGATCAGTTGCGTCGGCGCCATGGGGCTCTATTCGGTCTCGCCGGACCGGGAGGTGAAGCGCCTCTCGGCAGAGACGGCGCGCTCCTGGACCTCGATCGTCGACGATGCGCGTCTGCGCGACCCGAATGATTGCGACATCGCGCCGGACGGCCGCATCTATTTTACGGATTCAACCAAGCGCTATGATGCCCATGATTGGGCGCTGGACTCGATCGAGAACCGCGCCACGGGCCGCCTTTTGGCCTACGATCCGAAGGACGGATCGACCAAGACGCTGCTGGACGGCTACCGCTACACCAACGGCGTGTGCATGGCGCATGACGGCAAGTCGCTGTTCTTTGCCGAAAGCTGGGCCTGCCGCGTGCATCGCTATTGGCTGGAAGGACCGAAGGCCGGCACCGCCGAATGCGTCATCCGCGACATGCCGGGCTATCCCGACAACATCAACCGTGCCTCCGACGGCAATTACTGGATGGCCTGGCTCGGCATGCGCACGCCAAGCTTCGACCTGTCGCTGCGCCATCCCGACATGCGCAAACGCATGACCCGCCGCCTGCCGCAGGACGAATGGCTGTTTCCCAACATCAACACCGGCGGCGTGGTGAAGTTCAACGAGAAGGGCGGCATCGTCGAGACGCTCGGCGATCTTTCCGGCAACGCGCATCCGATGGTCACCTCGATGCGCGAGCACAAGGGATATCTGTTCGTCGGCGGCATCCTCAACAACCGCATCGGGCGCTACAGGATCGAAGGCGCAGACCCGAGCTGGACGAGCCCCGCCTCCTATTGGGGAGGCAAGCCATGATCCTCGATCCGATCCTGGATGTCTTTCGCGGCAGAGCGGTCACCATTCCGCCGCTCGACGGCGCCTTCCGTCCCAACACGCGGCTGGACGACGCGCCGGCCTTCGCCGAACTGAGCGAGCCGGACAATCTGCTGGTGTCTGACGGGCGGCTGCTTGTCTCCAGCGGCAACGCTATCCTGGCGGTTGCGGCTGGTTCCGAGCCCGTCGCTGTCGAAACCTTTCAATCCCCCATCACCGCGCTGGCGCTGTCGCCATCGGGCGAACTGACCGTCGGGCTGGAGAGCGGCAGACTGCTGATTGCCGGCAAGGAGGTTTCGCTGCCGGCCGAAATACGGTGCATCACCGCGCTCGCCTATGCCGATGACGGCACGTTGTGGCTGGCCAACGGCTCCGGCGCGCATGCTCCGTCGCAATGGGCGGCCGACCTGATGAAGAAGGGCGCATCCGGTTCGCTGTGGCGGTGCGGGGCGGGTGGCATCGGTTTTCAGAAGATCGCCGGCGACATCGCCTTTCCCTATGGACTTCACCCGGTCGGTGCCAACGTGCTGGTGAGCGAAAGCTGGCGCCACCAGCTCGTGCGCTTTGACGCGACTGGCAACCGCTCGACGGTGCTGACGCATCTGCCCGGCTATCCCGCGCGGCTGTCGCCGGCGGGAGATGGCGGCGCGTGGCTGACGCTATTTGCGTCACGCAACCGGCTGATCGAATTCGTGCTGCAGGAAACGCATTATCGCCAGGACATGATCGACCAGGTGCCGCCTGCCTACTGGATCGCGCCGGCGCTGGCCTCCAACCGCAGCTTCCTCGAGCCGCTGCAATGCGGCGGCATCCGCACCATGGGCATCCACAAGCCGTGGTCGCCCAGCCGCTCCTATGGGCTGGTAGTCAAGCTCGATCGGGGCCTGCAGCCGCAATTCAGCCTGCACAGCCGCGCCAACGGCACGCGGCACGGCATCTGCAGCGTGGCGGAAAAAGACGGTCGCCTGTTCGTCGCCTCGAAGGGCGGTGATTGCGTCCTGGCGCTCGACCTCGCTTCGGGAGGTTTCTGATGGAACCGATCGTCCGTCTGGAAAACGTCACCAAGACCTATCGCGGCGTTCCGGCGGTGAAGAACGTCACCTTCGATCTGCGGAAGGGCGAGATCCATGCGCTGCTTGGCGAGAACGGCGCCGGCAAGTCGACGCTGACCAAGATCATTGCCGGCGTCGTCGACGCCACGTCGGGCAAGATGTTCCACAAGGGCGTCGAGACGGCTTATGCATCGCCGCACGCCGCGCTGGAAGCGGGCATCGCCATGGTGTTCCAGGAGACCAGCCTGGTGCCGTCGATGACGGTGGCGCAGAACCTTTATCTTGGCACCGAGAAATTCCTCAACCGGCTGCGCGGCACCTACATCTCGGCGCAGCAATTCCTGCAGTCGCTGAATTTTCCGGTCGATCCCAATGCGATGGTGGCGACGCTGGGCGCGGCCAAGCGGCAGATGGTCGAGATCGCGCGCGCCGTCCACCATAATGCCGAGATCATCATCTTCGACGAACCGACGGCGACGCTGACGCCGGAAGAGAAACGCCATTTCTTCGCGCTGATCCGGAGGCTCAAAGCGCGCGGCGTGTCGATCGTCTTCATCAGCCACGCGCTGGAAGAGGCGCTGATGATTGCCGACCGCATCACCATCCTGCGCGACGGCGAACTGGTGATCACCGACCAGACATCGGCTTTCGACCGCGACAAGATCGTCGCGGCCATGGTGGGCCGCTCGCTGTCGGGGCAGATCTATCGCCAGCGCGACGAGACGAAATTGCGCAAGGCCGGCAAGAAAGTGCTCTCGGTGCAGGACATCTCGATGAGCAACATCGTGCGCAACAATTCCTTCTCGATTTTCGAAGGCCAGATCACCGGCGTGTTCGGGCTGATCGGATCGGGCCGCACCGAGACCTTCAAGATTGTCTCGGGTATCTACAAGCGCGACTTTTTGCGCGGCGGCGCGATTGAATTGGACGACAAGCCGGTGCGCTACCTCGTGCCGAGCGAGGCGGTGGCCGACGGCATCGTCTATGTCACCGAGGACCGCAAGAGCGAAGGCATCTTCGAGACCATGGGCATCGCCGAGAACCTCTTCGGTGGCCTGCTTGCCGCCGGCCGCGAGAAGGCCTGGATGATCAACCAGCAGGAGATGCGGCAGCTCTCGGCCGAATGGACCAAGACACTCAACATCAAGGCGATCAACGACAACGCCCGCGTGGTCGAGCTTTCCGGCGGCAACCAGCAGAAGGTGGTGATCGGCAAAGGTCTGGTGCAGCAGCCGCGCATCGTCATCTTCGACGAGCCGACGCGCGGCGTCGATGTCGGCGCCATCGCCGAGATACACCAGATCATCAACCGGCTGGCGGACGAAGGCCTCGCCGTCGTCGTCATCTCGTCCTACCTGCCGGAGATCATGAACCTGTCCGACCGCATCCTTGTCTGCCGCCAGGGCCGCATCGTCGAGGAGTTCTCGCCGGCGGAGGCGACGGAGGAGAAGATCATGTACGCGGCGGTGCACTAGGGTAGCGAGGCGGCGGCGGATGATCGCGCGATTGGATCGAGCACCCCTGGAGATTAGCCGAGGCGCTTGTCATGTCGTCATCCACGGGCGGAGCAAGGAGCGAAGCGACGCGCGCAGACCCGAGGATCCATTCCGTTACCTTTGCCGTGGGATGCAGCGGTCCAGAATTCTGCTCCGCTGCACCCTTCGCGCGAAGTCACGGAATGGATTCTAGGGTCTGCGCGCGTCGCTTCGCTCCTTGCTCCGCCCTAGAATGACGAGGCTGAAGTGCTTCGCCCAACCTCGCTGCAGTGTGCTGTTCCGAGCCAAGAAATTGAATCGGACAAACCGTTTAGCCGCCTATGCGCAACACTTGATTCAACGACGTCTTCCATCAGTTCATTGAAAGGACCACACCATGGCCACCACAAAGCTGCTCAGCGATGCCGAGGTCGAAAAGATCCCGGCGGTGAAGGCGGTGTTCGACGATATCCGGGCGACGCGAAAATCCGACTTCGTGAACAATTTCTGGCGCGGGCTGGCCAACGATCCGGCGGCGCTGAAGCGGGTGTGGGAGCAGCTCAAGGCGGTGATGGTCGCCGACAGCGCCATCGATCCGCTGACCAAGGAGATGATCTATATAGCGGTCTCGACTGCCAATGGCTGTTCCTACTGCGTCCACTCGCACACGGCCGCCGCCCGCGCCAAGGGCATGACGGAGGCGCAGCATGGCGAGTTGGTGTCGATCATCGGGCTCGCGGGACAGACGAACCATCTGGTGACTGCGATGCAGATCCCGCTCGATCCGCAATTCGAGGTGAAGTGAAGCGCCAGCTTCCCCTTCTCCCCTTGTGGGAGAAGGTGGCCTCGCGAAGCGAGGTCGGATGAGGGGTGTTCCAAGGAACGCTAACGTCTCACTCCGCTGGAGCACCCCTCATCCGTCTCGGCGCTTCGCGCCGATCCACCTTCCCCCACAAGGGGAGAAGGGAAAGCCGCGCTACACCGGCCGATAAACCTTTTCCGCCGTGTTCCAGAAGATATCCGCTTGCGCCGCCGCGCCATGTTTCGCCACCGCCGCGCGGTGCGCTTGGATCAGCTCGGCATGGCTGGTCCAGAGCTTCTCGATCGGGAAGTTCGAGCCGAACATCAGCCGGTCGCTGCCGAGGATTTCGACCGCGTTGTCGATGATGTAGGCGATGAGCTCCGGATCGTTGCGGTGCACGAAGGTGCCGAGCCCCGACAGCTTGGCGTAGAAATTGGGCGCCGCCGAAAGCATGCGCAGACCCGCCTTCCATGCTTCGGTGGTTTCCGGCTCCATGCCGGTCAGCATGCCGGCATGGGTGAGGATGAAATTCGTCTGAGGGTTTTCGCCGACTAGTGTCAGCCCGTCCTTCATCTGCGCGGGAAAGAGCTGCAGGTCAAAGGAGAGGCCGTAATCCTTCAAACGCGCCACGTTCTTCCGCACTTTCGGATCGATCACCTGGTCAGCCGAAGCGGCGAAACGGAAGGCGGGCGTCTCGTGCCAGTGGAGCTGCATGCGCACGCCGCGCAGCAGCGGATACTTTTTCAATCGGTCGATCTGCGGGCGGACGTCGTCGACCGTCATGTCGGCATAACCGACGATGGCGTGCGGCCAGCCGGTTTCATCCGCGGTCTTCTGCAAGAAGGCGACTTCCTTCTCGAAATCCTCCTTGGCCCAGTTGGTCTGGACATAGACGGCCTTCTCGACGCCCGAGCCTTTCTGGTCCTCGAGAAACTCCGTGATCGGATAGTCGCGGCGGATCGGCTCGTAGGGGCCGAAGATGCGCGGCACCATCGGTCCGACCAGCCAGGGCTGGTCCTTCTGGCGCCAGATGTGGAAATGCGCGTCGATGGCTTTCTGCATCACGATATCCTTTTCCAGATGGAAGCGGCCGCAGGCGCAGGACGGGCGAGCGACAGGATGAAATCGGTCAGGCTCTTGACCGACGAGCCGTCGACCAGATCGTCAAGCGCCGGCAGGATGGCGCGGAGCGCCGCAGTTTCCGGGCGGAAGCGCGGATCGCCGGCGAGGGGCGTCGCCAACGACAGCCGGAAGGCGCGAGCGCTGAACCGGCGCATCGCGGTTTCGAGGTCGGAATGATCGCCGCGTTCCAGTCCGTCGGACAGGATGACGACGCAGGCGCCGCGCGCGAAGGCGGAGAAGCGCGGCACCGACAGGAAGGCGAGCAAGGTCGGGCCCATGCGGGTGCCGCCGTCCCAATCGTCGACGAGCGCCCCGGCGCGGGCGAGCGCCTGCTCGCGGTCACGAATGCGCAGCGCCGAGGTGATGCGGGTAAGCCGCGTGCCGAAGGTGAAGACTTCGGCGCGGTCTGCGCCTTGCACCGCCGCGTGAGCCAGCTTGAGATAGTCGGCGGTGTGCAGCTTCATCGATCCGGAGATATCGATGAGCAGAAGCAGTTTTCGCGATACCGCCTGCCGCCGGCGCAGCAGCGGCGACGGGATGTCGCCATCGGCGCTGACGATTTCGCTGAGCGAGCGCCGGAGGTCGAGCGTGCCGCGCGAACGCGTGCGCATGGTGCGGAAAGAACGGCGCGCGGGGAGGGCGGAGGCGAGCTTGCGGCGGAACTGGCCGAGACCATCGGGATCGCGCTGGAAATCGCGGCTGCTCAATTGCTCAAGCGCCGAGGAGAGCTCGCCGCCTTTCTCCTGGCGAGCGATCTGCTTCTCTTCCTCGCGCGTGCCGCGATCGTCCTTGACGCGGGTTTCGTCGTCTTCTTCGCCTTGGATCGGAGGCTTGGCGTCCCCGTAGAAATAGGCGCGGAAATGCGCCTCGAACTCGCCGCGGCGATCGGGTGAGGGCGCGAGCGTCGCGAGCGCTGCTTCGCGGATGTCGTTCATCGAGCGCGGGCCGAGCAGGGTCACGGCCTGCATGAAGCTGGTGATTTGTTCGGGCGCGATGGCGAAGGCGTGATGGCGCAGCAAGCGGGCGAAGCCGAGGAAGGGCGTGGTAGGACGAGGCAAGCGCTCCTCTCCCCGTTTACGGGGAGAGGATGCCGGCAGGCAGGTGAGGGGCAGCGCTACCTTCTGCCCAGGGTGGCGCTGCCCCTCATCCGCCCCTTCGGGGCACCTTCTCCCCGTAAACGGGGCGAAGGGGTTGTCGAGGTCGCGGCTCACCCCAGCGCCTCCTCGACAATCCTCCCCAGCTCCGGCGCAATCGCCGACAAATCCTCCTCGTCCTTGATCAGCACGCCGATGGCCTGCCGAAAGGCCTCCGGCCACGGGCTGCCGCCTTTTTCGAGGATCGTGGCGGCATTCGCCCATTCGACCGCTTCGGCGATGCCGGGCGGCTTGGCCAGGGGCCGCGCGCGGATCTCCTGCACGGCGTTGGCCACGGCACGTGCGGTGGCTTCCGCGACGCCCCCCGCGCGCAGCATGATGATATTGGCCTCGCGCTGGGCGTCGGGATAGCCAATCCAATGATAGACGCAGCGGCGGCGCAGCGCTTCGGCCAGCTCGCGCGTGCGGTTGGAGGTGAGGATGACGATCGGCTGCGTCGCGGCACGGATCGTGCCGCGCTCCGGGATGCTGATCTGGAAGTCTGAGAGGAATTCGAGCAGCAGCGCCTCGAACTCGTGATCCGAGCGGTCGATCTCGTCGACCAGAAGAACGCGCTGCTCCGGCGCTCGCAGCACCTGCAGCAGCGGCCGGGCGATCAGGAAGCGGTCGTCATAGATGTCGATCTCATGCTCGCCGGCATGGCGGATGGCGAGCAACTGGCGCTGATAGTTCCACTCGTAAAGCGCATGCCCGGCGTCTATGCCTTCGTAGCATTGCAGCCGCACCAGCTCGCGGCCAAGCAGTTCGGCCACCGCCTTGGCGGCCTCGGTCTTGCCGACGCCCGGCGCGCCTTCGAGCAGCAGCGGCTTGCCCAGGCGGATCGCGAGGAAGATCGCCGTCGCAAGGCTGTCGTCGGCCAGATAGCGCGAAGCGGCAAGGCGCGCGGCGATCGCCTCCGGCGAGTCCGCGACCGCAACGGCGTCGGCGCTGGTCATCTCCCCCTCAGCCCGCCGCCTGCGCCTTCAGAGCGCGCAGGATGCGCTCGGGCGTGATCGGCAGCGTGTCGATGCGCACGCCGACGGCGTCGAAGACGGCATTGGCGACGGCCGGGATCTGCGGGTTGGCGCACATCTCGCCCGGCCCCTTGGCGCCGAACGGTCCATCGGCGGAAGGCCGCTCCAAGACGATGATCTCGGTCTCTGCCAGATCGCCGGGACCCGGCATCAGATACTGGTTGAAGTCGGTGCCGCCATGGTCGCGGTTCGGGTAATAGGGCTCGGTCGTTTCGTAGAGCGCGTGGCTGATGCCCATCCACGAGCCGCCGACCAGTTGCTGCTCGACCATCTTCGGGTTGAGCGCACGGCCGATCTCGAAGACGTTCTTCACGGTGAGCACCGTCACCTCGCCGGTCTCGTCGTCGACCTCGACTTCGGCCACCGTGCAGGCATGGGCGTAGCAGGTGGAGGGCTTCATCGCGCCGGTTTCCTTCTCCGGATAGGAGCGCGGGATGAGGAACATGCCGCGCCCCGAGATCGAGCGGCCGCGCTTGAAATGCGCCGACAGCGCCACATCGAAGATCGAGATCGATTTCTGCGGCGCGCCCTTCACCAGTATGTTGCCCTCGCCGTCGGTCTCGAGGTCGGACGCATTCACCTCCAGCTCCTCGGCGGCCACTTCCAGCATCACCTGGCGGGCTTCCTTGGCCGCCTGGATGACGGCGTTGCCGGCGCGGTGCGTGCCGCGCGAGGCGAAGGTGCCCATGCAGTGCGGGCCGGTGTCGGTGTCGGCGGTGTCGATGACAACGCGGTCGGTCGGCACGCCGATCGTCTCGGCGCAGATCTGCGCCATGATCTGCTTCATGCCCTGGCCGAGATCGACGCTGGAGAGCGTGACCATGAAGTTGCCGGTCGGGGTCGAATGGACTAGCGCCTGGGTCGGGTCGCCGCCGAGGTTCATGCCGGTCGGATAGTTGATCGCGGCGACGCCGCGTCCACGCCGGATCGCCATCTCAGGCTTCCTTCCTGTAGGAGGACATCGCCATGTACTTTTCCGCCACCGGCCAGTTGGCGGCGCGCGAGGCTTCCTGCATGCATTCGATCAGCGCCGCGCCCTCGGTCGGCTGGCGATGCGCCTTCATGTCGCCGTCGCGATAGGCGTTGATGAAGCGGAATTCGAGCGGGTCCATGCCGATCAGCCGCGCCAGCTTGTCCATCTGCACCTCCAGCGCGAAGTCGCCGATGGTGACGCCGAAGCCGCGCATGGCCGACGAAGGGGTGCGGTTGGTGTAGACGCAATAGGTGTCGATCCAGACATTCGGGATCGTATAGGGGCCGGGATAGTGTGCCGCGCCCTTCTGCGCGCCATAGGGCGAGTGGCGCGAATAGGCGCCGGCGTCGGTATAACCGGTCACCTTGCGCGCGACGATGCGGCCGTCCTTCATGACGCCGTCCTTGATGATCACCTTCTCGGCGGCGCGCGGCGAGGAGATCTGCATTTCCTCCTCGCGGCTGTAAATAAAACAGACCGGGCGTCCCGTTAGCTTGGCCGCGAGGATGGCGATCGGCTCGACGATGACGTCGACCTTGCCGCCAAAACCGCCGCCAACGGTGCCGCCGACGAAATGCAGCTTCGAGCCGGGCATCTGCAGGATGATCGAGGCGTTGTCGAGGGTGAAGAACATCGCCTGCGTGTTGGTGTAGCAGGTGAAGCGGTCATTGCCTTCCGGCGCCACCACGCAGCCCGTGGTTTCGGTCGGCGCGTGCTCGATCGGCGAGGACTGGTAGGACTGTTCGAGAATGTGGTCGGCCTGGGCAAAGCCTGCCTCGACATCGCCGAAGCGCACCTTGCGGCACTCGCCGCTGTCATAGAGATAGTAATTCTGGCCGTGATATTCGTTGACCAAAGGCGCGCCGGGCTTCAGCGCTTCTTCCATGTCGAAGACGGCCGGCAACACCTCATAGTCGACCTTGACCCTGGCGGCGGCTTCCTGCGCGGCGCGCTCGGTCTCGGCCAGCACCGCCACCACGGCCTCACCCTTCCAGCGCACCTTGCCGTCGGCGAGCACGGTTTCGTCCTTGGGCCCGATCTGGATCAGTATCAGGATGGTGTAGACATTGTGCGGCACATCCCTGGCGGTCAGCACGCGCACAACGCCCGGATGTTTCTCCGCTTCCGACGTATCGATCGAGCGGATGCGGGCATGGTGGTGCGGGCTGCGCACCATCTTCAGATGCAGCATGCCCGGGAAGTTTCGGTCGGCGAAATAAACGGTCTTGCCGGTGACATGTCCCGGCGAGTCGAGCCGCGGGCGACCCTGGCCGATCTCATGCAGGCCGTCCTTGCGGACATCGGCAAAATAGTCCTTGCGCAGTTCCATGGCTCGTTCCCTCAGGCGGCGTTCTGCGAGTTGGCGCGCGCCGCAAGCAGCACCGCCTGGATGATCGGCTCGTAGCCGGTGCAGCGGCAGATGTTGCCGGACAGCGCCTCGACCACATCCTCGCGGCTTGGGTTGGGCGTGCGGTCGAGCAGAACCTTCGCGGCCATGATCATGCCCGGCGTGCAGAACCCGCATTGCGTGGCGAAGGCATCGAGGAAGGCGCGCTGCAGCGGATGCAGGACGCCGCCTTTGGCAAGGCCGGCCGTCGTTTCGATGTCGGCGCCTCCGCAGGTTTCAGCCAGCGTCAGGCAGGAGAGCCTGAGTTCTCCGTCGATGATGACCGAGCAGGCGCCGCAGGTGCCTTGGTGGCAACCGCCCTTGGGCGAGGTGTCGCCGATCTTGTCGCGCAGCGCATTGAGCAGCGTCGTGCCGCTTTCGACGAACTCGGCTTTTTCGGAGCCGTTGAGTGTGAATTGGACAGGTACTTTTGTCATTTTTCCTCCCTGCGCGCCTGCCCGGATCGGCCGGACAGACGCGCGTCCCCCACGGATATTAGTCAAGCAGCAGCCGGCCGAGATGGACCGGCAGAACCTCGGCGCGATACCAGGCGCTGGCGATCGGGTCGGTGATCGGCGCGATGCCTTCGCTCGCGGCGGTCAGGGCCGGCGCGATCTCCTGCGGGGTGAGCTTGCAGCCGAGCAGCGCCTTTTCGGCCGCTAAAGCGCGCATTGGACGATCGGCCATGCAGCCCAGCGCGATGCGCGCCGAGGCCACCGTGCCGTCCGATGCGAGCTCCAGAAGCGCCGCGATGCTCAGCACGGACACACCCTTGGGCTTGACCCGCGATACTTTCAGGAAACGGAAGCTCTCGGCTTTAGGCAATGCAATATTCACCGCGGTCAGTATGGCGCGGCTGGTGTCCCGACCGGCCAAAAAAGTCTCGACCGGCACTTCGCCGTCTTCGATGACGACGGTCGCGTCCAGCGCCAGCAGCGCCACCGCGAAATCCCCATAAGGGGCAGGGGCGAACAGATTGCCGCCGACGGTCGCCATGTTGCGGATCGCCGGCCCGCCGACGGCGCGCGCGGCCGGCGCAAGCGCGGCGAGCTCGGGATGGCGGGCAATCGCGGCCATGGTGACCGAAGCGCCGAGCCGGACCTTGCCGCCGGAAACCGCGATCTGCGAGAGGTTGGGATCGTTGACGCGGATCAGGTTGGAGACGGCAACGTCGCCTTCATTGGCCGCGCGGACGACAAGCGTGCCACCGCCGAGATAGCGTGTCCCAGCGGCCTGCAAGGCGGCATTGGCGTCTTTCACGCTCGAAAAAGTCTGCAGCGCAAGCGACATGGCGCGCTCCCGTCAGCTCTGGCCGGCGAAATGGGCCTTCAGGGCATTGAAGCCGCCCTGGAAGACATTGGCGCCCATGCCCTCGGCCAGCTTGTCGGCCTCTTCGGGCGCGGCGTCGAAGCTCGCTGTCCATTCGGCATAGGTGCGGTTGCCGTCGGTGACGCGCCGCAACTGCAGCGTCGCCTTGTGATTGGTGAGCGGCTGCGGCGTCTCGAGGATCGAATAGCTGACCAGGAAGTTCTCATCCGAGAAATCGAGCAGCTTCTCGCGCAGCCGCGCGCCGCTGACCAGTTGGAAGTTGCGCACGCAGCCGATCGCGGTGGCGTCCTTGCCGTTCTCGATATGGCTTTCCACCATGCGCGGATGCCAACTGGGCAAACCATTGAAGTCGCGGATGCGCGCCCAGACCTGCTCGACCGGCGCGTCGATGACGCTGGAGATGGTGACTTTCGCCATAGACTGGTTCCCTTGCAAAGATCGGGAGCAGACTAGGGCGGCCGGCGGGCCGGCGCTTATCAATGCGTCTTGAGCCCGTATCAACCAGTCGGAAAAACCGGCGCGTCGATTTTCAGGTGATGCCGGCCTGCAAATGGCGGCTTCCTGCGCTTCCGGTGCTCACGTAGCTAAAGTACGCTCCGCTCCGGCCTTCGCCGGCCGAAGCCCTCATAAGTGTCTTTGCTCTATGAAGGCTACGGCCGGCGTAGGCCGGTTCTCGGAAGCCATCCAGTTTGGTCGCTTCGCGCCCGTCTTCGACTCCGGCTCGGCCTGACCTGAATCTCAAAGCGCCTTACGCTGTCGCCCGCGCGGCTTCGCGGTAGAGCGTCGGCGGCACGCCGACATGGTCGCGGAAGAAGCGCGAGAAATTACCCTGGGTGGTGAAGCCGAGATTGCAGGCGACCGAGATCAGCGGTTCCTGCGACCACTGCAGCTGGCGCACGGCTTCCTCCATGCGCAGCGTGTTCCAGTAGACGTTCGGCGTCAGATTGGTCTGTTCCTTGAACAGCGCGAAGAAATGCGGTCGGGAGAGCCCGACCGAACGAGCGACGTCGTCGAAGGAGATGCGTTCGCAGACATTGGCCTTCATCAACTGGATCGCCTTGCGGACACGGAAATCGAGCATCGTGTTGATGCGCGCGCGGGCTGTCTGTGGCGCGGATGTGTCGGCCGCATCGAGAACACTGTCTATGAAACGCTCGATCTCGTAATTGGCGACGTCGTCGATGCTCTCATTGTCGGCCAGATGATCGAGCAGGTTCGCCGCCGCCTGGTGCAGCCAAGGCTCCAGCGTGATCGCCGCTTGCGCGAACAGCGGCGCGGAGGAGGGCAGGTCGCGGCGCCGGCGCGCCCAATCCGGGTCGATGTAGAAGGCGAGGAACAGGCCCGGCTTGCCGTCGCGGGAAAGGGCGTGGCTGTGCGGCTGGAACGAATTGATGCCGGCCGCGGTGCCAGGCCCAAGCCGCACCGTTTCGCGGCCGATGGTCATTTCGCCTGCCGTGCCTTCCAGCCAGATGATGAGATGAGCCTCGCCATGGGCATGGGTGACGAAGTCGTTGGCGACATTCAGCACGGAAACATGTCCGAACCGGCCCCAATAGAGCCTGATCGCGTCCGTCATGGCTATCGTTCCTCCCGCAGGCGACTGGCCTCCCTTCGCCTGCCGGGCAATAGTGCGGCTGAGTTTGCGGTTGCGTCAAGGCGCGCAATGATGACAGACGTTTGGAGGCGGCCGTCGGGGCGGATTTTCAGACTGGGCGATAGGCGCGGCTTTCCCTTCTCCCCTTGTGGGAGAAGGTGTCGCCGAAGGCGACGGATGAGGGGTGCTCCAGGGAAAGCCAGCGTCTCACTCCGCTGGAACACCCCTCATCCGTCTCGGCGCTATCGCGCCGATCCACCTTCTCCCACAAGGGGAGAAGGCGAGGCCGCGCACTTCAGTCACTACGCCTGAAATTGCGGATGCGGTCGAACAGAACCGCCAGGATGATCGCGCCGCCGATGAAGGTGCCTTGCCAGAAGGCGTTGATGCCAAGCAGGCCGAGGCTGTTGCGGATCACCTCGATGAGGGCGGCGCCGACGATGGCGCCGAGCGCGGTGCCGACGCCGCCGGCGAGATTGGCGCCGCCGATGACGGTGGCTGCAATCACCTGCAGCTCCATGCCGTTGCCGAGATTGGTGGTGACGGCGCCCAGCCATCCGGTCTGGATGATGCCGGCAAGCCCTGCCGACAGTGCCGAGATCATGTAGACGACGACCTTGATCTGCTTGACGGGAACGCCGGTCAGCGTCGCCGCATGCTCATTGCCGCCGATGGCGAAGATGTGCCGGCCGAATTTGGTCCAGCGCAGGATGAAGCCGGTGATCCCCGCCAGGAGGATCATGTAGAGCACCGGATTGGCGATGCCGAAAACCCAGGCGCCGCCGCCCAATGACAAAAGCTTCTGGTGGTCCGGCCCGAACTGGAACACCACGGTGTTGTTCGAGGCGACCATGGCAAGGCTGCGCGCCACCGACAGCATGCCGAGCGTGACCACGAAAGGCGGGAAGCCGAGATAGGCGATGAGCAGGCCGTTGAAGGCGCCGATCGCAAGCGCGGTGGCGATCGAGGCCAGGATGCCCACCTCGATCGAATAGCCGGCATGCATGGTGACGGCGAGCACCATCGAGGATAGGCAAAGCACCGAGCCGACCGAAAGGTCGATGCCGCCGGTAATGATGACGAAGGTCATGCCGAGCGCGACGATGGCGACGAAGGTGATATTGCGCGTAATGTTGAAGATGTTCTTCGGCGTGGCGAAGGAATCGGTGGCGACGGACAGGAACAGGCAGGCGAGGATGACCGCGATCACCACCCAGAAAGTCTGGTTGGCAAAAAGCCGCGACAGGAAGGTGTGCTGCTTCTGCGCGATCGTCTGGTCAAGTGTGACTGCCATTATCGACCTTTCCTGAGGCGTGGACGCCCGATCCACGCGACTACGCAACCTGTTCGATGGCGCCGGTGATCAACCCGGTGACTTCCTCGGGCGAGCTCGAGGCGATTTTCTTGTCGGCCACCTTGCGGCCGCGCCGCATGACGATAACACGGTCGGCGACGTCGAACACGTCGGGCATGCGGTGGCTGATCAGCACCACGGCGATGCCCTGATCGCGCAGGTGGCGGATGAGATTGAGCACTTCGGCGACCTGCCTGACCGAAATCGCCGCCGTCGGCTCGTCCATCAGCACGATCTTGGCCTGCGACAGCATGGTGCGGGCAATCGCCACCGCCTGGCGCTGGCCGCCCGACATCTGCTTGACGAGGTCGCGCGGCCGCGTCTCGGATTTCAGCTCGGCAAAGAGCTGGCCGGCGCGCTTGTACATCGCGCCATAGTCGAGAATGCGCAGCGGACCGAAGCCGCGGCGCAGCTCGCGGCCGAGATAGACGTTGGCCGCGGCCGTCAGATTGTTGCAGAGCGCAAGGTCCTGGTGGACGATCTCGATGCCGTGCTGGCGTGCATCCGCCGGCTTGTGCATGACAAGGTCCTTGCCCTCCAGCCGCATGGTGCCGTGGCTCGGGTGGAAATTGCCAGCGATCATCTTCACCAGCGTCGACTTGCCGGCACCGTTGTCGCCCATCAGGCCGACGACCTCACCAGCTTCCAGCGAAAACGATACATCGTTGACCGCCTGGATGGCGCCGAAATGCTTCGAGATGTTGGCGAGTTCCAGAACCGACACCAGCCTTAAGCCTCCCCGTTGTTGGCGCAACTGGCCACCGAACCCGGCGGCGCCGCTTGCGTCTTGCCCCGTCCATCTCCTCCCGAACGGTGCGTCCACGCATTTAGGCAAAAGCGGACGGGGGCGTCAATCAATTGTCTGATGATTAATTTCGACACTCGACGAAAAATCGGTTTTGTAGGACAAATAGCAATTGACGCTGGCGAAAAGCCGATATTAGCTAAGCTTTGGAACAAGACTTTGCCAATCGTCCGTCTATCCGGCGGAGGCAGGCAGATGGTTTGAGGGTAAAGGATTCGGCTGCATCGGTATTCGGGCGGACGGATCGGCAAATGCTTATCAGCCCGGCGCGGGGCGCGAACATCATGAGATGCTCGTCGTGGTTCTTGTGTATCCGGGTTGATCAGTGTGGCGGGCACGCGGTGTCCGTCTGTTTCAAGGGAGGACTGACATGAGGAAAACACTTTTGCTTGCCGCCGTCGCCGCCATGGCGTTGGGCGCCGGGCCGGCTTTGGCCAAGAAACAGCTCGTCATCGTTGTGAAGGGTCTCGACAATCCGTTCTTCGAAGCCATCCATCAGGGCTGCGAGAAGTGGAACAAGGAAAACGCCAGCTCGGAATATGAATGCTTCTACACTGGCCCGGCATCGACTTCCGACGAGGCCGGCGAGGCGCAGATCGTGCAGGATATGCTGAGCAAGCCAGACACGGTGGCGATGGCGATCTCGCCGTCGAACGCGCCGCTGATCGCGCAGACGATCAAGAGCGCCAATCCGTCGATCCCGATCATGACGGTCGACGCCGACCTTGCCAAGGAAGACGCCGCCCTTCGCAAGACCTATCTCGGCACCGACAACTACCTGATGGGCAAGAAGATCGGCGAGTACATCAAGAAGGCCAAGCCGAATGGCGGCACGATCTGCACGATCGAGGGCAATCCGGCTGCCGACAACATCCTGCGTCGCGCGCAAGGCATGCGCGATGCGCTGACCGGGAAGGAAGGTCTTGCAGCACTTGCCGGCGAAGGTGGCTGGACCGAAGCTCCCGGCTGCCCGGTGTTCACCAATGACGACGGCGCCAAAGGCGTGCAGGCGATGACCGACATCCTCGCCGCCAACCCGAAGCTCGACGCCTTCGGCATCATGGGTGGCTGGCCGCTGTTCGGCGCGCCGCAGCCTTATCGCGACCTGTTCAAGCCGATGGCCGACAAGATCGCCAAGAACGAGTTCGTCATCGGCGCCGCCGACACGATCGGCGACGAGGTGGCGATCGCCAAGGAAGGCTTGGTGACCGCGCTGGTCGGCCAGCGGCCTTTCGAGATGGGCTACAAGGCGCCGGCAGTGATGCTCGACCTCATCGGTGGCAAGAAGGTCGACGATCCGGTCTTCACCGGCCTCGACGAATGCACCAAGGAAACGGCCGACACCTGCATCCAGAAGTAGGCGCTGGTCGCATCCATAACCAATGCAACAGGGGCGCCGCGAGGCGCCCCTGACTTTTGTGCTCTTGATGAAGGCGCTTTCGTCTCAGATCTTCTGCTTCACGCCGTCCTTCGAAGGCATCAGGTCGACGCCGTTGAGCTTGCCGATATGCGTGGCGAGCATCGGCACATACTGTTCCGTGGGACCGGCGGCGAAGGCTGTCGCAAAGGAATTCTTGGTCGCGTTGCCCAGAGGATTGGCGATGCCGGCCGCGCCCGCCATCGATTCCAGATAGGTCAGGTCCTTGAAGGCATTGGCGATGGTGAATTTGTGGGCGTCGCGGTCGCCCTCCAGCGTCCAGCGCATGAAGGTCTGGTAGAAGCCGCAATCCATGCGGCCGTTGCGAATGACGCTGTCGAAGCGGGGCGGCGAGATGCCGACCTTCTCGGCCAGCGCCAGCGCCTCGGAATAGATCGCGGCGTAGCCCAGCGAGATGAAGTTGTTGAGCAGCTTCATGCGGTGGCCGTCGCCGGTATCGCCGATATGAACGATGCGGCCGGCCCAGGTCTCGAGCACCGGCTTCAGCCTGGCGAACACGGCGTCAGGCGCGCCGACCATGGCGTCGAGCGTGCCTTCCCAGGCCTCCTTCGGCGTGCGGCTGAGCGGCGCATCGACATAGTCGACGCCGAGCGCCTTGAGTTCGGCGGCCAGGGCCACGGTCGAGACCGGATCGGAGGTCGAGCAATCGACGACGACCGAGCCTTGCTTCAGGCCCTCCTTCAGCCCGTCGGGGCCGCGGATGATCGCCTCCACCTCGCGCGAGCCGGTGACGCAGATGAAGACGATGTCGGAGGCCGCGGCCACCTCCTTGGACGTGGCAACTTCCTTGGCGCCGCGTCCGGCCAAGTCTTCCGCCGGCTTGCGGTTCTTGCGACCGAGGAAGGTCAGCGGATAGCCCTTGTCGACGATGTTCTTGGCGATGCCGTGCCCCATCAGGCCAAGGCCGATGAAACCGATGTTCTCGCGGGCAGCGGTGGTGCTCATGTCGTCTCTTCCTTGTCTTTCATGGTGATGGGCGCCCGCGCGGCGGGCGATTGTCCAGAAGGTTTCCGCGGATCGCGGGTGGCGGGCGATCGCGGAATGTCATATTGTCTGACAATACACATAATTACCTAGCATTGTGGAGAGCAAAATGACGAAGCGGATCATGTTCACCGGCGGCAGCGGCAAGGCTGGCCGGCATGTCGTGGAATATCTGGTCGAACATGGCTGCCAGGTGCTCAACATCGACACCAAGCCGCTCGATAATCCGAAGGTGCGCACTTTGGTCACCGACATCACCGACAGCGGCCAGGTTTTCAACGCGCTGTCGAGCTATATGGGTCTGCACGAGTTCGACCCGTCGTTGAGATCGCAGCCGGTCGACGCCGTGGTGCATTTCGCGGCGATCCCGCGCATCATGATCACGCCGGACAACGAGGTGTTCCGCATCAACGCGATGGGCACCTATAATGTCATCGAGGCGGCGGTGAAGCTCGGCATCCGCAAGGTTATCATCGCTTCCAGCGAGACGACCTACGGTCTTGTCTTCGCCAACGAGCCTCGCAATCCGACGCATTTCCCGCTCGACGAGGATTATGACGTCGACCCGATGGACTCCTATGCGCTGTCGAAGATCGTCAACGAGAAGACTGCGCGGGCTTTCGCGTTGCGCAGCGGCTTCGACATCTATGCGCTGCGCATCGGCAATGTCATCGAGCCGCATGAATATTCGCTATTCCCGAAATGGTTCGCTGATCCCGGTTTCCGCAAGCGCATCGCCTGGAGCTATATCGATGCGCGCGATCTCGGCCAGATCACCTTGCGCGCCATCGAGAAGGACGGCCTGGGCTATCAGGTGTTCAACGCGGCCAACGACGACACCTCGTCGGACCTGCCGACGGCGGAGCTGTTGAAGCGCTTTTATCCGGGCGTGCCGGTCAAGGCCGAGCTTGGCGAATATGAGACGCTGCTTTCGAACCGCAAGGCGCGCGATGTGCTTGGCTTCCGGCCCGAGCACAGCTGGCGCAAATACGTCAAGACGGCGTGAGCCGGCGGCAAATGCCGGTTGATCTGTGCACATCCTCGCGCATTGCGGCAAAGCGGGCTTGCCCAGCTTGACAGCTTCTGAAAACGGGATTTTGTGGAACCATGCGGGACGCTAAGCCGAACAACGAAAAGAGGCCGACAAAAATGGCAACGGCGGAGCGTCCGTCCGGCGTTCGCCGGGCCAACGCGTCACGCATCCCGGGCGCCAGCGTGCATGCTTCGCTTGCGAGTGAAATCGGCCTTCGGATCGTGCGCGGCGACTATCCGCCGGGCACCATCCTGCCCAATGAGGCCAAATGGTCGGAGACCTTCGACGTCAGCCGCTCGGCGGTGCGCGAGGCGATCAAGATGCTGATGGCAAAGAGCCTTCTGGCCTCGCGACCGAAGATCGGCAGCTGGGTCGAACCGAAGGAACGCTGGAACCTTCTCGACCGCGACGTGCTCGCCTGGTACGCGACCTCGCCGGACCGCGAGGTGTTCCTCAAGACCGTGCAGGAGTTCCGCCACATCATCGAGCCGGAGGCGACGGCCTTCGCGGCGATGCGGCGCACCCGCGAGCAGATGGCCGAGATCAGCCAGGCCTGTCGCGAGATGGGCGAGGCGACCAACCTGCAGGAGCGCACGCGGGCCGACACGCGCTTCCACCTTGCCATCCTCAGGGCTTCGGGCA
This sequence comes from Mesorhizobium sp. ESP-6-4, assembly GCF_020164735.1. Taxonomy (NCBI): domain Bacteria; kingdom Pseudomonadati; phylum Pseudomonadota; class Alphaproteobacteria; order Hyphomicrobiales; family Phyllobacteriaceae; genus Mesorhizobium; species Mesorhizobium sp. ESP-6-4. The sequence goes on from NZ_JAIUGS010000001.1 coordinate 442,003, forward strand.
ACGACCTGCTGGTGCCGCTGGGCGTCTTGATCGAATCCGCCTTCGACCATCTCTTCACCTATACGACGCGCGAGCTCGACAATCTGCAGCACGCCCAGAAACTGCATGAGGCGATCGAACGCAGTATCCGCCTGCAAAGGCCGGACGCGGCGCGCAATGCGGTGCGCAAGCTGCTGGCCAATACCGACGAAGTGATCCGGTCGCGTTAGGGTCTTGTACCAGACCAGTTCGCCAGCACAGAAACTTTGACCGCTGCCCGTGCGTGCGTTGGCAGATCCCATGCCTTGGCCAAGACGCCTATCGCGGTCGTCATCCACGGGCGGAGCAAGGAGCGAAGCGACGCGCGCAGACCCGAGGATCCATGCCGTGACTTGGAAGCGCCGCGGCGGTCCAGAATTCTGCACCGTTGCACACTTCGGTCGATGTAACGGCATGGATTCTAGGGTCTACGCTCCGCTTCGCGTAGCTCCGCCCTAGAATGACGAGGTTGGGGTCTTCAGCTCATCGCCAGCGTTTGCGCTGGCTACCCCAAACGGATGTTGATAGCCTTGCCCGACAAGCCTGCATCCAATCCCTGCGTTGAGGAACTGGTGCTAGCGCTCCCAGCAACCCTCAATCCTGCTTTTCGCGACCGAAGGCGACACGCAGCTCGTCCTTCGCCTTTTCCAACACCTTCTTGCGCTCGTCAGGCAGATTCTTGCCGGCACGGTTGATGTAGAAATTCAACATCGACATGGCGGATTGGAACGGCTCTGCCTTGCGGCGGTGGCTGTGCTCGGCCGAGCGCTTGAGCGAGGCGGCGATCTTCTTCGCGTCATCGGATTCGAAGACGTGCTCCTCGAGATCGAGGGCGTCGCTGTGTTCGGTCACGTCGGCCGACCATTTCTTCTTGGCGGTCATGACAAACTCCTTCCTTCAGAGAAACCCCATGAGGTGAGGCGGGTTCCCGGTTCTGGAGCCACGGATTTGCCGGTCGTGGCGCTGCTCGGCTCAGGAAATGGGCCGATAGTGCGCTCAAACGCGCGATCTCGAAGAAATCGCGAACAGGAGACGCCGTGACGACAATTCCAGGAAACGCGGCAAACAGCGCCGGCATCGATAGCTTCTATGCATGGACGCGGCTCGGGATCTCCTTGCTGCTGGCGACGATCGGCGGCGTCGGCATGTGGGCCGTAGTCGTGGTCCTGCCCGCCGTGCAGGCCGAGTTCGGCGTCGATCGTGCCGCCGCCTCGATGCCTTACACCGCTACCATGGTAGGATTCGCCGCCGGCAATGTGCTGGTCGGCCGCGCCATCGACCGTGTCGGTTACTGGATCCCGGCGCTGGTTTCCTCGATGGCCCTGGTTGCAGGCTTCGCACTGGCGTCGCTCTCCACTTCGATCCTGCAATTCACGCTCGCCCAAGGCTTGCTCATCGGGGTGGGGACATCGGCGATTTTCGGACCGCTGATCGCCGACATCTCGCACTGGTTCAACCGCCGGCGCGGCGTTGCCGTGGCTACGGCCGCGGCCGGCAGCTATCTCGCCGGAACGGTCTGGCCAGCAATCATACCGCCGCTGATGAAGGCGGAGGGTTGGCGCTTCACCTATGTGGCTATCGGCATCGCTTGCCTGGTGACTATGGCGCCGCTGGTCATAATGCTGCGACGTCGCGCCCCGGTGGTCGTCGCAGGCTCGCCAGGCGCACGCCCGGTCCAGCCGATCTCATTGTCGCCGGCCGCCCTTCAGGCGCTGCTCGTCATAGCCGGTCTTGGCTGTTGCGTGGCGATGTCGATGCCGCAGGTGCATATCGTCGCCTATTGCATGGACCTCGGCTATGGTGTCGCCCACGGCGCCGATATGCTGTCGATCATGATGGCCGCCGGCGTCGTCAGCCGCCTTGCTTCCGGCTTCGTCGCCGACCGTATCGGCGGGGTGAGGACCTTGCTGATCGGTTCGGTGCTGCAGTGCCTGTCGCTGTTCTTCTACATTCCCTTCGACGGTCTTGCCTCGCTCTATGTCGTCTCGCTGGTGTTCGGCCTGTCGCAAGGCGGCATCGTGCCCTGCTATGCGATCATCGTGCGCGAATACATGCCCGCCAAGGAGGCCGGCCAGCGCGTCGGCGTCGTCATCATGGCGACGATTTTCGGCATGGCTATCGGCGGCTGGATGTCGGGCTGGATCTACGATCTCACCGGATCTTACGCGGCCGCGTTCCTCAACGGAATTGGGTGGAACCTGCTCAACATCCTGATGATGGTCGTGGTGTTCTGGAGGGCAAGGCGCAGCGGCGTCGTCATGGCCTGACGGCTCGCGCCGGCGCTTCTCCTGAAATGCCCTCAGCTTGACAACAAATCGCGGCTGCGCGACGCCAAGGGCAGGGAATGTGGTACAGGCCTGCTAGATGGCGACACCAGGGTCAATGGCATTGCAAGCGCGCAGCAGGCGGGATTTGACGCACGAGGCTCGCCCTTGACCAAGCCGCGCTCCCGCCGTGGCGGCGGCCGTCCGACCATTGCCGACGTGGCGCGCAAGGCCGGTGTCGGCGCGATCACCGTGTCGCGGGCCTTGCGTGAGCCCGGGCGGGTGTCGGAAGACCTTCGACGGCAGATACAGGCCGCGGTCGACGAGCTCGGCTACGTGCCCGACCCGAACGCCCGCGCGCTTGCCTCGGCGCGCGCCGAGGTGTTCGGCGTGCTGGTGCCTTCGCTGACCAACAACGTCTTCGCCGAGGTGGTGCGCGGCATCTACGACAGTCTTTCCGACAGTCCGTTCCGCATCCAGATCGGCAACACCCATTATTCAGGCCTGGAGGAAGAGCGGCTGCTGCAGGTCTTCGGATCGCAACGCCCGGCGGCGCTGATCGTGGCCGGCATAGACCAGACGCCCAGCGCGCGACGACTGCTGGAGAATGCCGGCTGCCCGGTGGTGCAAGTGATGGAGACCGGGCCGGACCCGGTCGACATGATGGTCGGCTTCTCGCATCTCGACGGCGGCAGGACCGCCGCCGAACACCTGCTGCAAGCCGGATACCGCAAGATCGGCTTCATCGGCGCGCGGATGGATCCGCGTTCGCAGCGGCGCCTTGCCGGCTACCGCGCCGCGATGGAGGCCGCCGGCCTGTTCGACGCGCGGCTGGTCACCACAACGCCGGTGCCGTCAAGCGTGACGCTCGGGCGCGAGTTGTTCCGCGACGCGCTGGCCAAGATGCCGACGCTGGACGGCGTGTTCTGCAACAATGACGATATCGCGCTTGGCGTTCTGTTCGAATGCCATCGCGCATCGATCGACGTGCCGAAGCAGATCGGCATTGTCGGTTTCAACGATCTCGACATGATGCAGGTGTCGTTTCCTTCAATCACAAGCGTGCGCACGCATCGCTATGAAATCGGCACCCGTGCCGTCGCCATGGCGCTGTCGGCGATCGCCGGAAACCGGCCGGAACAGCGGATCGTCGATCTCGGTTTCGAGCTGATGCGGCGCGAGAGCACCGGGCGCTGACGCGGTACTGTTGGTTCCTTAAGATGATGCTTTACAGCCTGAGATGGTAGCGCTACCATTTGCATGCCGGTAAAGGCTCGGCGAGGCGGGAAGGCTGTTTATTATACATAAGCAACAGCTCGTACTTGTTTATTATGTATAATATGATAGTTTTCTAAATTGCCAGAGAGCTGAGGGGGACGAGGAGGATCTGGGCGGCGCGGCCGTCCTGTGTGGGTGTCTGGTTGGCCGGAGGGTTGCCGACCGTATCGCCAAAGATTCATAACAAGCAGAACTGCAACTGGGAGGAATATCGATGATCAAGTCACTCGTTGGCGGCGTCATTGCCGCCACCGCATTTGTCATGCTGAGTTCGTCGGCGATCGCCGGACCCGAGGTCGTCAAGGGGCCCGCGGCCGAGCCGGACTGCTTCGCGCCGTGGTCGGCCGACACGCAGTTTTTCAAGTATCCGAAGAAGGACGGTCCATACCGCATCGCGCTTGCCAACGGCTACATCGCCAACACCTGGCGCATCCAGATGATCCAGACGGCCAAGGCCTATGCGGCGCAGCCGGATGTCGCCAAGAAGCTCAAGGAATTCAAGGTCGTGTCGACCGGCGAGGATGTGCCGGCGCAGATCTCGGCGATCAACAACTTCATCGATTCCGGCTTTGACGCGATCGTCGTCAACGCGCAGAACCCGACCGCATTCGGGCCGGTCATCAAGCGCGCCAAGGAAGCCGGTGTCGTGCTGGTCGCCTTCGACAACATCCTCGACACCAAGGACGCCATCAACGTCAATGTCGATCAGAAGGGCCTCGGCGAGCTCTGGGGCAAGTGGCTGGTCGCGCATGTGCCGAACGGCGGCAAGGTGCTCGAGGTGCGCGGCGTCGCCGGCACTTCGGTCGATACCGACCGCCACAATGGCATCCACGAGGTGCTCGACGGTTCCGGCAAGAAGTGGGCCGTCACCGAGGTGGTCGGCAAGTGGGATGACGGCGTGGCACAAAAGGCCACGGCCGACGCGATCGCCACCAGCGGGCCGTTCGACGGCATCACCGGGCAGGGCGGCGACACCGGCATCGTGCAGGCGATGATCGACGCCAAGCATCCGTTCGTGCCGTTCGGCGGCGAGACGGAAAACGGCTTCCGCAAATTCTGCGCCGCGCATGCGGCCGACGGGCTGAAATGCTCGTCCGCCGGTACCGGCCCGGCCCAGGTGGCGGTTGCCATCAAGACGGCGATTGCCGCGCTCGAAGGCAATGTCGTGCCGCAGTCGGTCAAGCTGCCCTTGGCTATCGTCGAGGATCCGAACTTCAAGGCGGGTCAGGATTTCTTCCCCGACCAGTCCGACAATTTCTTCGTCGGCAATTCCTTCCCGACCTGCGGCATCAATTTCACCGCGCAGGAAATCATGGGCCAGACCAAGGAAAACAAATAGTCTGACCGGACAGTGCCGCGGCGAGCCCGCGGCACTGTCTCCCCAATCAAAACCGGCCGGGGAGGGCTGATGGACGGCACGGCTCCGCTCTTCCGCATGGAGGGCATATCCAAGCGCTATGGCGGCGTTCGGGCCTTGGAAAAGGCCGAGCTAACGGTCACCGCCGGCAGCATCCACGCCATCCTCGGCGAGAACGGCGCCGGCAAATCGACGCTGATCAAGGTCATGGCCGGCGTCGTGGCGCCGGATGAAGGGCGCATGACACTGGACGGAAGCGAGGTCACCTTCGCTTCGCCTGCCGCCGCCAACCAGGCCGGCATCGTCTGCATCTTCCAGGAGCTGTCGCTGATTCCGGAGCTCAGCGTCGCCGACAACATCGTCATTTCCAATCCACCCAAGCGTTTCGGCATGATCGACCGCAAGGCGCAGCGAAAGATCGCTGAGGAAGCGCTGACACGCGCCGGCGCTTCCGACATTCATCCCCGCGCGCTGGTCAAGGACCTGCCGCTGTCGCGCCGGCAGATGGTGGAGATCGCCAAGGCGCTGGCTCGGAAGCCGCGCATCCTGATCCTCGACGAGGCGACCTCGGCGCTGACTGCGGCGGACGTCGCCAAGGTCTTCGAGGTGTTGAAACGGCTGCGCTCGGAAGGGCTGGCGCTGCTCTACATCTCGCACCGCATGAACGAGATCGCGGAACTCGCCGACCATTGCACGGTGTTCCGCAACGGCCGCAACGTCGCCAGCTACCCCGCCGGCTCGAAGAGCGACAATGAGGTGGTCGAGCTGATGATCGGCCGCGAATACAGCCATATCTTCCCGCCGAAACCCGCTTCCGCCCCGGCCGCTGCGACGGTGCTCGAGGCGCGCAATCTCTCCTGGGCCGACCGGCTGGACAATATTTCGCTGAGTGTCAGGGCAGGGGAGGTTGTGGGCCTGGGCGGTCTGGATGGGCAGGGCCAGCGCGAATTGCTGCTTGCCTTCTTCGGCGTGCTGCGCGGCCTGCGCGGCGAGGTGCTGATCGACGGCAAGCCGGTTTCGATCGCCAGCCCGACCGCGGCCAGCCACGGCCGCATCGGCATGGCGCTGATCCCCGAGGATCGCAAGACCGAAGGACTGATGCTGCCGATGACGGTGCGCGAGAACCTGTCGTTTGCAGCACTCGACCGGTTGTCCAAGGCCGGCATCATCGACCGCGCCGCCGAACAGCGCCTGATCGACGACATGGTCGGGCTGCTGGCGATCAAGACGGCGGGCCTGGACATTCCGGTCGGCGCGCTTTCCGGCGGCAACCAGCAGAAGGTGGTGATCGCCAAATGGCTGATGCGGCAGCCGCGCATCATCCTGCTCAACGATCCGACGCGCGGCATCGACGTCGGCACCAAGCAGGAGCTCTACCAACTGATGCGCAACCTCGCCGATGCGGGTGCTGCGATCCTGTTCTATTCGACGGACTATGACGAGCTGATCGGCTGCTGCGACCGCGTGCTCGTGCTCTATGACGGCGCGGTCAAGCGCGAGCTGGTCGGCGCGGGGCTCACCGAGCATGCGCTTATCGCCAGCGCGCTCAACATCCACGGCGATGATGTCCGCATCGGGCAGGGAGAGCACGCGTGAAGGATTGGCGCTACCGGCTGGCCGAACAACGCGGAACGCTTTTGGCCTTCGGCATCTTCATCGTCATGTTCGCAATTTACAGCGCGAACCATCCGGCAGGTTTCACCGCCAATGTCGTGCAGACGGCCGCCAACAAGGGCGTGCTGCTCGCCTTCGTCGCGATGGCGCAGACATTGGTGGTGATCACCGCCGGCATCGATCTGTCGGTCGGCATGATCTTCACGCTGACCAACTGCATGGCTTCATGGCTGGTGGTCGGCACCGGCCTGGAAACGGCGTTCGGCGTGCTGGCGGTGCTGGGCACCGGGCTCATCAGCGGGGCGGTCAACGGCGCCATCGTCATCTACGGGCGGCTGCAGCCGATCGTCGCCACCATCGCCACGGGCGCCGTCTATTTCGGCCTGGCCTTGCTTTTGCGCCCCGTTCCCGGTGGTTCGGTCAACGAGGACCTTGCCGATTTCCTGACCGGGCGTTTCTTCGGCATCGTGCCTGCGAGCCTCGTGGCGCTGCTCGTCATCGTGCTTGTCGTCTGGGTGCCATTCAGTCGCTCCGAACTTGGGCGCGCCGCTTATGCCGCGGGCTCGTCGGAGACGGCGGCCTACATGTCCGGGGTGCCGATCCGCAGAGGCAAGTTGCTGGCTTATACGCTTGCCGGCCTGCTTGCGGCGATCGGCGGACTGTTCCTGACCTTCTTCACCTATACGGGAGAGGCGGCCTATGCCAGCGGCAATGCCTACACGCTGTTTTCGATCGCCGCCGTCGTGCTCGGCGGCGTGTCGCTGTTCGGCGGCAAGGGCAGCGCCATCGGCGCGATCTTCGGGGCGCTTGCCTTTCGCACCATAGGCGACCTCTTGTTCGTCTTCGATTTCGATCCGCTCTGGCAGCCGCTGTTCCAGGGCGTTATCCTGTTGATCGCGGTCAGCCTTGGCGCCTTCGCGCTGTTTCGGGTACGCAACCGGCTGGAGTGGTTCCTGTGAGCGAAACGACGCATGGCGGCATCATCGGCGGCATTGCCGGCCGCATGCCCAAATTCATCCGGCGCGCCGACCCGGCAGTGCTGACGGCCTTTGCCTGCATCGTGGTCCTGCTTCTGCTCGGCAGCCTCTATTCGCGCAACTTCCTGTCGCCGGAATATCTCCTGCAGCAGTTGAAGGTCGCGTCTTTCCTCGGCGTCATCGCCACCGGCATGATGCTGGTCATCCTGCTTGGCCAGATCGACCTTTCCGTGCCATGGGCCGTGGCCGCCGGCGCCATGATGGCCTGCGCGGCCGCGGCCTACGGGCCGATCGGCGTTGCTCTCGCCATCCCCTTCGGCGTCCTGTGCGGCGTGGCGATAGGCATCATCAACGGCATCGGTGTCGCCTATCTGCGCATCCCCTCGATGATCATTACTTTAGCCACCAATGCCGTGGCGCAAGGGCTGATGGTGGTCTACACCGGCGGCTTCTCGCCACAGGATTCGGCGACCGCGGCGATGCGCTACCTGGCAACCGGTTTCACCATCCCAGGCGTTCCCAATGCCGTCATCATCTGGGTGCTGATCGGCGCCGCGATGGTCTTCGCGCTGACCCGCACAAGCTTCGGCCGCGCCGTTTACGGCATCGGCAACCGTGAGCGCGCCGCCTACCTGTCCGGCATCGATACGCGTCGCATCGTCATGATCGCCTTCGCCGTCTCCGGCGGGCTGTCGGCCTTTGGCGGCGTGCTTCTGGCGGGCTATGCATCCAAGGCGGCGCAGTCCATGGGCGATGCCTATCTCCTGCCGTCGATCGCGGCGGTTGTCCTGGGCGGCACATCGATCCTGGGCGGGCGCGGCTCCTATCTCGGCACGGTGGCCGGCGTGATCCTGATCACGCTCCTGCAATCCATCCTCTCGGTCATGCAGATGCCGGAAGCGGGGCGGCAGATCATCTATGGCGTCGTCATCGTCGCCATGCTCCTGCTTTACGGGCGCGCGCCGGCAAGCCGCTGACGGTAAATGAGGCGAGCGCAAGACCGCAGACCCCGGAGCCTGGCATGAACGATCTTCGGACGGCGCCCGCCATCGTCGTCATGGGCGTTGCCGGCTGCGGCAAGACCGCCGTCGGCGAGGCGCTCGCCAAGGCGCTGGGCGCCGACTTCATCGAAGGAGACCTGCTGCATCCGCCGGAGAACGTGGCGCGCATGGCGCGCGGCGAGCCGCTGACCGATGCTTTGCGCGCGGGCTGGCTCGACGCCATAGGCGAGCATATCGCGACCTCGGTTGCCGATGGGCGGAAGGCGGTGGCGGCGTGCTCGGCGCTGAAGCGAAGCTATCGCGACCGGCTGAGCCGCTTCTGCCCCGACACAGTCTTCCTCTATCTGAAGATCGATCGGGAGACCGCATGGCGACGGGTCGCCGATCGCAAGGGCCATTTCATGCCCGCCAGCCTCGTCGACAGCCAGTTCGCCACGCTGGAGGAGCCTGCGGCGGATGAACGAGCCGTGACGGTCGACGGAACGCGAAGTGTAGCGGGAATCCTGCAAGAGATCATCCGCTAGATCAGTTGGTAATCAGGCTTCGTCGTTGCCGATCGCGGCTTCGGCTGGCTGCTCGGTCAGCCGCACGGCGCTCGACCAGGCCATCATCTGTTCAGGACAGAGTTTGAGCGTCTCCAGCATCCGGTCGCGCTTCGACAGGATAAATCCCGCCTGAACGACGAGGTTCTTCCCTGTCATGTCCTTGGCAGGCGATGCTGGCGCCTCTGGCGTCGCTCTCAGTTCTTTGACGATCGCCCTATATTCGCGAAAGGGCGCCGTCTCGATGGTCGCCATATGAAACAGCGCAGCGCCGGCGCGCGCGGCGAAGTTTGCCGGGGCCGAGGCGAGGTGGGTCCAGCCGCGCTCGCCCATGGCGGCCTCGGTGAAGGCGGAGCCGGCATAGACGGTGTTGGTCATCAGCACCACGCCGTTTGCTTTCAGCACCTTCTGGATACGCGTGGTGACCTGATAGGCGTCGGTGCGCTCAAAGACGATCCGGCTTTTCAGGAACCGGTTCTCGAGCCTGACCAGCGGCGGGTTGATCACGCGCAGGCCGAACTTGCTCGGCGAGAAGCCGTGGTAGCGTGCGCTCACCTGATGGGCATCGACGCCGGCCTCATGCAGGGCGCGCTTGCCCATGATCGTCTGCGCCGTGAACTGGTCGCACCACACGATGGCGCCGCGCCCATTGCGCAGGGCTTGTTGCAGAGCCTCGAGGCCTTCGAGCCGGATCGCCGGCGACCAGCGCCAGCCGGCGACGAGATGCGCCGCAAGCGTCAGCCGCCGGCGGTGAACGGCGGCGAGTTGCGCCTCGAACATGCTTTTCGTGTCGACGGTATTGCCGAGCACGGCCTTCACCGCGACGTCGTAACGGGCAAACTCCTTGCGGAAGTGGCGCTTGCGCCTGAGCCTGGACACCCAGCCGCAGATCGAGCTCCACCAGGAGACCGGCAGCATCGCCGCGACGCCGAGATAGAAACAGGACAACAGGCTCTCGCGCGGATCCCGATTGGTGAAGCGACGCAATTTGCCGGGGCGCACCACCTTGCGGCTGAAGAAGCGAACGGACTCGCCGCGCACCGGCACATCGGCCGTGATCTCGGTATGATAGATGTCGTTCGACGATGATTGCCGGCTGGCCTTACGGGAATTGCCAAGCCAAGGCAGCCTCATGCGTCAGAGCCCCGTTTCATCCTCCAGCCGCTTTACTGCGTGGAAAGCAGACAAGCAACCGACGGGACTGCCGTCAGGGCCGGGTCGCTTCAAATCTGAGAGGTGAGCTCCGCCGGGAAATCGTCGTTGTCGGCGTCGCGCATGGCGGCGAGGCTGCGGTTGTCGAGCACCTCGGCGATCGCCTGGCGCACTTCCAGCATCATATGGCGGACCTGGCAGGTGGCCTCGTCGCAATCCTCGCAGCGCTGGTATTGCGTGCGGCTGGCGCAAGGGATCGGCGCCAGCGGCCCGTCGAGCACGCGCACGACATGGCCGATCTTGATCTCGGAAGCGGGACGGGCGAGGCGGTAACCGCCTTCCTTGCCCTTGCGGCTCTGGACGAAACCGGCATTGCGCAGCTCGCCCAGGATCGCATCCAGGAATTTCTTCGGGATGTTGTTGGCGACGGCGATGTCGTTGACGAATGCAAGCTGGCCAGCCGGCAGGCCGGAAAGATGCACGAGGGCCTTGAGGCCGTATTTGCCTTTTTTGGTCAGCATGCCCGATTCAGTTCATCAACCCCAATGCGCCTGCATCTGGCGGTTGTTTGTGTGCAAATCATGACAGTTTGACCGCCTGACGCCGCCTGGCCCAATAATTCGCACCACAGCTTAGGCACAAACGCGTTGATTCTTCGTAACGTTTTTCACATTGGGGGTTGGGATTTCCCCGCGAACTCGTGCCGCCCGCTTACATGAAGAAAGCCGGCAAAGCCGGCTTTCTTGCTCTTCCTGATTGCGGAGCTTTTCAACGGCTGCCGTAGGCCTGATCGAGCAGCCCGCCGGCGGCGAAATGCTCTTTCTGCACCTTGTCCCAGCCGCCAAAGACCTCCTCCACGGTCAGCAGCCGGACATCCGGGAAGTCCGCCTTGTGCTTGGCGGCGACCGTCGCGTCGCGAACCCGCAAGCCGTTCGCGGCGGCGATCTCCTGGCCCTCCGGCGTATAGAGGAAGTCGAGATAGGTCTTGGCGAGATCGCGGCTGCCATGCTCGTCGGCGACCTTGTCGACGACCGCTACGGGGAACTCGGCCAGCAGGCTGACCGAAGGCGTGACCTGCTCGAACTTGTCGTCGCCATACTCCTTGCGAATGCCGCGCGTCTCAGACTCGAAGGTGATCAGCACGTCGCCGATCTCGCGCTGAACGAAAGTGGTGGTGGCGGCGCGGCCGCCGGTGTCGAAGATCGGCACGTTGTTGAAGAGCTTGGCGATGAACTCCTTCACCTTGGCGTCGTCGCCCTTGAAGGCTTCCTTGGCGTAGGCGGTGGCGGCGAGATAGGTGTAGCGCGCATTGCCGGATGTCTTCGGGTTCGGGAAGATCACCTGCACGTCGTCGCGCACCAGATCGTTCCAGTCCTTGATATGCTTGGGATTGCCGGCGCGCACCAGGAAGGACGGCAGCGAATAGAAGGGCGAGGCGTTGTCCGGGAAATTCTTCTGCCAGTCGGCCGAGACGAGGCCCTTCTTGACCAGGAAGTCGACATCGGTGACCTGGTTGAAGGTGACGACATCGGCGCCAAGGCCTTCGGCGATCGCGCGCGCCTGCGCCGAGGTGCCGGCGTGCGATTGGTCGATCGCGACGCCGGGGTGCTTGGCGATGAAGGCCTTGTTGATGTCGGCGAACAACTCGCGGCCAACGTCATAGGATGCATTCAAAAGCTTGTCGGCCGACCAGGCTTGGGAGGACGCGAGGAGGAGACCGGCAACAGCCGCGATGCCGAGCAACAGACGCTTCATGAAAACGGGCTCCAAGGAAAATATGGCAACGGCCGATGATAGCCGTGGCGCTGTTGAGCGGCGAGACACGCGCGCCGGTTAGACGGCGTCAGGTGAGAAAAGTCACCGCCGGAACAGTCGGTTGTTAGGATTTCTTTCCAGCAAGAGTCATTGTGTGGGGCGATATCCATAGGCAAAAAGATTGCGCTTCGGCGCCTTGGCATATACATATGGCATATACAAGGGAATGTCGTGATGAGCCAACAACGCCATGCAGCGACGCCGCCGAAAGAGGCAAAGCTGTTCCGCAACAACCGCAGCCAGGCGGTGCGGATTCCAGTCGAGTTCGAACTCCCCGGCGACAAGGTCCTGATCAGCCGCGAGGGCGACCGTCTTGTCATCGAGCCCATTCGTAAATCAGGTCTCACGGCGCTGCTCGCCCAGTGGGCGAAGGAAGCCCCGCTCGGTCCTGAGGATGACTTCCCCGAGATCAAGGATAGTCCTGTCGGACGCGAGGACATTTTTTGATGCGGTTCATGCTCGACACAAACATCATAAGCGACATGATCAGAAACCCGACCGGCAAGGCCGCCAATGCGATGGCGCGCGAGGGGGACGCTGCCGTGTGCACCAGCATCGTCGTCGCTTCGGAACTGCGGTATGGCTGCGCCAGGAAGGGATCGGCCAAGTTGCTCAAGAAGGTCGAGGAACTGCTGGCCGAGATTCTGGTCCTGCCGCTCGATGTGCCGGCGGATGCCGAGTATGGCGCGCTGCGCGCCGAACTCGAAGGCAGGGGCGAGACCATCGGCCACAACGACCTCTTTATCGCTGCTCACGCTTGCGCGTCAGGTTCCACGCTGGTGACGGCCAACATGGCCGAGTTCAGCCGGATCGGCAGGCTGAAGCTCGAGAACTGGTTGGAGTAGCGCCGGGCGCGACGATCACGCCGCCGGGAAAAGCTTCCAGCGCCGCGGCCTGAAAGCCACCCGGCTCTTCTGCGCCGCGGGGTGGTCGACCGGCAGCTCGATCTCGACGCGCTGGCGCTCACCGCCGATCTCGAGCTCGACGCGCCTGGTGCCGGCGACGCGGCGGCTGGCGGCAACCGTGCCGGCGATGCAGCCGCTGCAGCCGTCGACCAGGTCGACGTCATGCGGACGGAAGTGGAGGACTGCCTCGCCGGACGGCTCGTGCGGCGCCGAGAGCCCGATCGGCCGGTCGGCGATCCACACCTCGCCGTTCTCGACCTTGACCGGCAGCGAACTCGACTCGCCGATGAAGGAGTAGACGAAGGGCGAGTTCGGCGTGTCGTAGATATCGTCGGCGGTGCCGACCTGCTCGATGCGGCCCTGGCTCATGACCACGACGCGGTCGGCGAGCTCCAGCGCTTCTTCCTGGTCATGCGTGACGAAGACGGTGGTGTGGCCGGTGCGGTCGTGGATCTCGCGCAGCCAGCGGCGCAGCTCGCGGCGAACCTGCGCGTCAAGCGCGCCGAACGGTTCGTCGAGCAAAAGCACCTTGGGCTCGATTGCCATGGCTCGGGCGAGCGCGACGCGCTGGCGCTGGCCGCCTGAAAGCTGAGCGGGGTAGCGTTTCTCCAGTCCCGACAGCTGGACGAGATCGAGCAGTTCCAGCGCCCGGCGGCGGATTTCCTGCCCCGACGGCCTTGCGGCGCCGTGCCGGACCTTCAGGCCGAAGCCGATGTTGTCGGCAACCGTCATGTGGCGGAACAGCGCGTAATGCTGGAAGACGAAGCCGACATTGCGCTCCTGGATCGACTTCTGCGAGGCGTCCTCGTCGCCGAAGAAGATCGCGCCCTTGGTCGGCCGTTCCAGGCCGGCGATGAGCCGAAGCAGAGTCGTCTTGCCGGAGCCGGACGGCCCGAGCAGCGCGATGAGCTCGCCAGACCTGATGTCGAGCGATACGTCGTGGAGCGCTGGAAACCGCTCGAACTCCTTGCGCACGTTGACGACGCGAACTTCCATGCAAATCCCTCGGTTCGTTGATGCTGTCGGTGTTCCCAAACTGCCAGGCACTCTCGGGCGACAGGTAGTGTTCAGTGTCCGCGTGTCGCGGCAAGCTCGGCGCCGTAGCGCATCTCCAAAAGCGTTTTCAAGACCAGCGTCACCAGCGCCAGGCCGGCCAGCAGCGAAGCGACGGCAAAGGCGCCGACGGCGTTGTATTCGTTATAAAGGATCTCGACATGCAGCGGCATGGTGTTGGTGAGGCCGCGTATGTGGCCCGAAACCACCGAGACCGCGCCGAACTCGCCCATAGCGCGCGCATTGCACAGAAGCACGCCATAGAGCAGTCCCCATTTGACGTTGGGCAGCGTCACATACCAGAAGGCCTGCCAGCCGCTGGCGCCCAGCGAAAGCGCCGCCTCTTCGTCGCCATTGCCCTGTTCCTGCATCAGCGGGATGAGCTCGCGGGCGACGAAGGGGAAGGTGACGAAGATGGTGGCCAGCACGATGCCGGGCACGGCGAAGAGGATGACGATGCCATGCGCCTTCAACCAGGCGCCGAGCAGCCCCTGCGCGCCGAAGAGCAGCACATAGACCAGGCCGGAGATGACCGGCGAGACCGAGAAGGGCAGGTCGATCAGCGTGGTCAGGAACGCCTTGCCCTTGAATTCGAACTTGGCGATGGCCCAGGCGGCAGAGATGCCGAAGACGACGTTGAGCGGCACCGAGATCGCCGCCACAAGCAACGTCAGGCGGATGGCGGAGCGCGTATCGGGGCTGGAAAGGGCTTCCGTGTAGGCGCCGATGCCTTTGGCAAGCGCCTCATGAAAGACGACGATCAGCGGCAAAAGCAGGAAGACTGCAAGGAAGGCGAAGGCGATGGCCATCAGCACGGCCTTGACGGGCCGGCTTTCGGTCACCGCGGCCGACTGGCTCTCGTGATGCGGCTCGTAGGATTTGATCTCGGGATCAGCCATAGCGCTTGCGGCTCCATGTCTGGACGAGATTGACCACCAAAAGCATTACGAAGGACAGGGCCAGCATGATCGCGGCGATCGCAGTCGCCGCCTCGTAATTGTATTCCTCGAGCCTGATCACGATGAGAAGCGGCGCGATCTCGGACTTGAAGGGCAGGTTGCCGGCGATGAAGATGACCGAGCCGTATTCGCCGACGCCGCGCGCGAAGGCGAGCGAAAAGCCGGTGATGATCGCCGGCGCCAGGCCTGGGAAAAGCACGCGGGTGATGATCTGGAAACGGCTGGCGCCGAGCGTGGCGGCTGCTTCCTCGACCTCCTTGTCGATCTCTTCCATGATCGGCTGGACGGTGCGCACGACAAAGGGCAGGCCGATGAACACCAGCGCGACGACGATACCGAGCGGCGTGTAGGCGACCTTGATGCCGAGCGGCATCAGGAGATGACCGATCCAGCCGTTCGGCGCATAGAGCGTGGTGAGCGCGATGCCGGCCACGGCCGTGGGCAGGGCAAAGGGCAGGTCGACCATCGCGTCCGCGATGCGGCGTCCAGGGAAACGGTAGCGGACCAGCACCCAGGCGACGATGGTGCCGAACACGACGTTGACGACAGCCGCCAGGAAGGCGGTGCCGAAGCTTATCTTCAGCGCGTTGAGGGTGCGCCGGTCAGCGGCGATTGCCCAGAAATCGGCCCAGCCGAGCGCGGCCGAGCGCCAGACCAGCCCCGAAAGCGGAATGAGGATGATGAGCGTGAGGTAGGCAAGCGAGAAGCCGAGCGTCAGTCCGAAACCCGGAATGACACTCGGCTGCCTGAATCGCCACCCCGCCTTGACGGGTGCTGTGGTCATGCTGTTCTGGATCGTCCCTTCTATTCAAACCAGAATGGCTTTTGCGCAGTCGCATCCGGCCGGCATGCCCGAGGCTCACCGGCCGTCCGGCCTCACTGCGCCGGCTTGTAGATCTGGTCGAATATACCACCGTCGCCGAAATGGTAAGGCTGCGCTTTCTTCCAGCCGCCGAACTGCGGGTCGTCGATGGTGACCAGCTTGATTGCCGGCAGCTTGGCAAGGTCCTCGGCCGGCACCAGGTCGGGCTTGGCCGGGCGATAGTGGTTCTTGGCGATGATGGTCTGCGCTTCCTTGGAATAGAGCCATCCCAGATAGGCCTCCGCGACCTTGCGCGTGCCCTTGGCGTCGACATTGGCGTCGACGACCGCGACCGGCGGTTCCGCCAGGATCGAGGTCGGCGGGTAGACGATGTCGAAATTGTCGGCGCCGAATTCGTCGAGCGCGAGATAGGCTTCATTCTCCCAGGCGATCAGCACATCGCCCAGGCCCTTCTGCGCGAAGGTCACCGTCGAGCCGCGCGCGCCGGTATCGAGGACCGGGACGTTCGCATAAAGCTTGCCGACGAACTCCTTGGTCTTGGCTTCGTCATTGCCGTCATTGGCGTTTGCATAGGCCCAGGCAGCAAGATAGTTCCAGCGCGCGCCGCCGGACGTCTTCGGGTTCGGCGTGATCACCTGGACGCCGTCCTTCACCAGATCGCTCCAGTCGTGGATGCCCTTGGGATTGTCCTTGCGCACCAGGAAGATGATGGTCGAGGTGTAAGGTGCCGAGTTGTTCTCGAACTTCGAGCGCCAATCCGGGTTGATCTTCTTCGTCTTCGAGACGATGGCGTTGATATCGCCTTCGAGCGCCAGCGTGACGACGTCGGCGTCGAGGCCGTCGATCACCGCCCGGGCCTGCGCGCCGGAACCGCCATGCGACTGCTGGATGGTGACTGTTTCGCCGGTCTCAGCCTTCCAGTGCGCGGCGAACGCCTCGTCATAGGCTTTGTAGAGTTCACGTGTCGGGTCATAGGACACATTCAGAATGGTCGTATCGGCAAACGCGAAACCGAGTGTGCCGAACTGGACAGACGTGGCGACCAGCGCGCCGAGCAGTTTCCTGAAATGAGGTTTGGTCATTCCGGCCTCCGTTGAACTGCTGCGAACTCTACCGAGTTTATAGAATTTAGATGCATTGAATGTTGCCTTTTTCATCTCCTCGAAGCAATTTTTCGCCGAGCTTGGGCCGGTTGAGGAAATAACTTCCTCAGCCAGCGGCCGCAGGGCTTCATCCGCCGGCCCTAATTAGAAGCGGTCAGGGTGATGACAACCCCGGGCGCCTCAATTGGCGTTAACCGGGAAATCGAAGCGCTGTTTTGGGAAAGGCTCTTTTGCCAGGGTGAAGTGCCACCATTCGCGTGCATAGTTGCGAAAGCCGGCGGCGTGCATTGCGGTCAGCAGCGTCTTGCGGTTTGCGGTGGCTTCGGCGCCGATCAAGGCGCTGGCGGTTTCGCTCTTTGGGTCAAAGCAGTCGAAACCGGTGCCGAAGTCGAGCGTGTCGCCGTCCGGCGCACCGCAGGCCGGATGAACCGCGCTTTTATTGCCGGGCTCGGCGATGGCAAGGTCCACCGTCGAACCTCGAGAATGGCTGGAGAACTCGCCGATATAGCCTTTGGCGATGAGATCGCCACGCTCGGCGGTCGGATACCATTGCGGGTCAGGCCGGCCGCCGTCTCTTGTCCACTTGCCCATATAGGCAACCGCTCGCGCCGGGCGGTAGCAGTCGAAGACGACCAGCGTCAGGCCTTTGGCGGTCATGGCTTTCTGGACGCTGGACAGCGCCTTCGCGGCTTGCGCGGTCAGGATGCAGACCGGCGCCTCATAACCATCGGCTTTGCGGTGCAGGAAATTTTCCAGGCCGGCGTAGCGGATATCCTGGCGAATGGTCGGGTCGATGTCGGCCAGCCTGACGAAGCCGGCGGGGAGGGGATCGGCGCGGACTGAGAGAGGGCTCGCGATTGCTAGCGCAAGCGCTGCGAAGAATGCTCTCGACAAAAGTCGGTGCGAGGCCCCCCTCTCTGCCCTACCGGGCATCTCCCCCTCAAGGGGGGAGATTGGCAGTTTCGGCGCTGGGCCCGCCTTTCCAACTTTGAAGATTAGCGAAGGCCACGAAGCGAATAATCTCCCCCCTTGAGGGGGAGATGGCCGGCAGGCCAGAGAGGGGGGCCTCGCGCCGGATATCACGCCGAGAAACGCAATCCCTGAATCGCTTGCCGCATCCTATTCAACGAAAACCTTCACGCTCGCCGCTCGCCCCACAGCGTCGATCACCGTCAGCGTCGAATAGCCGGCGCCGTCGGGTTGCCAGGTCGCGGTGCGGCGGCGGTCGATGCCGGCGAGCGGCTTGCCGTTGGCGAGCCAGCGGAACGGCGCCCGGCCGCCTTGCAGCTTCAGCACCAGCGGCGTGGCCTCGGCCGAATTGGTGCCGAGGTCGACGCGGGCGCCGTTGGGCGGGAAGATGATGGTCGGCGCCGGCTCGGTGGCGGTGGCCTGCACCAGACCGTCGGCGCCGGCGCCGAAGCGGGCGAGCGTCACCGGCAATTCATCGCGCTTGGGGTTGAAGACGCCCGGCGGCCGGCCGGGCAGCGGCACGCCGGCAAGACCGGAACGGACGAAGCCTTCGAACAGGATGGGTGCTGCCGAGACATAGCCCGACAGGCCAGGGACAGGGCTGGCATCGGCGCGGCCGACCCACACACCTAGCACATAGCGGCCGTCGAAGCCGACGGACCAGGCATCGCGATAGCCGTAAGAGGTGCCGGTCTTGTAGGCGATGCCGCGCTGCATGGCGCCTTCCGGCGGCTTCACGCCGGACAGGATGTCGTTGATCTGCCAGGCCGCCTGGTCGTCGAGAATGGTGGCGGTGGTGCGCTCGGCGTCGGCCGGCTCGGTGCCGTCATGCAGCGTATGCATCTTGCCGCCATTGGCCAGCCCCGTATAGAGCTGCACCAGGTCGCGCAAGGTCACGCCGACGCCGCCAAGTCCGATCGCCAGGCCCGGCGCTTCGTTGACCGGCAGGATCGGGTTGACGCCTGCCTGGCGAAAGCGCGCGGTCAGTCGTGCCGGACCGACGGCGTCGAGCACGCGGATCGCCGGCACGTTGAGAGACATTTGCAGCGCCTGGCGGATCGAGACGTCACCCTGGTAGCCCATGTCGAAATTCTTCGGACGGTAGCCGCCGAAATCGGCGGGGCTGTCCTCGATGATCATCTCCTGCGCCACCAGCCCCTGCTCGAAGGCCAGCCCATAGATGAAGGGCTTGAGCGTCGAGCCGGGTGAGCGTACCACCTTGGTCATGTCGATCCAGCCGGAGCGGCTGGCATCGAAGAAATCGGCCGAGCCGACCTCGCCCAGAATGTCGCCGGTGCGCGCATCGGCCATGATCATGGCGACGGAAAGTTTCGGCCCGAGCTTCCTGGCGGCATCTCGTGCCACCTGTTCCAGCCCCTGCTGCACGCTTTTGCGGATGGTGAGCTGCAGCGGCTTGCCTGGCACGGCCCTGGGCAGCATGGCATAGGAAGCATGCGCGGCCAGCGCCGGCAATTTTCTGCGCAGGCCGGAGACGTCGTCCAGCGCGGCGCGCGCGGCTTCGCGTTCGCCGAGCAGGCCGGCCGAGACCATACGGGTGAGCACGCGGTCGCGCGCGGTATGAGCAATGCCGAGATTGCGGTCGGGCCGGCGCTTCTCCGGCAATTGCGGCAGCGCGACGAGCAGGGCGGCTTCCGAAACCGTAAGCCGCTTCGGCTCCTTGCCGAAATAAGCGAGCGATGCGGCGCGCACGCCTTCGAGATTGCCGCCATAAGGCGCCAGCGTCAGATAGCGCTCGAGGATTTCCTGCTTGGTGAGCCGCCGCTCGATCTGGATGGCGCGCAGCATCTGCTTGAGCTTGGAGGCAAGGCTGCGACTGTCGCGCGGCTCGATCAGCCTTGCAAGCTGCATCGACAAGGTCGAGCCGCCGGACACGATATGGCCGCTGGTGACGAGCTGGCCGGCGGCACGGCAAAGCGCCAGGACATCGACGCCGCGGTGATCCCAGAAGCGCTTGTCTTCGTAAGCCACCAGCATGTCAACGAATTGCCGGTCGACCTGGTCGAGGCGGGTCTCGAGCCGCCAATAGCCGTCCGGCGTGGCGAAGGCGCGCAGCAGCTGACCGTCGCGGTCCTGCACCTCCGTCGAGACCGTCAGCTTTGCCGGCAGCGGCGGCGGGAAAGCGCGGTCGATTTCCCAAAGGGCAGCGACTGAAAGCGCCGCGAAGCCGGCTAGAGAAATCCCGGGGATGGCTGTTCGACGCAGGAATTTCCTCGAGAGCATGGCGCTGCCCCTCATTGCCCTGCCGGGCATTTCTCCCCGTATAGTGACGGGGAGAAAGGGGGCTGCGCAGAGGCTTTCGCCAATTTCCAACGCTGCAGGAAAGTGGCCAACAATCGTGACGGTCCCCTTCTCCCCGTCACTACAGGGGGAGAAGGTGCCGGCAGGCGGATGAGGGGCAGCGCCATCGTCCGGCTCCTTACTCGGCCTTCACCTCCATCACGCCGGTGGCGGTGCGGGCCGAATATTGCGGCCGGTACATGTCCTCCACCGTCGCCGCCGGATGGGCGTAGGTGCCCGGCGTCACGGCGCGCACGACATAGGCCAGCGTGATGTTGCGGTCGCCGTCGCCTTCGTTCGGATTGAAAGCGGCGACGAAGCGGTCGTTGCGGAACTCCAGATGCGCGGCGTCGGTTTGCGCCAGCCAGGAGAAGTTCGATAGTTGCGCGCTGGAAACCAGGCTCGGATTGTCGATCTCGAAGCCGGCCGGCAACAGGTCGGTGATCAGGAGCCGCGACGGCCATTTGTTCTGCTCATAGACCTTGAGCACGACCACGTAGCGTTCGTTCTGCTTGGCCTCGGTGACGTTGGCCTCGGTGCCGTCGAGCTTGTAATAAGTGCGCGCGATGGTGAAACCGTCGCCGCCGGACGGCAGCGGCTCGACCGGCGCGGCAACCGCGGTCACCACCGCCTGCAGCGGCGTCGCGCCGGTGTTGGCGATGGTGAGGGGGCTGTCGACAAGCTCGCTGCCGGCGACCTGGTCTGAATAGCCGCCCGAATGCGGCGCGCCGTTGACGGAAAGCGTGATGGAATCATTGCCTTCCTTCAGCGCCCGCGCGGCCAGCAGCATCCAGGATTCGTCCTGCGTGCTCGTCCAGCGGGCGTCCGCGCGTGCCACGCCCACCAGCTTGATCAGCTGCGGCATGATGCTCGGCACCGGCTTCGATTCCGCCGCCAACGCCAGCATCGCCGCGCCGTCACGCAGCCGCGAGCCGTAGTCCGAGCGGTAGTAGTCGTAGTCGGTTTCCGACTTCGCCAGCCTGAGCGCCGTCTGGAAGGTGGCTTCCGAACGCTGCGCGTCGCCATAGAGCGCCAGGCTTGCCGCCAACTGGGCGACGGCCATCGGGCTGGAGAAGGCTTCGAGCTGCGTGTCGGCATAATAGCGCAGGTCGCCGATCGAGGCCTTCTTGTTGCGGGCGAGCACGTAGAGCGCATAGGCGATCTCGCTGCCCTTGTCCTGGACGTCCTGGTCGTAGCCGAGTGCGTTCTGCAGGTTGTTGAGCGCCTGGTTCATGGCCAGCGCCGGCACATCGTACTTCTGCTCGCGCGCCCGGGTCAGGAACTCCGTGACATAGGCGTCGAGCCACAGATCGCCGGAGCCCGGCCCCCAGAGGCCGAAGCTACCGCTTGCCGCCTGGTAGGACAGCACCTTGTAGATGGCATCCTGAATGCGGCCATGCAGGTCCGGATCGCTCTCCATGCCGATGCTCTTGGCCATGTCGTTGACGTAGAGCAGCGGCATGGCGCGGCTGGTGGTCTGCTCGGCGCAGCCATAGGGGTAGCGGTCGAGCGACATCAGAAGCGACGGCACGTCGAGCGCGGACGACTGCGAGACGCCGACGCTGACCGAAGCGCCGTCGAGCACGCTTGCGGCAAGCAGTTCCTTGTCGACGCGCAGCGAGCCGCCATTGGGCTTGAGGTCGACAACCATGCGGTTGGTGACCGGAAGCTGCGCCGGGCGCACCGGCAGATAGAGCGTCTGCTCGACTTCCGTGCCGTCGGCATGCGCGAGCTTGACTGTGACCGAGGCGTCGCCCGCGGTCTTGGCGACCAGCGGGAAGGAGAGCGACTGCCGCTTGCCCTGGGCGAGCGTCAGCTTCTCGGGCAGTGGCTTGTCGCCGGTCGACAGGTCGCCGGTCGTGGTGACCGAGAGCGCATAGTCGCCGGCCGGGCCGTCGGTGTCGGCGATGTCGAGGCGCATGGTCGCCGCATCGCCCGGCGCCAGGAAGCGCGGGAGGCCGGCGGTGATCACCACCGGATCGCGCACGATGACGTCGGTCTGGGCATGGCCGACCGCATCCTTGGTCCAGGCGACGGCCATGATGCGCACGGTTCCGTTGAACTGCGGGATGTCGAAATCGACCCGCGCCTTGCCATTGGCGTCGAGCTCGACCGGGCCGGAGAAGAAGGCGATCAGCTTTTCCGTCGGCGGGCTGCCTTGCGCCTGCATGTTCGCCCCATCACCGCCGGTGCGTATCTTGCCCATGGTGCCGAGCGAGCCATCGATCAGGCGTCCGTAGAGGTCGCGGATCTCCAGCCCCAGCATGCGCTGGCCGAAGAACCAGTCCTCGGGATCGGGCGCCTTGTAGTTGGTGAGGTTGAGGATGCCGACATCGACGGCAGCCACCATCACATAGGCATTGCTGCCGGCCTGAGCGCCGCTGACGGCGACCGGGATCGACAGCTGCTGGCGCGGCACGGTTTTTTCCGGCGGCGTCAGGCTGACCGCCAGCTTCTTCGATCCCGGATCGACCGATAGCCATTGGATGCCGATGGCGCGGGCCGGCATGCGCGATTCCTGCGCGTCGCCGGGCCGGAACAAGGTCGCCGTGACATAGGCGCCGGCGCCCCAGTCGTCGCCGACGGGGATGTCGACCGTGCTGCCGCCGGCCGGCACCGAAGCGGTGACGGTCTTCAGCAGCTTTTCGGCACCGATGGTGACCAGAAGCTCGCCGGCAAAATGCGGCGAGACCTTCAGCTTGGCGACTTCGCCGGCAGCGTAGGTGTCCTTGTCCAGCGCGATCTCCAGGCCATCGGGCGTCTCGGTGGTGGTGGAGGCGACATACCAGCCGGCATCGAACTCATAGCTGGTCGCCGGACCGTCGGGATCGGCGGTCTCGACCTCGAGCCGGTAGCGGCCCCAGTCGACGGGCAGCGACACGGTCGCCTCGCCATCGGCCTTCAGGTCGACCGCGCCATTGGCAACGGCCTTGGTGAGGTTCACCGCTTCGTAGTTCCAAGAATTGTTGGAACGGTACCATTGATAGTTCCGCTCGACCTTGACCAGCGACCACTGCGCGCCCTTCAAGTCTTCGCGCTTGCCGTTCGGGTCGATGGCAATGATGCTGAACTTGGCGGTGCCGCCCTGCGGCACCTCATCGCCCTCGAAATCCGGGCGAATACCGATGACGTCGCGCTGCGGGCGAACGCCGATGTCGAGCGAGCGCTCGACGGCGCGGCCGCCGGCCTCGCGCATGCGGACGGTGATCTTGGCGTTGACCAGCTTGGTGGTCGACGGCAACTGGGCGATCGTGACCGGGAAGGTCGCCTTGCCGTCGTCGCCGACCAAGGGAAGGTTGGCGAGAGGCGTGACGGTCGGCTCGCTCGACTGCTCGTCGGCCAGGCCGAAGGTGAAATCCTTGAAGCTGTCCCAACTGCTTGTGGTCGACAAAGTCAGCTCGCCTTCAAGCGCGAGGCCCGCGGCCGGCGCGCCATAGAGGAAGCGGCCGTCGACGGTGGCGTTGGCGGTCTCGCCCTGGGCGATCTCCTTCTTGTCGGCGGTCAGGTCGAATTCGATGCGATCCGGCACGAAGTCTTCCACCAGGAACATCTGGCTGGCGACCGGTGACTGCTTGGGATCGGTGTAGATCGACACCGTCCAGGTGCCGCGCATGGCGTTGGCCTCGAGCGGCAGATCGACGGCGTGGCCGCCGGCGGACTCGCCATTGCTGATTATGCGGCGGTTCTCGACCCCGTCTGGACGCGTGAAGATGAAGGTGAGCGGCAGGTTCTCAACCGCTTTTGCCGCGCCGTCGCGGGCGAGGGCCGCGACGTGAACGTCCTCGCCGGCGCGGTAGATGCCGCGCTCCGTCCAGGCATAAACGTCGAGGGCGCCTGGCGAGGCGCGCCCCTCGACGCCGCGATCCGACAGGTCGAAGCCGGCCTTGCCCATGTCGAGGAAGACGAAGTCGTTGTCGCCCTGCTTGGCCATCAGCACGGCCGGCACCATGCCGTTCTCGCCGCGGGTGAGGCCCGGATTGAAGACGGCGTGGCCCTCGGCGTCGGTGGTCGCCGTGCCGAGAATCTCGTTGTTCCTGGCAAGCAGCGTCAATTCGGCGCCGGAGATCGGCTTGGCCGACCCCAGCGAACGGGCAAAGACGTTGAGGCCGTCCTGGCCGGTATAGGTGGAAAGGCCGATATCGGAGACGACGAACCACTGCGTGGCGCGTGAACCATAGTCGTCGCTCTTGTCGTCGACCGGCTGCGCGGTCAGCACATAGACGCCGGGCTTGCGCTGCGGGATCGCCTCATCCACCGGGAACGAAGTGGTAACCTCCTTATTGAGATCATTGGCGATTTCGAGCGTGCCTGACCAGACGGGCGAGCCCATCTGGTCGGAAATGGTGGAAATGTCATAGCCGTCGAGCTGATGCAGGAACTGATAGCCGGACAGAAGCTGCGCCAGCGAACGATCGCCAATGCGATAGAGCGTCATCTTGGCGGCGTTCATGTTGACAGTGACGACCGGGATGCCGCGGCGCGCCCCGGCCGGCAGCACGAAGCTGTCGCCGGTGAAGCGGGCGGAGGGAGCGCGGTCCTGGACGTAGATCGACAGCACGACGGGCGCGGCGATCGTCTCGCCGATCGCCGACGGCAGGCCGGCGCGGAAGGTCACGTCATAATGCTGGCCGTGTTCCAGGCCTTCGACGCAGATCTGCTTGTCCTTGGCCTCCACGGCCTTGGGCGCGGCGTTGTCCACCGTCACGAATTGCGAATAATCGACCCCGGTCTTGACCAGTTGCTCGGAAAACTGGGCGCAGATCCGCGGCGAGGAGGAATCGGCATCGACAGTGTGCTCGACGACGCGAAAGCCCTTGCGCGCCTTGAGATCGGCATAGTCGGCCTGGACGGCCGGCGAGCTCACCAGCGCAAGGCTCGCCTCATAGGCCTGCAGCGAGGGCCGGTAGAGGTCGCGCTTGTCGAGGCCGGCGCCAAGCAGCGCCAGCGCCTCGGCACGAGTCTTTGCCGTGCGCACCAGCTTGTAGGCGTTGAAGGCCGCCGAGGTGACATTCATCGGCAAAGTCGAAGGTTCAGTGGTGTTCGACGCCGGCTGCACGGCAAGCGTCTCGCGCGCCAGCGCCAGCCACAGCGCGCCGTCATCGGGCAGCACCGAGACCGCGGCCTGGTATTTCTGCATGGCAAGACGATGGTCGCCGGTAAGCGATGCCTGCTCAGCGGCGGCCTGCAGGGCGGCAAGCCCTTCGGTCGGCTTGTCATAGGCCGGATCGGTCAGCTTGTTGCGGAACTGCTGGGCCTGGTCGGCCATCCAGTTGGGGAAAAAAGCCAGTGCCGGCGGAGCGCCGATATCGGGATCGCCGTCGACATTGGCGACCTTGCCGGCGACTGCGCCGGTGAAGGATTTCAACTGGTTATAGTCGGATTTGAGAAAACACCATTTGGCCTTGGTGTTGTAGGTGAAGGCGCGGCAGGCGGGATCGCCGAGACATGCGGTCTTGCACTGGTCGAGGCTGACATTCTGCTCCGACCTCAGGTCGAAGCCGAAATAGTCGGAATTATCGGTCGTCACGATTCTCCGGGCTTCGGCCGCAAAGGCCGCTCCGCCCAGGGCGAAAAAGATGAGAAGAAGCAAAGAGAGACCACGAGCCGCGCGCATTGCCATACCACCCTCCAGACATCGCCAGCGTCCGGGCATGATCAAGCTTCGTGCAGGCTTGTCAACGCCGGAGCGCCGCAGGTTTATCACCCGCGAACGGTTTCCATGCCGGCCAAAGGCCGGTATTTCGACAGAACCTCTGTGAGACGGATCACACATTCTTGCGAAAATGCAAAAGGTGTGAATTCCAAGCCCGGTCTATTTCAGACAATTGGATTGTGGCCCCTTTACGAACGTTGCGGAACTTCATTCCAATTTTAGTTTTGTCGACTAGGTTGTCTTAATGCCGGCGCATGAAACGCAGATGTCAAAGGGGATCGCGCCAGGGCGCGGGCTCCCGCGCGCCCTGCTTTTCGCGCTCGTCTGCTCGACCGTGCTGACCGTAGAGGTACGGCAGGCGGCGGCTTTCGAGATTTTCGGCATCAAGCTTTGGGGCTCGTCCAAGGACGAGGATGCCGACATCGTCGATCCGCTGCGCTACTCGGTGACGATCAATGCGCCTGATGCCGACAAGGATCTGATCAAGAGGCTCGAAAACGCCTCGGCGCTGAAAAATGACGAGGATCATCCGGTGTCGGGGTCGCTCGGCCTGATGGCCAAGGCACGCGGCGACCGCGAACAGCTCGTCGCCGCCCTCTACGCCGATGCCCGCTACGAAGGCGTGGTCACCATCACGATCGAGGGCAAGTCGATCGACGAACTGCCGCCGGATGCCGAGTTCAAAGGGCCACAGCCCATTCCGGTGGTCATAACGGTTTCCCCCGGGGCGAAATTCACGCTTGGCAACATCCGGCTGAAGGGCGATGCGGCGGGGTTGGCGGCAGCCGATTTCGGCCTGATCGCCGGCGGCGATGCCGGTTCAGGCGCGGTGCTCAAGGCCGAACTGCTGATCGTGCGGGCGCTGAAGGAAGAGGGCAGGCCGCTTGCCAAGGTCACGAACCGCGAGATCGTCGCCGAGCACACCAGCTCGACGCTGGACGTGACGTTGACGGTGGCCGCCGGCCCGGTCGCCGGCTATGGCGACACGACGGTCGAGGGCACGGAAAAGGTCGATCGCGACTTCACCGAATACATGACCGGGCTGAAACGGGGACAGCAATATTCGCCGCAGGAGATCGACGATGCGCGCGACCGGCTGCTCGGGCTCGAGGTCTTCAACAGCGTGACGATCAAGGAAGGCGACAGGCTCGACGCCAACGGCAACATTCCGATCGGCGTCCAGGTGAGCGAGCGGAAGCCGCGCTATTTCGGCGTCGGCGGCAGCTTCTCGAATACGGAAGGCCTGGGGCTCGAAGGCTATTGGGGCCACCGCAACCTGTTCGGCCAGGCCGAGAAGCTGCGCATCGACGGCTCGATCAGCGGCATCGGCAGCAACAGCCTTTCCGCGCTCAACTACAATGCCGGCGTCATGTTCGAGAAGCCGGGCGTGCTGGGGCCGACGTCGAAATTCTTCACCGGCATCAAGACGGTGTTCGAACACCCCGATGCCTATGACCATTTCTCGGTCAAGGGCGACGTCGGCGTTTCCTACGATCTCGACAAGAAGCAGAGGGTGTCGGCCGAATTTGACCTCGATTATTCGAGGATCACCGACGCCTTTGGCAAGCATACCTATCTGATCGCCAGCGTGCCGCTGCAATATGTCTATGACAGCCGCGACAACAAGCTGAACCCGACCAGGGGATTCCGATTCTTAGCCTATGCCGAGCCGAGCTACGACATATTGAATGGCGCGACGTTCCTGAAGCTGAAGGGCGAGGGCTACACGTACCAGTCGCTCGACACGGCAAGCCGGTTCGTGCTCGCCGAGCGCGCGACGCTGGGCTCGATCGTCGGCACCGGGCTGCAGAACGTGCCGGCCGACCGGCGCTTCTATTCCGGCGGCGGCGGCTCGGTACGCGGCTATGCCTATCAGGGCATCGGCCCGAAGGATATTAACGGCCAGCCGATCGGCGGCCTCTCCTTCTTCGAGACCTCGGTCGAGATGCGCATCGGCATCACCGACACGATCGGCATCGTGCCCTTCGTCGATGCCGGCACGGTCTCGACCAAATCCTTCCCCGATTTCTCGAATGTGAAGGTGGGCGCCGGCGTCGGCCTGCGCTATATTACTCCCTTCGGGCCGTTGCGCATCGACGCTGCCGTGCCGCTCAACCGCGATCCGGGCGATCCGCATTTCGGCATTTATGCCGGCATCGGCCAGGCGTTCTGACGATGAAGATGGTCTGGCGCATCCTCCGTATCTGCCTCTACGCGCTGCTTGTGCTGCTCATGGTGGCGATCGGTGCGCTTGTCGTTCTGACCGGCACCGAAGGCGGCCGGCAGAATCTTGCCGGCCTGATTTCGAAGATGGCTTCGAACGAGGACCGCAAGGTGACGGTCAGCGGCATCGAAGGCATCTGGTCGGGCGCGCTCAGGGTCGACCACATCGTGCTGGAAGACCGCGCCGGCCCCTGGATGGTGGCGCGCAAGGTAGTGCTCGACTGGTCGCCGGCGGCGCTGCTGTCCTGGAATTTCAATGCCGACCACTTAGCCGCCGAGCGCATCGAGCTGGCGCGGCTGCCGCAGCCGAGCCAGCAGCCATCGCAAGGTGGCTCGTCCAGCCTGCCGGTGTCGATCGACGTGAAGCAGATCGACCTGCCGGAGATCGCGCTTGGACAGGAGCTTGCCGGCAGCGGCATCGCCGAACTGGCCGCCAAGGGTTCGCTCAAGGCCGATCCGTCGCCGCTGGCGATCGAAAGCGTGCTCAACGTCAGCCGCCATGACGGCAAGCAAGGCAATGTCGACGCCAAGATCCACTTTGCGCCGGCCGACAACAAGCTCGACCTCGACCTCAAGGCGTCGGAGCCGGCCGGCGGCATCATCGCCAATTTGCTCAAGCTGCCGGATGCGCCGCCCGTCAACATCGTCGTTTCCGGCGGCGGGCCTTTGGCCAACTGGAGCGGCGTCGGCACCTTCATGGTCGACGGCCGGATCGTCAGCCAACTGACCGGTCGGCACCAGCTCACTGACAAGGGCCACCGCATCGAGGCCAAGGGCGACGGCCAGTTCGAAGAGTTCCTGCCGGAGAAGATAAAGGCTTTGTTTGCCGGTAAGACGAGCTTCGACCTCGCCGGAACGGCGACCGCGTCGGGTGGGATCGATATCGAGCAGGCCATCATAGAGAGCGATGCGGTGCACGGCACTGCCACCGGCAATGTCGATCCGAAGGGCGCCAGCGACCTGGCGGTCGAGCTCTCCGCCAAGGACAAGCCGGTCACCGTCGATGTCGGCAACAGCGCGGTTCCGATCCTGGTCGCGGTCGAAAAAGCCACGGTGCGCGCCTTCGGCGACGGCGAGGC
Organism: Mesorhizobium sp. ESP-6-4; assembly: GCF_020164735.1. Lineage (NCBI taxonomy): Bacteria > Pseudomonadati > Pseudomonadota > Alphaproteobacteria > Hyphomicrobiales > Phyllobacteriaceae > Mesorhizobium > Mesorhizobium sp. ESP-6-4. The sequence continues at coordinate 471,086 of NZ_JAIUGS010000001.1, forward strand.
GCCAATGGTCGATATCGGCACGTCGCTTACTTCGGTCGCCGTCGGCGGCACGCAGCTCAACAATATTACGGGCGAGATCCATTCCGACGGCTTCGACGTCGAGACCGTTAGCGGCCCGGTCGCCATCAAGCTCGCGGCCGCCGGCCTGAAGACCGATGTGGCGACGCTGGCGCCGCTGGTGACCGGCAAGCTCGCCGCGGATCTTTCCGGTACGATCAGCCGCGAGACCGTGACCATCGACAAAGGCACCTTGCGCAGCGATGCGCTCAATGCCGGGCTGACGGCAAATGTGGCGCTGGCCGATTTGTCGATGACGCTGAAGATGAATGCCGACGCCGTCTCGAAGGCATTGCCGCCGCAGATCAGCTCGCTGCTTGGCGAGCGGGTGAAATTCTCGGCCACCGCTACGCGCGATCCGCAAGGCGCGTTCGCCGCCAATTCGCTGGAGATCAGTTCCGGTTCGCTCAGCGCCAGCGGCACCGGCAGCATGCAAGGATCGGATATCCAGGCCAGCGTCAAAGGCACGTTGGGCGATGTCTCGCCACTGTCGTCGCTCGCCGGCACGCCGCTTGCCGGCGGGGTCAATTTCGCGCTGACCACGAGCGGCCCGCGCTGGGCGCCGGATTTCTCCGTTTCAGCAGACAGCGCCAGCCTGACGGCCGCCGGCCGCACGGTGAAGGACATCAAACTCTCGGCCAAGGGCAAGGCCGACATCGCCAACCCGTCCGCCGAAATCTCGCTGACGGGCAGCGCCGAGGGGCAGGCGCTGGACATCGCAGCCTCGCTGGTGACGGCCGACGGCAAGCGCTCGATCAGGGGCCTCAGCCTGGCGCTTGGCGACAACAAGGTGTCGGGCGATCTCGCGCTCGACGACATGTTCCTGCCGCTCGGCACGCTGACGCTTGCCGTGCCCGACATCGGACCGCTTGCGGCGCTCGCAAATCAGAGCGCGACCGGCGATATCAACGGCACGATCGCCTTCGCCAAGGACGGCGAGGCGCCGACTGTCACCATCAATGCGGCCAGCAAGTCGATCGCGCGCGGCGATCTGGCGGCGAAAGCCATCACCGTCAACGCGCTGATCGCCAACTACCTGAAAGGGCCGGCGATCTCAGGCACGATCAAGGCCGATAGCGTGACCTCCGGCGGCACGGTCATCAGCGGCATCGGCATCGATTTGAAGCGCGACGGCGATTGGACGAACTTTACCGGCGGCGCCACGGCGTCCGGCATTCCGGCCACCGCCACCGGCCGAGTGAAGATCGCCAACGGCACGACAAGCGTGGAAATCGCTTCCGGCGAGGCGACGGTGCGCGGCATCAAGGCGGCCATAGCCGAGCCTTCCAGCCTCTCCATCACCAATGGCGTGACCGCCATCGAGAAGCTCGCGCTCAATCTCGGCGGCGGCTCGGCGACGGTTTCCGGCAGCGCCGGTCAGGCACTGGACCTGACGGCCAATCTCGCCAACCTCCCGCTGGCACTCGCCAATGATTTCGTGCCCGGCCTCGACGGGGCCGGAACGCTGGAAGGCACGGCACACGTCACGGGTCCATCGTCCAATCCCGACATTCAGTTCGACGCGAAGTTGGCGGGCGCCGAGACCAGCCAGACCCGGCAGGCGGGGCTCGGGCCGCTGGATCTGGACGCTGCCGGTACTTACACGCTGGCGGGCGGCGTCGCCCTGGACCACGCCACGCTTTCGGGCGAAGGGATTTCAGGCAAGGCCGCCGGCACTCTCAACCCGAACGGCGCCAGCGATTTCTCTCTCGATCTTACCTCATCCGGAGCCAGCCTGCCGTTGACCGTCGGCAGCGCCCAAAGCCCGGTCAAGATCGCCGTCCGGTCCTTGTCGGCAAAGATGGCGGGCGAAAGCACGCAGGCGCGGCTCGATGTGTCCGCGATCCTGCCTTCCATTGCCGCCAGCCAGGCGACGGTCGACGGCCTCATCCTGGCGCTGCATTCGGACGCCTTCGACCTCAGGGGGCGGGCTGGTCCGGTTTCCGGCACGGTGTCGGTGGACAGGATCGGCCTCGACAATCCGACGATCGCGCCGCTGATCGCCGGCAAGGTCACGGCCAAGGTCAATGGCCGCCTGACGACCGATGCCGTTGCCGTCGACAGCGGCTCCTTGAGAAGCGATGCACTCAACAGCCAGGTCGCCGGCCGGATATCGCTGGGCGACGGTTCGGTCGACCTCAAGATGAACGCCAATGTCGCCTCTTCAGCCTTGCCGGCGGCGGTGCGCGGCATGCTTGGCGAGAGCGCTGCGTTGAGCGCCTCGCTGAAGCGCGATGCCAATGGCAATGTCAATGTCGACGGGCTGAAACTGAATTCCGGCGCGCTCAGCGCCGACGGGCAGGCGAGCCTTGCCGACGGCAAGCTGGCCGCCGGGATCAGAGGCGCGTTGAGCGACGTTTCGGGGCTGTCGAAAGACGCCAAGGGCGCCATCGCCTTTGTCTTGAACGCGCAAGGCCCGGTCACCACGCCGGACCTGTCGATGACGGTGAGCAGCGACCGGCTTTCCGTGGCGGCGCGCGAGATCACGGGACTGAAGCTTACGGCCAGCGGCAAGGCCGATGCCGCCAATCCGGCGGCCAATGTTGAACTCACCGGCAATGTCGCCGGGCAGAATCTGCAAGGCAGCGCGGTGCTCGCCACGACCAATGGCAGCCGCGCGATCAATGGGCTTTTGCTGTCGCTCGGTCCGAACAAGATTGCCGGCGATCTCACTCTCGACGATGCCTTCGTGCCGGTCGGCACCGTTTCGCTCGACTTGCCCGATATCGGGCCGCTGGCCGCGCTGGCCTTGGAAAAGGCCGAGGGCAATGTGCGCGGCACGATCGCTTTTACCAAGGCAGCCAACGGGGCCAATGTCGCCGTCAAGGCGAACACCTCGGAGATCAAGCGCGGCGATCTTTCCGCCAGGAATGTCGCCATCGACGCGCAGATCGCGAATTACATGGCAGCACCGGTTATTGGCGGCACGATACGCGCCGAGAGCGTGACTTCCGGCGGAACCGCCATCGCCGGCATCGATGTCGACCTCAAGCGCGACGGCGACTGGACCGGCTTCTCCGGCGGCGCCACCGTCAAGAATATCCCGGCGAAGGCAGCCGGCCGGGTAAGGATCGCCAACGGCACGACGACGGTCGAGCTCGCGTCGGGCCAAGCGACGATGCAGGGCATCAAGGCCGCGATCGCGCAGGCCTCGACCGTGACCATCGCCAACGGGGTGACGACGCTCGACCGGCTGGTGCTGAATCTCGGCGGCGGCACGGCGACGGTGACGGGCAAGGTCGCGCAGACGCTCGACATCAACGCCAATCTGGCTCGGGTGCCGATCTCGCTCGCCAACAGTTTCTCGCCGGGTCTCGACGCGGCCGGCTCGGTCTCGGGCACGGTCAAGGTCACCGGCGCGCCGGCGACCCCATCGGCGGCCTTCAAGATCGACGCTTCCGGCGTGCAGACCTCGCAGACGCGCGGCGCCGGCCTCGGCGGCATGAATGTGTCGTCGTCGGGAACCTTCGTCGGCAACAAGCTCGCTTTCGATGCCGACATCAGCGATGGCGCCGGCCTCGGTCTCAAGGGTGGCGGCACGGTGGCGACGGCAGGCACGCCCACCTTGGCGCTCGACTTCAAGGGCAAGGTGCCGTTTTCCTTCCTTGCCGCCAAGCTCGCCGCGCAAGGTCTGGCGCTCAACGGCACTGCCAATGTCGATGTGCAGGTGCGCGGTCCCGCATCCGCGCCGGTGATCAGCGGCAAAGTCACGACATCCGGCGCGCGCCTTATCGATGCGCGTTCCGGCCTGGCGGTCAACGATATCGACGCCGACGTTTCGATCGGCGGCGGCGTCGCCAGGATCAATCGCTTGACCGGAAAGCTGTCGACGCGCGGCAGCCTGTCGGCCAGCGGCACGGTGGGCATCACGCCGGCGCAAGGCTTCCCGGCCGACCTGTCGATCAAGCTCAGCGATGGCCGCTACACCGACGGCCGGGTAGTGACCGCCAATCTCGGCGGCGACCTGACCGTCAAGGGGCCGCTGGTCTCGGCACCGGTGATCGCCGGCACCATCAATCTGGCGAGGACGGTCATCACCGTTCCGGACAAGCTGCCCGGGTCACTCTCGGAACTCAACGTCAAGCACAAGAACGCGCCACGCGCCGTGCGGGCACAGGACAAGGCGCTGCGCCCGCCGACGTCCAGCGGCAGCAGCAAGGGCGGCAGCGGCCTGACGCTTGACGTGACGGTCAACGCGCCGAACCAGATCTTCATCCAGGGCAGGGGCGTCGACGCCGAGCTCGGCGGCTCGCTCAAACTAACCGGCCCGGCGTCGTCACCGCAGGCTGTGGGCACTTTCACCTTGCAGCGCGGACGGCTAACGATCCTTGCAAAACGGCTGACATTCACGGAGGGCACGGTCGGGTTCCAGGGATCGCTGGTGCCTTACCTCAATCTCACCGCGACCACCACGACAAGCAGTGCCACCGTGACAATCGTGGTTTCCGGCGAGGCGACCGATCCGAAATTCAACTTCTCCTCGGTGCCGGCGCTGCCCCAGGACGAGGTCCTGGCGCAGCTCATCTTCGGTCAATCCATGTCCAGACTGTCACCGCTGCAGATCGCCCAGCTCGCCGACGCCGCCGCGCAATTGGCAGGCGCCGGCGGCACGACCTCGCTGCTCGACAACCTGCGCAACGCAATCGGCGTCGACGATCTCGACGTGACGACGGACGAGAAGGGCGGCACCGCGGTTTCGGCCGGCAAATACCTTAACGACCGCACCTATGTGACCATACAGAAGGGCGACAAGCCGGGCTCCGGCAAGGCCACGATCGACCTCAATGTCGGTCGCGGCGTGAAGCTGCGCGGCGAGGCCAATGATGCCGGCGAAGCCAAGGGCGGCGTCTTCTACGAACGCGAATATTGAGGCCGCGCCGGCGCTTCTGTGTCTGCCCAGCAGGCTGGCCGCCGCGGGGACGGGGCCGTTATCCGTATAAAATGTATTGATTTAATCGCCCGCAACGATTTTTTTGGAAATCCGCCTCGCGATAACAAATTTGCGTCAAGACTGTCGCTAACGCGCGAACCGGGTTGTAGCCAAAGATGCACATTCCCTGGCATGTTCCTACTCCACACCGTGTTTTGACATCACGGTCTGGATGCGGAATGTTAAAAGGCGGAAAGCCAACAATGGGAGTAAGTCATGGCAATCTATAAGAGCAATGGTGATCGTGTTCCCGATCACATCCTGAAAATGGCTGAAGAAGCCAAATCGGGCGGCGTGGACCGCCGCGAATTCCTGGCTATGGCCAGCGTCTTCGGCGCATCGACGGCAATGGCCTATGGCATGCTCGGCCTCGCCGCGCCGACCCCGGCCCGGGCCGAGGACGTGCAGGGCAAGAAGGGCGGCGTGCTCAAGGTCGCGATGTCGATCAAGGATCCGAAGGATCCGCGCACCGCCGACTGGTCCGAAATCTCCAATGCCGAGCGCCAGGCGCTCGAGCCGCTGGTGAAATACACGAAGGAATATACCTTCGCGCCGTATCTGCTGGCGAGCTGGGACATCAACGACGACGCCACCGAATACACGCTGCATGTGCGGCCGGGCGTCGAATGGAACAACGGCGACAAGTTCACGGCCGACGACGTGATCTACAACTTCACGCGCTGGGCGGATAAGGGCGCGGAAGGCAACTCGATGCCTGGCCGCCTCGGCAGCCTCGTTGACGACACGACCAAGAAGCTGCGCGAAGGCTCCGTCGTCAAGGTCGACGACATGACCGTCAAGCTCAAGCTGACCAAGCCCGACATCGCCATCATCCCGAACCTTTGCGACTATCCGGCGCTGGTCGTGCACAAGACCTTCGACGAGAAGGGCGCCAACTTCAAGAGCTGCCCGATCGGCACCGGTCCGTTCGAGCTAGTCTCCTACGACGTCGGCCAGAAGGTGGTCTACAAGCGCCGCGAGACCGGCAAGTGGTGGCAGGGCGAGGCCTTCCTCGACGGCGTCGAGTTCATCGATTACGGCACCGATCCGGCCGCGACCGTCTCTGCCTTCGAGTCGGGCGAAGTCCAGACCAACCACGAAACGACCGCCGACTACATCAAGATCATCGCCGACGTCGGCGCTCCGGTCTCGGAAGTCGTGACGGCTGCCACCGTGGTGTCGCGCTTCAACATCACCCACAAGCCCTATGACGACCAGAAGGTTCGTCAGGCGATGTTGCTTGCCGTCGACAACGCCACCGTGCTGCAGCTCGGCTACGGCAATGCCGGTACGCCGGCCGAAAACCACCACGTCGCGCCGATCCATCCGGAATACGTCAAGCTGCCGGAGGTCAAGCGCGACATCGCCAAGGCCAAGCAGATGCTGACGGAGGCCGGCGCGATCGATTTCGAGCACGAACTGATCAGCAACGACGAGGACTACCACAAGAACACCACGGACGCGATCGCCGCCCAGCTGCGCGAAGCCGGCATCAAGGTGAAGCGCACCGTGCTGCCGAGCTCGACCTTCTGGAACGACTGGACGAAGTATCCGTTCTCGGAAACCAACTGGAACATGCGCCCGCTGGGCATCCAGGTGATCGCCATCGCTTACCGCACCGGTGAAGCTTGGAACGAGACGGCCTACGCCAATCCGGACTTCGACAAGAAGGTGAACGAGGCGCTCGGCATTGCCGATGCGGAGAAGCGCAAGGTTGTGATGAAGGATATCGAGCAGACCCTGCAAGATTCCGGCATCATCATCCAGCCTTACTGGCGCAAGCTCTACATCAACATCAAGCCCGAGGTGAAGAACCACTCGATGCACCCCACCTACGAGCACGACTTCGGCAAGGTCTGGCTCGAGCAGGCATGATCCATAGCGCGATGGATACGAGGGGCCGCGGCCCCTCGTATTTGCAGCTTCGTCGCCGTTGCATATCCTGCAGCGGCGGCGGGGCGTCATCCGCTTTTCGAAACAGGGTTGAACGTATCTGACCCCAACCCGGCCGGCAGGGGGGCACATGTTCTCATTCATCGCCAGACGCATCGGCACGATACTGCTCACGATGCTGTGCCTGACGCTGGTCGTCTTCTTTCTCGTCAATCTCGAGCCCAATCTGAAGAAACTGGCGATCAGCCAGACCGAGATGCACACGCCAGCCGACCAGCTCGAAAGCTGGCTGGTCAATCATGGCTACCGGCAGAACTTCTTCGTGCGCTACGGCCAGTGGCTGGGGGTCCTGCCGAAGCATCCGATCACCGATCCGGCGACCGGCAAGACGACGCAGCGCTTCTCGTTCTGCAACGACCCGGCCGAGCCGCAATTCTCCGGCGTCCTGCAGGGCGATTTCGGCTGCTCGACCAAGTTCAAGACGACGGTCGCGGCCAAGCTGTTCCCGGCCCTCGGCGCCACCGGATTGTTGATGTTCTGGGTGCTGGCGGTGATGGTGCCGATCTCGCTGCTGATCGGCATTCTCGCCGGCATGCGCGAGGGCTCGCGCACCGACCGCGTGCTGTCGGTGGCCTCGATCGCCTCGACGGCGACGCCCGAATACGTGTCGGGCGTCATCTTCACCGTCATCTTCGCATCTTGGCTCGGTTGGCTGAACGGCTCGGCGGCGTCCGCCAGCCAGGGCATAACCTTCTACAATTTCACGCTGCCGGTGATCACCCTGGCGATCTACGGCATCGGCTATATCGCGCGCATGACACGCGCCTCGATGGTCGAGGTGATGACGCAGCAATATATCCGCACCGCCCGGCTGAAGGGCCTGTCCTTCAGCAGCGTGGTCATCAAGCATGCGTTGCGCAACGCGCTGATCGCGCCCTTCACCGTCATCATGCTGCAGTTCCCGTGGCTGCTCACCGGCGTTGTCATCGTCGAGGTGATGTTCCGCTACCAGGGGTTCGGCTACACGCTGGTCGAGGCGGCCGGCAACAACGACATCGACCTGCTGCTCGGCTGCTCGCTGGTCTCGGTGTTCATCGTGCTGATCACGCAGCTGATTTCCGACGTCGGCTACGCGTTTCTCAATCCGCGTATCAGGGTTCAGTAGGGGCAGGGGCCGATGCAAACCGAATATATCAGCGCCTTCAACGTGGTTATCGGCGTGCTCTGGCGGTTCTGGCCGGTGTGGGTCGGGCTCATCCTGGTGATGGGCGCCAGCTTTACCTACAAGAAGCGGCTTGGGCTTTACGGCCAGCTCTTCGACAGCGGCGTCGGCATCGCCGGCGTCTTCATCTGCCTGTTCTGGCTGTTCACGGCGATCTTCGCCTCCACCATCTCGCCCTTCGATCCGCTGGCGCAGGTCTCGGTGATGAAGGATACGCTGCCCGGGGCGATCGAGCCGGCATCGAAGCTCGTCTATTATTTCGGCGGCGACAAGCTTGCCCGCGACGTGTTCTCGCGGATGGTCTATGGTAGCCAGATCGTGCTGATCATCGCGCCGGCCGCCACCGGCTTCGCGCTGATGGTCGGCATCACGCTCGGCCTGCCGGCTGGTTATTATGGCGGCAAGATCGACACGCTCTTGTCGTTCCTTGCCAATCTGGTGCTGGCCTTCCCGGTCATCCTCTTGTTCTACCTGCTGGTAACGCCGGGCATCATGGACACGCCGATCCCCTATGGGATGGCGGGGCTGTTCTTCCTGTTCCCGATCATCTTCTTCTGCGTGCTGTTCTGGACTCGCTACAAGAACCGGCCGGACCGGCTCTATATCCTGCTCGGCATCACGCTGGTCCTAGGCGGCTGGATCTATACGGGCCTCGTCTTCGACAAGGATCCGCTGCGCATCGTCCATATCGATCCCAACCAGCTCAACATCTTCGTGGCGGTGGTGTTCGCCTCCAGCCCGGGCGTGTTCCGCATCGTGCGCGGGCTGACCATGGACATCAAGACGCGCGATTATGTGGCGGCGGCGCAGACGCGCGGTGAATCGCCCTGGTACATCATGCTGTGGGAGATCCTGCCCAATGCGCGGGGTCCGCTGATCGTCGATGCCTGCCTGCGCATCGGCTACACGACGATCCTGCTCGGAACGCTCGGCTATTTCGGCCTGGGCCTGGCGCCGGAAAGCCCCGACTGGGGCACCGCGATCAAGGACGCCAGCCGCCTCTTGCGGTCCTTCATCCACCCGGCGCTGCCGCCGACGATCGCGCTGATGTCGTTCGTGCTGGGGCTGAACCTGTTGGCGGATTCGCTGCGTGAACAGTCGATGAAAGATTGATGGCGGGGTTTTCGGCCCCATCTTCCAAGGACCAAGGATTGGAGCGACCCATGAACGAGGCAGTTCGAGATCCAGCCAAGGCGACCAGTCAGCCGATCATCGAGATCGAGAACCTCTCGATCTCCTTCTTCACCCGCAAGGGCGAGATCCCGGCCGTGATGGATTTTTCCTGCACGGTCATGCCCGGCGAGGCGATGGGGATCGTCGGCGAGTCCGGCTGCGGCAAGTCGACCGTGTCGCTCGGGATCATGCGCGACCTCTCCAACATCGGGAAGATCGTCGGCGGAAAGATCAAGTTCCAGGGCAAGGACATGGGCGAGCTCTCCGAGGATGAGCTGCGCTCGATCCGCGGCAACAAGATCGCCATGATCTACCAGGAGCCGATGGCGAGCCTCAATCCGGCGATGAAGATCGGCCAGCAGCTGATGGAAGTGCCGCTGATCCACGACAAGGTGTCGAAGGAAGAGGCCTACAACCGCGCCCTGGAGATGGTGCGGGCGGTGAAGCTGCCCGATCCGGAGCGCATGATGCGCTCCTATCCGCACCAGCTGTCCGGCGGCCAGCAGCAGCGCATCGTCATCGCCATGGCGCTGCTGTCGAAACCGGCGCTGCTTCTGCTCGACGAGCCGACGACGGCGCTCGACGTTACCGTCGAGGCCGGCATCGTCGAGCTGGTCAAGGGTCTGGGCGAGAAGTTCGGCACCTCGATGATCTTCGTGTCGCACAATCTCGGCCTCATCCTCGAGACCTGCGACAAGATCACGGTGATGTATTCGGGCGAGGCGGTCGAGACCGGCAAGATCGAGGACGTGTTCGACCGGATGCGCCACCCCTACACGCAAGGGCTGTTCCGTTCGATCCCGCTGCCTGGCGCCGACAAGAACTCGCGGCCGCTGATCTCCATTCCTGGACAGTTGCCGCTGCCGCATGAGCGGCCGAAGGGCTGCAATTTCGGGCCACGCTGCCACCATTTCGTCGAGGGCGTCTGCAACGCCGCGGAAATCCCGATGATCCCGGTCGAGGGCCATGAGGGCCATTTCTCGCGCTGCGTGCGGTTCAACGAGATCGACTGGGAGGCGCTGCCGCCCGGTGCCAAGAAGGTCAACGAAAAGGTCGAGCCCGGCGCGCCGGTGCTCAAGATCGACGATCTCAAGAAATACTACAAGGTGGGCGGCAGCGAGGTGTTCGGCTCGAGCGAAGGCCGCGTCGTCAAGGCCAACGAGACGATCTCGTTCACCGCGCGCGAATCCGAGACGGTCGCGATCGTCGGCGAATCCGGCTGCGGCAAGTCGACGCTCGCCAAGGTGTTGTTGGGCCTCGAGACCGCAAGCTCCGGCACCGTGACGCTGGGCAACAAGGAGATCCAGTCGACCGGCATCGAGCGCCGCAATGTCGAGACGGTGTCTTCGATCCAGATGGTGTTCCAGAATCCGTTCGACACGCTGAACCCCAGCCACACGGTCGGCTCGCAGATCATCCGCACGCTGGAGAAGTTCAAAGTCGGCAGGACAGTCGCCGAGCGGCGCCAGCGGATGCTGGAACTGCTCGACCTGGTGAAGCTGCCGCGCGCCTTCGAAACGCGCAAGCCGCGCCAGTTGTCGGGCGGGCAGAAGCAGCGTATCGGCGTCGCGCGCGCATTTGCCGGCGACGCCAAGGTGGTGGTGGCCGACGAGCCGGTCTCGGCCCTCGACGTCTCGGTGCAGGCGGCGGTGACCGAGCTGTTGATGGACATCCAGCGCAAGAACAAGACCACGATGCTGTTCATCAGCCACGACCTGTCGGTGGTGCGCTACATCGCCGACCGCGTCGTCGTCATGTATCTCGGCTACATCGTCGAGCAAGGCACGACCGATCAGATCTTCTCGCCGCCTTACCATCCCTATACCGAGGCGCTGCTGTCGGCTATCCCGATCGCCGACACCAGCGTGGTGAAGAAGCACATCGTGCTGGAAGGCGACATCCCGTCGGCGATGAACCCGCCGACCGGCTGCCCGTTCCAGACGCGCTGCGGCTACAAGAAGCTGGTGCCCGACAATCTGTGCGAGACCAAGGTGCCGCCGGTGAAGAATCTCGGCAACGGCCATATGAGCCTGTGCTGGCTCTCGGACGATGTCCTGGCCAGGATGGAACCGGTCATCAAGTTCGACAAGGAACATGCCGCGCGTGAAGGCGTGCCGGATGATGCGCCGCACGGCGAGGGGCCAGGCTTTGCCGGTTCGCCGCCGCAGCGGCCCGACGGCAAAAACGCCAGCGCGGAGGCCGATGCGATCGGAAAGGGCGTCGAGGAGAACGACCAGGTGCTCAAAGCCCGTCGCCACGAAGTGCGCGACGAGGATTCGGAAACCGGTGTCTCAAGGCCGAAGGACACGACAAGGCGGCACTAGACCCGGTTCCTTAACATAGAAGTTTTGACCGGTTGGTTATGTGTGCGTTGGCAAAGCCCATGCCTTTGGCGATTGGCCGAGACGCCTATCGCGATCGTCATCCACGGGCGGAGCAAGGAGCGTAGCGACGCGCGCGGACCCGAGGATCCATGCCGTGATATGGAAGTGCCGCGGCGGCCCAGAAATTTTGCACCATTGCACAATTCGGTCAGGGTAACGGAATGGATTCTAGGGTCTGCGCGCGTCGCTACGCTCCTTGCTCCGCCCTAGAATGACGAGGTTCAGGAGCCTTCAGCTCATCGCCAGCGTTTGCGTTGATAGCCTTGCCCGACAAGCCTTCAATCTTTCAAAATCACCGTGTTGAGGAACTAGCTGCCGCACTGCCGCATCTGCGCGGCGTAATCGCGCGCCATCTGGTCGGTGGCGCGCGCGTAGTTTTGAACGCCGCCATCGCCGCGGTTGCCGCGGCCATACGCGGTCCAGCCGAGATAATAGGCCAGATAGAGATTGTAGGTGTCGTTGCGGGCGACGCCGAAAGTGTCGGCCGTCTTTGAGTGGTACCAGCCGACGAAATCGATGGCGTCGGCAAAGCGCGTACGGCGCGCCGCCCAGTTGCCGGTCTCGCTTTGATATTGCGACCATGTGCCGTCGAGCGCCTGCGAGTAGCCGGTGGCGCTCGAGACATGCCTCCACGGGATGAAGCCGAGCAGCTTGGTGCGCGGCGGGCGGGCATTGCTCTTGAAGCCGGATTCCTTGCGCACCGTCGCCATCAGCACGGGGACGGGAACGCCGTATTTCCGCTCGGTCCGTTCGGCGGCGGACTGCCAGTTGTCGAACCAGCCGTCATTCTGGTCGAAGACCGCGCAGACATTGTTGATGTGACTGGGCGCCGTCGCGCAGGCCGAAAGCGCCAGCAGCACGGAAACAGCGACAATTTTACTAAAACTCGACCTATGCATTGGAAGACGAATAGGCCGAAATCATAAAAGGAGTGTTGCGCGCTTCCTTAACGAGGGGTGGGAAGCGCGAAAAGCTAAGTATCGATATCACGACTACTCGTGTCGCTATTCTTTTCCTCGATTTTGAAAAATGCCGCCTTGGCTAAAATCACGCCGGCAAATGGCGAATTCCTGACAGCTCGCATGCGATGCCGGCGCTCTGATGCGCGCATGAGCGAACCAAGACGCAAGCGCGGCGCCGAGCGCACCAGCAACCGGGGACCAGCCGCCATCCCGCAACTACCGCGGCGGCGGGTGGACAATCCCTATCCGCCGATGGCGCTGCTGTCGGCCGACCAGATCGAAGCCATCCACCAGGCATCGATGCACATACTGGAGAATTTCGGCATCGAGGTGATGAGCGCACGCGCCCTGTCGCTGTTCGAGCGCGCCGGCGCCAAGGTCGACCACGGCTCGATGAATGTGCGCATCGATCGCGGCATGGTCGAGGAGGCGCTGAAGTCGACGCGCTCGGCCTATACGCTGACGCCCCGAAACCCAGATCACGCCATCCATCTTGGCGGCAGCACCATCAACTTCACGCTCGTCGCCGGGCCGCCCAATGTGCATGACATGGAACGCGGCCGCCGCGCCGGCAACCTCGCCGACTACTCGGACCTCGTCCGGCTGGCGCAGCATTTCAACTGCATCCACATGCTGGGCAACCAGGTCTGCGCCCCGGTCGAGCTGCCGGCGAACACCAGGCATATGGATACCTATTTCGCCAATCTGACGCTGACCGACAAATGCTTCCACGTCTCGGCGATCGGGCGGGGCAGGGCGCTAGACGGCATCGAGATGATGGCGATCGCGCGCGGGCTGACGCTTGAGCAGATGGGAGAGGACCCCGGCGTCACCACCATCATTTCGGTCAACTCGCCGCGCCGCTTCGACGAGATGATGGCCGAAGGGCTGATGACCATGGCCGAATACGGCCAGTCGGTGGCGGTGACGCCGTTCACGCTGATGGGGGCGATGAGCCCGGTAACGCTGGCCGGCGCGCTGGCGCAGCAGAATGCCGAAGCGCTGTTCGGCATCGTGCTGACGCAGCTGGTGCGTCCGGGTGCGCCGGTGATGTATGGCGCCTTCACCTCCAATGTCGACATGAAGTCGGGCGCGCCCGCCTTCGGCACGCCGGAGAACACCAAGGCCAACATCGCTTCCGGGCAGTTGGCGCGGCGTTACAAATTGCCTTACCGCACGACGCCTGGCTCGGCCTCCAATGCCGCCGATGCGCAGGGCGCCTACGAGACGCTGATGGCGCTGTGGGGCGCGGTGCTCGGCCACGGCAATCTCGTCTACCACGCCGCCGGCTGGCAGGAAGGCGGGCTGACGGCGTCGTTCGAAAAGCTCATCATCGATGTCGAGATGATCCAGCACATGATGGAGTTCCTGCGGCCGATCGTCGTCGACGAGGCGGAACTTGCGGTCGAGGCGCTCGGCGCGGTGCCGACCGGCGGCCACTTCTTCGGCGAGCCGCACACGCTGGAGCGCTACGCCACCGCCTTCTACCAGCCGATGCTTTCCAACTGGCAGAATTACGAGGCCTGGCAGGAGGCGGGTGCGCTCGACACGACGGCGCGCGCGACGCGGCTGTGGAAGAAGGCGCTGGAGGAATATGTCCAGCCGGCCATGGATCCCGCGGTGCGCGAGGCGCTCGAAGCCTATATGGCGCGCCGCAAGGAAGCGATTGGGCAGGGTGAGCCGTGAGGGAACAGCTTCCCATCCTGATTCATTTCAATCTCTCAACTCACTGAACCAACGAGAAAAGTCCATGAAGTCGCATGCAAAGGTCGTGGTCATCGGTGGCGGTGTCGTCGGATGCTCGGTGCTGTTCCATCTTGCCCGCCATGGCTGGACCGACGTCGTGCTTCTGGAGCGCGACGAACTGACGTCGGGGTCGACCTGGCATGCGGCCGGCGGCATGCACACCATCAACGGCGACCCCAACGTCGCCAAGCTGCAGAAATACACGATCTCGCTCTACAAGGAGATCGAGGAACTGTCGGGGCAGGCCACCGGCGTGCACCTCACGGGCGGCGTGCTACTAGCGGCGACCGAAGCGCGGCTCGACTGGCTGCGCGGCGTGGTGTCCAAGGGCCGCTATCTCGGCATCGACCTCGAAGTGATCTCGGCCAAGGAAGCGGCGGAACTGATGCCGCTCATCGATCCCAGCCAGTTTGTCGGCGCCGTCCGCAACAAGGAGGACGGCCATCTCGACCCGTCCGGCGTGACGCATGCCTATGCCAAGGCGGCGCGGAAACTGGGGGCCGAGGTCGAGCGCTTCACCAAGGTCGAGGACATCGTGCGCCGTCCCGACGGGCTGTGGCGGATCATCACCAACAAGGGGGATATCATTGCCGAGCACGTCGTCAATGCCGGCGGTCTGTGGGCGCGCGAGGTCGGCCGCATGGTCGGGCTCGAGCTGCCGGTGCTGGCCATGGAGCACATGTACCTGATCACCGAGGACATGCCGGAAGTCGCCGACTGGAACAAGAAGACCGGCACCGAGATCATACACGCGGTCGATTTCGACGGTGAGCTCTATCTGCGCCAGGAGCGCGGCGGCATGCTGATGGGCACTTACGAGAAGGCCAACAAGGTCTGGTCCGAATTTTCCACACCTTGGAATTTCGGCCATGAGCTCTTGGAGCCGGACATAGACCGCATCGCCCCGTCGCTCGAAGTCGGCTTCCGCCATTTTCCGGCCTTCCAGAAAACCGGCATCAAGCAGATCATCAACGGCCCCTTCACCTTCGCCCCCGACGGCAATCCGCTGGTCGGTCCGGTGCGCGGCTTGCCTGGCTTCTGGGTTGCCTGCGGCGTCATGGCAGGCTTCAGCCAGGGCGGCGGCGTGGGGCTTGCGCTCTCCAACTGGATGATCGAGGGCGATCCGGGCGCCGACATCTGGGCCATGGACGTGGCGCGCTATGGCGACTGGGCGACAATGGCCTACACCAACGCCAAGGTGCGCGAGAATTATTCGCGCCGTTTCTCAATCCGCTTCCCCAATGAGGAACTGCCGGCCGGGCGGCCGCTGAAGACGACGCCTCTCTATGACACGCTTGCCGCCAAGGGCGCGCAATGGGGCGTGTCATACGGCTTGGAAGTGCCGCTCTGGTATGCGCCGGATGGCGTCAAGGACGAGTTTTCCTGGCGGCGTTCGACTGACTTCGACCATGTTGCCAAGGAAGTCGCGGCGCTGCGCGACGGCGTCGGCCTGTCGGAGATCTCGAACTTCGCCAAATACAAGGTGACCGGCGAGGGCGCGGCCGCCTGGCTCGACCGCATGCTTGCCTGCAGGCTGCCAAAGCGCGGCCGCATGACCCTGGCGCCGATGCTGAAGGACGACGGCAAACTCATCGGCGATTTCACTTTGGCCAACATCGACGACGCAGAGTGGTTCATCGCCGGCTCCGGCATCGCCGAGCAATACCACATGCGCTGGTTCGAGGCGCATCTGCCGAAGGACGGCTCGGTGCAAATCGAGGCGCTGGGACAGAAGCTCACCGGCCTTGCGATCACCGGGCCGAAGGCCAGGGAAGTGTTCGCCAAGGTCACCCGCGCCGATGTCTCCAACGCTGCGTTCCCTTTCATGGCGGTTGCGCGGATGGATATCGGCATGGCGCCATGCCTGATAGGCCGCGTCAGCTACACCGGCGATCTCGGCTACGAGATCTGGGTAGCGCCCGAATATCAGCGCGCCGCATACCAGGCGCTGCTGGCCGCGGGCGAAGCGGCAGGCATCGGCCTGTTCGGCTCGCGCGCGCTCAATGCGCTGAGACTCGAGAAGAACTATGGCTCATGGGCGCGCGAGTACCGGCCGATCTATGGGCCGCTTGAGGCCGGGCTCGACCGCTTCGTCGCCTATGGCAAGGACGCTGATTTCATCGGCAAGGAAGCAGCACTTACCGAGCGCAAAGACGGCGGCAAGCTCAGGCTGCGCAGCTTCATCGTCGACGCCACCGATGCCGATGTGATCGGCGACGAGGCGATCTGGCATGACGGCGTTGTGCGCGGCTGGGTCACCTCGGGCGGCTATGCGCATCACTCGAAGAAGTCGGTCGCGATGGGTTATGTGCCCAAGGAGATCGCCGACAGACCGGACGGTTTCGAGATCGAGATCCTCGGCAAGCGCCATGCGGCGCGCATCCAGGCGGCGCCGCTGTTCGACGCCAATTTCGAGCGGATGCGCGGCTAGAGCAGGATGACGTTTCGTTGAATCGTCATACTGCTCTAACTCTTTGTTGGAGCATGATCTTTTCCGAAAACCGGTTCCCACTTTTCGGGATCATGCTCTAGAGCAATTCCGGGAAAAGTGCGAAGCGGTTTCCGATCCGGAATTGCGTCAAAACAAAAAGCCTCCAGGCGCGTACCCTTCGATGCTTCAGGCGCTGCGGCGGTTATCCAGCGCGAAGGCGCCGGCCCCGGCGAAGATCAGATAGAGGAAGATGAAGCAGAAGGAGATCGCCGAGTCGCCGCCGTTGTTGACGGGGAAGAAGTCGCGCGGCATGTGCGCCATGAAATAGGCGATCGCCATTTCGCCGGCCAGGAGGAAAGCGACCGGGCGGGTGAAGAGGCCGAGCGCCAGCAGGATGCCGCCGGCGAATTCGAGAATGCCGGCAGCCGTCGTCAACCCGGTGAGGGCATGTGGCTCGGCAGCGGCCGGGAAGTTGAACAGCTTCTGCGAGCCATGTTCGATGAACTGCAAGGCGGTCATGATGCGCAACACGCCCAACGCTTGCGGACGGTACTGGGCAAGGCTTTCGAAAAGCTTCATCTAAAACTCCATTGTACGCCGCTCGGGCCTTAAGTTATCGCCCGGCGACGGACCACTCACTTCCCATGGCCTGCCATCAACAATCGGTGAGTGGAAATGACTTCAATCCCCATATTTTTTCTCTCTATGGTTGCATACGTATCCTTATGGTTGTATTACTAAGGGTGACGCATCAAACCAGGCAGGTCCCTTAACCATGAGAAAAGTCGTCATCAGCCTATTCGCAATCCTTGCGGGCACCAGCTTCGCCGCAGCCGCAGACACCGGCTGCGACGCCTTCAAATGGCCGGTTGAACGTGAGCAGGCCCTGTTTCCGGCCGCGCCCGCCGCCCAGTCCGGCGCCACCCTGTCGGTCGGCGAAGCGGTGGATTTCTCGCTCGCGGCTGTCGACACGGTCAGCTTTGAAGTGCCGCCTGACCGTGCACCGAAAGCCGGCACCTTCGGCGCGACGGCAAATGTGACGGTGCCGCCTGAAGGCGAGCTGCAGTTCAGCCTCTCCGACGAGGCCTGGATCGATGTCGTGCAGGATGGCAAGATCGTGAAATCGGCGGCTTTCAGCGGCGTGAAGACTTGCCCGGGCATTCGCAAAAGCGTGCGTTTCAAGCTCCAGGGCGGAGCGGCCGTCGTCCAGCTCAGCGGCGCCAAGAAAGCCGATCTGAAGCTGGCGGTGCTGACGCCGGAGTGATCCAGCGCCAGCCCGCCGAGGTGCTATTACCGAACCGGCGCCAGCAGCGCGAAATGCGCGCCTTGGGGGTCCTGGCACTGGATGATCCACTGGCCGCTCGGCACGTCCATCGGACCCATGATGACCTTGCCGCCATTGTCGGTGACGCGCTTGGCGGCGGCGTCGATGGCGTCGACGTTGAAATAGAACTGCCAGACGGGAACCGGGATCTGCGGCGGCTTGTTCATGATGCCGCCGCCGGATTCGGGGCCGGCGCCAAAAGTCTGGTAGATACCCATCTCGCCCATGTCGAACTGGCCGGCGCTCTCCCAGCCGAACTGGCTGGAATAGAAATCGAAGGCGGCTTTCCAGTCCGATGTGTAGAGCTCATGCCAACCGACATGGCCGGGCGTGGTCGCCGGCACCGGCGGCTGCTCGGCCTGATTGGGCTGCAGGAACATGAAGGATGCCCCTTGCGGGTCCGCGACGACGGCGAAGCGGCCAACGCCCGGAATGTCGTCCGGTGCGCGGTGGACGGCGCCGCCGGCGTCCTTGAGCGCTTGTGTCGAGGCGTCGGCATCCTTGGTGTAGATGTAGCCCATCCAGGCTGGCGGCATGCCCATCTTGGCGGGCTCTTCCGGCATCGTCATCAGCCCGCCGACGCCGCGCATGGCGGAGTTCACGACGATGTAGCGGGGCATGCCGGGCGCCTTGTCGAAGGGCTCGGCCCGCCAGCCGACAACGGCGGTGTAGAAAGCCTCGGCGGCGTCGAGGTCGGTGGTCATCAACTCGTACCAGAAGAAAGGTTGCGGGGATTTCGGCATGGTCGGTCTCCTCACCGGTTCAGGCAGCGATCGTTGTTCGATCCATCCTAAGGTATGTTGATATTCAGGTGATGCCGGCCTGCAAACGCCGGTTTCCTGCGCTTCCGGTGCTCACGTACTTGAGTACGCTCCGCTCCGGTTCTCGAAAACCGCCGTTTTCGGCGCGGCCTGACCTGAATCTCAACACACCTTAGGACGATCCTGACGACAGGAATCCGACATCTGGGCCAGAATTCGAGGACGGCAAGCGGCTTAAATCGCGTCGCGCTGAAACGGATTCAGGCGGCGCGCTTTGAGTCCTTCTCTTGATGCATGTCGTTGTCACCCAGAACCGCTGCACACTTCTCGCTGACATGCATTAGGCCCACGATCTTGCGTATCCGGCGCTTTTCGACTTTGCTGGCCTCAAAGAGGGGGCTGTCTTCATGCGTCGAATGTCACTCACGCCTGAGCTCGTGGCCTTGTGCCATCGCGACGAGGTCGACCCTGGTCCCGATGGCAGCTGGACACAGCTAAGCGATGATGATTTCCGGACGCTTGCCATGCGCCTGTCCGGCGAAGCCGACGACGGTCCGCTGTGGGTGTTCGCCTATGGCTCGCTGATCTGGAAGCCGGCCTTCGAGTCCATTGAGCAAAGGCGCGCGGCCGCGCATGGCTGGCACCGCTCGTTCTGCCTCGACATAAAGCGCTGGCGCGGTAGCCGCGAGCAGCCTGGATTGATGATGGCGCTGGAACGGGGCGGGCGCTGCGACGGGGTCATCTATCGTTTGCCGGATGGCGAGAAACCAGCCCAGATCGAGCGATTGCTGCGGCGTGAAATCGACGACCACGAAAGCGTCAGCTCGGTCCGCTGGGTTCCGGTAAGAACGGCGCAAGGGTCTTTGCGGGCGCTCGGCTTCTGGGTCGGCGTGACCGGCAAGGGCACTTCGCTCGGGCAGCCGCTGGAAAGCGTGGCGAAGATACTGGCACGCGCCTGCGGCCATGTCGGCTCTGGCGCCGAATATCTCTACAACACCGTCAGCCACCTCGAGACCTTTGGCATCCATGACCGCAATCTGTGGCGGCTGCAGGAACTGGTGGCGGACGAGATCCGGTCCATCCATGGCCACAGCGTCACAAGCCATGACACAGCAAAGGTTGCCGAGCCGGCTATAACATGACTACATTCATCATGTTTTTGCGCAAACAATACAGTGGCTTGGCCGAAAATTGACCAATTGATAAAAAAATAAAACGTGCTAGCCTTCCCCAAAACGACAACAAGGGGAACTGGAATGGCGACTGGTCATTTCATCGAAGGCATTGCCGGCGGCCGGCTGTCTTCCGAGCAATATGCCGACAATTTTTCCGACCTGCATCCGCCGCTCGATCATCACGAGGCGCTGGTCGAGTCCGATCGCTGCTATTTCTGCTACGACGCGCCGTGCATGAACGCGTGCCCGACGTCGATCGACATCCCGCTGTTCATTCGGCAGATCGCGACGGGCAATCCGCTGGGTTCGGCCAAGACGATCTTCGACCAGAATATTCTCGGCGGCATGTGCGCCCGCGTCTGCCCGACCGAGACGCTGTGCGAAGAGGCCTGCGTGCGCGAGGTCGCCGAAGGCAAGCCGGTTCAGATCGGCCGCTTGCAGCGCTATGCCACCGATGTCGCCATGGGCGAGGGTAAGCAGTTCTACAAGCGCGCCGAGCCGACCGGGAAGAGCATCGCCGTGGTCGGCGCCGGCCCGGCGGGGCTGGCGGCGGCGCATCGGCTTGCCCGCCACGGCCATGACGTAACCATCCTCGAGGCGCGGCCGAAGGCCGGCGGGCTCAACGAATACGGCATCGCCGCCTATAAGAGCGTCGACGATTTCGCCCAGGCGGAAGTGGACTATATCACCGCGATCGGCGGCATCGACATCCAGAACGGCAAGGCGCTCGGCCGCGACTTCCAGCTTGCCGACCTGATCCGCAACTATGATGCGGTTTTCCTCGGCATGGGGCTTGGCGGCGTCAACGCGCTGCGCGCCGATGGCGAGGACGCCGACGGCGTCGCCAACGCGGTGGAATTCATCTCCGAACTGCGCCAGGCGAGCGATCTTTCCAGCCTGCCGGTCGGCCGGCGTGTCGTCGTCATCGGCGGTGGCATGACGGCAATCGACGCCGCGGTGCAGTCGAAGCTGCTTGGCGCGGAAGAGGTGACGATCTGCTACCGGCGCGGCCAGGAGCATATGAATGCTTCGGAGTTCGAGCAGGATCTGGCCGCCGCCAACGGCGTCACCATCCGCCACTGGCTGCAGCCGAAGCGCGTCATTGCCGAGAACGGCAAGGTGTCGGCCATCGAGCTCGAATACACCGCCATGAGCGGCGACAAGCTTGTCGGCACCGGCGAGACGCTGCGGCTCAATGCCGACCAGGTGTTCAAGGCGATCGGCCAGAGCTTCGTGCCGGCGCATCTCAACGGCAGCGCGGAACAGATCGAGCTCGAAGGCGGCCGCATCAAGGTCGATGCCGAAGGCCGCACCTCGCTGGCCAAGGTCTGGGCCGGCGGCGACTGCATCTTCGGCGGCGACGATTTGACTGTCTCGGCGGTGGCGCAAGGGCGCGACGCGGCCGAGAGCATCCACCGGGCACTGACCTCTAACGGGAGGGCATGAACATGGCTGACATCCGCAACAATTTCGTCGGCATCAAATCGCCCAACCCGTTCTGGCTGGCGTCGGCGCCGCCGACCGACAAGGCCTACAATGTCGAGCGCGCCTTCAAGGCCGGCTGGGGCGGCGTGGTGTGGAAGACGCTGGGCGAGGAAGGCCCGCCGGTCGTCAACGTCAACGGCCCGCGTTATGGCGCGATCTGGGGTGCCGACCGCCGCCTGCTTGGCCTCAACAATATCGAACTGATCACCGACCGCGACCTGCAGACCAATCTGCGCGAGATGAAGCAGGTGAAGATGAACTGGCCGGACCGGGCGCTGATCGCCTCGATCATGGTGCCTTGCGTGGAGGAGAGCTGGAAGGCGATCCTGCCGCTGGTCGAGGAGACCGGCGCCGACGGCATCGAGCTCAATTTCGGCTGCCCGCACGGGATGAGCGAGCGCGGCATGGGTTCGGCGGTCGGCCAGGTGCCGGAATATATCGAGATGGTCGTGCGCTGGTGCAAGCAGTTCACGCGCATGCCGGTCATCACCAAGCTGACGCCCAACATCACCGACATTCGCAAGCCGGCGCGCGCAGCGCATGCCGGCGGCACCGATGCGGTGTCCCTGATCAACACCATCAACTCGATCACCGGCGTCGATCTCGACAATTTCGCGCCGCAGCCGACCATCGACGGCAAGGGCTCGCATGGCGGCTATTGCGGCCCAGCGGTGAAGCCGATCGCAATGAACATGGTGGCCGAGATCGCCCGTGATCCGGAAACGCATGGTCTGCCGATCTCCGGCATCGGCGGCATCACCACCTGGCGCGACGCCGCCGAATTCATGGCGCTCGGCGCCGGCAACGTGCAGGTCTGCACGGCGGCGATGACCTATGGCTTCAAGATCGTGCAGGAGATGATCGCCGGGCTGGAGAACTGGATGGACGAGAAGGGCCACGCCTCGCTCTCCGACATCATCGGCCGCGCCACGCCCAATGTCACCGACTGGCAGTATCTCAACCTCAACTATGTCGCCAAGGCGCATATCGACCAGGATGCCTGCATCAAATGCGGCCGCTGCCACATCGCCTGCGAGGACACCTCGCATCAGGCGATCACCAGCATGGTCGACGGTGTCAGGCATTTCGAGGTGATCGAAGCCGAATGCGTCGGCTGCAACCTTTGCGTCAATGTCTGTCCGGTGGAGGGCTGCATCACCATGCAGCCGCTGGCCGCCGGCGTGCTCGACCAGCGCACCGGCTTGCCGGTGTCGCCGGTCTACGCCAACTGGACCACGCACCCCAACAATCCGATGGCCAAGGTGGCCGCGGAGTAGGATTGGTTCCTCGCCCCACGTAGTGGGCACAGATCTTCTGTGACTGGCGCGACTGATCAGGCCGAGCCTTGATTGCGACGTGGTTCCCCCAAACCCGTCGCTGCTTCGCAGCGCCACCTTTCCCCCTCCGGAGGGAAAGGAAGGGAGCGTTGCTGGACGAGCGTTGACGGCAAAAAGCTTGGCGCCTTCCTCTACCCCGTCGATCGGGGGAGAGGTGGCTCGGCGAAGCCGAGACGGAGTGGGGGTCGACCAGCGCTACATAAGACAATGCATGCGCCAAACTGCCATGCACGCTATCGCCAAAGGCCATGCCGCTTGGAAACGTGTGCATGCCGTAGACGAAGTGGGGAGAGGTGGCCCGGTGAAGCTGGGACGGAGAGGGGTCTTCGGGACGGATGGGAACTAGTCCAGGCTCCTGACCGCCTGTTTATCTTGCTAACACCTCATTCTTCACCGACTCTGAGCTCACAGAAGGCGTCCCCCTCTCCGTCCCGGCTTCGCCGGGCCACCTCTCCGCTTTGCGGGGTGCGAGGAACCCAAGTCCTGCGAAGCGCCAATTCTCCCTCACTCTGTCATTGCGAATCGGCGGGCAATCTTCATTTTTCTATTGCAGATAAAAATTATCCATGATAAAAGATATCCATGATTAGGAGATCGGCACGATGAAGCTCGGCGATGGGGTTGAGGCGGCAATCCATTGCGCGGCGACGCTGGCCAGCGTCGATGGCAACAGCACTATGCCGGGCGCGGCGTTGGCTGAGGCGTTTGGTCTGTCGCCGAGTTACCTGCTCAAGCATCTGAACCAGCTCACGGCGGCGCGCATCCTGGAATCGGTGCCGGGGCCGGCGGGCGGCTACAGGCTGGCGCGGGCGGCCGAGCGCATCACGCTGCTCGACATTGTGCTTGCAGTGGAGGGCAGGGAGCCCGCCTTTCGCTGCGGCGAGATCCGCCAGCGCGGCCCGGTCAAGATCGATGCCTCCGCCTATGTGAAGCCCTGCGGCATCAATGTCGCGATGCTCAAGGCCGAGCGCGCCTATCGGGCGGCGCTCGCCGAAGTGAAGCTGTCCGACATCGTGGCGGACTACGCGGCCGAAGGCGATCCGCGATCCTATGCCGCGAGTTGCGCCTTCGTCGAGCGTCACCAGCGGCGTCAGAAATCCGCTTCACCGAAGCAGATTTGAACCTCTAACCCCACCAAAAACCCGGAAGGAAAAGACAATGAAACAGAGACTGCAGTTCTTTGCCAAGGCGCCGGAAATCATGAAGGCGGTGTCGGCGCTCAACAAGGCCGTCGACGAATGCGGGCTGGAAGTGAGCCTGCTGCACCTGATCAAGCTCAGGGCGTCGCAGATCAATGGCTGCTCATACTGCGTCGAGATGCACAGTCGCGAGGCGAGGCGCGACGGCGAGACCGAGACCCGGCTCTATCTGGTCGCGGCCTGGAAGGAATCGCCGCTGTTTTCCGAGCGCGAGCGCGCCGCCCTTGCATGGACCGAAGCCGTGACGCTGATCGCCGACAATGGCGTATCGGACGAGCTCTACGCCCGCACGCTCGAGCATTTCTCGGAAGAGGAACTGGTCAAGCTCTCGGTCGCGCTCGGCATGATCAACACCTGGAACCGGCTGTGCATTCCCTTCCACGCCATTCATCCGATGCCGGCCGCCAAGGCCGCCTGATCGAACGGCTTGGCGCGCGGATAAGAGATCCGCGCGCCTGTTCACGCAGCAAAGCGCAGGCCTCCGTCGCAGGTCAGCACCTGGCCGGTCATGAAGCTGTTCGAGACCAGGAAGGCGATCGCTTCGGCGACGTCCTCGGCGCGACCGATGCGGCCGACCGGCGTCTTGTCGGCATATTCGGCAAACACCGCCTGCCGCTGGTCGTCCGGCAAAAAGTCCCACCAGGGCGTGTCGATGACGCCGGGGGCCACGACGTTTACGCGCAATGGCTTCAGCTCGACCGCGAGGATCGGCGCGACGGTCAAGAGCATGCCGTTGATGGCGCCGATGCCGGCGACGCCAGGCGCCGCGATCTGCGCCGACACGGCCGAGATGAAAGTCACCGATCCGGCTTTGTTCAAGGTCGGCAGGGCCGCCTGCAGGCAGGAGAGTTGCGGCCGGATCTTTTCGTCGACGCCGCTGCCGATATCGGCGAGGTCGAGCGTCGCGAACGGTCCCAGGCCCTTGCCGCCGCTGGCAGCGAGAACCAGGTGATCGAAGGGTCCGAGGTGCTCGAAGAAATTCCGGACCTCGTCCGGCTTGGTGGCGTCGAAGGCGGCCTTGCCGACGGTGCCGTCGAGGCTCTTCCAGGCGCTCTTCAATTTCTCCTCGTTACGGCCGGTGATCGTGACTTTTATCGTGGGGCCGACCAGCCGTTTGGCCGTGGCGAGGCCGATGCCGGATGAGCCGCCGACGATGACGCAGTGTTCGGTGGTCTCGCTCATGAGTGCTTTTCCCTGGATGTTGCGGAAGATTGCCCGATCAGTTCGAGGCTAAGCGCGCGCAGCCGGCGGCGGGCTTTCTCGTCATAGGCCTGGGCGTCGGCGCGCGACTCCCGCTGGCCGTCGAAGTAACGGCCGCTGCGGCCTTCGAGCGCCGGCGATGTTGCCAGGTTGAGAATGGCGTCGGCCCCGGTCTCGACCGAGCTCCATGGCGTGACCCCGGCCTGCCGCACCATCGTTGTGTCCATGTAGCTTGCCGGGTGCAAAGCATTGACCGTGATGCCGGTGCCGTCGAGCTGCTCCGCCAGATCGATTGTGAACAGGATCTGCGCCAGCTTGCTCTGGCAGTATGCGCGCACGCCGCTATAGCCATGCGTCAGCATCACGTCGTCGAAGTCGATCGCCTGCTGGCCGGCCGAGGCGACGTTGACGATGCGCGCCGGCGCGCTTGCCTTGATGAGCGGCAAGAGCTCCGACGTCAGCAGGAAGCCAGCAAGATAGTTGACGGCGAAGCGCAACTCGTAGCCGTCGGCGCTGACCTGCCGGCTGGCGGCCTGGCCGCCGGTGCCGACGCCGGCATTGTTGATCAGGACGTCGAGCCGATCGGTCTTGGCGCGCGCCGCTTCGGCGAGGCGACGCACCTCGGCAAGCGAAGCGAGATCGGCGGCGAGGAATTCCGCCTTGCCACCTTTTGCCTCTATGGCGGCCACAGTCGCCTTGCCGCGGCTTTCGTCGCGGCCATGCACCAGCACGCGGGCGCCGCCGGCGCCGAGCCGCTCGGCGACCACACGGCCGACGCCGTCGGTCGAGCCGGTTACGAGAATTGTTTTGTCGTTGAGTTCCATGTCCGGAGCCTCCTTGCGCTGCTCTGAACGCAAAGATGGGACATCGCGCGGGGCGCTAACAGTTCAAACTTTATCCTGGTATCGGTACTGCTATAATGGGCATATGGACGTCATCACTCATTCCCCCGAAGATCACCGCCGGCGCGAGCTCGGCGCCTTCCTGCGGTCCCGCCGCGAAAGGCTTTCGCCGGATACCGCCGGCATCGCCTGCGGCGCGCGGCGGCGCACGCCGGGCCTGCGGCGCGAGGAAGTGGCGATGATCGCCGGCGTCGGCACCACCTGGTACACCTGGCTGGAACAGGGCAGGGACGTGCGGCCTTCGGTCGAGGTGCTCTCAGCGCTCTGCGAAGCGTTGCGGCTCGACGCCGCCGAGCAGCGGCATCTGTTCACGCTCGCCGGCCGCCAGCAGCCCGAGCGGCGCCGCATCGTGCAGGGCAAGGTCGAGGGGCCGCTGCTGCACATGCTGCAGAGCCTGGTCCTGCAGCCCGCCTATGTCGTCGGCCCGCGCTGGGACGTGCTGGCATGGAACGATGCGGCCGTCGCCATTTTCGGCGATTACGGCCTGCTGGAGGGCGACGCCCGCAACATCATCCACGGCGTCTTCACCGATCCGCACCGGCGGCATCTGCTGGTGGATTGGGAACAGCTGGCGCGCGCGACCCTTGCAGCCTTTCGCGCCGAGAGCGCGAAATACACCGGCGATCCGGATTTCGAACGGCTGATCGAGTTGATGATGCGCTCAAGCCCCGAGTTCCGCGAATGGTGGCCGCAGCGCGATGTGGTGCACCGGCTCTCCGGCCTGAAGCATCTGCGGCATCCGATCGCCGGCGCGATGACGTTCGAGCATATGAGCCTGTCGATCGACGACGGCTCAGACATGCGGCTGATCGTCTACACGCCGCTGGCGGAGCAGAACTCGGTGGTGAAATTGCGCAAGCTGCTTGATAGCCAGGCCATTCAGAAGCGTAGCGCCTAAGGTTGGTTGGCAGCAGCTGTCAGCTTCGTCATCCACGGGCGGAGCGGGAGCGAAGCGGACGCGGAGACCCGAGGATCCATTCCGTTACCTTTGCCGTGTGTGCCAGCGGTGCAGAATTCTGGATCGTCGCGTCGCTTCGAGGTCACGGAATGGATCCTCGGGTCTGCGCTGCGTCGCTTCGCTCCCGCTCCGCCCGTGGATGACGAAGCTGAGAGGCTTCGGCTAATCTCGAAGGACAGCAACAGCCAAACGGCTGGCAAAACGGCCCCGTCCCGGCGATACGCTAGCCCTTCGGCTTCAGCCCATCCAGGAACAGCTGCTCCAGAAACCGCGCTGCGTCCTCGAAGCGGCCGTCGCCGCCGCGGTCGGCGCCGAGCACGGCGCGGACCTGGACGTCGAAATCGGCATAGTGCTGCGTCGTCGCCCAGATCGAGAAGATCAGGTGCCAGGGATCGGTGCGGGCGATCTTGCCGGCGCGCATCCAGCCCTTGATGACGGCGGCCTTCTCGTCGACCAGCGTCTTCAGCTCGCCCTCCAGCATCGGCTTGATGCGCGGCGCGCCCTGCAGGATCTCGTTGGCGAACAGCCGGCTTTCGCGCGGAAAATCGCGCGCCATCTCCAGCTTCCTGCGGATGTAGCTTCTGAGCTCCGTCAGCGGATCGCCGATGTCGTCAAGCTCGCGCAGCGGCGCCAGCCAGGTGTCGAGCAGGCGCTGCATCAACGTCTCGTGAATGTCTTCCTTGCGGCGGAAGTAATAGAGAAGGTTGGGCTTCGACATGCCGGCGGCTTCGGCGATCTGGTCGATGGTCGAGCCGCGAAAACCGTTGGCGGAGAAGACTTCGAGCGCGGCCTCGAGGATCAGCTCGCGCTTTTCCTGCTGGATGCGGGTGCGGCGGGGAGCGGAGCCTTCCATCGCCGCCGTCATCCTGGCCGGCCGTCTTCGCGCCGGCTCTCTGGACCAATTGTCTGGACCAGTTTTTCCTTGGGCTGTGGAGCGCGCTTTTTATGCCGCATTTCCGCTAGTAATCCCCTGACCGCCGACAGGCGGTGCTAACGTTTGTCCAACCGGTCAAAAATTTGCGTAGCACGAAAACGCAGCAAAGACCAAGCGTTGGCCGCACCGAAACACGCTTACAAGGGGAAGTCCTGGTCATGTCCAACCGGCTGAAAGTCACGCCGAACGATCTCAGCGCATTTTGGATGCCGTTCACGGCAAACCGCCAGTTCAAGCAGGCGCCGCGCATGTTCGTGTCCGCCAAGGACATGCACTACACCACCAGCGACGGCCGCAAGGTGCTCGACGGCACCGCGGGCCTGTGGTGCGTGAACGCCGGCCACTGCCGGCCGAAGATCACCGAGGCGATCCAGAACCAGGCTGCCGAGCTCGACTACGCGCCGGCTTTCCAGATGGGCCACCCGATCGTGTTCGAGCTGGCGAACCGCCTGGTCGATATCGCGCCCAAGGGCATGGACCATGTCTTCTTCACCAATTCCGGATCGGAATCGGTGGACACCGCGCTCAAGATGGCGATCGCCTATCACCGCGTTCGCGGCGAGGGGTCGCGCACCCGTCTGATCGGCCGCGAGCGCGGCTATCACGGCGTCAATTTCGGCGGCATCTCGGTCGGCGGCATCGTCTCCAACCGCAAGATGTTCGGCACACTGCTCGGCGGCGTCGACCACCTGCCGCACACGCATCTGCCGGAGAAGAACGCCTTCTCGAAGGGCGTGCCGGAGCATGGCGCCGAGCTCGCCAATGAGCTGGAGCGTCTCGTCACCTTGCATGACGCCTCGACCATCGCTGCCGTCATCGTCGAGCCGGTCGCCGGCTCCACCGGCGTCATCCTGCCGCCGAAGGGCTACCTGCAGAAGCTTCGGGAAATCTGCACGAAGCACGGCATATTGTTGATTTTCGATGAAGTGATCACCGGCTTCGGCCGCCTCGGCGCGCCGTTCGCGGCGGACTATTTCGGCGTCACGCCGGACATCATGACCACCGCCAAGGGCGTCTCCAACGGCGTCATCCCGATGGGCGCGGTGTTCGTCAAGAAGGAGATCCACGACGCCTTCATGACCGGCCCCGAGCACATGATCGAGTTTTTCCACGGCTACACCTATTCGGGCAACCCGATCGCCTGCGCCGCGGCGCTCGGCACGCTGGACACCTACAAGGAAGAGGGCCTTTTGACCCGCGGCGAGGAACTGGCGCCTTACTGGGAGGACGCGCTGCATTCGCTCAAGGGCGAGCCGCATGTCATCGACATCCGCAACATCGGCCTGATCGGCGCGATCGAGCTGGCGCCGATCGCCGGCAGCCCGACCAAGCGGGCCTTCTCGGCCTTCGTCAAGGCGTTCGAACGCGGCGCGCTGATCCGCACCACCGGCGACATCATCGCGCTGTCGCCGCCGCTGATCATCACCAAGGGCCAGATCAACGAGCTGATCGACCATGTGCGTGAGGTGCTGAGGTCGATCGACTGACAAGCCGGCGCGGACACTCTGCCGTGGAGGGAGGGTGTCCGCGAAGCCGCCGGCTGAGGTCGACGCCGCAGCGCCGACCTTCGGTGCGATTCAGGCGGGCTGCGCGCCGATACCTGTCAGGATCACCCGTTTGATGTTTTCCTTGGCTTCCCGCCATTGCCGGTCGGAGAGCGACTTGCCGCCGTTCAGCGTCTCGATCTGGTGGCCGAAATCGGCGTAATGCTGGGTCGTGGCCCAGAGCATGTAGAGGAGATGACGCGGGTCGACCGGGTCCATTTTGCCCTCCTCGATCCAGCGCCTGATGATCTCGACGCGACCGTCGGTCCATTCGCGCAGCGTCGATTCCATATAGTCCTGAAGCACAGGCGCGCCGTGCATCACTTCCGAGGCCCAGACCTTCGAGCCGTCCGGGTGGCGGCGCGATATTTCCATCTTGGCGTCGATATAGGCGCTGATGCCGTCAACCGGGCCGCGCGCCGCGTCGAAGCAATTGGCCGCCTGCAGCCAGATCTCGAAAATGTTCTGGACGACGGACCGGTAGAGCTCTTCCTTGGTCGCGAAATAGTAGTGGAGATTTGCCTTTGGCAGTCCCGCCAGATCGGCGATCAGCTGCATCGTGGCGCCGCCGAACCCGGCTTCCGCAAACACCTTTTCGGCGGCGAGCAGAATTGCTTTTTCATTCTCCCGCCTTATGTCCTGTCGCCGCATGGGACGGGTGGATTCGCTCATGTCTCCCCCAAGATTCTCGTTGACCGCTTGGTCAGCTTGTGTAGTCTGAAAGCTGACCATACGGTCAGGATGCAAACCACTCAAGGGGCGACAAGACCCCTGGTGAAAATGGGAACCGCAAATGGCCGCACCTGGTGAAAATCTGCGAGTGAATTCAGACCGCTTGTGGGATTCCATCATGGAGATGGCGAAGATCGGCCCCGGCATTGCCGGCGGCAACAATCGTCAGACACTGACCGATTCCGACAAGCAAGGCCGCGAGCTGTTCAAGTCCTGGTGCGATGAGGCCGGGCTCACCATGGGCGTGGATCAGATGGGCACCATGTTCATGACGCGGGCTGGCACCGATCCGGACGCGCTGCCGGTCTATGTCGGCTCCCATCTCGACACCCAGCCGACCGGCGGCAAATATGACGGCGTGCTCGGCGTACTTTCCGGCCTGGAGGTGGTGCGCTCGCTCAACGATCTCGGCATCAAGACCAGGCATCCGATCGTCGTCACCAACTGGACGAACGAGGAGGGCGCTCGTTTCGCGCCGGCGATGCTCGCCTCGGGCGTGTTCGCCGGCGTGCACACCCAGGAATATGCCTATGCCCGCAAGGATCTCGACGGCCTGACCTTCGGCGACGAGCTGAAGCGGATCGGCTGGGTGGGCGACGAGACGGTCGGCGCGCGCAAGATGCACGCCTATTTCGAATACCATATCGAGCAGGGCCCGATCCTCGAAGCCGAGAACAAGCAAATCGGCGTGGTGACCCACTGCCAGGGCCTGTGGTGGCTGGAGTTCACGCTGACCGGCAGGGAAGCGCATACCGGCTCGACGCCGATGAACATGCGCGTCAATGCAGGCCTTGCCATGGCGCGCATCCTGGAGATGGTGCAGACGGTCGCCATGGAGAACCAGCCCGGCGCCGTCGGCGGGGTGGGCCAAGTGAAGTTCTCGCCCAATTCCCGGAACGTCCTGCCAGGCACGGTGGTCTTCACCGTCGACATCCGCTCGCCGGACCAGGCCAAGCTCGACGGCATGCGCGCCCGCATCGAAAAGGAAGCGCCGAAGATCTGCGAGGCGCTTGGCGTGAAATGCTCGGTCGAGGCGGTCGGCCATTTCGACCCGGTGACCTTCGATCCGACGCTGGTCGGCCGCGTGCGCACAGCCGCCGAAAAGCTCGGTTACAGCCATATGAATATCATCTCCGGCGCCGGCCACGACGCCTGCTGGGCGGCCAAGGTGGCACCGGCGACCATGGTCATGTGCCCCTGCGTCGGCGGCCTCAGCCACAACGAGGCCGAGGACATCTCCAAGGAATGGGCGGCGGCGGGCGCCGATGTGCTGTTCCATGCGGTGGTCGAGACAGCTGGAATCGTTGAATGACCGCCTAGACCAGTCACCTCGCAACGCCGCTCGCAAAGAAGCGCGAAAGAACAGGGGAACAGATATGACCAAAGTCATCCGGAACGGCACCATCGTTACCGCCGACCGTACCTGGAAGGCCGACGTGCTGATGCAGCATGGCAAGATCGTCGCCATCGGCTCCAACCTGCACGGCGACCATGAGTTCGACGCCACGGGCTGCTATGTCATGCCGGGCGGCATCGATCCGCACACCCATCTCGAAATGCCCTTCATGGGCACTTATTCGGCCGACGATTTCGAATCCGGCACCCGCGCGGCGCTCTCCGGCGGCACGACCATGGTGGTCGATTTCTGTCTGCCGGCGCCGCAGCAGTCGCTGCTGGAAGCGCTGCAGATGTGGGACAACAAGACCTCGAAAGCGTCCTGCGACTATTCCTTCCATATGGCGATCACCTGGTGGGGCAAGCAGGTGTTCGACGAGATGGCTCATGTCGTCGACCGGGGCATCACCTCGTTCAAGCATTTCATGGCCTATAAGGGCGCGCTGATGGTGGATGACGACGAGATGTACTCGTCGTTCCAGCGCTGCGCCGATCTCGGCGCGCTGCCGCTGGTCCATGCCGAGAATGGCGACGTGGTCGCAGCGCTCTCGCAGAAGCTTTTAGCCGCCGGCAACAACGGTCCGGAGGGACATGCCTATTCGCGGCCGCCGGAAGTGGAGGGCGAGGCGACAAACCGCGCCATCATGATCGCCGATATGGCGGGCGTGCCGCTCTATGTCGTGCATGTCTCCTGCGAGCAGAGCCACGAGGCGATCCGTCGCGCCCGGCAGAAGGGCATGCGGGTGTTCGGCGAGCCGCTGATCCAGCACCTGACGCTCGACGAGACCGAGTATTTCAACAAGGACTGGGACCATGCGGCGCGCCGGGTGATGAGTCCGCCTTTCCGCAGCAAGTGGCACCAGGATTCGCTGTGGGCCGGCTTGCAGGCCGGCTCGCTGCAGGTCGTGGCGACTGATCACTGCTCTTTCACCACCAGCCAAAAGCGCAACGGCATCGGCGACTTCACCAAGATCCCGAACGGCACCGGCGGGCTCGAGGACCGCTTGCCGGTTCTATGGACGAGAGGCGTCAACACCGGGCGGCTGACGATGAACGAGTTCGTCGCGGTGACTTCGACCAACATCGCCAAGATCCTCAACATGTATCCGAAGAAGGGCGCGATCGTCGAAGGCGCCGACGCCGACATCGTCGTGTGGGATCCGAAGCGCAAGAAGACGATCTCGGCCAAGAACCAGCAGTCGGTGATCGACTACAACGTCTTCGAAGGCGTCGAGGTGACCGGTCTGCCGCGCTTCGTCTTCTCGCGCGGCGAGCTGTCGATCGAGGAAGCGGAGGTGAAGGCCAAGACCGGCCATGGCGAGTTCGTCGCCCGCGAGCCGAACGCCGCGGTCAACCGGGCGCTGTCGACCTGGAAGGAGATTTCCGCGCCGCGCAAGGTCGAGCGAACCGGCATTCCGGCCACCGGGGTCTGACCATGCGGGCTCTTCATCTTGCGATCACGGCGGCCGCGATGCTTGCCGCCGGCCAGGCTCTTGCCGCCGGCATCGACCTCAGCAAGCCCTATGGCGACAAATATGGCTGCATCAACCGGAACGGCCAGCAGGTGGCTGCCGACAAGATGCTGCTTCTGACCGACAAGGAACTGATCACGGCGGCCAGCGCCTGCACCTTCAGCGACCGCCAAGCGCAGGCCGATGGATCACTGGTGGTGACGGCAAAATGCGAGGCTGAGGGCGAAGAGGGACAGCCGACCAGGTTCACCATCAAGCGCAGCGCGAAGAATGCGAAGAAGCTGGTGGTGGCCGACGAGGACGGCAATGTGATGGGCGAAGTCGCGCGATGCAAATGACGGTCATCCCGTCAGGGTCAAGCGACGAGGCCATCCAGTTCCGGCAGCAGCACGACGCTTTCCTGCTCGTTGGGATCGGTGCGGGCGATGACCGCGGAGGAGGGCGCCCCGCTCAGATTGGCGGGCAGATGCGGCACGCCCGCCGGAATGTAGAAGAGGTCGCCGGCCTTGACGACGGTGTGGTGTTCGAGCCGGTCGCCGTACCAGGTGTGGACTTCACCGGAGAGCACGTAGATGGCCGTCTCGTGGCTTTCATGCATGTGCGCCTTGGCGCGCGCGCCGGGCGGCATGGTGAGAAGATGCATGCAGATGCCGGAGGAGCCGACGGTTTCGGCGGCGATGCCGGCGAAATAGCTCAGCCCCTGCTTGCCTTGATAGGTGCTTTCGGGGCGAACGAGACGACAGGTGGGTTTAGGCGACATCGGCAAGGCTCCGGGCGGCGTCGATCGGGTGGGACAGGACGAGTGGAAAGCAACGCTATCATAAAATCAACCGGATTGCGGACAGCGCGGCAGCGGCTGCGAAAGGCAGGCTGCAGCCAATGACCGAACAGCCGCCAGCCGTCGTCTCGGCAAGCAAGCTCGGCCTCACCTTCCAGACCAATGACGGTCCGGTGCAGGCGCTGTCCAATGTCGATCTGACCATCGGCAAGGGCGAATTCGTCTCCTTCATCGGCCCGTCCGGCTGCGGCAAGACCACCTTGCTGCGCGTCATCGCCGATCTGGAGAAGGCGACCGCCGGGGCGATCTCCGTCAACGGCATGACGCCGGAGCAGGCGCGCGAGAAACGCGCCTATGGCTATGTCTTCCAGGCGGCGGCCTTGTTCCCGTGGCGCACGATCGAGCGCAACGTGGCGTTGCCGCTGGAGATCATCGGCCTCAGCCAAGTCGAGCAGGCGGAGCGCATCAAGCGCACGATGGAGTTGGTCAACCTTTCCGGCTTCGAGAAGAAATACCCCTGGCAGCTTTCCGGCGGCATGCAGCAGCGCGCCTCGATCGCGCGTGCTCTCGCCTTCGATGCGGACCTGCTCTTGATGGACGAGCCGTTCGGCGCGCTTGACGAGATCGTGCGCGACCATCTGAACGAGCAGCTGCTCGATCTCTGGGCGCGGACCAACAAGACGATCTGCTTCGTCACCCATTCGATACCCGAGGCGGTCTATCTGTCGACGCGCATTGTCGTGATGTCGCCGCGGCCAGGCCGCGTCACCGACATCATCGAATCGACGCTGCCGAGAGAGCGGCCGCTCGACATCCGCGAGACGCCTGAATTCCTGGCGATCGCCGCACGGGTGCGGGATGGCTTGAGGGCAGGGCATAGCTATGATGATTGAGGGGCGGGAGGATGAGCTCTCTCCTCTCTCCTCCGGGGAGAGGGTCGCCGCGCAGCGGCCGGGTGAGGGGCCGGCCACTCGCGCCTTCGTCATCCTAGGGCGGAGCAGGCGCGCCACCCCGCGTGTTAAGGAAGCCGGCCATCGCGATTTCGTCATCCTAGGGCGTAGCGACGCGAAGCGGAGCGCAGACCCTAGGATCCATTCCGTAATGCTGGTCGAAGGGCGTAAGCGGCTCAGAATACCCGACGAGCAGAGCGTGGCGCAGGGAGCTGTATTCTGGAACGTTGCGGAGCTCAGAAGTAACGGAATGGATCCTAGGGTCTGCGCCGCGTCGCTTCGCTCCTTGCTCCGCCCTAGGATGACGAAAAATACCCGCGCCGCAGCACTCCAGTCGAACGTGCCCGGCCTTCGCTTCGCTCCGGCCACCCTCTCCCCGTGGGGGAGAGGAGAAGGGCAGCGCTAGATGGACACCTTCCGCTCGAAAATCATCCCCGTCACCAGCATCCTCGCCGGCGTGGTGGTGCTCTGGTACGTCTTCGCCGTCATCCTCAACGCGCCGTTCCAGCGCGATCTCGACGCCAGAGCCAAGGAAACCCCCGGCGCAGTCGAATTCATCGGCAAGACGCTGGCGCAGCCGAAGCCGACGCTGCCGGCGCCGCATCAGGTGGCGGTGAATTTCTTCGAAAATACCTTCCTGCGGTCCGTCACCTCGAACCGCAGCCTGGTCTACAACGCCTGGGTGACGCTGTCCTCTACGTTGCTCGGGTTTGCCTTCGGCACGGCGCTCGGTATCGTCATTGCGGTGGGTATCGTGCATGTGGCGACGCTCGACCGCAGCCTGATGCCCTGGATCATCGCTTCGCAGACCATTCCGATCCTGGCGGTGGCGCCGATGATCATCGTGGTGCTGGCGGCGATCGGCATCACCGGGCTGATCCCCAAGGCGCTGATCTCGACCTATCTGTCGTTCTTTCCGGTCGCCGTCGGCATGGTGAAGGGCCTGCGCTCACCCGAGATCATGCATCTCGACCTGATGCATACGTATAACGCCAGCGCCTCGCAGACCTTCTGGAAGCTCAGGGTGCCGGCTTCGGTGCCGTTCCTGTTCACCTCGATGAAGGTGGCGGTGGCGGCAAGCCTGGTCGGCGCGATCGTCGGCGAATTGCCGACGGGCGCCGTCGCCGGCATCGGCGCCAAGCTGCTCGCCGGCGCGTACTACAGTCAGACCATCGACATCTGGTCGGCGCTGGTCGCGGGGTCCGTCGTCGCGGCGCTGCTGGTGATGGTGGTGGGCATCGCCGGACGCCTGGTCGACCGCGCCATGGGCGGGAGGCCGGCATGAATTGGCTGAAGCCATCATGGCAATCGGTGCTGGCAATCCTGCTTTGTCTCATCGCCTTTGCGCTTGGCGCAATGACGAAGCCGGAGGCAGCCGTGCTGGCGGAGCCGGCCGCAACGCTGGCCTATCCCTATATGGGCGCCAAGGGGCTGATCATCGGGCTGCTGCTCATTGCGGCGCTGGTCTCGACCTTAAGGCTGACGCCGGTCGTTGAGGCCATTGTGCTCTTCGTCGGCGCCCATGCCGCAGCCTGGCTCTTGGTCAAAGGCATAGCCGGTTTCGAGGGCACGGCGCTGGCGCCCTATTTCCTGCTGCTTGCCGCTGCCTGGCTGCTGGCCTGGCGCTGCGTTGCCTTGCTCGCCTGGTTGCGTCCGAGCGGGAGCGTCGCAAGGAACGCGCTGCGCCTGATCATCCCGGCGATCTTCGGCGCCTGGATCCTGATCATCTGGGAGGCGGTGACGCGCGGTGCCGGCATCCCGTTCATCCTCTTGCCGCCGCCCAGCGCCATCGGCGCGCGGATCGCCAACTCGCTGCCGATCCTGGGATCGGACGTGCGGCAGACGATCTTCAAGGCGGTGCTGATCGGCTATGTCGTCGGCAATCTCGCCGGCTTCGCCGTCGCCATCCTCGCCGACCGCGTGCCTTTCCTGCGGCGCGGCCTGCTGCCGATCGGCAATATGGTTTCGGCGCTGCCGATCATCGGCGTCGCACCCATCATGGTCATGTGGTTCGGCTTCGATTGGCCGTCCAAGGCCGCGGTCGTCATCATCATGACCTTCTTCCCGATGCTGGTGAATACGGTGGCGGGCCTTGCCGCATCCGGGCATATGGAGCGCGACCTGATGCGCACTTATGCATCGGGCTATTGGCCGACCTTGCTCAAGCTCAGGCTGCCGGCGGCAATGCCCTTCATCTTCAACGCGCTGAAGATCAACTCGACGCTGGCGCTGATCGGCGCCATCGTCGCGGAGTTCTTCGGTACGCCTGTGGTCGGCATGGGATTTCGCATCTCGACGGAAGTCGGGCGGATGAACATCGACATGGTGTGGGCCGAAATCGCAGTTGCAGCACTGGCGGGTTCGGTCTTTTATGGCGTGGTCGCTCTCATCGAGAGAGCCGTCACGTTTTGGCATCCCTCTGTCCGAGGTGGATAGGGGCGGTGGGTTTGGGTGCTAACTTCAGAGGGTAATAAGATGAAAAGACTGCTGATTTCTGCTCTGGCCGGCGCCATGTCGCTGGCCGCCTTCCAGGCGATGGCCGCCGACAAGGTGACACTGCAATTGAAATGGGTCACGCAGGCCCAGTTCGCCGGCTATTACGTAGCCAAGGCCAAGGGTTTTTATGACGCCGAAGGCCTCGACGTCGACATCAAACCGGGCGGCCCGGACATTGCGCCCGAGCAGGTGATCGCCGGCGGCGGCGCCGACGTCATCGTCGACTGGATGGGCGGCGCGCTCGCGGCCCGCGACAAGGGCGTGATGCTCGTCAATATCGCCCAGCCGTTCAAGAAGGCCGGCATGGAGCTGGTCTGCCCCAAAAACGGCCCGATCAAGACGGAAGCCGACTTCAAGGGCCACACGCTCGGCGTCTGGTTCTTCGGCAACGAATATCCGTTCTACGCCTGGATGAACAAGATCGGCCTCAAGACCGATGGCGGCCCGGACGGCGTGACCGTGCTCAAGCAGAGTTTCGACGTGCAGCCGCTGATCCAGAAGCAGGCCGACTGCATCTCGGTGATGACCTATAACGAATACGGCCAGGTGCTGGACGCCGGCTACAAGCCGGAAGACCTGGTCGTGTTCAACTACTCCGCCATGGGCAACGACCTTCTGGAGGACGGGCTCTACACGCTCGAGGACAAGCTCAAGGATCCGGCCTTCGAGGACAAGATGGTGCGCTTCGTGCGCGCCTCGATGAAGGGCTGGAAATACGCCACGGAGAACACCGACGAGGCGGCCGAGATCGTCGTGGACGCCGGCGGCCAGGATGAGAACCACCAGAAGTTCATGATGAAGGAAGTGGCCAAGCTGGTCGACAATGCCGACGGCAAGCTGATCCCGGCCGCTTACGAGCGCACCGCCAAGGCGCTGCTGGACCAGAAGATCATCAGCAAGGAGGCGAGCGGCGCCTACACGACCGCGATCACCGACAAGGCGATCAAGTAAGGTCCGCTCTCAGCGCGGAAGTTGGAAAGGGGCGGGCGACCGCCCCTTTCTCGTTGCCCCGCGGTAAAATAACCGTGTGCGCCGGGATACATCGGGCCGCTCAGCCGTTGATTGGCGCATCCGCGCGCCGGGGAGCCGCGAAGGATGCTGCAATCAACGGAGGTTCTTCATGCGCATCCTATCCGTGCCGATGCTTTCGGCCTTGGCCGTTTCGACCGCCTTCCTTCTTGCATCGCCGGCCATGGCCGAGATGGTGAAGTACAAGGCGACGCTCGACGGCAGTCAGCAGAGCCCGCCCGTCACCACCAAGGGCAAGGGAACCGCCACACTTACCTTCGACACCACAAGCAAGAAGCTCAGCTGGAACGTCAAATATTCCGGCCTTAGCGGGCCTGCCGTGGCCGCCCACATCCACGGCCCGGCGGACATGGGCGCGAACGCTGACCCGGTCATCCCGTTCAAGAAGCTGAAGAGCCCGATCAAGGGATCGGCGACGTTGACCGACGCGCAGGCAGCCGATCTGGAAGCCGGCAAATACTACGTCAACGTCCACACCGCCAAGAACAAGGACGGCGAGATCCGCGGCCAGATCGAGAAGGCGATGTAAAGACGCAAAAGGGGCGGTTCACCGCCGCTTTTGTCGTGCAGCCGGCAGAAAGGCAGCAGGCTGCCTTACGCCTTGTTGCGGATCTGCGTCAGCGTGCGGGTCGGCGTGATCGCTTCGGGATCGAGCTTGATCTCGACGATCGCCGGCTTGCCGCTGGCGCGCGCGCGTTCGAAGGCCGCCGCGAAGTCGGCGGTTTTTTCCACCGTCTCGCCATGGCCGCCATAGGCGCGGGCGAGCGCCGCGAAGTCAGGGTTCTTGAGGGTGGTGGCGACGACGCGGCTTGGATATTCCCGCTCCTGATGCATGCGGATCGTGCCGTAAATGCCGTTGTTGACGACGATCACGACGATCGGCAGGTCATACTGGACAGCCGTCGCGAACTCCTGGCCGTTCATCAGGAAGCAGCCGTCGCCGGCGAAGGCAACCACAGTGCGATCCGGGAACAGCGACTTGGCGGCGACCGCCGCGGGCGTGCCGTAGCCCATCGAGCCGGACGTGGGCGCCGCCTGCGTGCCGAAGCGGCGCGAGCGGTAGAAGCGATGCACCCAGGTGGCATAGTTGCCGGCGCCATTGGTGAGGATGGCATCTTCCGGCAGAACCTTTCCGAGGTAGTCCATGATCGGGCCCATCTGGACGGCGCCCGGGCCGGTCTGCGGCGGCGTCGACCATTCGAGATAGGCGGCGTGCGCCTTTTCCGTCTCGGCCGCCCAGGCAGGCTTGGCCGTTGGCTTTCGCCTGGCGAAAGCCTCGACAAAAGCGGCGGGCGACGCGTTAATCGCTATCGTCGGCCGGTAGACGCGACCGAGCTCGCCGGCATCGGCGTGGACATGCACCAGCGCCTGGTCGGGGTAGGGGCTCTTCAGCAGCGTGTAGTCGGAAGACGGCATCTCGCCAAGGCGGCCGCCGATCAAGAGCACCACGTCGGCTTGCTTGATCCGCTCCGCCAGCTTGGGATTGATGCCGATGCCGACATCGCCGGCATAATTCGGATGCAGATGGTCGAACAGCATCTGGCGCCGGAAGGAGCAGCCGACCGGCAGCGACCAGGCCTCGGCGATCTGGCGCATATGCGCCACCGCTTCCCCGTTCCAGCGCGTGCCGCCGAGGATGACGAAGGGACGCTTGGCATTGCTCAGCAGCATCTCCAGCGCGTCTAGCTCGGCTTCACCGGGACGCGTCTCGACCGGCGTGTGCGGCAGCGCTTCCGGAGCCTCGACCTCGTCGGTCAGCATGTCCTCCGGCAGCGAGATGACCACCGGGCCGGGGCGGCCGGAGGTTGCGACGGCGAAGGCGCGGGTCACGAATTCTGGAATGCGCGCGGCGTCGTCGATCTCGACCACCCATTTGGCGATGTCGCCGAAGAAGCGCTTGTAATCGACCTCCTGGAAGGCCTCGCGCTCCTTGGCGTGGCTGGCGACCTGGCCGATGAACAGGATCATCGGCACAGAATCCTGCATGGCGATGTGGACGCCGGCCGAAGCATTGGTGGCGCCGGGGCCGCGGGTGACGAAGCAGATGCCGGGCTTGCCGGTCAGCCGACCCTGGCAGTCGGCCATCATCGCAGCACCCCCTTCCTGGCGGCATACGATGGTGCGGATCGAAGAGTCGTGCAGCGCGTCGAGGACGGCGAGATAGGATTCGCCCGGAACGCAGAAGATGCGGTCGGTGCCGTTCGCTTCCAGCGCCTCGACGATCAGTTGTCCGCCGGTCTTCATTTTGCTCTCTCCAATTCGGCAAGGATTTCGTCCGTGTGCTCGCCAAGGCGCGGCGAGGGGCGTTCATAGACGAGCGGCGTGCCCGACATCACCATCGGCGCGCGCACCGAAGGCAGGCGATTGCCGTGGCCGTCGTCGAGATCGAGCCGCATGCCGCGCGCGATCGTCTGCGGATCGTCGAACATCTGGCCGATAGTGTTGATCGGGCTTGCCGGCACGCCGGCAGCCTCGAGCTTCGCCAGCAGCGGATCGCGATCCCAGGTGCTCAGCGTCGCGATAATCAGTTCGCGCAGCTTCACCCGGTTGGCGACGCGGGCAGGGTTGGTGGCGAAATCCGGATTGGCGGGCAGATCCGTCAGGCCGACTACGGCGCAGAACTTGCCGAACTGGCCGTCATTGCCGACCGCCAGGATGATGTGGCCGTCCCTGACCGGCAGCACCTCGTAAGGGGCGATGTTCATATGCGCATTGCCCATCTGCACCGGCGACTTGCCGGAAATCAGATAGTTGAGGTTCTGGTTGCCGAGCGCCGAGATCTGGCTGTCGAAGAGCGCCATGTCGATATGCTGGCCCTCACCGGTCTTTTCGGCGTGGCGCAGTGCTGCCTGGATGGCGATCACCGAATAGAGGCCGGTGAAGAGATCCGAGATGGCGACGCCGGCCTTCTGTGGCTCGCGGCCGGGCTCGCCGGTGATCGACATCATGCCGGCCATGGCCTGGATGATGAAATCGTAGCCAGCGCGCGGCGCGTAGGGGCCGTCCTGGCCAAAGCCGGTGATCGAGCAATAGACGAGGCGCGGATTGATCGCCTTCAGGCTCTCGTAATCGAGGCCGTATTTCTTCAGGCCGCCGAGCTTGAAGTTCTCGATCAGCACGTCGGCGGTGGCGACCAGCTTGCGCAGCGTCCCGGCACCGTCGGGCTTGGAGAAATCGACGGCGATGGAACGCTTGCCGCGATTGCAGGAGTGGTAATAGGCGGCCGACAGGTTCTCGCCATCATGGCTCATGACGAAGGGCGGACCCCATTTGCGAGTGTCGTCGCCGCCATCGGGGCTCTCGACCTTGATGACATCGGCGCCGAGATCGGCGAGCAACTGCCCGGCCCAGGGACCGGCCAGGATGCGGGCGAGCTCGATAACGCGGATGCCTTTCAGCGGAGGTTCGGCCATGGATCACCGTAATGGGTCGGAAACGCAGGCTCTATCAACAGCAGCCGCACCTGTCACGGCCCTTGCAGTGGGCCAAGCCGGATCAGGATTTCAGCACGCTGTCCGCCCAAGCGACGAAATCATTCATGACGGCATCGCGATTGATATCGTTCAGGCTTTCATGGCGGGTTTCCGGGTAAACCTTTGAAACCAGATTCGAAAAGCCCATTGCCTGCATGCGCGTTGCCAGGTGATGGACCGCCTTGCCGTAGTCCGACGCGGGGTCCTTCTCGCCGCCGATGAGATTGAAAGGAAGGTCGCGGCGGACGCCGGTGAAGCTGGAATCCTTGCCGGCGTGCAGCGCCATGTCGACTACGTCGCGCCACATCGAGACCGACGCATCCCAGCCGCAAAGCGGGTCGGCGATATATTTGTCGACCTCGACCGGGTCGCGCGACAGCCAGTCGAACAGGGTCCGGTGATTTGGCACCGCCTTGCCCCAAGCCTGGAAGGTGAGCTTGGGCAGAAGCCGCGACGGCACGTCGGAGCCGAGCCGCATCCGCTCCCAGCCTAGAATGCCAAGCGCCAGTTGCCCGAGCCGGCCTTGCGAGAAATTGCCGTTCCAGATCGCGGCGGCATGGACACGCCCGGAATGGCGCAGGACAAAATTCAGCGCCACCGAGGCGCCCAGCGAATGTCCCAAGGCGATCACCGGCAAGCCCGGATGCTCGGCCGCGATCAGGTCGTGCACGGCCTCGACATCGGCGATCACCTTGGCGATGCCGTCGCTGTC
The DNA here is from genome assembly GCF_020164735.1 of Mesorhizobium sp. ESP-6-4. Taxonomy (NCBI): domain Bacteria; kingdom Pseudomonadati; phylum Pseudomonadota; class Alphaproteobacteria; order Hyphomicrobiales; family Phyllobacteriaceae; genus Mesorhizobium; species Mesorhizobium sp. ESP-6-4. Next base: position 513,740 of record NZ_JAIUGS010000001.1, read on the forward strand.
GGCGAATTTGCCGAGCGGCGCGTCGGGCGCCTTTGTCGCGCCATGGCCGCGATGATCATGGGCATAGACGTGGAATCCGCGCGGCGCGAGATAATCGGCAAAGCGGGCATAACGCGCCGCGTGCTCGGCCAGTCCATGGTTGATCTGGACCAAGGCGCGTGGCTTCGCCTCCGCGTGTTTCACATAGAGGTTGAGGTCGGCCCCGGTCGGTGAGGCCAGGCTGGTCTTTCTGTCGAATGGCATGTGTCGCTCCCTCGGCGACTGTTGGGCGCGGCGTTTGCCGGCGTCAAGAGGATGAGCGCGCTTGCGAACATGCCAATGGGAAGCGCTCAGCTGGGGATTGTTTTTTCGAGCGGCGAAAAAGATCGCAATTCTGACACGTCGACTGTTCTAGTGTGACGTATCCAATACGGTTCAATGATCGCCGGGAGAGCGGGATGCGGGTTTGGGCATTATGGGGTTCGATGGTGCTGGCGCTGGCCGGTGCCGGGGTGGCGCATGCCGACGTGAAGATGAGCGGCACGTTCGTTGCCGACAGCGCCTGCCCGGCGACGCAGGCCATCAAGAGCGGCAAGAACCCCGGCAACATCTCGACCGAAGCCGGCAAAAGCTACGACCTTCTTGCCGGCAACAAGGACGAGCCCACGCACTACCTTCTCCAGGTGCCGGGCGCCGACCCAGAGCGGCGCTGGGTGAAGATCAGCTGCGGCCACGTCAACGGCGGCAGCGCGCAGATGACCCCGGCGCCTGCCGGCCAGGCCAAACCGTCGCCGTCAGCCTCGGGAAAACCCGAATATGTCTTTGCGCTGAGCTGGCAGCCGGCTTTCTGCGAGACCAAGGCGAGCAAGCCCGAATGCAAGGCACAGAGCCCGAGCGAGTTCGATGCCTCGCACTTCACGCTGCATGGGCTGTGGCCGCAGCCGAACGGCAATTTCTATTGCCAGGTCTCGGCGAACGACAAGGCCAATGACAATCCGGCGCATTGGGGAGACCTGCCGCCGGTCGATCTCGACGCAAAGACGCGTGCCGAACTCGACCAGGTGATGCCGGGCACGGCGTCCAGGCTCGAGCGCCACGAATGGATCAAGCACGGCACCTGCTACGGCAAGAACCAGCAGGACTATTTCTCAGACGCGCTGAACCTGATGCGGGCGGTGAACGCCTCGGCGGTGCGCGATCTGTTCAACAAGAACATCGGCAAGCAGCTGACATCGGATGCGATCCGCGGCGCCTTCAACCAGGCTTTCGGTCCCGGCGCCGGGGATCGCGTACGCGTGTCGTGTCTGGTCGATCCGTCGAGCGGCAGGCGTATGATCGGCGAGATCACGCTCGGCCTGTCCGGTCCGATCGGCCCGGACAGCAAGCTGGCTGATCTCCTGATGGGGTCGGCGCCGACAGCCAAGGCCGGTTGCCCGAAGGGCACGGTCGACGCGATCGGTTTTCAATAGGCGAGAATTTTGGTCAGCCCGTTCTTTGTCAGGCTGATCGGGAGGCCGTCTGCAGGATGATAGCCTCGCTGCCAGGTTCGCCGACGACGCGGTCGCGGCCGCTCAACTTCGCCTTGTAGAGGCGCTGGTCGGCCAGCGCGAAAATGTCGGCAAGACAGCGCGTCGTCTCGCTGACGGTGGAGACGCCGGCACTCACGGTGATGTTGTAGCGGCCGGTATGCGCCGAGGTCTTCGTGGCGTTCCTGATAGTCTCGCCGAGCAGCCTGGCCGGCGCGTGCGACTGTTGCGTCAGCACGGCGAATTCCTCGCCGCCGATGCGGAACACCTGATCGTTGCCGCCGACGGTCTCGGCCAGCAGGGCAGCCATCGATTTCAGCACCTTGTCGCCCTCGGCATGACCGAAGCTGTCGTTGATCGACTTGAAATGGTCGACGTCGACGATGAGCAGGCTGAGCGGCTTGCCGATCCTGATGGCGGACGACACCGCGGACTCGCCGTCGGCATCGAAACTGCCGCGATGCAGCAGGCCGGTGAGGCCGTCGCGGCCGACATATTTGATCAGCGCTTCGTAGCGTTCGCGATAGGTGAGGGCGTCGAAAATGTCGGAGAGGCCGCGTGGCACGGCGATATCGTGGTCTTCGATCCATTTCAGATAGGCGACGAGCATGCCGCTATAGGCAAGCGCGGCGCCCATCTTGGCGAACCAGCCGCCGAAGAAGACCTCGAGCGGCGCGCCGGCGACGAAATGCAGCGCGGTGAAGAAGCCGGCCTGATCGAAGGTGAGCACGCAGGCGACCGATGCGAGGATGCGCATGAATGGCCTAGCGCGCAGATAGCTGCCGAGCTTCTCGTAGAGCAGGATGATCAGGATGGAGTCGACGAAGAGCAGCGAGGTGCCCCAGACCATCAGCCAACCCATCTCGTCGATGAAGGCGATATCGGGAAGCTTGCCGCTTGGAAGTGGAGCGATCGCGTGCAGGCGCAGGACCAGCACCAGCCCGATCATCACGGCGTTGCCAAGCAGCAGGCCGTAGATCGGCTGGCGAACCGTCGCCGCATCCTCCTTCATGTAGAGCAGAAGCAGCATGACGAGCTTGCCGGAGAAGAGCACGGCGGAGCCCGGCGACACCAGCCCGAACGGCAGCGCGACATAGAAGACGCTGGCAAGGTAGGTTTCGAGGAAATGCATGACGCCGAGCGCGCAGATGAACACGCCAAGCCCGATGCGGCGCCGGAAACGGAAAAGCGTGACCATGGCGCCGAAATAGAGAACCGCTTCGGCAAGGAGCAGGGCACCGTTCAGCACGTCGTCGATCCGATCCTTCCCCGAAACCGCAGCATGGCCGCGATTTGCCAACCTAACATCGTTTTGAAGGCGAATGGTTAAGCTCTGATTTCGCACGATCGCGAGAGCGGCGAAAAAGCCCTGAGTGAATTTGGGCGCCGCAAACCGGCGAATCCGCGCGGATTGGCGCGTTTCGCGCCGAAAGCGATTGCCGTTCGGCGCTTCATCGCCTACATAGCGCCCAACCCCCATCCACCTTGACACTTCAGTTTCCAGGGAAAGCGCGCGTGGCTCGCCAGTTCATCTATCACATGTCCGGCCTGTCGAAGGCCTACGGCACCAAGAAGGTGCTCGACAACGTTCACCTGTCCTTCTATCCGGATGCCAAGATCGGCATTCTCGGTCCCAACGGCTCGGGCAAGTCGACGATCCTGCGCATCATGGCCGGGCTCGACAAGGAGTTCCAGGGCGAGGCGTGGCTGGCCGAGGGCGCTACCGTCGGCTATCTGGCGCAGGAGCCGCAGCTCGACAACACCAAGACCGTGCGCGAGAACGTCATGGACGGCGTCGCCAGGAAGACCGCCATCATCGAGCGCTACAACGAGCTGATGATGAACTATTCCGACGAGACGGCGGACGAGTCGGCCAAGCTCCAGGACGAGATGGACCGGCTCAATCTTTGGGACCTGGAGCAGCAGGTCGAGATGGCGATGGACGCGCTGCAGTGTCCGCCACCTGACTCCGAAGTGACCAACCTGTCGGGCGGCGAGCGCCGCCGCGTGGCGCTGTGCCGGCTGCTGCTCGAGCAGCCCGACCTCTTGCTGCTCGACGAGCCGACCAACCATCTCGACGCCGAGACCACGCAATGGCTGGAAAAGCATCTGCGCGACTATCCGGGCTCGGTGCTGATCATCACCCACGACCGCTACTTCCTGGACAACGTGACCGGCTGGATCCTCGAGCTCGATCGCGGCCGCGGCATCCCTTACGAGGGCAATTACACCAAATATCTCGACGCCAAGGCCAAGCGCCTGATCCAGGAAGGCCGCGAGGACGACGCCCGCCAGAAGTCGATCTGGCGCGAGCGCGAGTGGATCCAGTCCTCGCCCAAGGCGCGCCAGACCAAGTCCAAGGCGCGTATCAAGGCCTATGAGGAACTTGTCGAGCAGTCGCAGAACCGCAAGCCGACCGACACGCAGATCGTCATCCCGTCGAGCGAGCGCCTCGGCAATCTCGTCATCGAGGTCGAAGGCCTCAACAAGGGCTTCGGCGACGAACTCCTGATCGAGAACCTTTCGTTCAAGCTGCCGCCGGGCGGCATCGTCGGCGTCATCGGCCCGAACGGCGCCGGCAAGACGACGCTGTTCAAGATGATCACGGGCCAGGAAACACCGGATGCCGGCTCGATCCGCAAGGGCGAGACGGTGCGGCTCGGCTATGTCGACCAGAGCCGCGACGCGCTCGACCCGAATAAGACCGTATGGGAAGAGATTTCCGGCGGCGCCGAGGTCATCAAGCTCGGAAAGCACGAGGTCAACAGCCGCGCCTACTGCTCGTCGTTCAACTTCCGCGGCGGCGACCAGCAGCAGAAGGTCGGCAACCTGTCGGGCGGCCAGCGAAACCGCGTCCACCTGGCCAAGATGCTGAAGGGCGGCGGCAACGTGCTTCTGCTCGACGAACCGACCAACGACCTCGATACCGAAACGCTGGGCGCTCTGGAAGACGCGCTCGAAGCCTATGCCGGCTGCGCCGTCATCATCAGCCACGACCGCATGTTCCTCGACCGCATGGCCACCCACATGCTCGCCTTCGAAGGCGACGCTCATGTCGAATGGTTCGAAGGCAATTTCGAGGAATATGAGAAGGACAAGCTGCGCCGCCTGGGCGCCGAAGCGGCGACTCCGCACCGCATGACCCACAAGCGGCTGACGCGGTAGGATCAGTCCCCAAGGGCGGCGAACAAAGCAAGGTTCTCTCACATGGCTGACTGGTCCGCCGCCCAATATCTGAAGTTCGAGGATGAGCGCACGCGACCCGCGCGCGATCTCGTGGCGCAGGTGCCGGTCGATTTTCCGCGCCGCGTCGTCGATATCGGCTGCGGTCCGGGCAATTCCACCGAGCTTCTGGTCGAGCGCTGGCCGGACGCCGAGGTGCTTGGTTTCGATACTTCGCCCGACATGATCGAGAAGGCGCGGGCGCGGCTGCCGAATGTCAATTTCGAGCTGGCGGATGCCGCCGGATGGCAGCCCCAGCATCCCGTCGACGTCATCTTCGCCAACGCCGTCTTCCAGTGGCTGCCGGAGCATCCGGCGGTGTTCCAACGGCTGACGGGATTGCTTGCGCCCGGCGGCGCCCTCGCCATCCAGATGCCCGACAATCTCGGCGAGCCTTCGCACCGACTGATGCGCGAGACCGCGGCGGAAGTGCCGTTTGCGGGCAAGCTCGAGGGCGCGGCGCGCGGGCCGCTGCCGCCGGTTTCCTTCTACTACGATCTTCTGTCGCCGCTCGCCGACCGGCTCGACATCTGGCACACCATCTACAACCATCCGCTGGCCGATGCTGAGGCGATCGTCGAATGGGTCGAGGCGACGGGGCTGAAGCCCTTCCTCGATCCGCTCGATGCGGATGAGAAGAAGCTGTTCCTCGACAGCTACACCGCCAAGATCGCCAAAGCCTATCCGAGAACGGCTACCGGCAAGGTGCTGCTGCGCTTCCCGCGCATCTTCATTGTGGCCAAGCGCGCTTGAGCATCCACCACCTGAATGCCAGCGGTGGTTGTCGAATTAAGCTGGAATAAATCGGGCAAATGCGACAAGTGTAGCGCCTCGCCTCGGCATAACTTGGCGCCCCCTCGGACGGATTGAACATGCATCGCGTCATCATCAGCGGCATCGGTGCCGAAATCCCTGAACCCGTCATCACCAATGAAGAGCTGGTTGCAAGCTTCAACAGCTGGGTCGATACCGAGAATGCGCGCCGCGCCGACACCGGCGAGCCGCTTTTGCAAAAGTCGGACAGCGACTTCATCGTGCATGCCTCGGGCGTGAGAAGCCGTCATGTAATCGAGCGCGAGGGTATTCTCGACCCGACCCGCATGTCGCCGCGCATTCCGGCGCGGCCCGACGACGCGCTGTCGCTGGAGGCGGAGTTCGGCCTCGCCTCTGCCAGGAAGGCGCTTGCCCATGCCGGGGTCGACGGGTCGGACATCGACCTGGTGATCTGCTCGGCCTCGCATCATCAGCGGCCCTATCCGGCCATCGCCATCGAGATGCAGGAGGCGCTGGGCACCAAGGGCGCCGGCTTCGACATGGGGCTTGGCTGCTCTTCCGCCGCGGCGGCGCTGCATGTCGCGGTCAACCTGGTGAGGGCAGGGGCGCATAAGCGCATCCTGGTGTCGACGCCGGAGATCATCACCGGGCATCTCAACTTCCGCGACCGGCAGACGCATTTCATCTTCGGCGACGCCTCGGTCGCCATGGTCGTCGAGGGACTGGCGCAAGGTGAGAAGCGGCCGGGGCGCTTCGAGGTGCTCGACACGCGCACCTGGACGCAGATGTCGAACAACATCCGCACCAATCTCGGGTATTACACGCGCACCGCCCAGAACGATCCCTACATGATCAACCTGGAAGGCAACCTCATCAAGCAGGTCGGCAACAAGGTGTTCAAGGAAGTCACCGTCGCCGGCCAGAAATTCATCGTCGAGTTCCTGGCCGAGCACGGGCTGACGCCGGCAGGCATCCGCCGCTTCTGGCTGCATCAGGCCAATGCGCGCATGAATGCGATGATCCTGAAACTGTCCTTTGGCCACGACGTCGACCATGACCGCGCGCCGATGGTGCTGGAGCGGCTCGGCAACACCGCCGGCGCCGGCGCGATCGTGGCGCTATCAGAGAACCATGCCGACATGAAGGCCGGCGATTTCGGCCTGATCTGCGCCTTCGGCGCCGGCTATTCGATCGGCGGTGCGCTGCTCAGGATGCTTTAAGCCGGCGCGAAGGGCACCAGCATCGGCACGCGCCTGGCGTAGTCGTCATAGGCCGGGCCGAGCTCACCGCGCAGGAAGCTCTCTTCCAGCCGCGCCTTGACGACGACGCCGACGAGCAGCAGCGCGGCGCCGGCGATGCCCCAGACCGTGCCCTTGACGGCCATGGTCGCCAGGACGGACAGCAGCAGTCCGGTGTAGATCGGGTGGCGGACCAGGCCATAGGGGCCGGTATCGATGACGCGATGATCAGCCTTGGCGGTGACATTTGCCGACCACAAGCGGCCGAGATGCAGGCGCGCCCACCAGGCGAAAGCGATGCCGATGGCGATCAGGGCGACGCAGATCCAGGCTTCGGCAAGCGTCGGCGTCCACAGCCGCAGCCTGCCGGCATAGCCGTGCGCCGGCACGAACAGCAGGATGGTGCCGGCGAGCCAAAGGACCCGATAACGCGCCTCCGACTTGAGATCGGCGCGCTTTTGCGCTGGGTCTGCCCAGCCAGCGGCAAGGATCCAGGATACCACCCAGAACAGCCAAAGCGCCGCTACAGCGTGTCCGACCTGCATGATCGAGCCTCCTCCCTCCCGATATAGCGCGCATCGTTTATGACGGCCGCACGGCGGCAATGCGACGCGTGTGCAGCGGGGCGGCGTTTTCTGGTAATAACGTCGTGATCGCCATCAAACGATGTGATCGGATCATCAGCGCTTTCGACTGGACCGCCTTCTCAGCGGCCTTTAGACCAGCGGCATGCAGGAAACGAACCTAGAGCTTTTTCCAGCGGCCGAACCGACAATCGACATCGTGCCCGGCCGCAAGCTGACGGCAAAGGCGGCGGCGCTCTATGCCGCTCCGCACGATCATTTCGAGACAAAACGGGTGGAGGAACTGCGGCTCGGCTTCGACGGCATCGAGGGCGATTTCCATGCCGGCGCAACGCGGCGGTCGGGCGGGCGCGAGCCTTGGTATCCGCGCGGCACCGAAATGCGCAACGAGCGGCAATTGTCGCTTGTGGCCGCGGACGAGCTCGCCATCATCGCGCAACGCATGGGGATCGAGCAGATCAAGCCGGAGTGGATCGGCGCCAATCTTGTGGTCGAGGGCGTGCCGCATCTTTCGATGCTGCCGGCCGGCTCGCTGATGTTCTTCAAGGGCGGCGTGACGCTCAAGGTCGACGGCCAGAACAAGCCGTGCCGGTTCGCCGGGCAGTCGATCGCCGAGCATGTCGGCGCAGCGGATCAGGAGGCCACCGCGCTGCTCTTCCCAAAGGAGGCGAAACGGCTGCGCGGCCTTGTCGCCTGGGTCGAGAAGCCGGGCGTCATAAGAGCTGGCGAAGAGATTTCCATCCGGGTGCCCGAGCAGTGGATCTATCGGGCCTGAACAAAGAGGCCGCGCCGCGAAAGCGGCGCGGCGTTCGCGGTTAGGCCGCCCTGCGGTTCTTGTTGGCGCCCTGCGCCATTACCGAGACGTGATCCCATTTCTCCCAAGTGGCGATGCGGTTGGCATATTCCTGCCGGATCATCGGCAGTCCGCCGTCGCCGAAGAAGACCCTGAGCGGCGGCTCGGCGGCATCGACGATCGCCAGCATCGCCGGGCCGGTCGCTTGCGGATCGCCAGCGACGGAACGGCTGCGGCGCTCGGCCATCGCTGCGCGGACCGGCTCATAGGCGTCCAACGGCTTGGAGACCCTGGCCGACGGCCCGGCCCAGTCTGTGGAGAAGCCGCCCGGCTCGACAAGGGTGACGTGGATGCCGAAGCCGGCGACCTCGAGGCTGAGCGACTGGCTGAAGGCTTCCAGCGCCCATTTTGAGGCGTGATAAAGGCCGAGCGAGGCAAAGGCGTTGACGCCGCCGATCGAGGAGATCTGGATGATGTGGCCTGAGCGTTGCGCCCGCATGACGGGAAGCACGGCCTGGGTCACCCATAGCGCTCCGAAGACGTTGGTCTCGATCTGGTCGCGCGCCTCCTGCTCCGTGACCTCCTCGATGGCGCCGAAATGGCCGTAACCGGCATTGTTGACGACCACGTCGAGCCGGCCGAAACGCCTGTGCGCCTCGGCAACAGCGGCGTCGACGGCGTGCTTGTCGGTGACATCGAGCTGCATGGCAGCGACCTTGTCGCCATATTTCTCGACGAGATCGGCGAGCGTGCCGGCATCGCGCGCAGTTGCGGCGACGCGATCGCCGCGGGCGAGCGCGGCCTCGGCCCAAACGCGGCCAAAGCCCTTCGACGATCCGGTGATGAACCAAACTTTATCAGTCATGATCTGCGATCCTTGCCCTTGGAACGGTTCTGCGGTTTACGGCATCGCCGAGTCGCTCCAAGTCCTTGTTTTTGCGTAATCGAACGGAAAACCACTGCGAGCGTTCCTGGAATTGCTTTGAGGACGATGTATTCCGGATATAAGCGGAGGATACTCCGCTTGCTGCATGTACGGCGCTTTCGACGTTTTTCCAGAGGCGCTGGCGGATTTATTTGGCGCGGGTCAAGGATAGCGTGCTGCGCTCGGCCGGCGGGATCGTCACGCCTCTTCCAACAAGCGCCATCAGACGTCGGTGATAGTGTCGACCTTACGAGTCCTCCTCGTCTTCCTCAAGCAACCGTGTCGCCCGCCAACGGGTGAGCACCTCATTGGTCCGCCCGATGACGAAGAAGCGCGCCGAATCCCGGTCGTAGCCTTCGGCCAGCAGCTTTTCGTAATCGGTGTGGACGTGGCGGACATGGGCGATGGTGGCCAGCCATACCGCGATCGTCGGCGGCAAGCTCTTCATGTGCACGGAACCGGCGTCGGCGCGGATCTTTTCCATGTCGGCGTAAGGCGCGAGCGGCAAAAGCGCAGTCAGCGCCTTGGCGATGGCGCGGCGGCGGCCGGTGGGGACGCTCATTTCTCGTCTCGCCCGGCGACCGTCGCTTCGGAGAAAGCATCCGTGGAAGCGTAATAGGGCTTGATGTCGATGACCGGTGTCCCGTCGAGCACATCGATGGCGTCGATCCCGATCCGGCCGGCCTCGATGTCGAGCGCGGCGAGCTTCGCTACATGCAGGCCGACAGGGTTGGGCCGGGCAGGGGAGCGCAGCGAGAAAACGCCTTTCGCTTCAGCCGCGTGGCGCGGTTTCTGCACAATCAGATTCCGCGGCGCGTGATGGAGCCAGGACAGGATGACGACGTGGCTGGCGCGTTCCAGGTTTTGCAACCCCGGTCGATAGGGCTGGTCGATCAGGATTGTCCCGGGTCGCCCGGTTTCCCGGGCGGCGCGCATGTTCTTGGGGCAATCCTCGCGACTGGTCCATGGTGAGACGATGCGGCCGATGAAGACCACTTGGCCGTCCGGCGGCAACTGCGCCGGGTCGGCCGCAAGAAGCATTTCACCTTGGCGTGTCTCAAACATCCTGTTCATCCCGCCCAGAAACCGCCTGCCGGCGCGGATCGCGGCTGCGCCATTTTCTTGTCCGGAAGCGACATAGTGCTTGCCAGGGTATCAAAATCGACATAAACATATCTTTATATCTTTCAACGAGAGCCCGCTCATGCATGTCTCGCTCGACACAATGGTAGATACATTGAAGGCGGCGGCCGAATCCAGCCGGCTGCGCATCCTGGTGCTGCTTTCACGCGGGGATCTCACCGTCTCCGACCTCACCGAGATCCTCGGCCAGTCGCAGCCGCGCGTCTCGCGGCACCTCAAGCTGCTGCTCGATGCCGGGCTGATCGGCCGCTATCAGGAAGGGTCCTGGGCTTTTTTCAGGCTGACCGACATCGATAATTCGCGCGATTTCGTCCAGCGTCTGGTCTCGGCCATAAGCGAGGCCGATCCGCAGGTGGTGCGAGATCTCGAGCGGCTGGCGGCGGTCAAGCGCAAGCGGCAGGACCGGGCTGCCGAGTATTTCTCCGAGAATGCCGCGAGTTGGGATCATATCCGCTCGCTGCATGTGCCGGACCGCGCGGTGGAAGCGGCACTCATCAAGCTCGTCGGCAAGCGGCCGTTCCAGTCGATGCTCGACCTCGGCACCGGCACGGGCAGGCTGCTCGAAATCTTCGCGCCGCTCTACCGGCGCGGCGTCGGCATCGACATGTCGCGCGAGATGCTGAGCGTGGCGCGCGCCAATCTCGACAAGGCCGGCATCGCCAATGCGCAGGTACGCCAGGGCGACATCTTTTCGCCGCCGGTCGAGCGCAACGCCTTCGATCTCGTCACAATCCACCAGGTGCTGCACTATCTCGACGATCCCGCGCGCGCCATCGCCGAGGCGGCGAGGCTGCTCAGGCCATCAGGCCGGCTGATCGTCGTCGACTTCGCGCCCCACGCGCTCGAATTCCTACGCGACCAGCACGCCCATATGCGGCTGGGCTTTTCCGACCGGCAGATGTCCGACTGGTTCGCCGAGGCCGGCCTCGATCTCGAGGACAGCCAGGAATTCGAGCCGCGTGGCGGTAACGAGGCAAGGCTTACGGTGAAGCTCTGGCTCGGCCGCGATCGGCGACTGCTGATCGCCGATCCATCCAATGACTCGCTACCCGCCAAGGCATATCCAATGGGGGAAACAGCCTGATGAACCAGTTCCGCTTTTCCCGCCGCCCCGACATCGGTGACAAGGTCCGGGTCTCGTTCGAATTCTTCCCGCCGAAGACCGACGAGATGGAAGCAAGGCTCTGGGACACGGTTACAAAGCTGGAGCCGCTCAAGCCGAAATTCGTCTCGGTGACCTACGGCGCCGGCGGTTCGACCCGCGAGCGCACGGCGCGCACGGTCATGCGCATCTTGAACGAGACGACGCTGACGCCGGCGGCGCACATGACCTGCGTCGATGCCGCGCGCGATCAGGTCGACACGGTCATTCGCGAATTCGCGGATATGGGCGTCAAACGTTTCGTCGCGTTGCGCGGCGATCCGGCGGCCGGTGTCGGCGCAAGTTACCACCCGCATCCCGATGGCTATGCCAATGGCGCCGAACTGGTCGGGGCGCTGAAGAACGCCGGCGATTTCGACATCTCGGTCTCGGCCTATCCGGAAAAGCATCCGGAAAGCCCGGATTTTGCCACCGACATCGATATGCTGAAGCGCAAGGCCGACAATGGCGCGACGCGGGCGATCACCCAGTTCTTCTTCGACAACGACCTTTACGAGCGCTATGTCGAGCGGGCGCGCCGCGCCGGCATCTACATCCCGATCGTGCCGGGCATCCTCCCGGTGCATAATTTCACCCAGGTCGCCAATTTCTCGTCGCGCTGCGGGGCGCTGGTGCCGGCCTGGCTGGCCGAGCGGTTCGAGGGGCTGGAGAACGACCCGCAGACGCATGCCCTTGTGGCCTCCGCCGTGGCCGCCGAACAGGTGCTCGACCTTGTCGAGCGCGGCGTCGGCGACTTCCATTTCTACACGATGAACCGCGCCGACCTCGTCTTTGCCGTCTGCCACATGATCGGCATCCGCTCGCATGAGACGGAGGCGGCGGGTTCGGCCGCCGCATAGGGCAGGCTGCAACGGAAAAGGCCGGGTAGAACCCGGCCTTTTCGAACTGTTTGGACTATATCTCGGTACTGGTCTTCCCGGTTTTGGCGGGTCAGGGAAGAACACCTATGATAAGGGCACCGATGAATGCGAATGCGGCACAAATCATCAACGCGTTGATCGGCCTCGTCAGTCCCATGCCATAGCCTCCTCTTCAGAGCTATGGCCGGAATCTAGAGTCATTTGGGTTACAGGCAAGCGGAAAACGTGCTGCAATGCGACATGATTGTGGGATTTGCGACTTCCGATTTATCGTTAGCCGTTGAAACTCTTCGGCAAAAGCCGCCTCAAGCGTTGTGAATAAATTGTGGCGGAGCCGTGGCATGACACCGCTACCATCGGCCAAACAGGCGACCGTCTATGGTGACCAGGCCGAGTCCGATCAGCGTCATGCCGCCGATCTCGAACAGGGCCAGCCGTTCGCCGAGGAACAGGAAGCCGAGCAGCACCGCACTGACCGGCACGACCAGGGTGACCAGCGAGGCATTGGTGGCGCCGGCCGAGGCGACGAGGTTGAAATAGAGGATGTAAGCAAAGGCGGTTGAAAGCAGCGCCAGGCCCAAAACCGCGGCCCAGACGGGCGGCGAGACCGAGAAAAGCCCCGCGGGGCCATACGCAATCAGCACGAGCGGGATCATGATGATGGTCGATGCGGTCAGCTGTCCGGTGGCGATGACGGGCGACGGCACGCCCTTGAAGCGGCGCGCGATCATCAGGGCGACGGCGTAGGAGATCGAAGCGCCCATCAGTGCGAACTTGGCCCACACCGGTCCGCCAAGCCCGGCAAGCAGGCCGGGTCCGATCATCACCGCGGTGCCGGCGACACCGAGCGCGATGCCGGCGAACTTGTTCCAGGACAGCTTCTCGTCGGTCGTGAGCGCATTGGCCAGGATCAGCGTCCAGAACGGCGTCGTGGCGTTGAGCACCGAAGCGACGCCGGCGCCGAGCTGCGTCTGGCCGGCGAAGATCAGCGAGAAGGGCACGACATTGTTGGTGAGCGCCAGCAGGAAGAACAGGCCGGCATGCGGGAAGGCGAGCCGGAACGAAGGGCCGCGGGCTGCCAGATAGAGGTGAAGTGCAGCCGCGGCGATGGCGACGCGAAACAGCACCAGCGCCAGCGGATGGATCTCGGAAACGGCGATGCGGGCAAAGAAGAACGAACCGCCCCAGATCGCGCCGAGCAGGAGAAGCTGCCCCCAATCCTTGAGCGTCATCGCTCCGCGCGTCGGCGCGGCGCCGGCCGTAATCGACATGTCCTGTTCCTCCCCGGGGGCCGATCGCAACCTCGGCCCGTAAAGCATCTCAAGAACCGATATCGGGTTCGGCGGCAAGAGCCACCCGAAACATGACCGCTGTTTTAGCGTCGCCAAAATGTGCAGCAGGCCGCTCCGGATCGCCAAGACACAGAACTGTTTTCTTTGGCGGCTAGCTAGGATTAATTGTGCGCGCTCCAGACCTGAGGATTCGTCCATGCAGCGATTCGAAAATGCCCGTGAGGCGGCACTGGCGCTTCGTCCCGACGACCCGGTCTACTGTTTCCGCCCGCAGGTGCTGAAGGAGGATGCCCTGCAGTTCATGGGCATGTTTCCCGGCAAGACCGCTTACGCGGTCAAGACCAATGGCGAGCAGATCGTTCTCAAGACGCTGGTGGAAGCCGGCGTCAGCGCCTTCGACGTCGCCTCGCCCGGCGAGTTCGCCGCCGTGCGCGCCGTCTCGCCCGACGCCGAGATGCTCTACATGCACCCGGTCAAAGCGCAGTCGGACATCAAGCTGGCGCTTGAAAAATATGGCATCCGGGTGATCTCGCTCGACCATGAGGACGAGATCACCAAGCTGACGCGCGTCGTGCGTGCGCTCGATATCGACCCGGGCGCTCTCACCGTCTTCGTGCGCATCCAGACCAAGGGCCACGCGGCTTACGAGCTGTCGAAGAAGTTCGGCGCCGGGCCGGCCAATGCGGTCGAGCTTGCCGAGCGGCTGAATCGCACCGGCTACAAGGTCGGCCTCTGCTTCCATGTCGGCAGCCAGATCGAGGATCCCGATACCTATGAACGTGCGCTCGCCTCGGCGGACTGGGTGCGCAACCGCCTGACCTTCGACATTGCCGGCCTGGATGTCGGCGGCGGCTTTCCCGCCGAATACGGCCACGACCCCAATCGCAGGCACATCGAGATGCCGTCGCTCGGCCAATTGATGTCGCGGCTGGCCGGCGACCTGAAAGAATATCAGTTCGACCAGATGCCCCTGGTGGCCGAGCCCGGACGCGTGATCGTGGCGCGGTGTCTCTCGCTGATCGTGCGGGTGCTGTTGCGCAAGGGCAAGCGGCTCTACATCAATGACGGCATCTGGGCCTCGCTGTCGGATTCATGGACCGGCAAGATCACGCTGCCGGCCCGCTTCATTCCCGATCCCGCGATCCGTACCCGCAACGGCGACGAGAAAACCATCGTACCGTTCAAGGTCTGCGGCGCGACCTGCGATTCCGTCGATATCCTTTCCAGGCCATTCTGGCTGCCGGAAACGGTCGACACCGGCGACTGGATCGAGATCGGCCATATCGGCGCCTACTCGCTGTCGCTGAGGACCCGCTTCAACGGCTTCTTCCCAGACACATTTGTCGAGGTGACGACGCCGTTCGACGAGGGCGACGCGCCGCAGGGGTTCGCGAGTTTGGAGACGATGGCGGATTAGGAGTAGGGAGTAGCGAATAGCGAATAGCGAATAGTGTGTAAGCGAAAGAAGCGCCGGCCAACCCTATTCGCTACTCTCTATTCGCTATTCGCTCTCACAATTTCGCCAAAAGCTCCGGCGTCGGCCAACCATCCACCGGCAGGCCAAGCCGCATCTGCTCCTTGCGGACCGCCTCGCGCGTGTTGGTGCCCAGGATACCGTCGACGGTGCCGACGTCGTAGCCCTTGGCCTCGAGCTTTGTCTGCAGCGCCTTCATCTGGTCGCCGCTCAGGCCTTGCTCGGGCGTGCGCGGATCGAATTGCGGCGCGCCGGCAAGGCGGCTCGCAAGCACTGCCGCCGTCAGCGCGTAGGTGAAGGACTGGTTCCATTCCAGATAGACGTCGAAATTGTCATAGGTCAGGAAGGCGGGACCCTTGCGGCCCATCGGCAGCGCCAGGCCAGCCTTGAGACCATTGTCGATGAGCGGGTTGCCGTTGGGTTCGGTGACGCCCCACTGCGCCCATTGCGACAGCGGCAGCTTGTTGGTGCGGCCGGTCTGGTCCCATGGCATTTCGTCGGGGACGCGCACTTCCTGGACCCAGGGCTGGTCGCGCTTCCAGCCGCGCGACATGATCTTGTCGGCCGTGGTCATGATGACGTCCGGCACGCTGTTCCTCAGATCGACCTTGCCGTCGCCGTCGCCGTCGACGCCGCGCGCCAGATAGTCGGTCGGCAGGATCTGCGTCTGGCCGATTTCGCCGGCCCAGGCGCCCTTGACGTCGGCCGGCAGCACGCCGCGGTCGATCAAGGTAAGCAGCGGCACCAATTGCTGCCGAAACAGCTGAGGGCGGCGGCAATCATGCGAAAGCGTCACCAGCGCATTCAGCGTATGGAAGTCGCCCTGGACAGCGCCGAAGTCGGTCTCCAGCCCCCAGAAAGCAGCGATGATGGCCGGCTGGACGCCGAACTCCTTGTCGGCGCGGTCGAAGATTTCGGCATATTTCTTCAGATTGGCCGCACCCTGCTTCAGGCGGTAGGTCGAAATCATGCGGTTGGCAAATTCGGTGAAAGTCTGGGTGAAGACGCCCTGGGCGCGGTCGCGCGCCAGCGCCCGCTGGTCGATGGTGGCGTCCTCCAGCGCGTCGAGCCCGACGGCGCCGACGCCGGCTGCCTTGGCTTCTGCCGCGACGCCCTGTTTCCAAGCCTCGAAATCGCCGCCGCATTCCTGCGCCGCCGCGGGCATCGCAAGCGCGCCGACGAAGAGCGCCGCCAGGATTTCAACGCGCAATCGCATCGCTTTCCTTTCGAGACCGGCGCATGACCCGATCGCGACCCCGGACGGGATCGGACGGGCGCATGCGAGGATTTCAAAGTTCGGGAGCCTCGCTAGGCACTCGCACGAGTACGCCGCTCCAGATTACCAGCGGTTGCATGTTTCGCCGCCCGCCGTGTCGAAAAGCAGGCGCGGCGGCCGATGTCAACGGGTGTTCTGCCGCAGCCACTTCTTCCAGGCAGCTTCCGAGCCGTTGAAGACGTTGATGTCGGACTTGCCGGTCATGCCTGGCACGATGCCGGTGCCGGTGTACTGCCAGAAGGTGAAGGGGTGGCTGCCGTATTTCTCGCGCGGATGGCCGGCGACCGAGCGCAGCCAATAGGGATAGCCGCGGAAGGTCGCCAACTGGTTGTCGTCGAAGAAGTCGACCGAGGTGTAGATGATCGGCTTCTTGCCGTAGTAGCGCTCGACCGTTTGGAGGAAGACGGTCATTTCGCTGCGCACGGTGGCCGGATCGGGACGCAGCCTGCAGGTCGGCGATTTCGGGTTCCATTCCATGTCGAGCACCGGCGGCAGCGCCGACGGGTCTCGCGGGACATTGGCGATGAACCAGCGCGCCTGGGTTTCCGCCGGCGTGCAGAAATAGAAGAAATGATAGGCGGCGCGCGGAATTCCGGCCGCTTTTGTACGCGCCCAGTGCTCGTTGAAATAGTCGTCGAAACGATCGCCACCCTCCGTCGCCTTGATGAAGGCAAAGGAGATGCCGCTGGCCCTGGCGGTCGGCCAGTCGACCGAGGTCTGGTATTTGGAGACATCCGTGCCGTGGATGGCGTAGGTCCACGGTGCGCCGCTGTCCCACTCATGCGGCTTGGAGTCCTCGAATTTGGGCGCGCGCACAGCAACCGTCTGCGACGACGGCGACAATGGTGAGAGGTCCTCCACGGTCGAGCAGGCGCCCAGCAACGTAAGCATCAGGATGGCCGCAAGACGGCGCATGATATCCCCCGAGCCGGGATCAGCCGGCCGCTGATGGGTCCTTCATTGATGGCGGTCGCTTACGCGGGCCCCCTCCGGACGATCTCCCCACAGGACCGTCCCGATTTATTCCGTCCAAATCGTTATCCCAAAACCGCTGCGCACTTTTGGGCGACATGGGATCATTTGATCGCCGAACATGGTTGATAATCCATTGACGACGCTCGACGACGCCGGCGATTTTGCGGAAGCAATGGCGGCAAATCGATGACATAAATCGAGCCGGCGAATCCATAAGGCGGGGAAAGATGCGGACCGTCGTGAAGTTCATCAAATGGCTGCTTGGGCTTGTGATCCTGGCGGTGGCGGCGCTCTTCGCCTGGCTCTATTTCGCGCCGCCAGAACTCATCCGCGTCGGCTCCGGCTACTCGGCCAAGATCGTCTGCTCGAACGTCTTCATCGCCGGCCGCGACGCCAAAGAGGTCCTGGCCGTCGATGTGCAGGCACCAGGCCATCCGCTGCTCAAGCTGATGAAGGTCTCCGTCGACAAGGAAAGGGGACTGGTTTCGGCCGGCCTGCTTTGGGTTTTCGGCAAGAGTGTCGCGGTCGAGCGCGACGGCGTCGGTTGCGCGTCGGTTGCCGACGGCGACACCGGCAAGGCAAGGCAGACGTCGCTGCGCGCCGCGCCGCCGACCGCGGCGCAACCCGACGCGCTCTGGCCCGATGGCGAGCGGGTCGATGCTTCGCAGCACCCCGAAGTCGCGAAGATCGTCGACGATGTCGCCATGGCCGGCACCGGCATGCGCGCCATCGTGGTGGTGAAGAACGGCCGGATCATCGCGGAGCGTTATGGCGAGGGCTTTTCGGCCAAGACGCCGCTGCTTGGCTGGTCGATGACCAAGACGGTGAATGCCGCGATCGTCGGCACGCTGGTTAGGGACGGCAAGCTGGCGCTCGATAACAAGGGGCTCTTCGCACCGTGGAAGGCCGATGGCCGCGCCGCCATCAGCCTTGCCGACATGATGGCGATGTCAAGCGGGCTGGCGTTCAACGAGGATTACGGCGACGTCGCTGACGTGACGCGCATGCTTTATCTCGAACCGGACATGGCTCACTTCGCCGCGGCCCAACCTCTGACCGGCGAGGTGGGAAAAGTGTTTTCCTATTCGAGCGGTACGGCGGTGATGCTGTCGCGGCTGTGGCAGGACGCGATCGGCGACAAGGCGAAGGCGTTGGCATGGCCGCGTACGGCGCTGTTCGATCCGCTCGGCATGAAGAGCGCGGTGCTCGAGACCGACGAGCAAGGCACCTTCGTCGGCTCGTCCTATCTCTATGCCACGGCGCATGACTGGGCTCGCTTCGGCCAGTTCCTGCTGCAGGGCGGCGCCTGGAACGGAAACCAGATCCTGCCTGCCGGTTTCGTCGACTGGATGCGCGAGGCCGCACCGGCCTCAAAGGTGTATGGCAAAGGCCAGGTCTGGATCGAGGGGCCGGGCGATGAAGAAAATCCCGGCGCGGGCGTCGCTGCAGGCCTGCCCAAGGACACCTATTGGATGGAGGGCCATGACGGCCAGACGGTGGCGATCATTCCGTCCGAGCAGTTGGTGGTGGTGAGGCTAGGTCTGACGCCGGGCAAGTTTGGCTATCGGCCACAAGCGATGGTCAGCGCGCTGGTAAAGGCCCTGCACTGATCGCGTTTGCTATTTGCGGGATCCGATCACGCCAAGATAAGCATAGCCGCGATAAAGCGTTCTGAAACGGAAGGTTGCGCCGGTGCGCTGCGATTCCGATTCAAGCACGTCGCGCAGAGAGGCGCGCGGCGCGACATGGAATTTCCGCAGCCAGCCGCGCAACAGGGCGCAGAACCAGCGCGGCAGGCCTTCCTGCTGGCCGAAATCGACGACATGCAGCGAACCACCAGAGGCGAGCGCGGCAAGGGCGGCCGATACGGTCTTTTCCCAACCGGGGATCATCGATAGCGAATAGGAGATGAAGACGCGGTCGAAGCGCTCGATGCCGAAGAGAGCCATGGCATCGAAGTCGGTTGCGTCGCCACGCGACAGCCTGACTTTGTCGGACAGGCCTTCGCGAGCAATGGCCGCGCTAGCCGTCTCCAGCATCTCGGCCGAGATGTCCAAACCGAAGAAGCGCGCATCCGGATAGCGGCGGGCGGCAAGCGCAATGTTGCGGCCGGTGCCGCAGCCAAGCTCCAGCACGGTGCCGCCTTGCGGCACGTCCAGCCCGTCGATCAGACGGTCACGGCCGAGCAGAAAGTATTTGCGGGTCAGGTCATAGATATGGCGCTGCCAGCGGTAGACGCCGTCCATCAGTTCGGCATGGCTGGCCGGCAGCTCCGTCGTGCTCATGCGGGACGCTTCACATAAAGGTGGAAGCCGCCATAGATCGCCGAGCGGTCTTTTGCCGAAAATTCGCGCGAGGCGTCGGCCTCGTAGGTCCATTGGTCGAGCAGCGAACTGGAGACACGGCCGGGCAGGAGGCTCGGTTCGGCCGCGGTGCGGAAGATGACGCGGGCGCCGGCCGAGGCCGTGCGGGTGATCTCGGTCCACAGCGCGTTGAGCAGGTCGTCGGTCATCCAGTCCTGCGCGTCGAGCAGGACGAAGCGGTCGACGGTGCCGGCATCCTTGGCGGCCAGGAACTTGATTAGATTGGCGTGGTGGATGGCGACGCGATCGATGTTGTCGCGGATCGTCTTATAATTGCGCTCTTCCAGATAAGCAGGCAGCGCCGCTTCGCCGGGTTGAGGGTAGCGTCGGGCAAAGGCCTGCCAGGCGAAGTAATTGTTCTTGAGCGGGAAATCGCAGGCGAGCTTTTCAAGGCGCGCCTTGAGCACGCTCGCCATCGAGCCGTCGCCGGATGTGATCAGCGAGTCATACTGTGCCGGCGGGATGCCGAGGCCGAACAGCGAAGCTTTGCGCAAGGTCGCCCAGCGCAGCAGCTTCTTGTCGAAGACGGGTGCCAGTTCCTCGTTGAAGAAGCGGCGCTGCTCGCCGATGTTCCCGGCCTTCATGATGCCGGCGGGATCGACGCCGAACAGTTTTGCGACGCGATGGCCCATGGCGATGAACAGGCCGAGCAGGCCGGTCTGGTAGAAGTTACGGTCGAAAACCGAGATGCGGCGCCGGCCGCGCCAGTTGCGGCGTTCCCAGTAATGGCGGCTGACCGGATCGAGATGCGGCGCGATGAAGCGATCATAGGCATCGGAATTGTGGCTGGTGCCGGCGGCGCCGAAGAAGCGGAACAGGTCGCCCTGCGACGGCAGGTGGCGCACCGCTTCCAGCTTCATGCGGTTCAGCGCGACATGCGCGGCGTTGAGATCGACGGCGTCGATCCGGGCCGGCGTGCGGGTCAGGTAAGCCAGGATGTTGCAGCCGCCCGAGGCGATCGTGACGACTCGGTGCCCCGCGCCAAGTTGCATGGCCTCCATGTCGACATCGGGATCTTCCCAGATCTGTGGATAGACGAGGCCGGAGAACAGGAACGCGAAGAGCCGCTCGGAAATGCCGTCCTTCGACAATGCCCGGTTCTGGTAGACGGCCTTTCCGACTTCCTTGCCTCGACGATAAACGAGTTCTCCGGATACGTCCGACATGGAAAGGTGATTCCCCGTTTGCTTTGGCGCAAGCCGGTAGCGCAGCGGCATGACAGGCAGGTGACAGCCTGTTGACGCTGTTCTTACGCTTTTCCGAACGCTCCGGGCGTCGGCGTGGTGACGATGACGGTCTCGCCGGCATCGAGCGTGGTCTGGTCGCAGGCCTTCAGGATGTCGACCGAGCCGTCATTGCGCCTGACCTTGGTCGAGCCCGCCTCGCCGTCACCGCCGCCGTCGAGGCCCTGGGGCGGCCGGTTGCGGTGCGAGGACAGGATCGCGCATTCCATCTTTTCGAGGAAGCGGATGGTGCGCCTGGTGCCGTCGCCGGCATTCCACTTGCCCTTGCCGCCGGAATCCTTGCGGATATGGAAGTCTTCCAGCACGACGGGGAAGCGCAGTTCCAGCACCTCCGGATCTGTGAGGCGCGAATTGGTCATATGGGTATGGACGCCGGAGGTGCCGGCAAAGCCCCGGCCCGAATTCATCCGGCCGGCCGGCGAGCCGGAGCAGATCGTCTCGTAATACTGGTATTTCTTGTTGCCGAAGGTGAGGTTGTTCATCGTGCCTTGGGCGTTGGCCATCGCGCCCATCGCGCCGAACAGCGCGTTGGTGACATGCTGCGAGGTCTCGACATTGCCGGCGACGACGGCCGCGGGATAGGACGGCTTGAGCATGCAACCATCCGGAATAACGATGTTGATCGGCCTGAGGCAGCCGGCATTCATCGGGATCATGTCCTCCACCATGACGCGGAACGCATAGAGCACCGCGGCGCGGGCGACGGGCTCCGGCGCGTTGAAGTTGTTCTTCATGACAGGCGACGTGCCGGTGAAATCGACGGTCGCCTCGCGCCTTGGCCGGTCGACGGTGATCTTCACCTTGATCACCTGGCCGGTGTCGGTCGGATATTCGTACGCCGCGCTGTCGGGAAGTCGCTCGATCACGCGGCGCACGCTCTCGGCGGCATTGTCCTGCACGTGGCCCATATAGGCCTCGACCACATCGAGCCCGAAATGCGCGACCATCTTGCGCAGCTCCGCCACGCCCTTTTCGTTGGCGGCGATCTGCGCCTTCAAGTCGGCGATGTTCTGGACGGGATTGCGCGCCGGATAAGGATGGTCGGTCAGCAGCGTTTCCAGCTCCTTCTCGCGGAAGCGGCCGCGATCGACGATGCGGAAATTGTCGAACAGCACGCCTTCTTCGTCGACCGTTGTCGCAAGCGGCGTCATCGAGCCCGGCGCGGTGCCGCCGACATCGGCGTGATGGCCGCGCGAGGCCGCCCAGAACAGGATTTCCTTGCGGGCGTCGTCAAACACCGGCGTCACCACGGTGATGTCGGGCAAATGCGTGCCGCCATTATAGGGCGCGTTGAGCGCGAAGACGTCGCCGGGATGGATATCGCCGGAGTTCAAGCGGATGATTGTCTCCACCGAACGGTCCATTGAACCCAGATGCACCGGCATATGCGGCGCGTTGGCGACCAGCGCGCCATGGCGGTCGAACACGGCACAGGAGAAGTCGAGCCGTTCCTTGATGTTGACCGAATAGGCGGTGTTCTGCAGCGTCACGCCCATCTGTTCGGCGATCGACATGAAGAGATTGTTGAAGACTTCCAGCATCACCGGATCGGCCTCGGTGCCGAGCGCCGCGGCACGCGCCTTTCTTTCTGTCCGGCGTATCACGACGTGATTGAGACCGGTGATTTCGGCGCGCCAGCCCGGCTCGACGACGATGGTCTGGTTCGGCTCGATGATAAGCGCGGGCCCGGCGACCGTGTGGGACGGCCGCAGGCCTTCGCGGCGATAGACGCCGGCCTCGTGCCAGCGGCCTTCGGTGTAGATGCGCCGGCTTTCCAAGGGTTTGGCGTCAATTCCTGCCGGTCCGGCGAGCGCCGGGGCTTCAGCCTTGTCCTGTCGGGCGACTTCCATGCCTTCGACGGCGACGGTCTCGACGACGATCGGCTTATCGTCATAGACGAACCCGAACTGCGCCTTGTGCGCGGCCTCGAAATCGCTTCTGGCGCGGAAGATCGAGCCATGCTCGAAATTCACCGGCAGCGCCGTATCGGTGCCGTCATAGCGGATATGCAGGACAGGCCTCGTTGAAATCGCGTCCCCGGCAATGCCTTGCTCGCCGAGCTCGGCAATGACGTCGCCGCGCAGTGCCGTGATGAGCGCCTCGATCGCCGCGCGGGATTCTTCGGCAAGCGGCTGCAGCAGACCCTGCTGGCGCGTGGCGAAGACCGACGAGAGGCCGATGCCGTAAGCCGAAAGCAGGCCGGAGAAGGGATGGATCAGCACCGCCTCCATGCCGAGTGCATCGGCGACCAGGCAGGCGTGCTGGCCGCCGGCGCCGCCAAAACAGTTCAAGAGATATTCGGTGACGTCATAACCGCGCTGCACCGAGATCTTCTTGATGGCGTTGGCCATGTTCTCGACGGCGATGGTGACAAAGCCTTCGGCGACCGCCTCGGGCGTCCGGCCGTCGCCGATTTCGGCGGCAAGCGCCGCGAATTTTTCGCCAACCGTGCCGATGTCGAGCGCTTGGTCTTGGCCCGCGCCGAAAATCGCCGGAAAGAAATCGGACTGCAATTTGCCGAGCATGACATTGGCATCGGTGACGGCGAGCGGGCCGCCGCGCCGGTAGGCGGCAGGCCCGGGATTGGCGCCGGCGGAATCCGGGCCGACGCGGAAGCGGCCCGCCTCATAGTGCAGGATCGAGCCGCCGCCGGCGGCGACGGTGTGGATGCGCATCATTGGCGCGCGGATGCGAACGCCGGCGACCTCGGTGTCGAAGGCGCGCTCATATTCGCCGTCATAGTGGGCGACGTCGGTCGACGTACCGCCCATGTCGAAACCGATGACCTTTTCGAAGCCGGCGAGCTTCGCCGTCTCGACCATGCCGACGACGCCACCCGCCGGTCCCGAAAGCAGCGCGTCCTTGCCCTGGAACATGTCGGCGGCGGTGAGGCCGCCCGACGACATCATGAAAATCAGGCGCGGTCCGGCGCCCAGTTCGCCGGCCACGCGCTGCACATAGCGCGACAGGATCGGCGACAGATAGGCGTCGACCACGGTGGTGTCGCCGCGGCCGACCAGCTTGATGAGCGGAGAGACCTCGTGAGAGACCGAGATCTGGCTGAAGCCGATCTTGCGGCAGACTTTCGCCACGGCCTTTTCGTGGTCCGGATATTTCCAGGCGTGCGTGAAGACGATAGCGACCGCATCGATGCCGTCGGCCTTCGCCTGTTCGATCGCCGGGCGGCAGGCCGCGATGTCGAGCAGGCGTTCGACGCAGCCGTCGGCGCGCACGCGCTCGTCGATCTCGATGACGCGCTCATAGAGCTGCTCCGGCAGGATGATCTCCTTGGCGAAGATGTCCGGCCTCGCCTGATAGGCGATGCGCAATGCGTCGCGAAAACCCTTGGTGATCAGCAGCAGCACGCGGTCGCCCTTGCGCTCGAGCAGCGCATTGGTGGCAACGGTCGTGCCCATCTTGACGTCGCCGATCGCGTCGGCGGAGATGGCGGCGCCGGTTTTCAGGCCCAACAGGTCGCGGATGCCCTGGATGGCGGCATCCGCATACGCCTCGGGATTTTCGGACAGGAGTTTTCGGGGGTGCAGCCGGCCCCGCGGATCACGGCCGATGATGTCGGTAAAGGTGCCGCCGCGGTCGATCCAGAAGTCCCATTTCCCAGTTCCCACGGCTGCCGGCATTCTGCTTATCCGTAATCTCTTTGGGCGTATGTTGTGTTAGTTCGGGATTTCGGCGCCAGCAATCGCAAGTTGATGTTACACGTGGAAATGCAACGTTACGAAACCGGCAGCTGGCTGATGCATTTCCCCTGCGACCGCTCACCGAAATGTGAGCGTCTGTCGAAGGAGAGATAGCATGAAGAAGCTCATTCTGGCGTCGGTCTCGGCGCTCGCCCTGCTGGGGGTCGCGGCTTGTAGCGACAGTGGCACCGGCACTGACAATACCACCACCCAGAGCACCAATCCGCCGGCCAACGAACAGCCGATGAAACCGGCGTCGCCCGACGCTTCGAAGCCTGCTGAACCGGCTCCGGCAACAAAACCGGCTCCTACCGCGCCTGCGCAGTAAGGGCCGTCCCACAATACCGAAGAAGGCCGGCACTGCCGGCCTTCTTTTTTGCGCTGTCGATCCCGCGCATCGCCAGTCAGCTGCGGCATCGTCCCGGCTTGATAGAACCGCCCGGTTCGCTCTATGAAGCCGACATGTCGATTTGGGACCGCCTTGGCGACTTTATCGCTCGTGTTTCGTCATCGGCGTCCTCGGGCGTCGCGGATGTTGTTGAAGCTGTGCGCACCGTGTTTTCCGGCGATCCGGACTTGCGCCGGCGCGTTGCGTTCTCGGTGGCGATGATCGCGCTCTCGGCCAAGATGGCCAAGGCCGACGGCATCGTCACCCAGGACGAGGTGCGCGCCTTCCAGGACATCTTCGAGGTGCCGCCGAGCGAGACGCGCAACGTGGCGCGGCTTTACGACATCGCCAAGCAGGACGTCGCCGGGTTCGAGACCTACGCGCGGCGCATGGCGCAACTCTGCGGTTCCGGCCATGCCAACTGCATGATGCTGGAAGACATACTCGACGGCCTATTCCATATCGCTAAGGCTGACGGCCTGATCCATGAGCGGGAAGGGCAGTTCCTGCATCGGATCGCGGAGATTTTCCGGATCGATGAGGCGCATTACGAGACGATCCTGTCCAGGCACGTCAATCTCGGCGCCGCCGATCCTTACGTCGTATTGGGCATCGAGCGCGGCAAGCCGTTCGAGGAAATCAGAAAACGCTACCGCAAGTTGATCTCGGACAATCATCCCGACAGGTTGATCGCACGCGGCTTGCCGCAGGAATTCATCAAGATCGCCACGACCAGGGTCGCGGCGATCAATGCCGCTTATGAAATGATCGAGCGGGGCCTCAGGCACGCATGAGCGGTTTCCTGCCCGACCAGCCAGGTGCCGAGGTCCGGGTGTCGCCGAATTTCGGTCCGCGCCGCGAGACGCTCCGGCCCGACATGATCGTGCTGCATTATACCGGCATGGCAACCGGCGCCGGCGCCGAGGCGTGGCTGTGCGATCCAGCAAGTGAAGTGTCCTCGCATTATCTTGTCCACGAGGATGGCCGCATCATCCAGATGGTGCGCGAGAGCGATCGCGCCTGGCATGCCGGCAAGAGCTCCTGGCTCGGGCGCACCGACATCAATTCCTGTTCGGTCGGTATCGAGATCGTCAATCCCGGGCATTCACTCGGCTACAAAGCCTTCCCGAGGCGGCAGATCGATGCCGTGATCGGTTTGTGCGCGGGCATCGTGGGCCGTTATTCCATCCCAGCGACAAGGGTGCTTGCCCATTCCGACGTGGCGCCGGGCCGCAAGGTCGACCCGGGCGAAAAATTTCCGTGGAAGGCGCTGTTCGCGGCCGGTATCGGCCACCTCGTACCGGCGGCGCCGATAAAACCGGGCGCCGCGTTGAAGGCCGGCGACACCGGTTCCGGTGTCGAGGCGCTGCAGTCGATGCTGGCGCTCTATGGCTATGGTATTGAGATATCGGGTATTTACGACCGGCAGACGGAAATCGCGGTGGCGGCGTTCCAGCGGCATTTCCGGCGGCGGCTGGTGGATGGCGTGGCCGACAATTCGACGATCCGCACGCTGCAGAGGCTCCTGACTTCCGTCACGGCAGCCTCTGCCAAATAGTCGCGATAAGGTCATTAAATTACAACCCGTTACTTAAAGTGAATTGCGCCGCCTTCATTGCCGCCAATTCCGCCGCCAAATGCCTCTCCCGCAAGTTGTTGGACGTCTAGCCCCTCTGATGCTCCGATGTTGAATTGACACAACTGCGCGAAGTTCTTCGCGCGGTTCTAACAGAACAGGATTACATGCAGAAATTGACCGTTGTAACGGCAGCCGTTGCTGCCGGAGTAATAAGCTTTGCCTTCAGTCCGGCAAACAGCGCCCCCTTAAGCCTCAGGGCAGACAACGGCCTTGCCGTCGCCCCGACGACCAAGGCTGCCCCGGCGAACAAAGCGCCAAAGATCAAGAGAGCCCCGGCTAAGCTGCAGAAGGCCGCCACGACCAGGGCGGCGAAATCGACGGCCAAGCGCGCCAAGCGCGGCAGAAAGACGATCGATCTCACCACGACAGCCTCGATCCCCGCGGGCAAGATCGCTCTGGCGACATCCGCCGCACCCGGCGGCGGCCAGTATTCGTCGATCATTGCCCGCTATGCCGCGAGCTACGGCGTGCCGGTGTCCCTGGCCAGCGCCGTCATCAAGATCGAAAGCAACTACCGGCCGAATCTGGTCGGCAGCGCCGGCGAGATCGGCCTGATGCAGATCAAGCCGGCCACGGCGCGCATGATGGGTTACACCGGTTCCGCCAAGGGACTGTTCGATCCCGACACCAATATCAAATACGGCATGAAGTACCTCGCCATGGCGCAGGGTCTTGGCGGTGGCACCACCTGCGGCACGATCCTGAAATACAATGCCGGTCACGGCGCGACGCGGATGAATCCGATTTCGGCCGCCTATTGCAGCAAGGTGAAGGTGCAGATGGCAGCGCTGGGTTCGCCGGCCTAAGATCGTCCGCCGAAGTGGATTTGGGCGACGCGTGTCTGTTTCAAGCGCGTCGTTGTCCCAAACCGCTGCGCATTTGGGCGACGGCAACAGCTTTTTCGTTTGCGTTTTCAGGCGGGAATCCCTTTATACGCCCTTGTCAGCTGGCCGGGCGGCCGCGCCCGCGCGTGCCGAAAGGTTGCGGGTGAGGAAAGTCCGGGCTCCATGGAGACACGGTGCCGGCTAACGGCCGGCGGGGGCGACCCCAGGGAAAGTGCCACAGAAAGCAAACCGCCGCGGCTTCGGCCACGGCAAGGGTGAAAGGGTGGGGTAAGAGCCCACCGCGCGACTGGCAACAGAAGCGGCAGGGCAAACCCCACCGGGAGCAAAACCGAATAGGGGCGGTGCGAGGGGAAACCTTCGAGGGCTGTTTCCGGCCCACCGTCCGGGTAGGTTGCGTGAGGCGCGTGGCAACATGCGCCCAAGATGAATGGCCGCCACGTTCTCGCCGCGAGGCGAGGGCCATACAGAACCCGGCTTACAGGCCAGCTGGCATTTTTCTCGTAGCGATAGATGAACGGCATCAGGAGGTTACGCCGACAGGCGTATCTTCCGATTCAATTATTCTGCAAGACAGCTTCGGCGGCGTGGTCGAACCCGTCCTTGAAGCTGGTGCGATTAAATCGTACCATACGGAAGAGCAGGAGTGCATCATGGGCCAGGTCGATAAACGCAGTATCACGCTTTCACCGGAACTGGCGGCCGCGGTCGACGATGTCGTCGCGGCTGGCGAATACGCCTCGGCCAGCGAGGTGATCCGCGATGCGCTCAGGCAATGGAAGGAGCGGCGCGACTTGCTCGGCTATACCGTCGAGGAATTGCGGGAACTGGTGCAGGAAGGCATCGACAGCGGACCTGCGCTGGACGGCCCCCCCTTAATGGAGCGATTGCGCGCCAAATATGCGAAGATGGCGGAAGCCAAAGGCGCTGACGAGTGAAGTACTGCCTGCTTCCACAGGCATTGGTGGACCTCGAAACTATCGGCGACTACATCGCTGCCCGCAACCCAAACGCCGCAGTCCGTTTTGTGGAAGCTCTTCAGAGGCGATGGGATTTGCTGACCCTTCATCCCCAATCAGGCGCGCCGCGCGATGATATCTTGCCGGGCATCCGCCACCTCGTTGTCGGGGAGTATCTTACGTTTTATCGGATTGGCAACGACGCGATCGAAATCCTTCGCGTCCTGCATGGCCGACGCAAAATCGAGGCTGACGACCTGATATAGCGGGACTAGGCGCCGAGCTTGTCCAGCGACGCCTCGATCGCCTGCCAGAGTTCCTCGACCGGCTCGCAACCGATGGCCAGGCGAACGAAGCCCGGCGGAACGGCGTCGCCGCGTTTCGAGCGCCGCTCGGCCGATGTGTGCACGCCGCCGAAGGACGTTGCCGATTCGATCAGCGCGCAGCCGTCGATGAACGCCTCTGCCTGTTCTTCGGAGGCCAGCTCGAACGAAATCAGGAAGCCGAAGCGCTCCATCTGAGCGCGCGCCAGATTGTGCGAGGCATCGCCCTCGAGCCCGGGAAAGCGCAGGCCGCTGACGGCGCGATGACCCTTCAGCCGCTGCGCGATGGTTTCAGCCGACGAACACATGCGATCGAAGCGCACTTCCAGCGTTTCGAGGCCGCGATGCACCAGCCATGCTTCGAACGGACCGGGGATGCCGCCGGCCGTCTCGCGCCAATCCTTCACCCTGGCGACAATGTCGGGATCGCGGCTGGCGACATGGCCAAAGAGAACGTCCGAATGGCCATTGATCGCCTTGGTGTCGGCCGAGACCACGATGTCGGCGCCAAGATCGAGCGGGCGCTGGCCGAAGGGCGTCATCGTCGTGTTGTCGACGATCAGGGTTCCGCCTTGCGCATGGACTGCCCTGGCGACGGCGGCGATGTCGCAAATGTCCAGTCGCGGGTTCGACGGACTTTCAACGAAAACCGCCCGGTAGCCGGCGAAGCCGCCATCGAGCATGCTTTCCGTCGGCCTCACGTCATAAGCGACGCCGAGCGGTTTCAGAAAACGTTCGGCCAAGGCCCGTGTCGTGTGATAGCCGTCCGACGGCAAGAGGATGCGGTCGCCCGATTTGACGAGCGCGAACAAAGCCGCGGAAATCGCGGCCATGCCCGACGGAAAAATAATGCATTGCGCCTCTTCCAGATGGCCGAGCGCGTGCTCGACTGCATGCCAGGTCGGGTTGCTGAAGCGGCCATATTGATCGAAACCCGTCGCATCGCCCGGTGCGTGGAAGATCGAGGCCATGGTCAGCGGCAAGGGAATGGGATCACCCTTGGCGAAATCGGCGCTGCGCAAATGGGCAAGTGTCGCGGCGCGTGACTTCGCAGTGTCGGACATCGGCTTGATCCTTTGGGCAGAAAACTTCAACCGACGCTATGCGCGCCGGCTGTGCGCGGCAAGCTGGGTCTTTTTAGGCCAGAGGGCTCTAAACGCTTCGTTAGGCTTAATGGACGATAAAGACGAGACGTGTCTTCAGCCTGCGCTTTCTGGTTGTGGCGCGTTTGTTTGTGATGCCTGTTCCCGTTGACGCCCATAGTGCCCCATGATATCCCATTCAGATCAAGCTTTCGTTCCGCGTCAGGGTGAAGCGTACGCCCATCGGGCAGCCGCGGCGGCTGCGCGTTTGTCGGTTTTCGCCCCGGTGAATGAAGCGATTTGCCGCAAATGCGGCAGGGGCGCGGAGAACAACATGAGGGGTGCAGCGGCAACAGCGGCTGTAGCGTTTATTGGACCGGTTTCTGTCAAACACGGTGAGCAAGATCGATGCGAAGGGGCGGGTGTCCGTTCCGGCGCATTTTCGCGCCGTGGTGCAAAAACGCGGCTATTCGGAACTCTACGCGCTACGCTGTCTGGATCTGCCGGCCATGGATGTCGGCGGGCTCGACCTGCTCGACCGTTACGAGCAGCGGATCGCGCTGGAGGATCCCTTTCTGCAGACGGCGGACGACATGTCGTTCTTTTGCCATGGCGACGGGACATTTCTGAAGCTCGACCAGGACGGCCGCATCACCATGACCGATTTCATCCGCGAGCATACGGGCATCTCGAACGAGGTGGCCTTTGTCGGCCGCGGCAATTTCTTTCAAGTCTGGGAGCCCGGACGGCTTGCCGCCTATGGGGCGCAGGCGCGGGCCAGGCTTTTGCAGCTTCGGCAGGGGACGAAGCCCGGGGAGCGATCGGAATGATGGCTGGCCACGGCGATGACCCTCACGCCGTTGGCGGACCGGCCCGTCACATTCCGGTCCTCCTTGCCGAGGTGATCGACGCGCTTGCGCCGAAGGCCGGCGAGACGATCGTCGACGGGACATTCGGCGCCGGCGGCTACACCAGCGCTATCCTCGAGCGCGGCGCCTCCGTCGTCGCCATCGACCGCGACCCGGACGCGATCGCGGCGGGCAGGGCGCTCGAACGACAGGCCGGCGGGAAGCTGAGGCTCGTCCGGGCGCCATTCTCGACGCTGGACGAGCATGTCGAGGGCGCCGACGGCGTGGTGCTCGACATCGGTGTTTCCTCGATGCAACTCGACCAGGCGGAGCGGGGCTTTTCCTTTCGCGCCGACGGGCCGCTCGACATGCGCATGGCGCAGGCGGGTCTCTCCGCCGCCGACGTCGTCAACACCTTCAAGGCGGGCGACCTTGCCCGCATCTTCGGCTTTCTCGGCGAGGAGCGCCATGCCGGCCGCATCGCGCGCATGATCGAGAGCCGTCGCGAGAAGAAGCCCTTCGAACGCACGCTCGATCTCGCCGACGCCATCGAAACCCATATCGGACGCGGGCCGAAGGACAAGATCCATCCGGCCACGCGTGTCTTCCAGGCGCTGCGCATATTCGTCAATGACGAGCTTGGCGAGCTCGCAAGGGCGCTGCTGGCTGCCGAGCGGGCGCTGAAACCCGGCGGACGGCTAGCCGTGGTGACGTTCCATTCGCTGGAAGATCGCATCGTCAAGCGCTTCATCGCCGACCGCTCCGAGGCGGCCAGCGGCTCGCGGCACATGCCTGACGCGCCCGTGCGCGTTGCCACCTTCCGCAAAGCCGGGGGCGGCGTGACGGCGGGAGAGGCCGAGCTGGACACCAACCCGCGGGCGCGCTCGGCCAGGCTGCGCGCCGCGATCCGCACCGAGGCGCCGGCGCGCGCCGGCGATTTTTCGATTTTCGGCCTTCCAAAGCTTCCCGCCGTCGAGCGGCCGGGGGAGAGGTGAGCACGTGTTTCGTACCAGCGACATAGTCCTGATCGCCGTCATGGTCTCGGCCGCGGCGCTGACCTACAAAACGAAGCGCGAAGCCGAAGAGCAACAGGCGGCGGTGCAGAAGATCCAGGCGCAGATCCACTACGAGGAAGAGACGATCGATCTCCTCAAGGCGGACTGGAGCCTGCTCACTCAGCCGTCGCGACTGCAGAAGCTTGCCGACGTCTATAAGAGCCAGCTCGGGCTCGAACCGGTCAACGCGCACCAGATCGGCGGGCTCGACGACATTCCCGTGAAACCCGTGAACATCGAGGACCTCTCCTCGCAGCAGCTTGGCGGCATGGCCGACAATTCGGGCAAGGAGCCCTCGGACGGCAAGGATCCGGTGGTCACCGGGAGCACCGTTCAATGATCGGCCTTCCAAGGATCGGCGGCCTGCTGACGCGCCGGAAGAAGCAGGCTGAGGACGGCTCGATCGTCGTCGACGCCGCCCGCAAGGCGACTGGCGGCAAGGCCAAGACGCGCATCGTCATGACCATGGCGGTGTTCTTCACCATCTATTCAACCATTGCCGGCCGGCTCGTCTATCTCGGGCTGCAGAATCCCGATCTTTCGGGCGGCCCGGAGAACCGCGTCACTGCATCACGTCCGGATATCGTCGACCGCAATGGCGAGGTGCTGGCGACCGACATCAAGACGGCGTCGCTGTTTGCCGAGCCGCGCCGCATTGTAGACGCCGACGAAGCGATCGAGAGATTGTCGACCGTGCTGCCGGAGATCGACTACGAGCAGACCTATCGCAAGCTCAAGAGCGGCGCCGGCTTCGTCTGGTTGCAGCGCCAGCTGACGCCGAAGCAGCAGGCCGACATCCTGGCGCTGGGCGTTCCCGGCCTCGGCTTCCGCACCGAAAAGCGCCGCTTCTATCCGAGCGGCGAGACCTCGTCCTATATCGTCGGCCTCACCAACATCGACAACCAGGGCATCTCCGGCATGGAGAAGTATATCGACGAGCAGGGGCTGAGCGACCTGCAGGCGTCGGGGCTCGCCGTGGCCAAGGATCTCAAGCCGGTCAAGCTTTCGATCGATCTGCGCGTCCAGCATGTGGTGCGCGACGAGATCGCCGCCGGCCTGGAGCGCTATCGCGCCATCGGCGCCGGCGCCGTCGTGCTGAACATCAAGACCGGCGAAGTGATCGCCATGGCCTCCGTGCCGGATTTCGACCCGAACAATCCTTACAACGCCCAAGAGAAAGACCGGCTGAACCGCATGTCGGCCGGGCTCTACGAGATGGGCTCGACCTTCAAGAGCTTCACCTCGGCCATGGCGCTGGATTCCGGCAAGGCCACAATGAACAGCCGCTTCGACGCGTCGCATCCGATCCGGGTCGGCCATCAGGCCATCCACGATTTCCACGGCAAGAACCGCGTGCTGTCGCTGCCTGAGGTGTTCCTCTTTTCGTCCAACATCGGGTCGGCCAGGGAGGCCGAGCTGGTCGGCATCGAAGGACATCGCGAATTCCTGCACCGCCTCGGCATTCTGGACCGGATGCAGACCGAACTGCCGGAAGTCGCCCGCCCGACCGAACCTAAGGTCTGGAAACAGGTCAACTCGTTCACCATCGCCTTCGGCCACGGCGTGTCGACGACGCCGCTGCAGGCCGCCGTCGGCTGCGCGGCGCTGATGCAGGGCTATCTGATCGAGCCGACATTCCTGGTGCGTAGCGAGCAGGAGGCAATGGCGGTGGCCAAGAAAGTGGTCAGCGACAAGACGGTCGAAGGCATGCGCTATCTCTATACGCTCAACGCCGAGAAGGGTTCGGCCAGAAACGCCCGGGTTCCCGGCTATCGCGTTGGCGGCAAGACCGGAACGGCTGAGAAAGTCATCAACGGCCGCTACTCCAAGGACTTGAATTTCAACACTTTCGTCGCCGCCTTCCCGATGGACGATCCGCAATATCTGGTGTTCACGATCGCCGACGCCCCGCATCCTGAAAAGCCCGGGATGACCGACGTCGCCGCCAACAATGCGGGGGTCATGGCCGGCAACATCATCAGACGCGCGGCCGCCATGCTTGGCGTGAAGCCAGATTTCAGCCATGAAAATGGTGCAACGCTGGTTTCCTATCAGTGATTCTTGGGGCGCGCCGGCAACTGCGCGCTATTTTGTTGCGGTGAACGGGACTCAATGCATCTAAAAGATCTAGCCGGCATCCTGCCTGTCGAGGGAACAGCTTCCCCCGATCTGGAGGTGACCGGACTTTCCTCCGATTCCCGCGCGGTCAAGACCGGCGTCGTCTTCTTCGCGCTTGCCGGCAGCAAGGCCGACGGCTCGACCTATGCCGCCGATGCCGCGGCCCGCGGCGCGGCTGCGATCGTCACCGGCAAGGGCGCGAGCGTCTCCAGCCTGTCGATCCCGGTCCTTGCCGTCGATGATCCGCGCCTGGCGCTGGCGCTCAGCGCGGCGCGCTTCTTCAGACGCCAGCCGCAGACCATGGTCGCCGTCACCGGCACCGCCGGCAAGACATCCGTCGCCGCCTTCACCCGCCAGATCTGGGAGCAGGCGGGTTTTGCCGCCGCCTCGATCGGCACGACCGGCGTCGTAGCGCCGGGCCGCAACGAATATGGCTCGCTGACGACGCCCGACCCGGTCGCGTTGCACCGATTGCTCAAGGAGCTGGCGGATGCGGGCGTCACCCACGCCTCGATGGAAGCTTCGAGCCACGGCCTCGATCAGCGCCGCCTCGACGGGGTGAAGCTGGCGGCCGGCGCTTTCACCAATCTCGGCCGCGACCACATGGATTATCATCCCACGGTCGAGGATTATCACCGCGCCAAGCTGCGCCTGTTCGACACGCTGCTGCCGAAGGGCGCGCCCGCCATCGTCTTTGCCGACGATCCGTGGTCGGAGCCGACCATCAAAGCCGCGAAAGCGGCGGGGCTGGAAGTGCTGACCGTCGGCCGCCATGGCGATTTCCTGACGCTGAAGCGGGTCGAGCATGAGCGGCATCGCCAGCGCGCCGAAATCGTGGCCGACGGGGTGCTGCACGAGATCGACCTGCCTTTGGCCGGCGATTTCCAGATCGCCAATGCGCTGGTCTCGGCCGGGCTTGCTATCGCGACTGGAACACCCGCGGGCAAGGCCTTGGCGGCATTGGAGAAATTGAAGGGTGCGCCGGGCCGGCTCGACCTCGTCGGCGCCACCGCGGCCGGCGCTCCCGTTTATGTCGACTACGCCCACAAGCCCGATGCGCTGGAGAATGTGCTGACCTCGGTCCGGCCTTTCACCACGGGGCGCGTCGTCGTGGTGTTCGGCTGCGGTGGCGACCGCGACCGGGGAAAAAGGCCGATCATGGGCGAGATCGCGACCCGGCTCGCCGATGTCGTCATCGTCACCGACGACAACCCGCGCACGGAAGTGCCGGAAACCATCCGCGCCGCGATCCTCGCCGCGGCACCCGGCGCCATCGAGATCGGCGACCGCCGCAAGGCGATCCACGAGGCGGTGGCGATGCTTCGCGCCGGCGACACGCTCATCGTCGCCGGCAAGGGACATGAGGAAGGCCAGACCGTCGGCACCGAAACCTTTCACTTCTCCGACCATGAGGAAGTGCGTGAGGCGCTCAAGGAGCGTGCCGCATGAACCTGCTGTGGACGTCGGAAGCGCTCGTCGAAGCCATGGGCGGCAGGCCGATCGGCTTGCTGCCGGAGGGCATCACCGGCATTTCGATCGACAGCCGCAGCCTGGAACCGGGAAACGCCTTCTTCGCCATCAAGGGCGAAGCGATGGACGGCCATGATTTCGCGACAGCGGCGGTCAAAGCCGGAGCGGCGGTGCTGGTCGTCGCCGAGGGCAAGTTGCCTTCGCTTGGCCGGCTGACGGCGCCGATGATAGTCGTGCAGGACGTGCTCGCGGCCCTCGAGAAGCTCGGCGTGGCGGCGCGGGCTCGTTCGAAGGCCAGGATCATCGCGGTCACCGGCTCGGCCGGAAAGACAACCACCAAGGAAGCGCTGCGCCATGTGCTGTCGGCGGTCGGCAAGGTGCATGCTTCGGCGCAGTCGTTCAACAACCATTGGGGCGTGCCGCTGACGCTGGCGCGCATGCCGCAGGACTGCGACCATGCCGTCTTCGAGATCGGCATGAACCATCCGGGCGAGATCCGGCCGCTGGTCAAGATGGTCAGGCCGCATGTCGCCATCGTGACCATAATCGCCGCCGCTCATCTTGGCTTCTTTAAGAATCTCGACGAGATCGCCATGGCCAAGGCCGAGATTTTCGAGGGAATCGAGCCGGGTGGCGCCGCGCTGCTCAACCGTGACGATCCACGCTGGAAGCTGCTCGGCAAAATGGCGAAAGAGGCGGGCGTCGAGCATGTCTTCGGCTTCGGCGAAAATGTCCGCTCGGCGTTCCGCCTTGTCGGCTGCCAGCTTCATGCCGACCATTCCGACATCGCCGTCAAGATCGGCAAGAAAGACCTGACGGCTCGTGTCGGGGCGCCCGGCCGCCATATCGTGCAGAACGTGCTGGCGGTGCTAGGCGCCGCGCAGCTGGTCGGCGCCGACCTCGACAAGGTCGCGGCGGCACTGGCAGATCTTTCGGCCGAGCGCGGGCGGGGCCGGCGCCATATCCTGCATCATCCCAACGGGCCGATCACGCTGATCGACGAGAGCTACAACGCCAATCCGGCGTCGATGGCGGCGGCAATGGCGCTGCTCAACGCCACGCCGGTCGCGGGCGAGGGCCGGCGCATCGCCGTGCTCGGCGACATGCTGGAGCTCGGCAGCCATTCGGCAGATCTCCACGCAGCGCTTGCCAAGCTGATCGTCGGCACGGGCACGCG
This sequence comes from Mesorhizobium sp. ESP-6-4, assembly GCF_020164735.1. Taxonomy (NCBI): domain Bacteria; kingdom Pseudomonadati; phylum Pseudomonadota; class Alphaproteobacteria; order Hyphomicrobiales; family Phyllobacteriaceae; genus Mesorhizobium; species Mesorhizobium sp. ESP-6-4. The sequence continues at coordinate 550,169 of NZ_JAIUGS010000001.1, forward strand.
CAACGTCTTTCTCGGCGGGCCGGAAATGCAGGCGCTGGCCGAGGCCCTGCCGTCAGACATTGCAACCGAGTATCGATCGGGAGCGGAAGAACTGAAGCCGATCGTGATCGCCGCGCTCAGGCCCGGCGACGTGGTGATGGTCAAGTCGTCGAAGGGCATCGGGTTTTCAAAGCTGGTCGAGGCATTGCTCGGCAAATTTCCGGCGGAAGCCACAAACATTAAGCCGGCCTAGGTCGGGCTCCGGGGGACGGAAGGACCATGTTCACACTGCTCGTCGATTTCGCGGACAAGATCTCGTTCTTCAACGTCTTCCGCTACATCACTTTTCGTACAGGTGGCGCGCTGATCACGTCTGCGCTGATCGTCTTCATCTTTGGGCCGACGATCATCAATTCGCTGCGCCTGCGGCAAGGCAAGGGCCAGCCGATCCGCGCCGACGGCCCGCAGACGCATTTCAAGAAGGCTGGAACGCCGACCATGGGCGGGCTGATGATCCTGTCCGGCATCATCGGTTCGTCGCTCTTATGGGCAAACCTGTCCAGCATCTATGTCTGGGTCGTGTTGCTGGTCACCGTCGGCTTCGGCTCGATCGGCTTCTACGACGACTATCTCAAGGTCACCAAGCAGTCGCATCTGGGCTTCTCCGGCAAGGCTCGCCTGGCGATCGAGTTCGTCATCGCCGCCATCGCGGCCTGGGTGATCATGCATAACGGCCAGGCGCCGTTCTCGTCGTCGCTGACCTTTCCCTTCGCCAAGGAATTCCTGATCAACCTCGGCTGGTTCTTCGTGCCGTTCTCCTGCTTCGTCATCGTTGGCGCCGGCAATGCGGTGAACCTGACCGACGGCCTCGACGGCCTGGCGATCGTGCCGATCATGATCGCGGCGGCGTCCTTCGGCGTCATCGCCTATCTTTCGGGCAACGCGGTGTTCGCCGAATATCTGCAGATCCATTTCGTTCCCGGCACCGGTGAGCTCGCCGTCGTGCTCGGCGCGGTGATTGGCGCGGGCCTCGGCTTCCTTTGGTTCAACGCGCCGCCGGCCGCGATCTTCATGGGCGACACCGGGTCGCTGGCGATGGGCGGGCTGATCGGCACCATCGCGGTCGCTACCAAGCACGAGATCGTGCTGGTGATCGTCGGCGGCCTGTTCGTGGTCGAGATCCTGTCGGTCATCATCCAGGTCGGCTATTTCAAGATGACCGGCAAGCGCGTCTTCCTGATGGCGCCGATCCATCACCATTTCGAAAAGCTCGGCTGGACCGAAAGCCAGGTGGTGATACGCTTCTGGATCATTGCCGTCATCCTGGCGCTGGTCGGCCTGTCCACCCTCAAGCTCAGATAGGACTCGCTGCTTGATCCCCGCTGCTTCCTTTTCAGGCAAACGCATTTCGCTCTTCGGGCTTGGCGGCTCGGGGATCGCCACCGCGCATGCGCTGATCGCAGGCGGCGCCGAGGTGCTGGCCTGGGACGACAATCCAGACAGCGTCGCCAAGGCAGCGGCCGCGGGGATTACGACCGGAGATCTGCGCGCGGCCGACTGGCCGCATTTCGCCGCCTTCGTGCTGTCGCCGGGGGTGCCGCTGACGCATCCGAAGCCGCATTGGACGGTGGAGCTGGCGCGCGGCGCCGGCGTCGAGGTGATCGGCGATATCGAGCTGTTCTGCCGCGAACGCAACAGCCACGCGCCGGCAGCACCCTTCATCGCGATTACCGGAACCAACGGCAAGTCGACGACGACGGCGCTGACGGCGCATATCCTGAAGTCGGCGGGCCGCGACACGCAGATGGGCGGCAATATCGGTCGTGCCGTCATGACGCTCGATCCGCCCGAGCCGACGCGGCACTATGTGGTCGAGTGCTCGTCCTACCAGATCGATCTCGCGCCCTCCATCAATCCGACCGCCGGCATCCTGCTCAACCTTACGCCAGACCATCTCGACCGGCACGGCACGATGGCGCATTACGCCTCGATCAAGGAGAGGCTGGTCGCCGGCAGCGACACCGCGATCGTCGGCGTCGACGATTCCTGGTGCGCCCAGATCGCCGACCGACTGGAGCGCGCCGGCCGGCAGGTCATCCGCATTTCCAAGCGCCTGCCTTTGACGGACGGCTATTTCGCCGACGGCACCAATCTGATGGAAGCCGTGCACGGCCGCTACAGCCGCGTCGCCTTCCTCGAAGGCATCGGGTCGCTGCGCGGCCAGCACAACGCGCAGAACGCGCTGGCCGCCGTCGCCGCGTGCCTGAGGATCGGCCTCGATCTCGGCGAGATCCAGGCCGGCCTCGAGAGCTTCCCGGGGCTGGCGCATCGCATGGAGCAGGTCGGCCGCAAGGACCATGTGCTGTTCGTCAACGATTCCAAGGCGACCAATGCCGATGCGGCCGCACCCGCGCTGTCGAGTTTCAACCGCGTCTATTGGATCGCCGGCGGCCTGCCCAAGGAAGGCGGCATCGAGCCGCTGCGCGGCTTCTTCCCGCGCATCGCCAAGGCCTATCTGATCGGCGAGGCGGCGCCAGCCTTCTCGGCGACGCTCGGCGAGGCGGTACCCTACGAAATATCCGGAACGCTGGCGGCGGCGGTCGAGCATGCCGCCAACGACGCGGCAAAGGACACCGGCGGCGAGGCCGTGGTGCTGCTTTCGCCGGCTTGCGCCAGTTTCGACCAGTTCAAGAATTTCGAAGTTCGCGGCGAAGCCTTCAGGCAAGCTGCGACTGCTATTGATGGGGTGAAATCCATCGGAGGGCCACGTTGATGCAAAGCCGTCTCGACAAAAGTCCTGTCGCCACCTGGTGGTGGACGATCGATCGCTGGTTCCTGGCGGCATTCCTGTCGCTGATGGGACTGGGCATCGTGCTGTCTTTCGCCGCAAGCCCGGCGGTGGCCGAGCGCATCGGCCTCGACAGCTTCCACTTCGCCACACGCCAGATCATCTTCACGATCCCGGCGCTTATCGTGATGCTGGCAGTCTCTTTCCTGGAGGCGCGGCAGATAAGGCGCATGTCGCTGGTGATGATCTGCATCATGCTGGTGCTGATGGTGGCGGTGCTCTACATCGGCGTCGAGGTGAAGGGGGCGCGTCGCTGGGTATCGTTCGCCGGCCTTTCCATCCAGCCGTCCGAGTTCCTGAAACCGGCCTTCGTCGTCATCTGCGCCTGGCTGTTTGCGGAGCACAGGCGCCAGCCAGACATTCCCGGCAATCTGTTCGCCATGCTTTTGCTGGCGCTGGTCATCTCGCTTCTGGTGGCTCAGCCCGATCTGGGCCAGACCATGCTGGTGCTGGGCACCTGGGGCGTGATGTTCTTCATGGCCGGCCTGCCCTGGTTCTGGATCGTCGCGCTGGGGGCTGCCGGGGTCGGCGGCGTGTTCGCGGCCTATACGGTGTTTCCGCACGTCGCCGCGCGCATTGACAAGTTCATGACCGGCGAAGGCGACACTTTCCAGGTCGATATGGGCCGCGAGGCGCTGATCAATGGCGGCTGGTTCGGCGTCGGCCCGGGCGAGGGCACGGTGAAGCGGGTCATCCCCGACAGCCACGCCGACTTCGTCTTCTCGGTCGCCGGCGAGGAGTTCGGCCTCATAATGTGCTTCTTCATCATGTCGATCTTCGCCTTCATCGTGCTGCGCGGCCTGAGCATCGCGCTCAAGGAGCAGGACGATTTCACCCGCTATGCGGTGGGCGGCCTCGTCACCGTCTTCGGCCTGCAATCGGCCATCAACATGTGCGTGAACCTGCAGCTGATGCCGGCCAAGGGTATGACGCTGCCCTTCATCTCCTATGGCGGCTCCTCGCAGATCGCCATCGCCGTCTCGATGGGCATGGTTCTCGCCTTGACCCGCAAGCGTCCGGAAAAGCGCAAGCAGGTGGGCTTCGCCCTTTCGCAGCGCGCAATGCCGGCGGAATGAGGCAGGATGGCGAAGGGTGTCATCCTGCTTGCGGCCGGCGGAACGGGCGGACATCTGTTTCCGGCCGAGGCGCTGGCGCATGAGCTGATCGAGCGCGGCTGGAAGGTGCATCTTGCCACCGACAATCGCGCCGAGCGCTATTCCCGCCATTTCCCGGCAGCCGACATTCACACCATCCCCTCGGCCACGCTGGGTTCGAAGAACCCGGTCGCCATGCTCTCGGCCTTCTGGAAGATCTGGCAAGGCGTGCGGGAGGCCGGCCGTGTAATCGCCAGGATCAAGCCGGAGGCTGTCGTCGGCTTCGGCGGCTATCCGACGCTGCCGCCGCTCTATGCCGCGACAAGGCGAAAAGTGCCGACGCTGATCCATGAGCAGAACGCCGTCATGGGCCGCGCCAACAAGGCGCTTGCCGGCCGCGTGGATGCAATTGCCGGCGGTTTCCTGCCGGAGGGCGCCAGCGCTGACGGCGCAAAGACGGTGACCACCGGCAATCCGGTCAGGCCGCAGGTCCTCGATGCGGCGAAAATGCCTTACGTGGTGTCGAACGAGGGCGAACCGTTCCGCTTCCTGGTGTTCGGCGGCAGTCAGGGCGCGCAGTTCTTTTCCGATGCCGTGCCGGCGGCGATCGCGCTGCTGCCGCAAGACCTGCGCAAGCGGCTGGTCATCACCCAGCAGGCGCGCGCCGAGGATGTGGCGCGGGTGAAGGCCGCCTATGCCGATCTCGGAGTCGACATGCAGGTCTCGCCCTTCTTCACCGACATGGCGGCGCGCATGGCGGCGGCGCATCTGGTGATGTCGCGCTCCGGCGCCTCGACGGTTTCGGAAATCGCCGTCATCGGCCGGCCGGCGCTGCTGGTGCCTTATCCGCATGCGCTCGACCACGATCAGGCGGCGAATGCGGCAGCCCTTGCCGCCGCCGGGGGAGCCGAGCTCCATCCGCAGTCGACGCTGTCGGCGGCGCGCATCGCCGAGCTGGTCGGCGGGCTGGTCAAGGACCCGAACCGGCTGGCGACCATGGCCGCCGCCGCCCGCTCGGCCGGGAAACCGAACGCGGCGCGGTTGCTCGCCGATCTGACAGAGGCTATTGCGTCCGGCAAAACGGTTTCGGACTACAGGAGGACGCGCGTATGAAGATGCCGCAAACGATCGGGCTTGTGCATTTCGTCGGCATTGGCGGCATCGGCATGAGCGGCATCGCCGAAGTGCTGCACAATCTCGGCTACAAGGTGCAGGGGTCCGACCAGGCCGACGGCGCCAATGTGCAGCGGCTGCGCGACAAGGGTATCGAATGCTTCGTCGGCCACAGGGCCGAGAATCTCGGCGACGCCGAAGTCGTGGTCGTTTCGACCGCGATCAAGAAATCCAACCCGGAGCTCAAGGCCGCGCGGGAGAAGTTGCTCCCCATTGTCCGCCGCGCCGAGATGCTGGCCGAGCTGATGCGTTTCCGCCAGGCGGTCGCCATCGGCGGCACGCATGGCAAGACGACGACCACCTCGATGGTGGCGACGCTGCTCGAGGCCGGCGGGCTCGACCCGACCGTCATCAATGGCGGCATCATCAACGCCTACGGCACCAATGCCCGCATGGGCGACGGCGAGTGGATGGTGGTCGAGGCCGATGAGAGCGACGGCACCTTCCTGAAGCTGCCGGCCGATATCGCCGTCGTCACCAACATCGATCCCGAGCATCTCGACCACTATGGCAGCTTCGACAAGGTGCGCGAGGCCTTCCGCCAGTTTGTCGAGAACGTGCCGTTCTACGGCTTCGGCGTGATGTGCACCGACCATCCGGAAGTGCAGGCGCTGGTCGGCCGTATCGAGGATCGGCGCGTCATCACCTATGGCGAGAACGCGCAGGCCGATGTGCGCTTCAGCAACCACCGCATGCAGGGCGCGATCTCCGAATTCGATATCGTCATCCGCGATCGCAAGGGGCGGGGCACGACGTCGATAAATGACCTGCGCCTGCCGATGCCCGGCCGGCACAACGTCTCCAACGCGACGGCGGCGATCGCGGTGGCGCATGAGCTTGGCCTCTCGGCCGAGGCGATCAAGAAGGGCCTTTCGTCCTTCGCGGGCGTCAAGCGGCGCTTCACCCGTACCGGCTCGTGGAACGGTGTCGAGGTGTTCGACGATTACGGCCACCACCCGGTCGAGATCGCGGCGGTGCTGAAGGCCGCGCGCAGCGCGACCAAGGGGCGTGTCATCGCCATCGCGCAGCCGCATCGCTTCACCCGGCTGCACGATCTCTTCGAGGAATTCTCGGTCTGCTTCAACGACGCCGACACGGTCATGGTGGCGCCGGTCTACGCGGCCGGCGAGGAACCCATCGAAGGCGTGACTTCCGACGCGTTGGTGTCGCGCATTCGCTCCGGCGGCCACCGCGACGCACGCTATATCGATGGTCAGGCAGCAATCGCGCCCGCCATTCGCGAGCTTGCCAAGCCCGGCGATTTCGTCGTCTTCCTCGGCGCCGGCAACATCACGCAATGGGCCTATGCGCTGCCCAAGGAACTTGGTGGGACGCCGTCATGATGCGCGGCCAGGACCTGATCGATAAACTCGGCGACAAGCTTGCCGGCCTGCGTGGCCGTATCACGCCGAACGCCGAGATGGACAAGATCACCTGGTTCCGGGCCGGCGGCCTCGCCGAGGCGCTGTTCCAGCCGGCCGACGAGGAGGACCTCGCGGCCTTCCTGCGCGCGGTGCCGGAAGAGATACCGGTCGTGGTGGTCGGCGTCGGCTCGAACCTTCTGGTGCGCGACGGCGGCATTCCGGGTTTTGTCGTCAGGCTCTCGGCCAAGGGTTTCGGCGAGGCCGAGACCACCGGGCCGACCACGATCAAAGCCGGCGCGGCGACGCCGGACAAGCGCCTCGCGGCGGTGGCGTATGAAGCCGGCATTGGCGGCTTCCATTTCTATCACGGCATTCCTGGCGCTGTCGGCGGCGCGCTCAGGATGAATGCCGGCGCCAACGGCGTCGAGACGCGTGAGCGGGTCGTCGAGGTGAGGGCCCTGGATCGCAGGGGCAATCTCCATACGCTGAGCAATGCCGATATGGGCTATGCCTATCGCCATTCGTCCGCGCCTGCAGGACTGATCTTCACCTCGGCCATTTTCGAAGGGTTTGCGGAAGACAAGGCGGCGATCAAGGCGGCAATGGATGCCGTGCAGAACCATCGCGAGACGGTGCAGCCGATCAGGGAGAAGACCGGCGGCTCGACCTTCCAGAATCCGGAAGGCACCTCGGCGTGGAAGGAGATCGACAAGGCCGGCTGCCGCGGGCTGATGATCGGCGGCGCGCAGATGTCGCCGATGCATTGCAACTTCATGATCAACACCGGCACGGCCACCGGCTACGACCTCGAATATCTGGGCGAGACGGTGCGGGCGCGGGTGCTCGAGAATTCGGGCATCCGGCTGCACTGGGAGATCAAGCGCCTCGGCAATTTCAGGCCCGGCCATGCGGTGCAGGAGTTTCTCGGGCAGCTTCTTTAGCTTAGGCTTAAGTTCATGTGATGCTTGAACTTCCAGTGACCTGAAACAGCCGTAGAACCGTTGCCTCAAAGACTCACAATTCACTTTTTGCGGCTGTTTTCGCGGAAAGTGAATCTCTCGGAATCATAGGTACTTGCCAGCGAATCAACTCTCTGATTCTCTGCCCTAAAGCGTTTCCTGATTTGAGTCGTTCGACGCGTTAAGCCGCGTTTTCCGTCTGGGGGGCAACCTGCCGGAGGGCTCGGACTCAATGTTTGGAAATGCGGTGCGGGAATATCGGTTGCAGGCCCGGCGTGAGAGGGGATGACGGGATGAAGAAGAAGCATGTGGCTGTCCTCCTGGGTGGATTCTCCTCGGAGCGGCCCGTGTCTCTGTCCTCGGGGAAGGCGTGTGCGGATGCGCTCGAGAATGAAGGCTATCAGGTCACCCGGATCGATGTTTCGCGCGATGTCGGGTCTGTGCTTGCCGAGCTCAAGCCTGATGTCGCTTTTAACGCGCTGCACGGTCCGTTCGGCGAGGACGGCACCATCCAGGGAATTCTCGAATATCTCGCAATTCCCTACACCCATTCGGGTGTGCTCGCTTCGGCCTTGGCCATGAACAAGGAGCAGGCCAAGAAAATCGCCAAGGCGTCCGGCATTCCGGTCGCGGAGTCGAAGGTGGTCAACCGTTTCGCCGTCCAGAACAAGCATCCGATGAAGCCGCCTTATGTGGTCAAGCCGGTCAATGAGGGGTCGAGCTTCGGCGTGGTCATCGTGCATGAGGGGCAGTCGCATCCGCCGCAGGTGATCGGCTCCACGGAATGGCAATATGGCGAGATCGTCATGGTCGAGCGCTACATTCATGGCCGCGAATTGACCTGCGCGGTGATGGGCGACGTGGCGCTCGGCGTCTGCGAGATCATCCCGACCGGGCATTCCTTCTACGATTACGATTCAAAATACGTTCCCGGCGGATCAAAACACGAAATCCCTGCTAAAATTTCACCGAATATTTACCAAAAAATACAGACACTGGCCCTCAAGGCTCATCTTGCCATTGGTTGCCGGGGCGTCTCCCGATCGGACTTCCGTTACGACGATCGCCACTCCGAAAACGGCGAGGTTGTCTGGCTCGAGGTCAACACTCAGCCGGGCATGACGCCGACGTCTCTGGTGCCTGAAATCGCCGCGCAAGCGGGACATTCGTTCGGCGATTTGTTGAGTTGGATGGTGGAGGACGCTTCGTGTCTGCGTTGAGGTTGGGGCAGGGTAGTGGCGTCGGCGCGGCTGGTCTCGCGCTGTTCGGTATGTCGCTGTCATTCGACCGTTTCGTTTTGCCGCGTCAGCTTCGCCGGCCGATGCGCGTGCTGGCGCGCCTGTGCGGCGGCGAGTATGAGGCGCCGCGCTTTTCGGCGGCGATCCTTTCCGCCGCGCTGATCGCGTCGAGCAGCGCCTACGGCGCCTATCTCGGCGGCTACGGCGACAGCATCGTGCAAGGCATCACGGCGCGCACCGGCTTTGCTGTCGACCAGATCAAGGTGGTCGGCAACCGCCAGACCTCCGAGATCGATGTGCTGGACCGGCTCGGCCTCGACGGCTGGACCTCGCTGATCGGCTTCGACGCCGAGGCCGCGCGCGCGCGCATCGCGACGCTGCCGTGGGTCGAGGGAGCCGCGGTGCGCAAGATCTACCCGCATACGCTGGAAGTGCGCATAGAGGAGCGCCAACCCTTCGCGCTTTGGCAGCAGGGCACCTCGGTCTCGGTCATCGAGCGATCGGGCGAGATGATCGCGCCGTTCTCGGGCGGCAAGCAGGCGCTGCTGCCGCTGATCATCGGCACCGGCGCGCCGGCCATGGCGCCGGCCTTCCTCGCTAAGATCGAGCGCTATCCCGAGCTTGCGGCGCGGGTCAAAGGCTACATTCGGGTCGGCGAACGGCGCTGGGACCTGAGGCTTGAGAACGGCATCACGATCAAGCTGCCGGAAGACGGCGAGGACCAGGCGATCGCCGAGCTCGTCAAGATCGACCATGACAACGGATTGCTGACCCGCGACATCGCCGCCGTCGACATGCGGCTTTCCGACCGGCTCGTCGTGGAGCTGTCGCCGGAAGCGGCGACACAGCGCGAAGCAGCGCTCAGCGACAAGCCGAAGTCCCTGGCCAAGCGCAAGGTGGAGAGAAAGATATGAGCTGGCTTGGCGGCGGCAGCGACGCTTCTTCGCGCCGGTCGGGCACGCTCACGGTGCTCGATGTCGGCTCCAGCAAGGTCTGCTGCGTCGTGGCGAAGCTGAAGCCGAACGAGGACGGCAAGCTGCTGCGCGGACGTTCGCATCGCATCCAGGTGATCGGCATCGGCCACCAGAAATCGCAAGGTGTGAAGTCCGGCGTGGTGGTCGATCTCGATCGCGCCGAGCATGCCATCCGGCTTGCCGTCGATGCGGCCGAGCGCATGGCCGGGCTCACCGTCGATTCCCTCATCGTCAACATGACGGCTGGCCGGCTGAAGAGCGAAGCCTTCTCGGCGACCATCAATCTCGGCGGTCATCAGGTCGAGGAAGTCGACATCAAGCGCGTGCTCGCCGCCGGCGCCAAACAGGCGCTCAGGGCGGAGCGCGAGGTGATCCATTCGCTGCCCGTCGGTTTCTCGCTCGACGGCGAGCGCGGCATGCGCGACCCGCGCGGCATGATGGGCGATGCGCTTGGCGTCGACATGCATGTGCTGACGGGCGACGCGGCGCCGATGCGAAATCTGGAGCTTTGCATCAACCGCTCGCATCTGTCGGTCGAGCGCATGGTGGCGACGCCCTATGCCAGCGGGCTTGCCTCGCTGGTCGACGACGAGCTCGAAATGGGCGCAGCCTGCATCGATATGGGCGGCGGCACGACGACCATCTCGGTCTTCTCGGAGGGCAAGTTCGTCCATGGCGACGCGATCGCCATCGGCGGCAACCATGTGACGCTCGACATGGCCAAGGGCCTGTCGACCTCGCTCGATGCCGCGGAACGGCTGAAGGTGATGCATGGCTCGGCGCTGCCCGGCAGCGCCGACGACCGCGACCTCGTCTCAATCCAGCCGATCGGCGAGGAAGGCGATGTGCCGCTGCAGATCCCGCGCTCGGTAATGACGCGCATCATCCGCGCCCGCATCGACGAGACGCTGGAGCTTCTGCGCGACCGGCTGAACAAGTCCGGCTACGGCAATGCCGTCGGCAAGCGGGTGGTGCTCACCGGCGGCGCAAGCCAGCTCGCCGGCCTGCCGGAAGCGGCGCGCCGCATTCTCGGGCGCAATGTGCGCATCGGCCGGCCGCTCGGCGTCGCAGGCCTGCCGGAGGCGGCCAAGGGACCGGCGTTCTCGACCCCGGTCGGACTGATGATCTATCCGCAGATGGCGAGCTTCGAGAGCCATTCGGCGAAAGGACTTTCCGGTTTCAGGATGACCGGAACGGGCGGAAAACTGCATCGCATGAGTCGGTGGTTGAGAGACAGTTTTTAATTTGACGGGGACAGCCCCACAGGCGGCCGCAGCGGCGAGGCGGCGGGAAAGGCAAAGGACGGAGACAATGACCATCAATCTGCAGAAGCCGGACATCACCGAGCTCAAGCCACGCATCACCGTGTTCGGTGTCGGGGGCGGCGGCGGCAATGCCGTGAACAACATGATCACAGCCGGCCTGCGCGGCGTCGAGTTCGTGGTGGCCAACACCGACGCGCAAGCGCTGACGATGTCCAAGGCCGAGCGGCTGATCCAGCTCGGTGCGCATGTCACCGAAGGCCTCGGCGCCGGCTCGCAGCCGGAAGTCGGCCGCGCGGCGGCGGAAGAGTGCATCGACGAGATCATCGATCATCTCTCCAACACCCATATGTGCTTCGTCACCGCCGGCATGGGCGGCGGCACCGGCACGGGCGCCGCTCCGGTCGTTGCCCGCGCGGCGCGCGAGAAGGGCATCCTCACCGTCGGCGTCGTCACCAAGCCGTTCCATTTCGAGGGCCAGCGCCGCATGAAGACGGCCGACATGGGCATTGAGGAACTGCAGAAATGCGTCGACACGCTGATCGTCATCCCCAACCAGAACCTGTTCCGGCTGGCCAATGACAAGACCACCTTCGCCGATGCCTTCGCAATGGCCGACCAGGTGCTCTACTCGGGCGTCGCCTGCATAACCGACCTGATGGTCAAGGAAGGCCTGATCAATCTCGACTTCGCCGACGTCCGCTCGGTGATGCGCGAGATGGGCAAGGCGATGATGGGCACGGGCGAAGCTTCGGGCGAGGGCCGCGCGATGGCCGCCGCTGAAGCCGCCATCGCCAACCCGCTGCTCGACGAGACCTCGATGAAGGGCGCCAAGGGCCTGCTGATCTCGATCACCGGCGGCCGCGATCTCACCCTGTTCGAGGTGGACGAGGCCGCGACCCGCATCCGCGAGGAAGTCGACCAGGACGCCAACATCATCCTGGGCGCCACCTTCGACGAAGAGCTGGAAGGCGTGATCCGCGTGTCGGTCGTCGCCACCGGCATCGACAAGTCGGCGGCCGAAATCGCGGCTGCGCCGATCTCGATCCGCGCGCCGCAGAAACCGGCCGCCCGCCCGGCGGCGGCTCCGGTGGCCGAAATCCGCCCCGCTCCGGTTCAGCCGCAGGCCTATGAGCCGCGCGCGGCCGATCCGGTCGCGGAGGCGATCCAGCTTGCCGAGGCAAATGCCGCCGCCATGGCGCACCCGCGCGCCGTGCCGATGGACGACTTCCGGCCGCAGAGCAAGATCTTCCAAGCCCCGCCTGCGCAGCCGCAGCCGCAGCCGGTGGTGCCGCAGCAGGTCATGCAGCAGCCCGCGCCGCAGCGCGAGATGCCGCAGCCGGTGGCCGCGGCGCCGCAGCGTATGCCGCGCGTGGAAGACTTTCCGCCGGTGGTAAGGGCTGAAGTCGAAGCCAAGAGCCGGCCGGCGGACCATGAGAACAGCGGTCCGATGGGGCTGATCAAGCGGCTGACCAACGGCCTTACCCGCCGCGAGGAAGAGCCGGCCCGGCTCCAGCCGGCGCAGCCGCGCGAGCCGAAGCTGCGTCAGGCCGCGCCCGAGATGCGCCGTCTCGCCAGCCAGGATCCTGCGCTCTATGCGCCGCGCCGCGGCCAGCTCGACGACCAGGGCCGGCTGACGCCGCAGGCCCGCACGGTCCAGGAAGACGACCAGCTGGAAATCCCGGCCTTCCTGCGCCGCCAGGCCAACTGATCGATACGGCGGACCGCCAATCGTTAACGGTATATAACAGTTGTTAACAGGCAGACGAGAAATCGTCTGCCTGTTACTTTTGCAAAAGACATTTAAAACAAGGCTTTACGAGCTGTTTCTGATGCGTTTCCGTGGTTACACGGGGTAAGAAACCGTGATTTGGAGTCTCCAGGGCGGACCATTATCTTCGCCACGGACTAAAGTCGGTTTGCCGGGATTCGGGGAGTAGCCCTGCCTGCCGATTATACAGAGCCGCATGCTCTTGCTTATTTTGCCGCCTTTGCACGAGCGTCAGACCATCAGTCTGGCTGCAAGATACCCAAGGCCGATGGAGCGGACGCAGGCATTCAGGGCGTATGGGGTTGCTCTTGCACGACTATCAGACGACAGTGAAATCGCGCGTGACGCTGGCTGGGATCGGCGTCCATAGCGGCAAAACCGTGACCGTTCACTTCCTGCCGGCCGATGCCGATACGGGCATCGTCTTTCATCTTTCGAATGGCGGCGAAGCCCGGGAGCTCCGCGCCCTGGTCGCGGAAGTCGGCGCCACCGATCTTTGCACCATGCTTGGCGATCCGGCCGGCGATCATATCGGCACCGTCGAGCATCTGATGGCCACGGTGTTCGGTCTCGGCATAGACAACCTGATCATCGAGATCGACGGTTCGGAAGTCCCCATTCTCGACGGCAGCGCCATGGCCTTCGTCGAGGCCATCGACCAGGCCGGCATCGAGACGCTGGCGGTGAGGCGTCGCTACATCCGTGTCGTCAAGCCGGTGCGCGTGGAAGCCGGCGCGTCCTGGGCGGAGTTCCGCCCCTATGACGGCACGCGGTTCGAGGTCGAGATCGATTTCGAGAGCCCGGCGATCGGCCGCCAGCAATTCGCCTCCGACATCAATCCCGACATCTTCCGCCGCGACATCGCGCGCGCTCGCACATTCGGCTTCATGAAGGACGTCGAGAGGCTTTGGGCCGCCGGCTACGCGCTCGGCTCGTCGCTCGAAAACTCGCTTGTCATCGGCGACGACAATCGCGTCATCAATGTCGGCGGGCTGCGCTATCCCAACGAATTCGCCCGCCACAAGACGCTCGATGCGATGGGCGATCTGGCGCTGGCCGGCGCGCGCTTCATCGGCTGCTTCCGCTCCTATCGCGGCGGCCACCGGATGAATGCCTCGGCATTGCGCCGGCTGCTTTCCGACCGGACGGCCTTCGAGATCGTAGAGACGAGACGTCGCGAGCGTGGCCGCGTCGCCGAGATGATCGCCGTCAGCGGGCCGGTCTACGCACCTTGGGTGATCTGATTTTTAACCGTTTTCTGGTTTGGTAGGGCGGCTTGTGTTGCATGATTGCATCACGAATCGCTGAAATTGCAGAACCTCCGGCGTAGCGTCAGCCCGCCACAAAAATGTGCGATTGGCCGGACATAGCGTTGCCGGGCAAGGGGATAATGGTTTATGGCTTCGGCCCGGACCGAAACGACGCCGAAGGGGCGGAATCCAAACATGTTTTTTTCGCGAGTTGGTCAATCGGTAGCGCCGCGTCGGGGTGTTTTGCTGGGGCTGTCGGTGGTTGCTCCCGCGCTCGTGCTGTCGGCCTGCATGTCCTCCGAGAAGGATGTCAACCTGGCGACCTATGTCGACCAGACCGAGCCGGCCGACGTTCTCTACAACCAGGGCCTGGCCAACATGAATGCCGGCCGCCTCGATGAGGCGAGCAAGAAGTTCGACGCGGTCGACCGCCAGCATCCCTATTCGGAATTCGCACGCAAATCGATGGTGATGGGCGCTTTCGCCGATTATCGCGCCGGCAATTACGACGAGGCGATCGGTTCGGCCAAGCGCTACCTGACCCTCTATCCCTCGACAGACGACGCGGCTTACGCGCAGTACATCATCGGCCTCTCCTACTATCGGCAGATCAAGGACGTCACCCAGGACCAGAAGGAAGCGCGCCAGACCATCCAGACCATGCAGGATCTGGTGACGCGCTGGCCGAACTCCGAATATGTCGGCGACGCCAAGGACAAGATCCGCTTCGCCAGCGACCAACTCGCCGGCAAGGAGATGCAGGTCGGCCGCTACTATCTGGAGCGCCGCGAATACATCGCCGCCGTGAAGCGTTTCCGCACCGTGGTCGAGAACTATTCCAACACCCGCCATGTCGAGGAGGCGCTCGCGCGCCTGACCGAGTCCTACTATGCGATGGGCCTGACCTCGGAAGCGCAGACGGCCGCGGCGGTGCTTGGTCACAACTATCCGGACAGCCCGTGGTACAAGGATTCCTACAAGCTCCTGCAGAGCAACGGGCTTGAACCCCGCGAAAATGCCGGATCGTGGATTTCCAAGGCCGGGAAGCTGATCACCGGCGCCTGAAGCTTGCGATGCTGTCCAGACTGTCGATCCGCGATATCGTCCTGATCGAGAAGCTGGACATCGACTTCCTGCCTGGGCTTTCGGTGCTGACCGGCGAAACCGGCGCCGGTAAATCCATCCTGCTCGATGCGTTGTCGCTGGCGCTTGGGGCGCGCGGCGATGCCTCGCTCGTCCGCCATGGCGCCGCGCAAGGCCAGGTCATCGCGGTGTTCGATGTGCCGCGCAACCATCCGGCGCGCGCGTTGCTCGCCGGAAACGACATCGAGGACGATGGCGACATCATCCTGCGCCGCGTACAGACCGCCGATGGCCGCACCCGCGTCTTCGTCAACGACCAGCCCTCCAGCGTCACCCTGATGCGCGATGTCGGCCGCGCGCTGGTCGAGATCCATGGCCAGCATGACGAGCGGGCGCTGGTCGATCCCGGCGCGCATCGCGAATTGCTGGACAGTTTCGGCGGCCATCTGGGCGCCGTGCGCGGCACGGGCGAAGCCTGGCGGTACTGGCGAAACTGCGAGCAGGAGCTTTCCCGGCATCGCGCCAAGGTCGAGGCGGCGGCGCGCGAAGCCGATTATCTGCGCGCTTCCGTGGCCGAGCTCGCAAGACTCGACCCGCAGCCGGGCGAGGAAACGGAGCTTGCGGAATTGCGCGCGACGATGATGCGCGTCGAAAAGATCGCCGCCGAGATCCATGATGCGCAGGATGTGCTGTCGGGGCCGTCCTCGCCCTTGCCGCAACTCGCCAGCCTGTTGCGGCGGCTGCAGCGTAAGTCCAGCGAAGCCCCCGGCCTGCTCGACGACGTGGTGAAATCGCTCGACGAAGCGATGATCTCGCTCGACGCCGCGCAGTCCGGCGTGGAAGCAGCACTTCGCGCCACCGAATATGATCCGCAGCGTCTGGAGAAGGCGGAAGAGCGTCTGTTTGCGCTGCGCGCCGCCTCGCGCAAGCACAGTGTCGCGGTCGACGATCTGGCGCAGCTGCGCGACACGATGGTGGCCGATCTTGCCGACCTCGATGCCGGCGAGGAGCGGCTGCACGCGCTGGCCAAGCAGGCCGCCGCGGCGCGCGAGGCCTACGATATTTCCGCGGCGCAGCTGTCGTCGCTGCGCCATGCGGCGGCGGCGGGTCTGACCAAGGCTGTTATGGCGGAACTGCCGGCGCTCAAGCTCGAACGGGCCGAGTTCATCGTCGAGATGGGAAGCGATGCCGAAAGCCGCATGGAAGAAGGCATCGACCAGGTCGAATTCTGGGTGCGCACCAATCCGGGCACCCGGCCGGGACCGATGATGAAGGTCGCTTCCGGCGGCGAGCTCTCGCGCTTCCTTTTGGCGCTGAAGGTGGCGCTGGCCGATCGCGGCTCGGCGCCGACGCTCGTGTTCGACGAGATCGACACCGGCGTCGGCGGCGCGGTGGCCGACGCCATCGGCCAGCGGCTGGCGCGGTTGTCAAAGCGGGTACAGGTGCTTTCCGTGACGCATGCGCCGCAGGTTGCGGCACGCGCCGCCACGCATTTCCTGATCTCCAAATCCGGCGGCAAGGACCGCGTCGCCACCGGCATTGCCGAAATGGACCGCGCGGCGCGCCAGGAAGAAATCGCGCGCATGCTGGCCGGCGCCACCATCACCGACGAAGCGCGCGCGGCAGCGGAGCGGTTGCTGCGCGAGAATACGGCTGCCGCATAGAAGGTTGGGCCTCGTCGATTCCAATCCGAGTCAGCAGATGGCTGCATCGTGCTGTTCAGCAATGATTTTTGCGCAAGCCCACTCCCTGCCGTCAAATCCTGATTTATAGTGGCGCGCCACAATCCAAGGACTGATGCATGTCGGAAAAACCCGTCGATTCGTTGAGCGAAGGCGAAGCCGCGGATGAGCTGAAGCAACTGGCCGCGGAGATTGCCGAGCATGACCGGCGTTATCACACCGAGGACGCGCCGACGATCACTGATGCCGAGTATGATGCGCTGCGCCGGCGCAACCTCGCCATCGAAGAGCGCTTCCCCGATCTCGTGCGCGAGGATTCGCCGACGCGGCGGGTGGGCGCCCCGCCTGCGGAGGGCTTTACCAAGGTGCGGCACGCGGTGCCGATGCTGAGCCTCGCCAAGGCCTATACCGACCAGGACGTCGCCGATTTCATCGAGCGCGGAAGGCGTTTCTTCGACCGCGACAAGGACCTCGACATCGCCTTCACCGCCGAACCGAAGATCGACGGGCTGTCGGCCTCGCTGCGCTACGAGAGCGGCGTGTTCGTGCAGGGCGCGACGCGTGGCGACGGCACGGTCGGCGAGGACATCACCGCCAATCTGAAGACGATTGCCGACATCCCGAAGAAGCTGCAGGGTTCGGGCTGGCCGGAAATCATCGAGATCCGCGGCGAGGTCTACATGACCTATGCCGAATTCGAGGCTTTGAAGCAGCGTTCAGCGGCGGTCGGCGGCCAGGATTACGTCAATCCGCGCAACACGGCTGCAGGGTCGCTGCGCCAGAAGGATCCATCGGTCACCGCCAGCCGCAATCTGAAATTCTTCGCCTATGCCTGGGGCTATACGACAGCGGACCCAGCGCCGACGCAGTTCGATTCCGTACAGAAGTTCAAGGAATGGGGCTTCAAGGTCAGCCCGCTGATGGTGCGGGCGAAGTCCATCGACGACCTGATCGCGCATTACCACCGCATCGAGGAGCAGCGCTCCTCGCTCGGCTACGACATAGACGGCGTCGTCTACAAGGTCGACCAGCTCGAACTGCAGCGCCGCTGGGGTTTCGTCACCGGCGAGCCGCGCTGGGCGGTCGCCCACAAATTTCCGGCCGAGCAGGCGATGACGACCGTCGAGAGGATCGACATCCAGGTCGGCCGTACCGGCACGCTGGCGCCGGTGGCGCGGCTTGCGCCGGTCACGGTTGGCGGCGTGGTGGTCGAGAATGTCACGCTGCACAACGAAGACTATATCAAGGGCTTCGACAGCAACGGCCAGCCGATCCGCGACGGCATCGACGTGCGTATCGGCGACACGGTGGTCATTCAGCGGGCAGGGGATGTCATCCCGCAGATCGTCAGCGTCGTCATCGATAAGCGGCCCGCTGGCGCGGTGCCCTATGAATTCCCGCATACCTGCCCGGTCTGCGGCTCGCCGGCGACGCGCGAGATCAACGAGAAGACGGGCAAGGAGGATTCGCGGCGGCGCTGCACCGGCGAGATGATCTGCGCCGCACAGGCGGTCGAAAGGCTGCGTCACTTCGTGTCGCGCGGCGCGCTCGACATCGAAGGCCTCGGTGCCGAAAACATCGACCTGTTCTTCAATTCGGGGCTGGTGAAGACCGCCGCCGATATCTTCACGCTGAAGGACCGAAGGCCCGCCGTCACCAGGGCGCTGGCCGAGCGACGGGAGGAGCAGGCGAGGCTGCGCGAGGAAGCCTCGGGCAAGGCGCGCAAGAATGTTCGCAGCGTCGAGGAGCGTAATTATGAAGGTCTCGACAAGCTGTTTGCGGCCATCGATGCGCGCCGCGAGCCGGAGCTCGACCGTTTCATCTTCGCGCTCGGCATCCGTCATATCGGCGAGACGACGGCGGCCGTGCTTGCCCGCCAATTCTCGACCATCGAGGAGCTGATCCGTATCGGCAAGGAGACGGCGAAGGCCGAGGATCCGCACAGCGTCTTCCCGTCGATCAACGGCATCGGTGACACGGTGATCAACGCGTTGCGCGACTTCTTCGGCAATGAGCGCAATGACGATGTGCTGGACGCCTTGCTGACGCAGGTTCATCCGAAACCCTACGTCATGGAAATCTCGGCCGGCAGCGAAGTCTCGGGCAAGACGGTGGTGTTCACCGGCTCGCTGGAAAAGATGACGCGTTCGGAAGCCAAGGCGATGGCGGAGCGGCTCGGCGCCAAGGTCGCGGGCTCGGTTTCGGCCAAGACAGACCTGGTGGTGGCGGGTCCCGGCGCCGGCTCGAAGCTGAAAGTTGCGAGCGATCTCGGCATCGAGGTGATCGACGAGGACACATGGCTGCAGCGGATCGGCAGGGGCGGCTAATGACTGGAGCGTTCAAGGGTTTTGGGCCGAAGGCCATTCCGTTCCTGAAGGCGCTCGACTTCCACCAGAGCCGTGAGTGGTTCCAGGAAAACCGCGACCTTTACGACAGCGAGCTGCATGGGCCGTTCTGCGATCTGGTCGAGACGCTCACAGAGCGTTTCGAGGCGGCCAAGCTCGGCTTGCGCGGCGACCGCAAGAAATCGCTGTTCCGCATCAATCGCGACGTGCGCTTTTCCAACGACAAGCGGCCCTACAATCGGCATCTCTCGGCGATTCTGTCGCCCGACGGCACCAAGATGGAGCAGGGCGTCTTCTACGTGCATATCGGGCTCGAGCGCTGCTTCGCGGGTGTGGCCTGGTGGCAGCCGGCGCCTGAATTGCTGCAGGCGATGCGCAAGGCGATCGTGACCAAGCCGGCCGCGTTCCGCGGCATGGTCGCATCGCTCAAGAAGGCCGGCCTGGAGCTCGATGCGGAAGACCGCATGAAGCGGGTGCCGCGCGGTTTCGAGGATGTCGGTGACGAGGATCTCGCCCAGGCGGTGCGCAACCGGCATTTCGTGGTCCGGCACGACATCGATCCGGCGACGATCCATTCGCCGGCGCTGGTCGACGATCTCGTCGGCTTCACGCTTGGCGCCAAGCCGCTGCTCGACTGGGGCCGGGCGATCCAGGGGACGGCTGTCGCGGCCTGACGCCGCCTCCGGCTGTCGCCGGGCTTACATCCGCATCAGCAGGCCGCCGTCGACGGCAAGCTCGATCCCGGTGATGTAGCTCGCGGCGTCCGAGAGGAGGAAGAGCGCGGCGTTTGCCATGTCCTGCGGCGTGCCGATGCGGCCGAGCGGCGTATATTTCGCCACGGCGGCGCGCTTTTCTTCGGTGTCCCAGCGCGCCTGCAGCGGCGTCAGCGCCATGCCGGGGCAGATCGCGTTGGAGCGGATGCCGTCGCCGGCAAGCTGCATGGCAAGCGACTTCGACAGCGCGCAGACGCCTGCCTTCGAGGCCTGATAGGCATCCTGAGGCTTCGGGTCGCCGCGATACCACTGAATGGTCGAGAAATGCACCATGGCGCCGCCGCGGCCGCCGGCGCGCATCTGCGGAACGACCGCGCGTGCGGTGTGCACGAAGGATTTCAAGTTGATGTTGAAGACCTGATCCCAGACATCGAGGTCCATTTCGAGCGCCGATTTGTCACGACCGAACCACAATACGCCGGCGACATTGGCGAGATAGTCGATGCCGCCGCGCTCGCGGCCCGCCGCGCCGATGGTCCGTTCCACGAAGGCCGCGTCGGTCAAATCGCCCTGGGCGAAGGTGAGCCGGTCGTCATACGAGGCGAGGGAGGCCGGACGCGGCTTGATGTCGATGGCGGTGACGGAGGCGCCGGCATCGAGCAGCTCCAGCGCGATCGCTTCGCCCATCCCGCCGCCAGCTCCGGTGACGACCGCATGCCGGCCCGTGAAATCATAGACGACCATTCATCCCCCCTCGGTTCTTGCTGCAAGGCGCGGCGCTATCTCTGCGCCAAGGCGCGATGGCGGGACAATAGGGGCCGACAAAAAATCCATCAAGCCGTATTCGAAAAAATTTGCCAAAATAGAAAATCGCGATATCGTGCCGTGGCTGACAGCTTCCTTTTGGGTGGATTCCAAGACCATGACCCTGCATTCCGGCGCCCGGACCTTCTCGGTGACCTCTCCTGTCGACGGCTCGATCTATGCCCAGCGCAACTATGCGGACGGGGCCGCGATCGAGGCGGCCGTCGCCCGCGCTCGCGCGGCGCTGCCGGGCTGGCGGCGCACGCCGCTGGCCGAGCGCCTGGCGATCCTTCTGCGCTTCGGCGAGGAGATGAAGGCGCGCGCCGCTCCGCTGGCCGAGGCGGTGGCGTGGCAGATCGGCAGGCCCTTGTGGCAAGCCGACGAGACGCCGCGCCTGGCGGTGATCGGCGAGCTGCTTGCAGGCGCTGCACCGGACACGCTGGCCGACATGCCCTATCCGTCGGACGAGAACATCCGCCGCTATGCCAAGCCGGTGGCCGGCGGCCTACATCTTTCGATCTGCGCCTGGAACTACCCGACCGCCATGCTCGGCTATCTGGTCACGTCGCCGCTTGCCGCGGGCAATGTGGTGATCTTCAAGCATTCGCCGCAGACGCCGCTGATCGCGGAACTCGCCGAGGAGGCTTTTCGCGCGGCCGGCGGGCCGGAAGGGGTCTTCCAGTGTCTGCACCTCGACCATCCGGATGCGGAGCGGCTGATCGCTTCCGGCGTCTTCAACGCCGTCAATTTCATCGGTTCGGTCAATGGCGGCCGGCGCGTGCATGCGGCGGCGGCCGGCACCTTCACCCAGGTCCATCTCGAGCTTGGCGGCAAGGATCCGACCTATGTGCGCTCCGACGCCGACCTCGAGGCGGCGGTTCCGCTGATCGCAGAGGGTACCTATTCCAACGCCGGCCAGTCCTGCTGCTCGGTGGAGCGAATCTATGTCGACCGCCTGATTCACGCCCGTTTCGTCGAGGCGCTGGTCGCCGAGACGGCGAAGTGGTCGATCGGCCATCCGATCGCTGAAAAGCCGATGGTCGGCCCGGTGGTGCGCGCGGTCGCGGCCGACACCATCCGCGACCTGACCGAAGGCGCGGTGCGAGCAGGGGCGAAGCGCCTGATGCCGCAGGATGGCGCGCGCAAGGCGGCAAGCCTCGGGATCGCCTATGTCGCGCCGGAGGTGCTGACCGGCGTCGACCACAGCATGCCGATCATGCGCGACGAGCTGTTCGGGCCGGTGGCCTGCGTCCAGGCCGTCGGCGGCGACGACGAGGCGATCCGCCTAATGAACGACAGCGACTACGGCCTCAGCGCCTCGATCTGGACGCGCGATGTCGAACGCGGCGTGGCCTTGCTCGACGAGGTCGAGGCCGGCACCGTCTATCTCAACCGATGCGATCACGCCGACCTTTATCTGCCCTGGGGCGGCATCAAGAATTCCGGTCTTGGCCGCGCCAACGGGCGCGCCGGCCTCATCGAGGCGACGGCGGCGAAGGCTTATCATGTCCGCTCCGTCATCGCCTGACCGCCGGCGGCATCCGGTCGTGCGGGACCTTGAAAAGCTTGGCGACGCGGCCGTCGCGGCGCTTGCCGCGGCCGGGGTGGAACGATTGCTGCCGGATGCGGCCAGCCCCTATCTTCTGATTGCCGAGCATGCCGGCAACGTCGTGCCGGCGCCGTGGCGCGACCTTGGCCTGGCGGAGCCTTATCTCGGCACGCATTTCGCGGTGGACATCGGCGTCGGCGCGCTGACGCGCCGGCTCTCGCGAACGCTGCGGGCGCCGGCGGTGATCGCGCGCTATTCACGGCTGTTCCTCGACTATAACCGCCCCGCCGAGGAGTGGGACTTCATGCGTCCCGACCTCGGCGGCATCCCGGTGCCGGGCAATCTCGCTGTGGACGCGGCGGATGCGAGGCTGCGCAAGCTCGTCGCCTGGGCGCCGGTCGAACGGGCAATCATCGAAGCCGCTGCCGGCAGGCGCGCGCTGATCTCGGTGCATTCCTTCACGCCGGTGATGGGCGGGGTGAAGCGCAATGTGGATATCGGCGTGCTGTGGCGGGAACAGTCGCCCTTCGTCGCGTCGGTGCTGAAAACGCTCAGGGCTCAAGGCCCGGAAGCAGGCTTCAGAATCGGCGATAACGAACCTTACGACTGGCGCCAGGCTGTCGGCTACACCTTGAACCGGCACGGGCTGCAGCAGGGCCGGCCCTGCCTCTACCTCGAGCTGCGCAACGACTTGCTTGCCGATCCGGAAACTTTCGAACGCGTCAGCCGCCTCCTGGAGGCTGCCTTTGCCACCATCGCGATATCCCTATGGCCGCAATCAGCCGTAGCCGTCTGAAGGCTGGACGGTCAAATATCGGAACGCTAGAGCTTGTCGAATTGGAAACACGGCAGCCAAGGGCGTGGACGATGCAAGGCAATGTGGGCAGCAAGATCCGCGACGCGCGCAAGCAGCAGAACATCACCTTGCGCGATCTCAGCGAGCGCTCGGGCCTTTCCGTGTCCCAGCTCTCGAAGCTGGAGAACGGCAAGGCCAGGCTGACCGTCGATATCGCGCTGATGATTGCCGGCGCGCTGCACGTGCCGGTGGCCTCCTTCCTGTTCAGCCCGAAGCCCGGGCCGCAGGCGCGCCGCTCGATCACGCGCGCCGGCAGCGGCATCCTGCACAAAGGCAACGCCATGGAATTCGAGGTCTTGTGCAGCGATTTCCGCGACAAGACCAATATTTTCTGGCGCGTGACGCTGCGCGCCAGAACCTTCGAGGAAAACGGCGGCTGGCGCAGCCATTCGGGTGAGGAGTTCATCCATGTGTTGAGCGGCAGCCTGCAGCTCCACACGCTCCACTACGACCCGAGCGTCCTGCAGCCCGGCGACAGCATCCTGTTCGACGGCGAAATGCAGCACGCCTATGTGGCGCTCGGCGACGAGCCCGTCATCATGCTGATGTCGAACACGGTGCCGCGCGACGGGCTGCCGCCGGGAGCAGGCGTCTGACCGACGGGCCTCAGCCCTTCCACTCAAGAATTTTTCTAGAATGGAAAAAAATACTTGTTATGGAAAAGTTCGGGGACTAGCATCCTTTGACCGGCCGACAGGAGAACAGCCAGCGGCCGGGAATGGGAGAGATGACCGATGCTGTCGGTTGAGGCAGTCAGCAAGACATTCGGTGGCGTGCAGGCGTTGCGCAGCGCCTCGCTGACCTGCGAGGCCGGCGAGATCCTCGGTCTCATCGGTCCGAACGGCGCCGGCAAATCCACCCTCGTCAACGCCATTTCGGGCGTGCTCAAGCCGGACAGCGGCAGCGTGCGCCTCGCGGGCGAAGAGATCACGGGCCGCAGCCCAGAGCATTGCGCGCGGGCAGGGGTCGGCCGCACCTTCCAGACCATCAGATTATTCAAGGACCTGACTGTACGGCAGAATGTCGAGGTCGCGCATATCACTTGTCGGGCCGTGCGCCCCGATGCCGCCATGCGCATCGGCGTCGATCAGCTTCTGCAGCAATATGAGCTCGCAGGCTTCGCCGACAGCCCGGCCGGAACGCTGCCCTATGGCAGCCAGCGCCGGCTCGAGATCGCACGCGCGCTGGCGCTTGGGCCGTCGCTGTTGTTGCTCGACGAACCGGCCGCCGGTCTCAACGAGGCCGAGTCGGAGACGCTGGCCATCGCCATCGAAGGCATTCGCCGCGACGTCGGCTGCGCGACCATCGTCATCGATCACGACCTGCGCTTCATCAACCGGCTCTGCGACCGGCTTTGCGTGATGGACCAGGGCCAGGTGATCGCTTCGGGCGAGACGGAAGACGTGTGGCGCGATCCGCGCGTCATTGAGGTCTATGTCGGGCAGTCAGAGACGGCCTGAAGGCCCGGAAGAACAACCGCAATGAGAGGAAGGAGGGGTAGAATGGAAAAGATTTTGCTGGGAGCCGCGGTGCTGACCGCGGGACTGCTGCAGGCCGGGCATGCAGGCGCCGCCGATCTGAAGATCGGGCTTGCGGTCGCCATGACCGGCGCCTACGCGCCCTATAGCGAGGCCGAGGGCGCGCGCTGCATGGCCGACAGGCTGAACAAGGCCGCAAGCGCGAACGATCCCAAGGTCGAGCTGATGATCGAGGACAACCGCTCCGATCCGCAGCTTTCGGTCTCGCTCGGCCAGAAATTCCTCGATGCCGGCGCGCAGGTGATCACCGGCGTGCCGTTTCCCGATGCGCTGATCCCGATGGCGCAGACCGCGCAGCCTTATGGCGCCACCGTGTTCTCGGCGCCGAACACGCAGCTCGAGATGCAGCAGGCTGGGCTCGACAACTTCATCGCCGGCGCGGTGCCCGATCCGATCAATGCCTCGGCCACCGCCAACGCGCTTTACGGCAAAGGCGCGCGGACCGTCGCGCTGATGGTGTCACCCGATGCCGGGTCCTACTCGGAGAAGCTGCCGGAGTGGTTCGGCGAGGTGTTCGAGCATCTCGGTGGCAAGGTGGTCGCCAAATTCAACTATTCCTACGGCACCACCGACTGGTCCCCGCAGATCGCCTCGATCAAGGCGTTGCCACAGAAGCCGGACGCGATCCATATCTGCGCAGTGCTGCCCGATGTCGGCATCCTGATCCGGCAATTGCGCGCCAACGGCTACGAGGGGTGGGTGGCGGGCTGCGATGCCTTCGACGACAAGTCGCTGGAAGGTACGGTCGGCGATCCGAAGTCGCTGGAAAAGGTGATGTTCGCGACCCATGGCGCGACCGGCGTCGACGGCCCGATCGACAAGTTCCTCGCCCAGTGCAAGGCCGACGGCTACAAGATCAACGGCATCTTCGACGCGCTCGGCGCCGACATGGTGCAGATCAGCTACGAAGCGGCGAAAAAGGCCGGCACCGTCGACCCCGCCGCCTTACGCGAGGCGATCCGCGCGCCTGGCGGCTATCCGGGCACCACGGCGCCGACGATCTCCTTCGCCGAGAAGAAGGGCTATCCGGTCAAAGCCGTGCCGGTGATGGGCTTTGCCGACGGCAAGCGGGTGCTGATCACCGACACGCCGCCGACCTTCGTTCCGGCGCTGAACTAAGCGGGGCCGGGAACACGTGCTGAAGGTCGAGAAGCTTGTCGTGCGCTATGGCGCCGTCACGGCGGTGCGTGAGTTGTCGCTCGAGGTCGGGCAGGGCGAGCTTGTCGCCCTGCTCGGGCCCAACGGCGCCGGCAAGAGCTCGACCATCAACGCGCTGACAGGTCTGGTGACGCCAGCTTCAGGGCGCATCGTGCTCGACGGCAAGGACATCTCGCATGTCCGCACCGAGGACCGCATCCGTGCCGGACTGACCGCGACGCCGGAAGGCCGGCACATCTTCTCCAACCTGAGCGTCGGCGAGAACCTGCGGCTAGGAGCCGCGACAAGGCGCGACCCCGCCAGCGTGCGCCAGGATATCGAGCGGTTCCTGTCGCTGTTCCCGGTGCTGTCCGAACGCTTCGGCCAGGCGGCCGGCACGCTTTCGGGCGGCGAGCAGCAGATGCTGGCGATCGCCCGTTCGCTGATGTCGCGGCCGAAGCTGCTGCTGCTCGACGAGCCGTCGCTGGGGCTCGCGCCCAAGATCGTGGCGCGCATCTTCGATTTCATCGGCGAGCTCAAGGCGCAAGGGCTGACGCTGCTGGTGGTCGAGCAGAACGCCAAACAGGCGCTGCGCTTCGCCGACCGCGTCTATGTCGTGAGCTCGGGCACGCTGCGCTATGACGGACCGCCGGCCAGACTCGCCGACGAGCACGGCCTGTTCAACCTTTATATCGGCGGGTAGGCGGCGATGGATTACGCCTTGCAGCAACTCCTCAATGCGCTCGCCTTCGGTGCGGAATATTCCCTGGTGGCGCTCGGGCTCGCCGTCGTCTTCTCGATCATGGGCCTGGTGAATTTCGCCCATGGCGAGATCATCGGGGTCTCGGCCTACAGCGTGTTCCTGGCTGCCGCGCTCGGGCTGACTTCGCCCTTCGTCGCGGTGCTGCTTGCCGTCGGAATGGCGGCGCTGGCGGCGGTGGTGTTCGAACGCGTCGCCTTCCGGCCGGTGTGCTATGCGCCGACCACCACCGGGCTGCTCACCGCCTTCGGCGTGTCGATCGTGGTGCAGAACCTTTTCATGCTTTTGATCTCGCCAAAGCCGCAGTCGGTCTCGATCCTCAACGGCTTGAACCAGATGTGGTTCTTCGGCCCCTTCGCCGTCTCCTCGCTGCAAGTGATGGAACTGGTCGTATCGGGCCTGACCATCCTTGCGCTCGTGTTCTTCCTCAACCGCTCGACGCTCGGGCTCGCCATTCGCGCTGCCTCGCGCGACTTCGCCACCGTGCGGCTGATGGGGATCAAGGCAAACCGGGTGATTGCCACGGCGTTTGCGATTTCGGGCGCGCTGGCGGGCATCGCCGCCGTCTTCATCCTGGCGCGGCGCGGCAGCGTCTCACCCGATCTCGGCTTCGGCCTGGTGCTGAAGGCCTTTGTCGCCTGCGTCATCGGCGGCTTCGGCTCGTTGCCGGGTGCTGCGGTCGGCGGCATGCTGCTCGGCTTCATCGAAGTCGGCCTGCTCGTCGCGCTGCCGCAGGAATATGCGGGCTTCCGGGACGCGCTCACCTACGCCATCATCGTCGCGCTGCTCGTCTACCGGCCGGAAGGCCTGCTCGGCCAGCGCATCGAACTCGGCGACAAAGAGATTTAGGGCGGGAGATCTGACGTGGCAGGCTCCGAACTCTCGCAAGCGGTCGAACAGATGGCGGCGCCGGCCGCCACCGCGCAGCCCGGCAACGCGATCCTCCGCTCGCTGATCGGCGGGCTGGTGACAGCGCTGCCGGTGCTGGCGATCGGGCTCCTGGTGCTGAACTTCGCGCCGACCTACTACACCTTCCTCGCACTCGGCGCCTTCGTAAACCTGATCGTCGTGGTCGGCCTGCAAGTGTTCATGGGCAATTCCAACATCGCCAATCTCGGCCACAGCGCCTTTGTCGGGCTCGGCGCCTATAGCGTCGCCATCCTGTCGACGCCGCTTGCCATGAAGAAGCTGTCGATCCCCAACGCGCCGTTCGGCTTTGCGACGCTGGAGCTCGATCCGGTTTCGTCGGCGCTCATTGCGCTCTTGGTGGTCGGCATCGTGGCGCTGGTCAGCGGCAAGGTGATCAGCCGGCTGTCGGGGGTCGCTGCGACCATCGTCAGCCTGGCGCTGCTCATCATCGTCCATTCGGTTTTCCTCAACTGGACCAATCTGTTCAAGGGCAACCAGGCTTTCTTCGGCATTCCGAAAGTGGTCGGCCTGCCGTGGATGCTGGTCTTCGCGGTGATGGCGATCGTGGCGGCGCGACTGTTCAAGGACAGCCGCTGGGGCTTGCAGCTGCGGGCCAGCGCGCAGAGCCCTCAGGCTGCGGCTGCGCTCGGCATCGATGCGAAGAAACTGCGGCTCATGTCATGGGTGCTGTCGGCGCTGATCTGCGGGCTCGCCGGCGTGCTCTACGCCTATTTCGCCGGCACGATCAGCCCAAAACTGTTCTATTTCCAGATGATCTTCAACACGCTGGCGATGCTGATCCTCGGCGGCATGGCAACGGTGACTGGCGCGGTCACCGGCGTCATCGTGCTTTCGATCGGGCTGGAATTCATCCGCAGCATCGAGTCCGGCGTGACGGTCGCGGGTATCCAGATGCCGCAGCTGCTCGGCCTGTCGGGCGTGGCGCTCGGCGTTGTCATCGTGCTTTGCATGGCGTTCCGGCCGAGCGGCATCAGCGGCCGGCATGAGCTCGACGAGCTGCTGTCGCTCCTGTTGCGGCGCAACGCCAAATAGCTTTTCGTGGTGGAGGTTGAACGTGGAATTTGAGGACAGGGTGGCGGCGTATGCGCCGAAGCTCGAGGCGCTGCAGGCCGAGCTTGCATCGCGCGGCGTCGAGTTCGTCGAGGTGCATACCGTCGACACGTCGGGCGTCGTACGCTCCAAGATCGCGCCGCTGAAGCTCTCCACAGCCGGTGAGTCGATCAATGCCATCCTCTATTGCGTCACGCATGGCGACGGCCAGCCGATGGGCGACGTCGCCTTCGCCTCGCCGAGCGCCAATGAGGAGAACGGCTTTCCCAACATCAAGGGTATCATCGATCCGGATACGGTGGTGCAGCATGGCTGGAAGCCGAAATTCGCTTCCGCCATCACGCGCTCCTACATGCTGGACGGCGCCGTCTGTCCGTATGACCCGCGCGGCGTGCTGGCGCGCGTCGAGGAGCGCGCGAGGGCGCTTGGCTATGAGCCGAAATTCGCGCTCGAATACGAGTTCGGCATTTTCCACGCCGACCATGATCTGATGCGCGCCGGCCGTTATCGCGAGCTGAAGCCATGGGGCCATTCGCTGATCAACTACGACCTCGTGCGCAGTGGCGAATACCAGGATTTCGCCGCCGAATTCATTACGCGCATGAAGAGCATCGACATCGGCGTCGCCTCGCTGGTGACCGAATATGGCTACGGCATGTATGAATACGCGCTAACGCCGAAGAGCGCGTTGGCGGCGGCGGATGCCGCGATGCGCGCCAAGCTGCATCTGCGCGAGCTGTGCGCCGAGCGTGGCTTGGTGGCGACCTTCATGACGCGCTTCCAGCCGCCGGGCAAGGAAAGCGCCTGCGGCGCGCACCATCATGTCAGCCTGTGGCGGGACGGCAAGCCGGCCTTCGCGGCTGGACCGAACCGGCTGACGCCGGTCGCCGAGAAATTCCTCGCCGGCGTGCTCAACCGCATGCAGGAGACCCATATTTTCTTCCGGCCGACGGTCAACTCCTACCGCCGCTTCGATCGCGGCGCGTGGTCGCCGGAAGACGTCGCCTGGGGCTTCGAGAACCGCACCGCGCCGATCCGCGCCATCACCACGCCGAACGATGCCGCGTGCCGGTTCGAGCACCGGGCGCCTGGCGCCGACGTCAATCCCTATCTCTCGATCGCCGCGATCCTGGCGGCCGGCTGCGAAGGCATCGAGAAGGATTTGCCGCTCGAGGCGCCGGTGACGAGCAACCTCGCCAACCTCGACAAGCCGAAGCTGCCGCGCACGCTCAATGCTTCTATTGAAGCCTTCGCCGCATCCGATTTCTGCGCCGAGGCGTTCGGCGAAGCGTTCCGCGACAACTACGCCGAAAGCCGCCGCGCCGAGCAGGCGGCCTTCGATGCCTGGGAGGCCTCGCATATCACGGACTTCGAGTGGCAGCGCTATTTCGTCAGCTGAGCTGCCTAAAGATTCCAACGTTTCGCAACCCGGCGATCAGTTCCGCTGATCGCTGGGTCAAGCGAATTGGTGTGACATTGGAGGCGACGCTCTCTAAATCAAGCCGCTCTTAAAGCGCGTGCGCTGAACGAATCCAGGCGACGCGCTTTAAGTCTTTTGTTGATGCATGTCGTTGTCCCAGAACCGCTGCGCACTTCTGGGCGACATGCACGAGGAGCGGCGCATGGCAGCGGAAGCAATGTCTGAAGGCAGAACGGGCGGCGATTTCTGGGACGGCGTGCGGCTTTCAATGCCGGTGGTCGTCGCCTCCGCGCCGTTCGCGATCCTGTTCGGCACGATCGCCGTCGACAATGGGTTTTCCGTCCTCGAAGCCTTCCTGATGAGCGCCATGATCTATGGCGGCGCCAGCCAGATGGTCGGCATCGAACTGTTCGGCCAGCATGTCGCGCCATGGCTGATTGTGCTGTCGATCTTCGCGGTGAACTTTCGCCACGTGCTCTATTCGGCCGGCATCGGCAGGCGCATCGCGCATTGGCCGGTGCTGCAGCAGGCGCTCGGCTATTTCATCCTGACCGATCCGCAATTCGCCATCGCCGAGGCGAGGGCGGAGTCCGGCCGTCCCGTCGGCTTCGTCTGGTATCTGGGGCTAGGCCTGCCGGTCTATGTGTTCTGGGTTATCGAAAGCGGATTGGGCGCGGTGTTCGGCAAGCTGATCCCCGACACGCATGCGCTGGGCATCGATTTCCTTTTGCCGATCTATTTCCTCGGCCTGGTGCTCGGCTTTCGCAAACGGCCGCTCTGGGCGCCCGTCGTCGCCGCCAGCGCCGTCGCCTCGATCATCGCCTATCGAACCGTGGGCTCACCCTGGCATGTCTCGATCGGCGCGGTCGCCGGCATCGTCCTGGCGGTGATCCTGCCGCCGCATCACAGCGGCGTGGGCAAGCGGCCATGAGCACGACCTTCTGGATCATCCTGGCCGGCGCCGTCGCCACCTATCTGACCCGTGTCGGCGGCCACCTCGTCATCTCGCGCTTTGAGACCATCCATCCGCGCGTCGAGGCCGGGTTGAACGCCGTGCCGGCCGCGGTGCTGACGACGCTCGTCGCGCCGGAACTGCTGCATGCCGGGCCGGCCGAATGGGCGGCGCTGATCGTCACCGTGCTGGTGTCGCTGCGCGGCGGCCTGATGGCGATGTTTCTGGCTGGGGCCGCTGTCCTGATTCTGGCGAGGCAGTTCGTCGTATAGCTTTCCATCCTGAATGGCTGGCGCTGCCCCTCATTGTCCTGCCCGTCCTCCGCAGCAGCTTCGGAGGATGACCTGGGCATTTCTCGCTGTGGAGCGCTAGGGGATGCACACATTTCCCAAGCGGCTGGTTTTGGACGATAGCGTGCATAGCAGCTTGGCGCATGCATTGTCTTACGCTGCGCTGGTCGACCCCCACTCCGTCTCGGCTTCGCCGAGCCACCTCTCCCCCGATCGACGGGGGAGAGGAAAGGCGCCGAGCTTTTTGCCGCCAACGCTCGTCCAGCAAGGCTCCCTTCCTTTCCCTCCGGAGGGGGGAAAGGTGGCGCTGCGAAGCAGCGACGGATTGGGGGAACCACGTGGCAATCAAGGCTTCGGCCTGATCAGTCGCGCCAGTCACAGAAGATGTGTGCATGGCGTAGCCGTCGAACCGGGAGACAGAAGCTCACCTCAAATCTTCGCATCGTGCGGCAGCGGTGCTGTCGCCTTCTCCAGCCAGGCCAGCGTTTCGCCGTCGACCATCGGGCCGATCTCGGCCAGCACCCGGGCATGATAGCGGTCGAGCCACTGCAACTCGTCCCGGTGCAACAGATCGGTGCGGATGAGCCGCTTGTCGATCGGCGCCAGCGTCAGCGTCTCGAAGCCGTGCATGGCGATGTCGCCGCCCTCGATCTGCTCCGCCGGCGTGACCAGGATCAGGTTCTCGATGCGGATGCCGTAGGCGCCTTCCTTGTAGTAGCCCGGTTCGTTGGACAGCATCATGCCGGCAAGCAGCTTTTCTGTGCCGGTGCGGGCGATGCGCTGCGGCCCTTCATGCACGGCGAGGTAGGAGCCGACACCGTGGCCGGTGCCGTGGGCGAAGTCGCAGCCATGCTTCCATAGCGCCACGCGGGCAACGGCGTCGATCTCCGAACCGCGCGTGCCGGCGGGGAAACGCAGCGTCGAGATGCCGATCATGCCCTTCAGCACGAGGGTGAAGCGCTCGCGCATCTCCTCGCTCGGCTGGCCGATCGGCACGGTGCGGGTGATGTCGGTCGTGCCGTCCTGATACTGGCCGCCGGAATCGAGCAGGAACAGCTCGCCGCTCTCAAGCTTGCGGCTGGTGGCGCGCGAGACGCGGTAGTGCATGATCGCGCCGTTCGGGCCGGCGCCGGAAATCGTGTCGAAGGAGACGTCGCGCAGCGGCATCTGCGTTTCCTCGCCGGTCTGCCGGCGCACCTCCTCAAGCTTGGTGACGACGGCGATTTCGTCCGGCGTGCCGGGCTTCTGGCGATCGAGCCAGCACAACAGCTTGGCGACCGCGGCACCGTCGCGGCGATGCGCGGCGCGGCTGCCGGCGATCTCGGCCTGGTTCTTGGTCGCGCGGGGAATACGCGCCGGGTCAGCGGCTAAGACGACCTTGCCGCCATTGTCCTCCACCAACGTGCGGAGCTTCTCCGCCGCCAGCACCGGATCGAGCGCGATTTTCGCACCACCCTTGGCGAGTTCAATGACAGCGGCTTCGAACTCGCCTGGATCATGCGGATCGGCAAGCTGGGTGAGGTAAGCCGCGACCTGCCGCGGGAATTTGCGCTGGTCCATGAACAGCTGATGCTTGCTATCGGCGGCGAGAATGGCGAAGCCGAGCGCCAGCGGCGTGTGCGGCACGTCGCCGCCACGGATGTTGAAGGCCCAGGCTATCGAGGACGGATCGGTCAGCACCGCATGGGTGGCGCCGTCCTTTTCGATCGCGCCTGCCAGCCGTTTGAGCTTGTCCTTGGCGAGCTCGCCGGCGAGGTTTTGCGGATGGATCTCGACAGGCGCGCGGGGCGGTTCCGGCTGATCCGTCCAGATGATGTCGACGGGATTCCTGTCGAGCGGCACCAATGTCGCGCCGGATTGCTCGGCCGATGCCTTCAGCGCCTTGATCTCGCCGATCGTGTGCAGCCAGGGGTCGAAGCCGAGCCTTGCGCCCTTGCCGAGATTGTCCTTGATCCAGCTGGCCGGCGGATTGTCGACAAGGCTTTCGACGGTGAAGATCGACAGGTCCACCTCGCCCCGCACCTGCAGCGTGTAGCGGCCGTCGACGAAGATGAAGGCGCGGTCGCGCAGCACGATCGCGACGCCGGCCGAACCGGAAAAGCCGGTCAGCCACTTCAGCCGCGCCGAGCGGTCGGCGACATATTCGCCCTGGTGCTCGTCCGCGCGGGGAACAAGGAAGCCATCCAAACCATGCTCAGCCAGCCATTGCCGCAGCTGCGCCACACGCGGCTTACCGACGGCAGGATCACCAGCGGAATCAAAGGTCTGGAACATTTTTGGCCTCTCTTCGATGCTTGTTGCGAGCGTAGCGCATGACCCCGGAAATCGGAATCGATTTCGGCAGGGCCAGATCGGCTGGATGCAACCCGGCCTCAGCGCTTGAGGTGGATGGTCACCCAGCCCTCGCGATGCAAGGTGCGCACGTGGCGGAAGGCTTGGCCGACATAGGCCGAGATCACCGCGTCGCGCTGCCGGTCGAGGATGCCGGAGAGCACCAGCGAGCCGCCCAGGCTGATGTGCTTGGCCATTTCGGGCGCGAGCCGCATCAGCGGCCGGGCCAGGATGTTGGCGACGATGAGGTCGAAAGGTGCGCGCCTGGCGAAGATCGGATGATGGAAGCCGGGCGCCGTCACCGTCTCGACCAGCGCCTTGACGTGATTGAGGCGGGCATTGGCGGCGGCGACGCGGACGGCGACCGGATCGATGTCGGTCGCCAGCACCGGGATATGCGCGAGCTTGGCCAGCGCGATGGCGAGCACGGCGCTGCCGGTGCCGAGGTCGAGCGCGTTGCGCGGCCGCTCGCGCAGCACCACCTGCTCCAGCACTTCGAGGCAGCCGGCGGTGGTGCCGTGGTGCCCGGTGCCGAAGGCAAGGCCCGCCTCGATCTCGATGGCGAGGTCGCCACTGCGACGCTTGGCCCGGTCGTGCGAGCCGTGGACGAAGAAGCGTCCGGCGCGGACCGGCTTCAAGCCTTCCAGCGAGCGCGACACCCAGTCGACGTCGGGAAGGACCTCGCGCTCGATCGCCTTCGGCAGGCCGAGACCGGCGAGGACATCCCTGACCCGCGCCTCGATGGGATCGATGTCGCCATCGGCATAGAGCGACACTTCATGGATATCTTTTTCCTCGTCGAGCTCCAGCACGGCGATCGGCAGGCCGTCATCCTCGAACGCTGCGTCCAGCGCCGCGAAGATGCGGTCGGCTTCAATCTTGTTGGCGGTAAGATGGAGTCTGGTTTGCCCCATCAGAAAGATTCTTGTTTGAACATGATCTTTTCCGAAAACCGGTTCCTACTTTTTGCGGTCGCTGACCTTCGGTTCGGGATCAGGTTTGCCCACCCGCAGCCAGCCGCTTCAGCTTGGCTATCGCGGTGTCGGCGCTCTCCCCATAGGCGATGGTGCCGGCGAAATCGCCATTGGCGTTGAGCAGCAGCACCGAGGCCGTGTGGTCCATCGTGTAGTCGCCGTCGCCAGTGTCGACCTTCTTCCAATAGATACCGAAGGCCTTGGCCATGGCATGCACCTTGTCCGGCTCGCCGGTGATGCCGGTGATCCGGTCGGAGAAGTTGCTGACATAGGTGTTCATCGTCTCCGGCGTGTCGCGTTCCGGATCGACGGTGACGAAATAGGCGCTGAGGTCCTTGCCGCTGTCGCCCATCGTCTTCAGCCAGCCGGCGAGCTCAAACAGTGTCGTCGGGCAGACTTCAGGGCAATGGGTGAAGCCGAAGAACACGACGCTGGGGTGTCCCCTGAAGGCGGCTTCGGTGATCGGCGCGCCTTTGTGGTCGACCAGCGTGAAGGGCGCGCCGAAGGGCTCGCCGCCATAGTGGCCCCGGTACCAGTCGAATGTCAGCCAGCCGATGCCCGCCGCCATCAGGACGAGAATGCCGACCAGGATTGAGCGCATCATCAGTGAATGTCCGTTGCTTTGGCTGGAAGCCAGTTCGGCGACAGTCTTAGCGGGTCGGCGCCGGGCGCGCAAAGATGTCGCGTTGCCGCAAGCCGCCGGGCGGGCCGATCGGCTTGCAAACGCCACGATCCTGTCCCACCTGACATCGGCAAACGTGAACCGAGGAGGCTTCCTTGCGAAAACTGATCGGCTTGTTCGCCGCCTGTCTTGCCCTGAGCGCCGGCGCGGCCATGGCTGACGAAGTGGGTAAAGTGGGTGTCGACTGGGTCGGCAACGACATCATGGTCGATGCGATCAAGGACCCGAAGGTCGACGGCGTCACCTGCCATGTCGCCTATTTCGACCGCAGCATCATCGACCGGCTGCATAAGGGCAACTGGTTCGAGGATCCTTCCGATTCGTCGATCTCCTGCCGCCAGACCGGGCCGATCACCATCGGCGACATCGACATGGGCGAGGGCGGCGAGGAGGTGTTCAAGCAGGGCCTCAGCCTGATCTGGAAAAAGCAGGTGGTGAACCGCATCTACGACAAGAAGAACGAGACGCTGATCTATCTGTCGCATTCGCGCCAGGTGCAGAACGGCTCGGCGAAGATGTCGGTCACGACCGTGCCGCTTTACGGCCAGAACGTGGTGTGGACCAAGGGCAAGCCGCAATAGGCGATAGGCTTGGCGGGGGCAGGCCGCGCTTGCAGGGCCGTCCCCGCCGGCGTAAAGCCCCCTCATGGACCGTCCTGAAACCCTCGTCCTCAAGGATCCCGAGCCGCGCATCCATCCGACCGCGGAGCTGAAGGCATGCAAGCTCGGCCGCTATGCCTCGATCGGCGAGCGGGTGATCCTGCGCGAGGTGAGCGTCGGCGACTTTTCCTATTTCGAACGCCATTGCGAGGCGATCTATACGACAATCGGCAAGTTCTGCTCGATCGCCGCGAACAGCCGCATCAACGCGCTAGAGCATCCGATCGAGCGGCTGACACAGCACAAGGTCAGCTACCGGCCGAACGAGTATTTTCGCTGGCTGGGCGTCGACACGGCTTTTCGCGCGCGACGGCAAGCAAAATCGGTCATCATCGGCCATGATGTCTGGATCGGACACGGCGCGGTGATCATGCCGGGTGTCGCGATCGGCAACGGCGCGGTCATCGGCGCCAATGCGGTGGTGACACATGACGTCGCGCCCTACACGATCGTCGCAGGCGTTCCGGCAAAGCCGCTGCGCCGGCGGTTCTCCGCCACCGTCGCGTCGCGCATCGAAGCCCTTGCCTGGTGGGACTGGCCGCCCGAGAAACTGGCGAGCGCAATCCCCGATATGCAGGCCATGCCGATCGAAGCCTTTCTCGATCGTTGGCAAGAAACGCTTACCGACACGGGCGGAACGCCGTCGAGCACATGACCGGCGCTGTCTGACCGGTCCCCTTCCACTCTTCGGAACTAAATGCCCCTTCCGCCATGCGGGGGTGGCGCGGCGGAAGGGGCTGGAGGTAAACCGCCGTGAAGCGGAAGGAACAGGCTTTCGGCCTGCACCGGCACTATTGCAAATAAACGGATAAGGTGTTTTTTCGCGAAACTGCGCTTTCTGCGTGTAGCCGATTGCGTGCACGTGTCGGCACAAAATTCGATCCCGCGGAACCGGAGCGGGCGGCAGCTTGTTTCTTCGCAAATGCCAGCACATCCACGGTTCGAGGGACTTGCATGATCGAGAAGGTTTTCACGCGGATAGCCAACCAGGTGGCACATCTGGCGGGGCTGCCGCCCACCTTCGCCATCTGTGTGGCGATCGTGGTTGTATGGGCGTTGAGTGGACCGCTCTTCGGGTTCTCGGACACCTGGCAATTGGTCATTAACACCGGCACCACCATCATCACCTTTCTGATGGTGTTCCTGATCCAGAACACGCAAAATCGCGATGGCGCGGCGATCCAGGCCAAGCTGGACGAACTGATCAGGGTGAGCCGCGCCCATAACCATTTCATCGGAATCGAACACCTGACGGAGTCAGAGGTGGAGGAGATCCGCTCGAAATGCGAGGCGGCGGCAAAACGGCATGACAGCGAGATCGCCGAAAAGGCGGCCAAGAAGGCCGTCGCCGGAAAGAACGGCACCAGGCATGCGCCCAAGACCGCCGGCGCGGCCACAAAGAAGACCGCGGCCGGGAAGAACGCATCCAAGAAGAAAGCCGCGGCTTGACAGGGCCGTCAGCGGTTCATGAAGGCCGCGAAGGCATCCTTGTGATCGGGATGCCAGCGCGACAGGGCAGGGCGGTTCTCGATGATGTCTCCCATCGCCCAGGCCATTCGCTTTTCGTCGATCGGCCGCGTCACTTCGTTGTCCGGGCAGAGTATGTAGAAGTCGTCCTCCATCAGCGATGTCAGCATGAAGTCGATCACCTGCTCGCCGGTCCAGGCGCCGGCGGGCTTTTCCGTCGCGCCTTCGGTCAGGCCGGTATAGGTGAAGCCCGGGATCAGCAGATGCGCCGACACCTTGGCTCCCGGCTCGTTGCGCAGCGCATGCGCCAGTCCTTCGGTAAAGGTCTTCACGCCGGCCTTGGAGACGTTGTAGGCGAGATTGCCGGGCGGCGTGGTGATGCCCTGCTTGGACCCGGTGTTGATGATCAGGCCCGGCTTTCCGGCGGCGAGCATGCGCGGCGCGAAGGCTTCGACGCCATGCACGACGCCCCAGAAATTGATATCCAGCAGCCGCTTCCAGGCGTCGCGGTTCTCCCACGGCTTGCCCGGATTGTTGCCGACGCCGGCATTGTTCATCAGCACCGACACCGCACCGAAGGCACCGTAAGCGAGATCTGCGAGCCGGTCGACCTCTTCCGCCCTGGAGACATCGGTCGGGATTGGGAGGACGGCATCCTCGCCGCCGATCGCGGCGACCGCCTGCTTCGCCTGGTCGAGGCGCATGCCGCCGATGTCGGCAAGCACCACCTTCATGCCCATTGCCACGAACCGTTTTGCGGCGGCAAGGCCGATGCCGCTGGCGCCGCCGGTGATGACGGCGACATTGCCGGAGGCGAAGGCGGGCAGGGCGGTCTGGATCTGGGCGTCGCTGGTCATGAGTTCCATCCTTGTTCGGGTCGGGCCGAACTTAACGCCAGGCGCCGCCGAGGCAAGGCCGGTTCGTCCGGTGATTACGGCGAA
Source organism: Mesorhizobium sp. ESP-6-4 (assembly GCF_020164735.1). Taxonomy (NCBI): domain Bacteria; kingdom Pseudomonadati; phylum Pseudomonadota; class Alphaproteobacteria; order Hyphomicrobiales; family Phyllobacteriaceae; genus Mesorhizobium; species Mesorhizobium sp. ESP-6-4. The sequence continues at coordinate 588,244 of NZ_JAIUGS010000001.1, forward strand.
AGCCGCAACGGGTTGACGGCGAAAGCCGCAACGGGTTGACCATCGCAGCGCACGCCGCGCATGTTGTCCCAAAAAGGAGTTCGGCATTTGACCGACTGGATCGGAATCCTGAAGGAGCAAACCGTCAACGGCGACCAGATGAGCCGCGACGTGCCTAAGATGCTCGCCAATCCCGACATCAGCGAGACGCAGGTGAAGACGCTGTTTGCGGCGCTGGAGAAGCAGGCGGATTTCGCCGAGAAGCTAAGGCTGGCGCTGGAGAAATTCGGCCATGACTTTCCGATCATCAAGGCAGCCGAGAGGCTGGAGGAGCGCTATGCCGACCTTGCCGCCTCGGCGGCGGAAAAGCTGAAAACCATGCGGAAGTAAGCGTTATTTCTCTACCAACCGTTCGAAGCGCTTGTCCGGCACAAACCAGATGGTCGCTACAAGCACATAGATCGCCACGCTGATCCACTGGTTGAGGAAGCTGAGCAGGACTGCGGCGATATAGAGCGCCAGCGAGATCTTGCCTTTGTTGTCACGACCGACGGCCTTGGCGAAGGTCGTGTCGGCGCCGTGCAGATGGCGCAGCTTGAGGACCAGGATGGTGTAGGCGACGGCGCAAAGCGCGAGGTCGATGCCATAGACGGCGACCGGTACGGGCGCGAAGTGGTTCTCTCCCATGAACGCGGTGGTCACCGGCATCAGCGACAGCCAGAACAAAAGGTTCAGGTTGGCCCACAGCACGCGTCCATCGACCCGCTGCACGGTGTGGAACATGTTGTGCAGGTTGTTCCAGTAGATGCCGACATTGATGAAGGACAGCACATAGCAGAAAAAGACCGGCCACAGCGGCAGAAGCGCTGAGAAATCTTCGCCATGCGGCACTTTCAGCTCCAGCACCATGATGGTGATGATGATGGCGACGACACCATCGGTGAATGCCTCGACCCGTCCCTTGCCCATGGTTCCTCCTCGTCGGCCGACAAAAGCTACGCGAGGATTTCGCACAAGACCATCCTGTCAGGATTGTCAGGAGGACATTCGGTGGCTGGAACAGCGCCATTATATAGGCGTTGGGCTTGCAACCCCCGGAGGTTGCCATGACCAGCTACGCTCAAACCATGACGCGTGACAATGAGCTTGGCGGCGGCGCCGCAATGGCCGTCGTCGCCGCCATGATCGCAGCGCTTTTTGCCGGCAGCACCGCGCTGACGCCGCTTTATGTGATCTACAAGCAGGCCTTCGGCTTCTCGCAGGTCACGCTGACGCTGGTTTACGCCGTCTATGTGGTCGGCAATCTGGCGGCGTTGCTGTTTTTCGGCCGCCTGTCGGATGTCGTCGGCCGCCGCCCCGCCGCGCTAGCGGCGATGGGCGTTGCCGTGGTCAGTGCGTTGTTTTTCCTCTTCGCCGAAAACCTCGCCTGGCTCGACATCGCCCGTATCCTCAGCGGGCTCGGCATCGGTGTCGGCGCGGGGGCGGGCACCGCCTGGCTGGCCGAGCTGATCGAAGGCAAGGACAAGTCACGCGCCGCCGTCATCGCCACCAGCACCAACTTTGTCGGTCTCGGGGCCGGCGCGCTCATGTCGGGGCTGCTAGCCCAATATGCGCCCTGGCCGCTCAGGCTGACATTCGCCGTCTATCTCGTGCTGCTTGCCTTGGTCACCCTACTGATCTGGCGCACGCAGGAAACCGTCTCCAGGCCCCGACGGTTCTCCGACGTCTCGCTGAGGCCGCGGCTTTCGGTGCCGGACAACATCCGCGCGCAATTCGTGGCGCCGGCGGTGACTGGCTTCGGCGCCATGGCGCTGGTCGGCTTCTACGCGGCGCTGGCGCCGAGCATCCTGGCGCAGCAGCTGCATGTGACCAATCATGCCGAGGCTGGCGGGCTTTTCTTCGAGCTGTCGATTGTGGCGGCCATCACCATCGTCGCCACCACATGGCTCTCCAGCCGCTCCACCATGCTTGCCGCGCTGGTGCTGATGATCCCGACCGTGGCGCTGATCGTGGCGGCGCAGGTCTATGCCTCGATGCTCCTGATGATCGTTGCGACGGCGCTCTGCGGCGTGGCGGCGGCGCTCGGCTATCGCGGCGGCCTGCAAGTGGTGAATCAGATCGCGCCCGCCGACCGCCGCGCCGAGGTGGTCTCGTCCTTCTTCATCTGTTGCTTCTGCGGCAACGCGCTGCCGGTGATCGGCATCGGCATCCTGTCGAGCCTGGCGAACGCAACCATCGCAAGCCTGGCCTTTGCCGGCATGATCGTCGTCTTCTCGCTGGTGGCGCTTGGCTTCGGCGCCAAATACGCGCGGTAGCGGATTTTCACGTTTTCCTGTCGTCGCGGATTTTAGCCGTTCGGCGTCTCCGGCAGGAGCTGCGCGCGCTGGCGCGGCACGCCGAGGCCCGTGTCGGGCGGCTCGCCGGCCGCCGGCCTGTCCTCAATCATGTGCATCGTGCGCCAGCGGCCGAAGCGGTAATAGGCGGCGGCGAGGGCCAGCGAGGCGATCGAACCTGCCGGAAAGCTCCACCACAGCGCCTCCTGGCCGATGACGCTGCGCATGGAATAGGCAAAGCCGGTGCGAATGATCAACACCGAGATGATCAGGATGATCAGCGGCGGCATGACAGCGCCGGTGGCCCGCACCGTGGCGAACAGCACGATCGTGACGCCGAACAGGATGAACGACCAGGACGCCACCTTGTTGATGTGGGCGGCGATGTCGATCGCGGCGCTGTCGGTGCTGAGGAAGAGGCTGAGCACTGCGCGGTCGAAGACGAAAAGCAGCGCCACCAGCGCGCCGGTCAGCACCAAGTTGAAGCCGACGCCCGACGCCGCGACCCTGCCGATGCGGTCCCAGCGCCCGGCGCCGACATTCTGCGCCGCCATCGAGGAGACGGCGGCGCCGATCGCCAGAGCCGGCATCTGGATGTAGGTCCAGAGCTGCGCGGCGATGCCGTAAGCGGCGGCTACCTGGGAGCCGTAGGAATTGACGATGCCCATCACGGTCAATGCCGCCGCCGAGATGACGATCATCTGCAGCCCCATCGGAATGCCCTTGAAGACGACGATGCGCAGCAATTTCGGGTCGGGCCGCAGCAGCGAGAGATCGCTGCCCGCCAGCCGCAGCGGGTGTTTGCGCACATAAAGCACGATCAGGATGGCAATCACGCTCACCGTCTGGCCTATGAGCGTCGACGTTGCCGAACCGGCAATGCCGAGCTCGGGGAAGGGGCCGATGCCGCGGATCAGCAGCGGATTGAGCACGACGTCGAGCACGACCGCCAGCGCCATGAAGACGAACGGGGTTCGCGAGTCGCCGGCGCCGCGCAGCACGGTCATGACGAAGGATAAAAGGTTCATCATCGGCACCGCGACGAAGATGATGCGCAAATAGGCGCGCGCCAAAGGCAAGGCATCGGCCGGCGTGCCGAGCCCGGTCAGGATGGCGTCGACCCAGATCCAGCCGCAGACGGCGAACACGACCGAGACGAGGAAGAAGAAGGTGGCGCTGGTTCCGACGATGCGCTTCGCCTCGGGCAGGTCGCGGGCGCCGACCGATTGCGCCACCAGAATGGTCGCCGCCATGCCGATGCCGAAGACGGTGCCGAGGATGAGGAACAGCACCAGATTGGCGTTGGAGGTCGCCGTCAGCGCCGCCTCGCCGAGGAAGCGGCCGACCCAGACCGCGTTGATCGAGCCGTTGAGTGACTGCAGCACGTTGGAGCCCAGCACCGGCAGGGCGAACAAAAGCAGCGTGCGCGGAATGGGGCCGCTGGTCAGGTCGCCGGTCCGCCGGCGGGTGGGCTGTTCGTCATCCATGTTGTTACCCATGGCAATGGGGCCGAAACTGAATCAGGCCCGCGATGCTATCGCAGGCCTGATGCTCATGCATCCCTTCAGAAGAGGGTCGGCTGCCGCGGCAGCCGACCGCATCCCATTACTGAGTGGTGTTTCCAGAAAGGCCGGGGAGTGTGACCTGATAGACCAGGAAGGTGGTGTCGACATCGGCGCCGTCCTCGGCCTTGTACGCAGCGCCGACCTGGAAGCCGTCCTGGGTGAGGAAGTCGTTGTCGTTGGCGACGAACAGGAAATAGTCGTCGGGCAGCTTCGGATCGAGCACCGGCGCCAGCGACATCGCCTCCCACTTCTCCGAGAGGTTGTTCTTGTCGTTCGGCGCGCCGTTGTGCAGGCCGAAGCGGCCGAGCTCGCCCTTGTCGTTGATGTCGATGAACGGCGTCAGCTTGGCCGGCGTCACCGACGCATCGAGCATGCCCTTCGGCGCGACCGGCTTGTCGGCGGCGTCGAACGGTCCGTTGGCGATATCGGTGGCGGCGGAGAGGTCGACGATCTCGATCTTGCGATAGAGCGACTCGTCGCCCTTAACGCCCTGGCCGTTGCCTGAGTCGCGCGCCAGCATCAGAAAGCTCTTGTCGGAGAGTGCGACGATCTCGCTCTGAGCGGCCACCTTGGTCTTGCCCTTGGCATCCTTGAACACCGGCAACGGCACGACATATTCATGCGCCAGCTTGAGGTGGGCGAGATCGGAAGCGTCGTAAACCAGCGCGCGGGTGTTCTGGCGGGTCGAGCCGGAATCGCCGCCGTCCTGGCGGGGCGCCGACTGCAGCACGGCGATCAGGAACCTGCCGTCCGGCGTCATCGACATGCCTTCGAGGCCCTGGTTGTTCTGGCGGCCGGTTTCGGGATCCTTCGGATCGGGCTCGGCAGCGCCCGGGCCCGGGTTGTCGGACGCGAAGTTCGGCTTGCCGTGGCGCATCGGAACCAGCGCCGCGGGCGGTTGGGTCGCCGACATCAGACGGCCTTCGGCCGAAAAGCGGTAGATGTTGGGACCATATTCGTCTGAGATGAACATCGTGCCGTCCGGCAGCCGCACGATCGCTTCGTCATCGAGCGCCAGCTTGCCATTGGCCTCAGGCAGCATCGGCATGTCGCCGGCGGCGGCGCGCACGCCGTTCAACGGATCGAGGCCGGTGGCGTCGGCGCCCTTGTCGTCGGTCAGAAGCATCGTGTCGGCGAGCGTCGCCTTAACGCCCGACTGTTCCTGTCCGGCAGCGGGCGCCGCGCCGGGTGCTGTCGGCGCCAGCTCGATCGAGATGGTGTTGAGGCGCGGGCGATAATCGGTGGTTCCGACGACATTGTAGCCGCGGTCCGGCAGCAGCCAGAGCGAACCCTTGTAGGTGGCCCCTTCACGCGTCCAGGATTTGGTGTCGATCGCCATGCCTGAACCTGAACCGAAGGTCTCGCCGAACTTGTCCTTCTGGTTGGCCGGGATGCGGCCGATGCCGACGAGTCCCTTGTTGACGTAAGCGACGCCGTCGGCGAGCGCCGGGGTCAGGGAAGTGAACAAGGCAAGTGCCGCGCCGAGCGCGACGGTTCGGTTGAGATGTTTCATCGATATCCCCTTCTTGACGAGCAGAGCGGCCTGGAAGGAACGCGCATCGGCGATGCGGCGAGCCGGTTCCCATCGAGCGGTCTAGGACGCGAACGTGATGGTTGCGTGACAGTTTCCTTCTCCCCTTGTGGGAGAAGGTGGATCGGCGCGTAGCGCCGAGACGGATGAGGGGTGCTCCAGCGGAGTGAGAGGCTGGTGCCATCTGGAACACCCCTCATCCGTCGCCTTCGGCGACACCTTCTCCCACAAGGGGAGAAGGGAAAGCGCCTCCGCTCAATCGCTCTCTCTTGCAATCAGCTCCAGCGGCCAGACTTCGCGGATGATGCGTGTGCCCTCAGGGCCGGCGAATGCGGGAAGCGAAGCGAGCAGCATCTCGGCCAGCCGCCGGCCCATGGGCTCCAGCGACGGACGGAAGGCGGTCAGCGTCGGCGAAAAGTAGCGGCAGAGCGGCGTGTCGACGATGACGATCACGGCCATGTCATGGCCCGGCTTGATACCCATCTCGGCCAGCGCCTTGCAGCCGCCGAGCGCCATCGCGTCATTGTTGAAGATGATCGCCGTCGGAGGGTTTTTGGAGCGCATTACTTGCGGCGTCACCTGGTAGCCGCCGGTCTCGTTGATGAAGCCGTCGGCGATCAGGTCGGGGTCGACCTCGATACCGTGCCGCTTCAGTGCCTTGCGGTAGCCGTCGAGGAACAGGTAGCCGAAGTTGAGATCAAGCGAAGGGCGAATAGCGGCAATGCGGCGGTGGCCGCGCGCGACCAGCCGGTCGACGGCTTCATCACCCGCCCTTTCGAAATCGATATCGAGTGAAGGATATGTGTCGCCGCCGGACTGACTTCGGCCAAGCGTGGCGAAGGGAAAGCCGGCCTTGCTGAGATACTCGATCCGATCGTCTTCCCTTCGCGTATTGGCCAACACGACCGCGTCGGCCCGGCGCGTCTCGACCACGCGGCGCAACCGCTCCTGCTGATATTGGCCCGGCTCACCCATGACGACCATCAGATCCAGGTCATGCTCGGCGAGCCGCGCCTGCAGGCCGGTCAGGAACGGGATGAAGAACGGCTCGCCATATTGCTGGTCGCCGGGATGCGGCTGCAGCATGAAGGCGATCGAGCGGGTGGCGCCCTGGCGCAGGCTGCGGCCTGACTGATTGGGCGAATAGTTCAGCTTCCTGGCTGCTTCGAGCACACGCTGGCGTGTGTCGGCATTGACGTCGGCACGGCCGTTCAGCGCGCGCGACACGGTGCCGATCGAGATGTTCAGGTGACGCGCGAGATCGTGGATGCTTGACGCCAAGGACGGATTCTCCCCCTGCCTTGGCTAGCACCGGCTGCCGCTCAGGCCAAGGCTTCGGGACGATTTTTGCAGGCAGCCGGTTGACATTCTACGCCATCGGGTGTGTTCTCGTAAACGTTTACGGAAAAACGTTTACGGTGACGCCGTGGACGCCGTGACGTCCGGTCTGGAGGGACCGGCGGAGGAGGAGTGCTGGATGATGAGGGTCGTCCTGGCCGGATGCGGAGCGATGAGCAAGCACTGGCTCGATGCCGTCAAGCAGATCGACGGGCTCGCCATTGTCGGCCTCGTCGACCTCGATGCCGAGCGGGCACAGGCGAGGGCGCGCGAATACGCGCTGTCCAGCGCCGTCATCGGCACCAACCTCGACGCCGTTCTCGACCAGACCAAGCCCGATGCCGTGTTCGACGTCGTGGTTCCCGCCGCACGCCGCGCGGTCGCGCTTTCGGCCTTCGCGCACAACTGCCATCTGCTCACCGAGAAGCCGCTGGCCGACAGCCCCGAAAATGCGCGCGCCATCGTCGAGGCAGCGCGCAAGGCGAGGCGCATCCATGCAGTCGTCCAGAACCGCCGCTATGTCGCCAATGTCAGGCGCATCAGGCGCTTCCTGGACTCCGGCGTCATCGGTAAGCCGACCAGCATCCACGCCGACTTCTTCGTCGCGCCGCATTTCGGCGGTTTTCGCGAGGAGATGGCCCATGTGCTCTTGCTCGACATGGCGATCCACACGTTCGATGCCGCGCGTTACATGGTCGCCGGCGAGCCGGCCAGCGTCTATTGCCAGGAATGGGAACCCGTGAATTCCTGGTATCGGCAGGGGTCGTCGGCCAGCGCCGTCTTCGACCTCGGCGGCGGCAAGATCTTCACCTATGCCGGCTCCTGGTGCGCCGACGGTTTCCGCACGAGTTGGGAGGGAAGCTGGCGTATCGTCGCCGAGCGCGGCAGCCTCTTGTGGGACGGCCACGACGGGCTGAAGGCGGAGGTGATTGCGTCCGGCCGCGACGGGATCATCGACAAGACCCAGCCCATCGAAGTGCCGCCGCTCGATCCCGCCGACCGCGTCGACGGCCACCTCGGCATCATCCGGGATTTCATGCACGCGATCGAGACCGGCGCCGAGCCGGAGACGCGCGGCGCCGACAACATCAAGAGCCTGGCCATGGTTTTCGGCGCCATCGAGAGCGCGGAGAACGGGCGGCGCGTGACAATCGCCAAGGAAGCACAATGACGGCAAACCCGCTTCTCGATATCAGGATCGGCACCATGGTGCGGGCCAATCTCGAAGATCCGGCCGCCTATGTCAGGCAGATCCTGCCGCTCGGCTTCGAGAGCATCCAGCCCTTCTTCTGGCAGACGCTGGGCGGCAAGGACCTGAAGCGCCTGGCGGGCGAGATCCGCGAGGCGATCGGCGATGCCGATGTGACCGTGTCCTCGATCGGGGTGTTCGGCAACCCGCTCGAGAATGGAGAGGTCGATCGCGGTGTGCTGGCGGCCTGGGAGACGGTGATCGATAATGCGCATCTGTTCGGCGCCGAGACGGTGAGCGGCTTCACCGGCCGCATCCGCGGCAAGAAGCTGACCGACAGCCTGTCGCGCTTCCGCGAGGTGTGGGGGCCGCTGGCCAGGCGCGCCGCCGACAAGGGCGTGCGCATCGCTTTCGAGAATTGCGCGATGGACGGCAACTGGGCGAGCGGCGACTGGAACATCGCCCACAATCCCGATGCCTGGGAGCTGATGTTCAACGAATTGCCAAACGACAATCTCGGGCTGGAATGGGAGCCCTGCCATCAGCTTGTCTACCTGATCGATCCGATCCCGCAGATCCGCAAATGGGCGCCGCGCATCTTCCATGTCCATGGCAAGGACGCGACCGTGCGCTGGGACGTCATCCGAGAGCATGGCGTGTTCGGCCGACTGCCTTTCGTGCAGATGCGCACGCCAGGCTTCGGCGACAGCGACTGGACGCGGGTGATCAGCGAGTTGCGGCTGGCCGGCTACAAGGGCGCCATCGACATCGAGGGCTGGCACGATCCGGTCTATCGCGGCGACCTCGAGATCACCGGACAGGCGCGCGCGCTCGACTATCTGAAGCAATGCCGGGGAGGGAACAGCTACCTGCCCAATCCGGCTTGAGGTCAGATTCGATGTGAGGATTGGCCGGCGGGAGGAGCCGGCCGACCGAGGACGCAGATCAATTCGAAACCCTCCATCGGGAGGATCTAAAAGGGAGGAACGTGCATGACGACCAGAAGGACTGTTCTGCGCTCGACCGTCGTGGCGGCTGCCACGGCGCTCTGCGCTTCGATCTCTGCCTTGCCGGCGCACGCGCTCGACGCGCAATGGTGCAAGGACGTACACATCCGCTTCTTCGTCGGTGGCGCCGAGGGCGACGCCTTCGGCACCATCGTCTATAATGGCGCCAAGCAGGCGGCGGCCGATCTCGGGCCGAAGGTCGACTACATCTTCTCGCAGTGGGACGTCGAGAAGATGGTGCAGCAATTGCGCGAGGCGGTCGCGGTCAAGCCGCAGGGCATCGCCATGATGGGCCATCCGGGCGACGCGGCGATCATGCCTTTGGCCGAGCAGGCGCATAAGGACGGCATCAAGATGATGTACCAGAACGTTCCGGTGCCGAAGGTGGTGGCGGCGTTCGGCGGCGGCTATGTCGGTGCGCAGCAGGAGCAGCAGGGCCGCGCGCTCGGTGTCGAGGCGTTCAAGCTCGGCAAGCTCAAGGCCGGCGACAAGGCGATCATGATCGGCCCGTTCGAGAACGAGAATCGCGGCGCGCGCGAGCGCGGCACGGTGGCGGCGCTGAAGGAAGCGGGGGTCGAGGTGATCCAGCTCTCGTCGCCGCCGAGCGGCGAATGGGCGTCGGATCCCAACCTCGCCATTCCGGTGATCACCGCGGCGCTGCTCAACCACCCCGACGTCAAGGCGGTCGGCTACCCCGGCGGCCAGATGCTCGGCAATGTCGCGACCTATATGCAGGCGGCGGGCCGCAAGCCCGGCGACATCTTCAACTTCGGCTTCGACACCAGTCCGCAGATCGTCGAAGGCTTCAAGGGCGGCTGGGTGCAGCTGACGGCCGACCAGCAGCCGTTCCTGCAGGGCTATCTGCCGATCCTCAGTCTTTGCCAGCAGGTGGTGCTGGGGCTGGCGCCGATGAATGTCGACACCGGCGCCGGCTTCGTCACGCCGCAGAACTACGAGATCGTCTCAGAGCTCGCCAAGCAGGCATTGCGTTGACCTCCCAAGCCGCCGGCCGGGATTATTGCCCGGCCGGCGAGATGACCGGCAGACAGACAATTCCAGCGAGGATCGCATGGGCGAACGCATCATCGAACTGCGCGACATCAAGAAATCCTATGGCCAGGTCTATGCGCTGGGCGGGGTCAACCTCAGCGTCGACCGCGGCGAGGTGGTCGGCCTTATCGGCGACAACGGCGCCGGCAAATCGACGCTGATCAAGATCCTGTCAGGCGTGGTCAAGCCGACCAGCGGCGAGATCCTGGTGCGCGACAAGCCGGTCACCGGGTGGAGCGCGGCGCGCTCGCGCGACGCCGGCATCGAGACGGTGTTCCAGGACCGCGCGCTGGCCGTGCAGCAGACCATCGTGCGCAACATCTTCATGGGTCGCGAGCTGACCAGCTTCATGGGCTGGCTTAAGGTCGACAAGGAGATCGAGGAGGCGAGCCGGCTGATGCGCGAGATCGGCTTCACCTCGAAGGTGTTCACGCCGCACTCGATCGTCGGCCAGCTTTCGGGCGGCGAGCGTCAGGGCGTGGCGATCGCCCGCGCCATCTACAAGCAGGCGGAACTGATCATCCTCGACGAGCCGACCACGGCGCTGTCGCTGACCGAGACCGCCAAGGTCTTCCATTTCGTGCGCCAGGTGCGGGCGAGCGGCCGCTCGATCCTGTTCATCGGGCACAACATCCACCATGTCTTCGACATTGCCGACCGCTTCGTCGTGCTCGACCGCGGCAAGGTGGCGCTCGCGGTCGACCGCAACGAGGTCAAGTCGGCAGAAGACCTCATCGACTTCATGGAAGACGTAGCACACCCCGGCGGATTGCCGGGACTGCACGAGGGCGCGGAGCAGGGAGCGCAATGAGCAAGGCCATGGAACCCGATCTGCAAACGCCTTTGGGAACGGCAAGCGGCAAGGCAGCCAAGGGACAGGCCAAGGAATGGAGCCATCCGTCCAATCACTGGCTGCGCGGCTTTGTCCTCGACAACCGCGCCTCGCTCGGCACGCTCGCCGTGTTCATAGTCATGATGGCGGTGTTCATCATCGCCAACCCCACCGTCTTCACAACGTGGTATCTCTACAGCTCCGTGCTGACGACGCTTCCCGTCGCGCTATTCGTGGTCGTGCCGCTGGTCTTCGTCGTCACCTGCGGCGAGATCGACCTGTCATTTCCGGCGACAATGGGCTTTGCCTCCTGGGTCTTCGCGCTGGTCGTGCAGGCCGGCTACGATCCGTTTATCGGCATCGCGGCGGCGCTCGTCACCGGCACGCTGCTCGGTTTCCTGGTCGGCTCGCTGGTCGTCTATGGCGGGCTGTCGTCGCTGATCGCCACGCTCGGCATGAACTTCCTGCTGCGCGGGCTGATCCAGATTATCAACGAAGGCAAGTCGACGGCGCTGACCGGCCTTGCCGACAGCTCGGCCTACAAGATCTTCTCCAGCCAGGTCTGGGGCATCCCGGTGCAGATATTCTGGGCTATCGCCTTCGTGGTGTTCTCGGCGCTGCTCTACAACCGGCATCGTTTCGGCGCGCAGGTGAAAGTGGTCGGGGACAATCCCGACAGCGCCAGGCAGATGGGTATCGACGTCAAATGGGTTCGGGTGAAAGTGTTCGTCTTCGTCGGCATCGGCGCGGCGATCGCCGGCACCTTCTCGGTGATGATCAATTTCACCTGGTGGCCGACGGCGGGCGACGGCTATCTGCTGCCGGTGCTGGCCTCGGTGTTCGTCGGCGGCACGCCGACCTGGGGCGGCATCGGCACGGTGGTCGGCGGCGCGATCGGCGCGGTCACGGTGTCGTTCATCCAGACCGGCGTGGTGGCGGCGGGCCTGAGCGGCTTCTACGTGCAGTTCTTCAACGGGCTGATCATTATCCTGTCGCTGCTCGGCCATAAGTGGAACCAGGCAAGGTACAGGTAACTCACCCGAAGTCAGAGCCTGGAACCAACTGTCGTCAGCGCCCTAGCGCCAGTCAAACAGTGGCGTCTCGCTCAGCGGTGTTTCTTCCGCAGCGGGGGCTTCAGCCTTTTCTTTCCGAAGTGCTGCCTCTAGAATTATTTTCGCATCTTCCAGCGCGAGCAAAAATTCATCAAGGCACTCGCGAAGTTCATTTCTTGAGAGAAGCTCAAAATCACCGCGTCTCCAGACCAGAGGCTGGCGCTTAGATGCATCACCTTTCCCAACTTTTGGGAAGCAGAGAAATTCGCCAGGAGATTTTCTAAAGTCGGTAAGCGAGAAGACCGCGTCTTCGAAAATTGTGGCAAGCAGACGCATTTGCCATTTGGTCAGCGGGAAATTCGCCCAACCCACAGTGAAAATGGGAACCTGTAGTCCATTCTCAACGATGGTAATCAGGGGCTTGACGGGAACGACAAGACCCTTACCAACTCGAAATGGTTCAACTATTTCGTCAAAACAGGGCTTGCCGAAGTAACCTCTTTTTTCATCGTAGTCATAAAACGCCGTAACATATTCGGCGACAATGCCGCGACTATTTGCGCGTCCTTTGGACATTGCTGCGATTAACGCTGTTCGCCGATCTAACCCATAAACAATTCGATCTCGAATAATCGGCGACGCTGCAGAATATGTGGTGGTCGGAACACCCGTTGCGAACCTGACGAGTTCCTTGGTAGTTCGAACACGATCAGGGAAAACGTAACGAACCCAATTGTGAGCGTAGGGAGGCCTACTAAGTTTGCTTATCTGCACGAGCGTTCCTCATTAATGTCGGGTTTGCCTTAAAAAGTATCGCTGAATGAGATCGTTGGTTATCTCCATTCCAGGATTGCTCCTCCCCGAAGCATTATACACTAGGTCCCACGGTCCACCTTTTTCGTGAGACATATTAACGAGTTTAGTTGCCCCCAAATGCATGTATTTATCAATCAGCGGATGCAAGAAAGTTTCATCTGAACTACTCATGGTTTCGTACACTGGCGCTCTCTTTAGAGAATTTAAGTCTAATCTTGTGGCCCTTGCACTAATATCCGAAGCTCCAAATCGCTTAAACTCTGAGTATATTTCTCTAATTACTGGACCATAGTCCCAGGCTTCTATCTTTGCATCAATTAATGGCCTATCAAAATTTGCCAGATATGTAGAATGCAAAAAATAGATTATCTTGTTGATTTCAAGATTCGTAATTCCAAGCCCCTCGGCGTCCGCACGATCAAGCACCAAATTTGCAATATATCGTGAGTCGTAAGCCATGCAAGCGATTGTACCCTATTTGTTCCTTTAGGACAAATCGATAAGCTCTCACACCGGCGCGACAAACCCGTCCAGCACGCGTTTCTGGCCGGCCTTGTCGAAATCGATGGTGAGCTTGTTGCCGTCGATGGCCGCGATGTTGCCGTTGCCGAATTTCTGGTGGAAGACGCGGTCGCCGACATTGAAGGCGGATGGCGTGTCGGCGACGGATTTGGCGACCAGCTCGCCCTCGATGGTGCGGCCCTTCACGCTGGTGCGGCCGGCGCCGTAGCCTGAATCGGTCTCGCCATAGCCGATGCGCTCGACCTGGTGGCCGGAGCGCGTGCCCCAGTTGCGGTCGGTCGCCTCGGTGCGGTTGGCCTGCGCGCGTTGCCAGCCGGGCGTGGCATAGGTGTTGGAGAAGCTGCCCTGGTCCTTGGCGCCGATATTGTCGAAGCGCGAGGCACCATAGGGGTTCTGTCGTCCGCCGCCGCGGCCGGAGGCGAACGAGCCGCCGCCATAGGGATTGCCGTAGCCGCCGTAGCTGTTGCCGCTGTCGGCGATATCGATATGGGTTTCGGGCAATTCGTCGACGAAGCGCGACGGGATCGTCGATTGCCACAGGCCGTGAATCTGGCGGTTGGAGACGAACCAGATATGCAGGTTCTTTTTCGCCCGCGTCAGGCCGACATAGGCGAGCCGGCGCTCTTCCTCGAGGCCGGAGCGTCCGCCTTCATCCAGCGCGCGCTGATGCGGGAACAGGCCTTCCTCCCAGCCGGGCAGGAAGACGGTCTCGAATTCGAGGCCCTTGGCCGAATGCAGGGTCATGATCGAGACCGCATCCTGCGATTCGCCCTGCTCGGCCTCCATCACCAGCGCGACATGCTCGAGGAAGGAACGCAGCGATTCATACTCCTCCATGGAGCGGATCAGCTCCTTGAGGTTTTCCAGCCGCCCGGGCGAATCCGCCGAACGGTCGTTCTTCCACATGTCGGTGTAGCCGCTTTCCTCCAGGATGGTCTCGGCGAGCTCGGTGTGCGGGGTGGTTTCCAGCGCCTTCTGCCAGCGCTCGAAATTGGCTGCGACCTCGCGCAGCGCCGCGCGCGGCTTCGGCTTCAGCTCGTCGCTTTCGGCAAGCGTTGCGGCGGCCTCCAGCATGGGGACGCGCATGGCCCGCGCCGTGTCGTGGATCTGGCGGATGGTGGCTTCGCCCAATCCGCGCTTCGGCACGTTGACGATGCGCTCGAAGGCGAGGTCGTCGCCGCCATTGGCGACGACGCGGAAGAAGGCCAACGCATCGCGGATTTCCAGGCGCTCATAGAAGCGCGGGCCTCCGATGACGCGGTAATTGAGGCCCAGCGTAATGAAACGGTCTTCGAAGGCACGCATCTGGAAGGAGGCGCGCACCAGGATCGCCATGTCGTTGAGATTGTGTTTTTGGCGCTGGTAGGCCTCGATGGCATCGCCGATGGCCCGAGCCTCTTCCTCCGAGTCCCAGGCGGCGTGGACGTGGACCTTGTCATCCTCGGGGTCGTCGCGGTCGGTGAACAGCGTCTTGCCGAAGCGGCCCTCATTGTGGGCGATGAGGTGAGAGGCGGCGCCCAAAATATGCGCGGTGGACCGGTAGTTGCGCTCCAGCCGGATGATGGTGGCGCCCGGAAAATCCTTGTCGAAGCGCAGGATGTTGTCGACCTCGGCGCCGCGCCAGCCATAGATCGACTGGTCGTCGTCGCCGACGCAGCAAATATTCACGCTCACGGGCTGTTCCGCGCCTGCCGGCGCGGGCCCTCCGCGGGGGCCTCGCAACGGCTCGGACGCCCAGTCGGGCTTGCGGCCTTCGGCCGAAACGTCCCATTCATCGCTGCGGGCTAACGGCCCCTCTTCGGGAACTGGTGGTCTGTAGTGACCACCTTCTGTTCTATCGATAGTCGATTTCGATGCGCTCGGTGCGCGGCCGCCCGGGGCCCCATTTCTCGGAGTCCCCGGCCTCTGCGCCAAAAGCCGCAGCCACATGTATTGCGCGGTGTTGGTGTCCTGGTATTCGTCGACGAGGATGTATTTGAACTTGCGGTGGTAGTCCTTCAGCACGTCCGGATAGGCGCGGAAGATGCGGATCGGGTGATAGAGCAGGTCGCCGAAATCGCAGGAATTCAGCGTCTGCAGCCGTTCCTGGTAGGCCTTGTAGAGCTGGCGGCCCTTGCCGTTGCCGAAGCTGCGCGCATCGCCTTCCGCTATTTCGTCCGGGCCAAGGCCCTTATTCTTCCAGTTGTCGAGCATCTGGGCGAATGTCTTGGCCGGCCAGCGCTTGTCGTCCAGCCCTTCGGCCTGGATCAGCTGCTTGATCAGCCGCACCACGTCGTCGGTGTCGAGGATGGTGAAGTCCGATTTCAGCCCGGCCAGCTCGGCATGTCTGCGAAGCAGCTTCACGCCGATCGAGTGGAAGGTGCCGAGCCAAGGCATGCCCTCGACATTGCCTTCGCCGATCAGGATGCCGATGCGCTGCTTCATCTCGCGCGCGGCCTTGTTGGTGAAGGTGACAGCCAGGATCTGCGAGGGAAAGGCCCTGCCGGTAGCAAGGATGTGAGCGATGCGCGTGGTGAGCACCCGCGTCTTGCCGGTGCCCGCGCCGGCCAGCACCAGAACCGGGCCTTCGGTCGTCTCGACGGCGAGCCGCTGCTCCGGATTCAGGCCCTTGAGATAATCGGGCACGCCGTTCTGGCCGCTGCGGGCGGCCATGGCGCGCGCGGCTATGCCGGATGGAGCCGCTGCCGGCCGCGCATTCGGTTCATCGAAAAAAGGCATGTCTTCGGAAAAGCCCGACATCGCTCCCGAATGTAGTGATTCGGCAGCGAAAGACCAGAACTGTCTACGTTTTGTTCTAGTTTCGCGTGTCTGCCCCCAACTTGACAGCCGGAGCGAGCGAGGGAAAGCTGCCGGCGGGGCAGGGACGGCGCGCCGTCGCCTCAGAGCGGCCGCAAAGGCGCAACAGTCGAAGGAGCACCGTCTTGGCTGTCACCATCACCTCCCTCGTCCTCTTCCTCATCGGTCTCATTCTCGGCGGCGGCGGCATCTGGCTCATCGCGCTGGGCGGCAGCTGGTACTACCTGATCGCCGGCCTGATCTTCCTGATCACCGCCTGGCTGTTGTTCAGGCGCCGGTCGACCTCGCTCTGGCTCTACGCGCTGTTCGTGCTTGCCACTTTATGCTGGGCGGTGTGGGAAATCGGCTTCGACTGGTGGCAGCTCGGCCCGCGCGGCGGCGTCATCGTGCTGATCGCCTTGTGGCTTTTGACGCCGTGGGCAAGGCGGGGGCTGCGGGGGCCGGACGGACGCGCGCCGCTGATCCTGGCCGTGCTCGCCTCGCTCGCGGTCGCCGGTTATTCGATGACCGCCGATCCCATGGATATCGGCGGCACGCTGGGCACCGAAAAGGCGGCGACGGCCGCCAATCTCGGCGGCGACATGCCGGCCGGCGAGTGGCAGTTCTACGGCCGCACGCCCTTCGGCCAGCGCTATTCGCCGCTCGACCAGATCACGCCGGACAACGTCGCCAAGCTGCAGCCGGCCTGGACCTATCGCACCGGCGACGTGAAAGGCCCCGACGATATCGGCGAGACGACCTATCAGGTGACGCCGCTGAAGATCGGCGATGCGCTGTTCATTTGCACCCCGCATAATTTCGCCATCGCCATCGATGCCGCGAGCGGCAAGGAGAAGTGGCGCTACGATCCGAAGATCAAGCTCGACCCCAACCGCCAGCACCAGACCTGCCGCGGCGTGTCCTATTATGCCGATGCCAAGATCGCCCCCGGCCAGCCTTGCGCCGCGCGCATCTATCTGCCGACCTCCGACGCCCGGCTGATCGCACTCGACGCCGCGAACGGGCAGGTGTGTCCGTCCTTCGCCGAGGGCGGCACCTTGAACCTGATGGCCAACATGCCCTATCCGAAGTCGGGCTATTATTATTCGACGTCGGCGCCGCTGATCGTCGGCGGCAAGATCATCGTCGGCGGCGCGGTCAACGACAATTATTCGACCGAGGAACCGTCCGGCGTCATCCGCGCCTTCGACGCCGGCACCGGCGCGCTCCTATGGAATTGGGATTCCGGCAATCCGGACGTGACGACGCCGCTGCCCGCCGGGCAAACCTACACCCACAACTCGCCCAACATGTGGTCGACGGCGAGCGCCGACGAGAAGCTGGGACTGCTCTACGTTCCGCTCGGCAATCAGACGCCGGACCAGCTCGGCATGGGCCGCAGCGCCAATGTCGAGAAATTCTCCTCCTCGATCGCCGCGCTCGATCTCAACACCGGGCAATTGCGCTGGGTCCGGCAGACCGTGCATCACGATCTGTGGGACATGGACGTGCCGGCGCAGCCGTCGCTGGTCGACATCACCACCGCGAACGGCGTCGTGCCGGCGCTGGTCGGGCCGACCAAGCAGGGCGATCTCTACGTGCTCGACCGGCGCACCGGCGAGCCGATCATCCCTGTGAAGGACGTGCCGGCGCCCGGCGGCGCGATCGAGGGCGATCATGCCTCGCCGACGCAGCCGGCCTCGGACCTGTCCTTCAATCCCAAGCCGCTGACCGGCGCCGACATGTGGGGCATCACCATGTTCGACCAGCTGGCGTGCCGGATCGAATTGAAGAAGCTGCGCTATGAGGGACGCTACACGCCGCCCTCGCTGCAGGGCTCGCTGATCTATCCCGGCAATTTCGGCGTCTTCAACTGGGGCGGCGTCGCGGTCGATCCGGTGCGGCAGGTGATGTTCGGCATGCCGACCTACCTCGCCTTCACCTCGAAGCTCATCCCGCGCGCGGACGTGCCGCCGCCGGGCGATACCAAGGGCAGCGAGCAGGGGCTGAACCGCAATGAAGGCGCGCCTTACGCGGTGGTGATGGGACCGTTCCTGTCGCCGCTCGGCATTCCCTGCCAGGCGCCGCCCTGGGGCTATGTCGCCGGCGTCGACCTCAAGACGGGAAACATCGCCTACAAGCACCGCAACGGCACTGTCTACGACATGACGCCGCTGCCTTTGCCGCTCAAGGTCGGCGTTCCCGGCATCGGCGGGCCGATGATCACGGCGGGCGGCGTCGCTTTCCTAGGCGCCGCGGTGGACGACTATCTGCGCGCCTACGACCTCACCACCGGCAGGCAGCTGTGGCGGGCGAGGCTGCCGGCGGGCGGCCAGTCGACGCCGATGACCTATACGGTGGCCGACGGCCGCCAGTTCGTCGTCATCGTCGCCGGCGGCCACGGCTCGGTCGGCACCAAGCCAGGCGATTACGTGATGGCCTACACGCTGCCGAAATAGGACAAGGCGAGGCCGGCCTGCTACGAAAGCAAGAAGCCGGCCAGCAGGACGGTCAGGAGAAGCGACGCGGGTACGGCGAGAAGCCAACGAGCCTCCAGGACACTGTTCCGATAGTCTTTCATTTTCTCGCTCCAACCTTTTAAGACGGCTCCAGCGCGTAACCCGCCAGCGCTGGAGCCTCTGCTTTGTGCTCAACCGCTGTAGCGGGAGCCTCCGGCAGTGGGTCAACGGAGGGTCGGTTGGTTCGTTCCTGGCGCAAGTCCCCAGTCGGGCTATCGGTTCCGACTGAAGTCGCACATCACAAGCATTGGTCCCAAGGACGAAACATATAGCCCACTATCTCATTGTGTCCCCGACTGGCGGACATGAGTCCCTTCATCGCCAGTTTATGGATGCCCGTCACCCCCAGGGTGGCGGGCCTCCGTTGAGGGGCGGGCAAGAGGTAGACGGTGTCGATTTCCAATGAGTTGCGGGACGTCAGCATCCGTTACGAGTGCCCTAACTGCCACTCGCCGATCCATCAAAACCGGTTCATGGTTCAAGGCGGTAAGCATCTTCAGGTGCGATGACTGCAAGACCAAATTGCGCCTTGGCTACTCGGCTAAGCTGGCCCTTTCCAAAGGCACTGCCAGTCGGCGTAGGTCGGGAACTCTCGCCGACATTTTGGACAATGGTCGCGGCGGCATCGACGTTGATGACCTGATCGCACTGTCCTTTGTCACGTCGGATGAGCGTTAAGGAAAATACGAAATGGGACCGGAGGCGTCAGCGATATTGGTTTTGCTTTCGTGCAGTCCGGGGTGGGCTTGTCGGCCACTCGAAATCGCGCCTCAAATCTACTCCGCCGATGAATGCAGAGCGGCCTTGGCGGATCGTTTGGCTAAGTCCCCTGTCGGCGAAGTTATTGGCCGATGCAGGGAGGTTGACGCCACGGTTACCAATTCGCCGCCGCCTGGATATTCCGCCCTAACAGTCACCCGAGGCACAAAAACTACGAACTATCTTGTTCCCCATAAGGTGGACTAATCGATTTCGCCGGTGGGAGGCCTTCGGTCGCCAGAAAGCGGATCAGCTTTGCCGTCGAAAGGCCGAGCCGTTCAAAACCGGTTCGGAATGCTTCAAAGCCCGAGATGACCCCGCAAGCTGGGCACCTGATCCAGCACCTGGTTGGTCAGATCAGGGCCGGCGGCAACCTCGGCCTGCTTGATCAAGGTCTCGCCGGCCTGACGGATCTGCGCCATGTCGAGGCCGGACTCCTTGAGCGCGGCGATGCCGTTGATCAGCGCGCCGGCCTTTTCGCCCAGAACGCCGCCAAGCGCGCCCTGCAGTGACGACAGAAGTCCGCCGCCCGAATTGGCCGTCGCGCCGGCGGCCATCACGTCATATTTCTGGGCCAACTCACCGGCGCCGGGGATCTGGTCGAAGAAGGACGAAATGCTGGTGCCTTCAGCCTCATGCTCGAGCACGGAAAAAATGGTGCCGACAACCTTCTCGGTGGTCGGCTCGTCGAGGCCGGCCTTCGAGGAAACGGTGTCGATGATATCCTGGATGTTCATGGCATTCCCCTTTTCGTCATTCGTTTCGGTAGGGCGCTCAGGCAACTTCACGTCCTAATGTGACAGCACCATCAAGCCTTTCGGAAATGACCAAAATGTGATGAATCGCGCTGGCTTGTCGGCGCGACGGCGGGTTGGCTCCACCAGGGTTCCGCCCATATGGTCGTCACCGGGGCGTGACTGGACCATGCGATACTCGACCCTATCTTGCGGTCCACCGCCAACCGTCGAGGAAAATCATGACCAGCCCCGTTGCCAAGCCCGTCGTCACGCAGCCTGTCATCACGCAGGCGATGATCGATGCCTATGACGAATACACGCATCTGACGCTCGACCGCCGCCGCTTCATGGAGCAGTTGACGAAGCTGGCGGGCTCGGGTGCCGCGGCGGCGGCGATCGCGCCGATGCTGGCCGCCAATTCCGCTCAAGCGGCGATCGTCGCCGAAGACGACAGCCGCGTTAAGGGAGGGGACATCACCTATCCCGGCTCAAGCGGCGAGATGAAGGGCTATCTGGTCAAGCCCGCGAACCAGTCAGGCAAGCTCGGCTGCGTCATCGTCATCCACGAGAACAGGGGGCTGAACCCGCATATCCGCGATGTCGCCCGGCGCGTGGCGCTGGAGGGGTTCATCGCGTTGGCGCCGGACTTCCTGTCGCCGCTTGGCGGAACGCCCTCCGACGAGGACAAGGCGCGCGACATGTTCACTAAGCTCGACGTGGCCAGAGTCGCCGCCGACGGCGTGGCGACGATCGCCTATCTCAAGGGCCTCAAGGACGGCAACGGCAAGGTCGCGGCGGTCGGCTTCTGCTGGGGCGGCGGCGCGGTGAACCAACTCGCCGTCCATGCGCCCGACCTCAGCGCCGGCGTCGCCTATTACGGCATGCAGCCCGAGGCCGGGGACGCTCAAAAGATCAAGGCGCCGCTGCTGCTCCACTATGCCGGGTTGGACGAACGCACCAACGCCGGCATCGACACCTACAAGAAGGCGCTCGACGCCGCCCATGTCGAATACAAGGTCTATGTCTATGAGGGTGCCAACCACGCCTTCAACAACGACACCTCGGCCGCGCGCTATGACAAGAAGGCCGCCGATCTCGCCTGGGGCCGGACAATTGCTTTCCTGAAGGAGAAGCTGGCATAGCCGAGCGGTCCAGAGCAATTCCAGGAAGAGTGACGAACGGCAACCTTTCAAAATCCCTGTGTCGGGTAACCAGGGCGTTTCACCGTTTCACGGAACGGCGCCGGGGATTGGCTGAAGCCGCCCTAACCTCGTCATTCTATGGCGGAGCAAGGAGCGAAGCGACGCGGCGCAGACCATAGAATCTATGCCGTGACTTGGAAGCGCCGCCACGGTGCGGAATTCTGCTCCGTTGCACGCCTTGGCGAAGGTAACGGCATGGATTCCAGGGTCTTCGCGACGGAGCTTCGCTCCTGCTCCGCCCTGGAATGACGATCGCGATGGGCATTTCGGCCAATCTCCAACGCATGCCACTTGCCAACGCAAACAGAGCTGATCGGTCAATCTCTGTGCAGTGCCACTAGGCATTTGCTGCGGGTTTGTGGAAAGCGACGCCGGCGATCACCAGCGCAATGCCAAGGCAATCGGTGACGCTTGGCACCTGGCGCAGCACGATGACGCCGATCAGCGTTGCGGTGAGCGGCAGGAGCGAGAGCATCAGCGCGAAGCTCGCGCGCGGCAACCTCGCCATGGCGAGTTGGTCGCAGATATAGGGGATGACCGAAGAGCAGATGCCGACGCCGATCGCGGCGCCGAGCAGCTGCGGCGACGCGAAGGCGGGCAGCGCCTCGCGAAAGCCAATGGGCAACACGGCGAGGAAAGCGACCGCCATAGCGGCGCCGAGGCCACCGATGCCGATGCCTGCCTGGGCGACGCGGTGACCGATCACGATGTAGCCGACGAAGAGGGCGCCGTTCAAAAAGGCCCAGAACAAGCCGACCGGATCGCTGGACCATTTCACGTCGATGAGCAGCAAGGTGCCGACAACGGCAATGGCGAGCGCGGCAAAGTTACGCCGGCTGCGCAGGCCAACCAGCGCGACCGCGATCGTGCCGACGAATTCGATCGCCGCCACCAGCGAGATCGGCAACCGATCGAGCGCCAGATAGAACGAGCAGTTCATCACCGCCAGGCAGATGCCGAATGCGAGCAGCAGAAGTCGTTGAGCGCGATCGGCGCCGGCGAAAACGCGCCAAGGCCTGGTCAATGGTGCGAAGATGAGAGCGGCGGTGGCGATGCGCAGCCAGGCCATGCCGAGCACGCCGACCTGAGCGAAAAGCAGCACGGCGAAGGCCGGCCCGAGATAATGGAACACGGCGCTGACGCAGAACCAGACATGCGGCGGCAACGCGTTGGCCATTCCAGCAAGCATGGTGGGGCCGGCGAGGGCGGGGGGCGCATCGGCGGCCCGGTTTGCAGCTGGAATTTGCGTTCGCGTTTCCATGCGAGCATTATCGCAGGCGAAACTCGCGGATTACATGTGTGATGAATGGCTTGATTGCCGCCTTTGCTTTCTGATGGAAGAGATTTGGCTTGAAAAACCTTCGAAGTGAAAATGCCGATCTGGATACGATCGATCTGAAGCTCCTGCGGTTCCTGGAAAAGGATGCGCGCATCAGCACCGCGGAGCTCGCGCGCGCTGTCGGGCTGTCGGCGCCGAGCGTGGCGGAGCGCATCCGCAAGCTGCAGGATAACGGCGTGATCGAGGCCTATACGGTTAGGATCAATCCGGCCGCTCTCGGCATGAAGCTGTCCGCATGGCTCAGGATCCGGCCGGTGCCGGGACAGCTTTCCGTTGTGGCGGACATCATCCGCGACCTGCCGGAAATCGCGCAATGCGACCGCGTGACCGGCGAGGATTGTTTCGTCGCGCTCGCCCATGTCGGCTCGGTGAGCGAGCTCGAGCGGGTGATCGACCGGATCATTCCCTATGCGATGACCAACACCGCGATCATCCAGTCGTCACCGGTCAAGCCGCGCTCACCTCTGTGCGGGTTCAAGCAGCCCTGATTCGGCGGTTATGACTCGGCAGCTATGGCTGGTCAGGGAGGATGAGGCAGCGACGATGAATCAAGCGTGGCCGCGCTTCATGCGCGCCTGCTTCAGAATAACGCGCCAGCGGATCATGTCGAACGGGATGGGTTCGTTGTTGTTGGCGATGTGGAAGATCTCATTGTTGACGTTCTTCAGCGATCGCCAGAAATCATAGTCGGTGATGCGTGGATCGGCCGCCAACCGTTCCACTTCGACCTTGATGTCGGTTTTCATGCACTGTCCTCGCACCGCATTCCGCCAGCCGCCCCCGCGCAAACCCGGTACGGCGGTTTTCGAACGCGCCAGTGAGTCGTTCAACGGACTCAACCGACTTGTTCACGTTAAAACCTTGGTAAGGTTAACGCGGGCGTGCGGGTTTTCAAGCGCCCTTGCGCTTGATGCCGATCGAGCGGCCGGCGCGCTCCGGCATCGGCAGTCCGGCATGGGCGGTGCGCATGGCCTCGACCTGGGCCATCACGTCGGCGGGGAAGGGAGCGACCTTCGGTCCTTCCATGTCGACATGCAGCGATAGCGATTCGGACGTCGCCGCCAGCCAGCCGTCGACGTGGCGGATTTCCTGATAGGCACGCAGCCGCTTCTCGTCATGATCGATCAGCTGGAACGAGACGTTGACCTTGTGGTCGAGGTGCAACTCCTGCACGTAGCAGACGTGAACTTCGGCCGTATAGATGGTGAGGCGTCGCTCCTTGGCGTAGTTCGGCCCCATGCCCATCAGCTCGAACGCCTGGTCCGAGCAGCGGTCGAACAGCACGTTGTAGTAGGCCATGTTGAGATGGCCGTTATAGTCGATCCATTCCTTCTCGATCGCCATTGGGCTGGAAATGATCGGTGCGGGGATCGTCATTTTGGTTTTCCTCGATGGTCGCTGGACGGGGCGTGGTTGCTAAGATTCTCGCTGCTCTGGCGCAAAGTCGCCGAGCCTAATCGCTTGGCACTTTTCCTAGGATTGCTTTAGGCATCATTCATAGCTGCACTACAAGCGCGGCCGCTGGTCCATTCGCGGAGGAAATCATGGCTTTGAGCGACCTCAACCCCGTCGAACGCAATGAGGAAGGCATCGCCGCAGTGCTCGGCATCCTCAAGCAGCGCTTCGGCGAGCGCTTCCAGACCGGCGAGGCGATACGCGGCCAGCACGCGCACACCACCACCTATATTCCGACCCAGGCGCCGGACGGCGTCGCGTTCGTCGAGAGGAGCGCGGACGTGCAGGAGATCGTGCGCACCTGCGCCGCCCACCGCGTGCCGGTGATCGCCTTCGGCGTCGGCTCGTCGCTCGAGGGCCACACCAATGCGCCGGGCGGCGGCATTTCCATCGACACGTCGCGCATGAACCGGATCCTCGCCGTCAACCCGCAGGACCTTGACTGCACGGTCGAGCCCGGCGTGACGCGCGAGGACCTCAACCGGCACCTGCGCGACACCGGTCTGTTCTTCCCGATCGATCCTGGCGCCAATGCGTCGCTGGGCGGCATGGCGGCGACCAGGGCGTCCGGCACAAACGCGGTGCGCTACGGCACGATGCGTGAAAACGTGCTGTCGCTGACCGCCGTCATGGCCGACGGCGAGACGGTGACGACCGGCAAGCGGGCGAAGAAAAGCTCGGCCGGTTACGACCTGACGCGGCTTCTGGTCGGTTCGGAAGGCACGCTCGGCGTCATCACGTCGCTGACGCTGAGGCTGCAGGGCATTCCGCAGGCGATCTCCGGCGGCGTCTGCCCGTTTCCGAGCCTCGAGGCCGCCTGCAACACGGTGATCGCGACCATCCAGATGGGCATCCCGGTGGCGCGCATCGAACTGGTCAACGCGCTGCAGATGCGGGCGATGAAGAACTATTCCAAGCTCGACTATCCGGAGAGCCCGTGCCTGTTCGTCGAGTTCCACGGCAGCGACGCGGGCGTCGCCGAGCAGGCCGAGATGTTCGGCATGATCGCCGAGGAGCAGGGTGGCGGGCCGTTCCTATGGACCAGCGTCGCGGAAGAGCGGACAAAGCTCTGGAAGGCGCGGCACGACGCCTATTGGTCGTCACTGACGCTGCGCCCCGGCGCCAAGGGGCTGTCGACCGACGTCTGCGTGCCGATCTCGCGGCTTGCCGAATGCGTCACCGAGACCGAGGCCGACATTGCCGAGATGGGACTTATCGCGCCGATCGTCGGCCACGCCGGCGACGGCAATTTCCATGTGCTGGTGCTGATGGATGTCGACAACCCGGCCGAGATCGCGCTCGCCGAGAAATTCGTCGCCCGGCTCAACATGCGCGCCATCGCCATGGAAGGCACCTGCACCGGCGAGCACGGCATCGGCCAGGGCAAGGTCGGCTTCCTGCGCCACGAGCTCGGCCATGGCGTCGATGTCATGCGCACGATCAAGCAGGCGCTCGATCCGCTGAACATCATGAACCCGGGCAAGATCCTGCCGGCGGCGGGCTGATCCGCCGGCCGGCGGCTATCCTCCCACCCCTTCGGCCAGCTTCTGCAGCATCGGACGTGTCGGCGCGAAGAAGGTCGTGCCTGTATGCGGGGTGGAGAAGTCGAGCAGCCGGTCATAGGCGCCGGGCGGCTCGCCGATATACATGCGCTGCAGCATCTTCTCGATCACCCACAGATAGCGGGTGTAGCCGACGAAATAGGTTCCGAACTCGTTCTGCCCCGGACGGCCGAACGGCATGTTGTCGCGCAGGATGTCGTATTCGTTGCCGGCATCGTCCTCGATGGTGGCCAGCGATTTGTGAGACTTTCGCGGCTTGTCGTCGTCATCGATCTCGATGTTGTCGATTTTGGTGCGGCCGATGATCTCTTCCTGGACATGCGTCGGCGTCTCTTTCCAGGCTGCCATGTTGTGCAGGTATTTCTGCACGACGACATAGCTGCCGCCGGCAAAGTCGCCGTCCTCGTCGCCGATCACAGCAGAGGCGGGCAGGTCGAGGCCGGTCGGATTTGCGGTGCCGTCGACAAAGCCCAGGAGGTCGCGCGCGTCGAAATAGCGGAAGCCGGACACCTCGTCGGCGACGGTCACGCTGCCGGCCAGGCGGTCCAACAGGATGCGCTCGAGCTCGAAGCACATGTCGGGCCGCTCGGCGCGGATGTGGAAGAGCAGATCGCCCGGCGTCGAGGGCGCCAAATGCGCCGAGCCCTCGATCGGCGCGAAGGGTTTCAGCTCGCGCGGCCGGCGGCCGGGCGACAGACGATTCCAGAGCGCGGCGCCGATGCCGGCGATGCAGGACAGGCGGCCCGACAAGTCGCGGAAGCCGACATTCTTGACGAGATCGTCGAGCTCGCCCAGCACCGAAGCGACATTCGAAAGCGCGGCCTCGTCGCTGCCGACGGTCACAACAAGGAAAATCGCAGCCGTCGAGAGCGGAGCGTCGACGCTCTGCGCGTCGATCGGCACTCTGTCCCAGTTCTTGCCTGACATCGGGAACGCTCCGTATTGGGTTCGGATTTTGGGTGGTCACGAACGTGACCGGAAGGGCAGGGGATTTGCAAAAGAGATATCGCGAGCGCGAGCCTTCGCGCAACTGGAGACGTTGGCCGTTGCCGCGCGTTGAATTGCCTCTTTATCGACACGCGGATGCGGGTAGAGTGCGGCTGACTTTCAACCCGGGAAACAGATGCTCGCCCGCCTGTTCGTGATCTTCGGTGGCCTGTTCGTGCTGGTGCTGTGCGCGGCGCTGGTGGTGCCGTATTTCATCGACTGGACGGGTTACCGGGGCGATTTCGAGCGCGAGGCGAGCGCCGTCCTCGGCCGCAAGGTGACGGTGAAGGGCGACGCGACAGCGCGGCTGTTGCCGTTTCCGTCGGTGACCTTCTCGAATGTCGAGGTCGCGGGCGGGCCGGAAGGCCGGCCGGCGATGACGGTCGAGACCTTCTCCATGGATGCGGAGCTGGCACCCTTCCTGCGCGGCGAGGTGCTGATCTTCGACATGCGGCTGGTGCACCCGAAAGCCGTCATCAATATCGCCGGTGACGGCACCGTCGACTGGACGCTCCGGCCCTCGGCTCCCTTCGATCCGGGCCAGATCGCGATCGAGAAGCTGTCGGTGAGCGAAGGGCAGATCGAACTGCGCCATGCCGCCGGCGGGCGCAGCCACCTGATCTCGGAGATCAACACGACGATTTCGGCCAAGGCGCTCACCGGCCCGTGGCGCATGGACGGAACGCTGCGCTTCGACGGCCTGCGGGCCGACGTCTCGGCTTCCACCGGCAAGGTGGAGCCGGACGGCCAGATGCGGCTCCGGCTGAAAGCGGATCCCGATGCCTATCCGCTGATCATCGAAGCCGACGGCAATGCCGGCATCGTCAAGGGCGCCGCAATCTATTCCGGCCAGTTCAAGATCTCGGGCGCGGACAAAAACGGTGTCGACAGGAATTCGGTCGAGCTGCGCGGCAACGATGGCGAGCCGGTCAAGGTCAGCACCGGCAAGCCCGATCCGGGTTTCCGGCTGAACGGCAAATTCGCGCTCGACCACCAGAAGCTCAATGTCGACGAGTTCCGCTTCGAGACCGGGCCGCTCGACAATCCCTATACCGCCGACGGCAAAGCCTCGGTCGATCTCGGCCTGAAGCCGCATTTCTCGGTCGAGGCCAGCGGGGCGCAGGTGCAGTTCGACGAAGCTGTCGGCGGAGCCACCGGCTTAGGCTTCACGCTCGACCAGCGCATCGCGGCATTGGAGCAGACGCTGCAACACATGCCGAAGCCGACGATACCGGGCACGGTCGAGGTAAGGCTGCCGGCGGTGGTAGCGGGCGACACGACGGTGCGCGACGTGCGACTGTCGGCCGAGCCGGTAGAGGGGGGCTGGTCGGTCAAGTCGCTTGCCGCGACGCTGCCGGGCCGCACGACGCTCGAAGCCGACGGCATGTTGAGCGTCGAAGACCATTTCGGCTTCACCGGCTCGTTGCTGCTGGCCGTCGGACAGCCTTCCGGCTTTGCCGCCTGGCTGTCGAAGGATGTCGACGAGGCGATCCGGCGGCTCCCGGCGGCAGGCTTCAAGGCCAAGGTCGATCTCAGCGAGAACCGGCAATCGTTCAGCGATCTCGAACTCATCCTCGGCAAGGCGAAATTTTCGGGCAGCATCGAGTCCAGCCAGCCGGACGGCGCCAGGCCATCGGTGCTGATGCGGCTGACGGGCGGCGAGATGGACCTGGACGGGCTCGCGGCCTTCGCCTCGATCTTCATCAGCGACAAGGGTGCCAACCGTTTTTCGGATCGCGATCTCGATTTCCAAATCAAGGCAGGTCCGGTCAGCGCCGGCGGGTTCAGCGCCGATACCGTCGATACGGCACTGCGGCTGCGCGAGGGTCTGCTCGAGATCGATAGGCTTTCGATCGGCGGCCTGGCCGGCGCCTCGATCAGCGCCACGGGCCGGATCAAGGATTTTCCGCAGAGCCCGACGGGTAAGCTCAACGCTTCCGTGGTGGCGGTGGACCTCAAGCCGCTGATCGACGTCGCGGCCCAGCATTATCCCGACAATCCCATGCTCAAAGGCCTGGCCAGCCGTGCGGCGGCCTATCCCGAACTGTTCCAGGACGCGCGCATCGATCTCTTGACCAGCGCCGCCGACAATGGCGACGGCACCACGGGCCTGGCGCTCTCGGCCCAAGGCAAGGCCGGCGGTTCGGCCTTTTCGGCTTCGCTTTCCGGCAAGGGAACCGCGGACAAGCTCTCCGAGGCGCCGGTATCGATCACCTTCAACGCCCGCAACGACAATGCCGCCACGCTGCTTGCGCTTTACGGCCTGCCGGCGCTGCCGCTCGGGATGCTCGGCCATGCCAACACCGAGGTCTCGGCGAAGGGCTCGGTCGCCGGCGGTCTCGCGACCAGCTTCAACCTGACGGCCGACGACTTCAGGGCAAGCTTCGACGGAACCGTCGCCGAGACGGCGCAAGGCCCCACTGCAAAAGGCAAGGTCAATCTTAGTGCCGCCGATATCGAGCCGTGGCTGATGACGACGGGGGTAGGCCTGCCCGGCATGGGAACGGGGACGTCGACGTCGCTGGCGGCCGATGCCGATTTCGGCAATGGGCTTCTGGTGCTGAGCGGCCTCACCGGTTCGATCAACAAGGCGGCGGTGTCCGGCGACGTCAACATCGACGCCAAGGATGGTCTGCCGCATCTTGCCGGGGCGCTGGCGCTCGACGAGCTCGACCTCGATCCGCTGACGGTCTCGCTGTTCGGCGACCAGTCTTTCGCTGCCGCCAAGGGCGGCTGGCCGACGACGCCGTTCAGCCAGAAGTCGACCTTGCCGTTCAACGCAGACCTCGATCTCAACACATCGGCGCTCGCCGTCGGGCCCTTCGCGACGGCGCATGACGCTTCATTCTCGCTGAAGCTCGACCGCGAAGGCATCCATGTCTCCGACCTCAAGGCGAAGCTCTATGGCGGCGAGCTGACCGGCCTGTTCGACCTGAAGAACACGGAGGGCACCGGCCTGTTCTCCGGCCAGATGAGGCTGGCCGGCAGCGACCTTTCCGCGGTCCTGCCCGGCGCCGGCATCGGCGGCAGCGGCGATCTCTCGGCGGCCTTGTCGACCAGCGGCAAATCGGTCGATGCCATGATTGCGGCCCTGTCCGGTTCTGGCACCGCGGCGCTGAAAGGATTGAAGGTGGACGGCATCAATCCGGACGGCTTCGGCGCCATCATCGCCAAGGCCGATGCGATTGGACGCGATATCGACACGGCCAAGACCGTGGAGTTCGCGCCGCAGATCGCAGGCGAAGGCAGCTTCGCCGCTGGTGACGCCGATGTGGCCTTCACCATCGCCAATGGGACACTGCGCGTGCCGCCGGTCAGCCTCGATAATCCCGGCGCGACCTTGTCCGCCGACGTGACCGCCGATCTCAACACAAGCACCGTCACGGCAAAGGGGACGCTGACCTATCGTCCCGGCGAGGAGGCACTGGTCGGTTCCGAGCCGGCCGTCAATTTCAGCCTGGCCGGTCCGCTCGGGGCCGCGCCCCAATTCGACAGTGGTCCGCTGGCGCAGTTCCTGACGCAGCGCGCGCTGGAGAAGGAGCAGCAGCGGGTCGAGGCGATGCAGGCGGCGCTTCTCGAAAAGCAGCGGCTGCGGCGCGAGGTGCGCTATTACGCGGCGCTGCAGACGGAGCGCGACAAGGCGGCCGAGGAGCTGCGCCGGCAAGAGGAGGAGGCGCGACAGAAGGCCGAGGCGGAAGCCAGGGCAAAAGCCGAGGCTGAAGCGCAGGCACAGGCCGAGGCAAAAGCCAGGGCCGACGAAGAGGCGAGGGCGCAGGCGGAAGCCGACGCCAAGGCGCAGGCGGAAGCCGACGCCAAGGCGCAGGCGGAGGCGGACGCCAAGGCTCAGGCCGAAGCGGACGCCAAGGCTCAGGCCGAAGCACAGGCGAAAGCCGAGGCCGAGCAGCGTGCCGCGGACGAGGCGGCCAAGGCGCAGGCCGAAGCCGATCGCAAGAAGGCGGAGCAGGAGAAGCTGGAGGCGGAGCGCAAGGCGGCCGAGCCGAAGACCGATAGGTCGCTGCCCGGTGTCAACGGCGGTGCGACCCCGGCGCCGGCAAAGCCGAAGGCCAACCCGTTCACGATCGACAATCTGTTGAAATCGCTCGACGGCGGCTGAGCTTCACGTCACACGTAGCGAAATCAGCCACCGCGCCTAGGACTCTTCCTGGCGGGAGAGCAGGCGCCGCAGCATCGGCTCGATGCGCGAAAGCTCGTCGAGATGCGCGGCCGACAAGTCGGCCAGGCGATCGTCGGCCAAAGGGGTGAGCTGCAGCAGCACGCGCCGGTGATCGCTCTTGTCCTGATCGCGTATGACCAGGCCGGCCTCGGCGAGGCGGTTCACCAGTTCCACCGCGCTGTGGTGGCGAATGCGCAGCCGCTCGGCAAGGTCGCCCACCGCCACCGGTCCGCCGCCTGGAAATCCTTTGATCGCTAGCAGCGCCTGGTGCTGGCGCGGCGTGAGGCCCGCCTCGTTGGCCTGGACCTGGCTGAATTCGAGAAAGCGGCGGATCAGATAACGGAACTGCGACAGCCGCTGGTAGTCGGCCTGGCTGATGGCGGGGCGTTGTTTCGGCGGCGTCATTTCCCGACTTATGGTCTTTTCGTGCAAAAGCTCAACTGGCCGTCGCGATCCCTGTCCAAAATGACGCGGCGCAGCGATTGAAAACAGCCTTGCAGATTTATATCGTGTTACGATATGAGGCCACCTGAAACCGGGCGGTCTACGTGCCGTCAGAAAGTTCAGGCTCCCAAAATGAAATCCGCTCGTGCCGGCAACGGCCATCTTCGCGACTTCACGACCGATCCGCGCGTGCTGATTATTGCAGCCATCGCCGTGGTGGTGGCGACCGCCGGGCTTTTTGCCGGCATCGTGCTCCTGCAGCTCATCCGGCTTGCCACCAACATCGCCTATTTCGGCCAGTTCTCGCTGGCCGAGCTAAGGCTCGAGGACACCCCGCTTGGGCTCGCCGCGGTGATCGTGCCGGTGATCGGCGCGCTGATCATCGGCTTGATGGCGCGCTTCGGCAGCGAGAAAATCCGCGGCCACGGCATTCCCGAAGCCATCGAGGCGATCCTGCTCGGGCGCTCGCGGCTCGACGCCAAGGTCGCGGTGCTGAAGCCGCTATCGTCGGCGATCTCGATCGGCTCGGGCGGACCATTCGGCGCCGAAGGCCCGATCATCATGACCGGCGGCGCCATCGGCTCGCTGATCGCGCAGATGCTGCCGGTCAGCGACAATGAGCGCAAGACGCTGCTGGTGGCGGGTGCAGCGGCCGGCATGACGACGGTGTTCGGCACGCCGATCGCCGCCATCATGCTTGCGGTCGAACTGCTCCTGTTCGAATGGACGCCGCGCAGCTTCATCCCCGTCGCCGTCGCGGCAATCGTCGCGGAAGTCGAGCGCAGCCTGCTTCACCTGCCGAGCCCGATCTTTCCGTTCTCGGGCAGCATGGATTCATCGATCGCCGGGCTGGGCGGCTGGGTGCTGATCGGCATTGCCGCCGGACTTCTTTCAGGACTGCTGACGCAACTGGTCTATGCCTGCGAGGACGCCTTCCTGAAGCTGCCGATCCACTGGATGTGGTGGCCGATGATCGGCGGCCTGGTGGTCGGTATCGGCGGCTTGATCGAGCCGCATGCGCTCGGCGTCGGCTACGACAATATCGCCAACATGCTCGACGGCCGCACCGTCGCCGCCGCCGCGCTGCTGCTTCTGGTGGTGAAGGCCGTCATCTGGTCGGTTGCGCTGGGGTCCGGGACCTCGGGAGGCGTGCTGGCGCCGCTGCTCATCATGGGCGGCGCGATGGGCGCGGTGCTCTCGGGCATCCTGCCCGCGGCGAGCCCCGGCTTCTGGCCGCTGCTGGCGATGGCCGCGACGATGGGCGGCACCATGCGCGCGCCGCTGACCGCGACCTTCTTTGCCACCGAGCTTACCGGCAACACGCATGTGCTGGTGCCGCTGATCGCGGCCTGCGCCGCCGCGCATGCGGTCACCGTGCTGTTGATGAAGCGCTCGATCCTGACCGAAAAAGTCGCGCGGCGCGGGCATCACCTCGTGCGCGAATACCGCGTCGATCCTTTCGCCCTGACCAGGGTCAAGGAAGTGATGACCACCAAGGTCGAGAGCGTGCCGGGAACGATGACGCTGCATGGCGCGGCAACCTTTCTGACCGCTCCGGACACGCGGCATCCGAGCTTCCCGGTCATCGATGAAGCGGGGCATGTGCTCGGCGTCATCGATCCGCCGGCGATCCTGCGCTGGCGCCGTAACGGCAAGCATCGCAAGGCGACGCTGGGCGAATTGCTGGCCGGCAGCAAGATCACGCTGGCCTATCCGGACGAATATCTCGAAGCGCTTTCCGACAAGCTTTTGCTCGCCAATGTCTCGCATCTGCCGGTCGTCTCACGCGAGGATGAACGGCTCGTCGGCTATATCGGCTGGAAAGACATGATGCGGGTAAGGTCGAAAAAGCAGGCGGAGGAGCGCGACCGCACGGCATTGCTGAGCTTCGGCGCGAAGCGCAAGGCGCAACAAAACGTCGGCGATAGCGCGGTCTAGGACGCGGCGCCGCCGCGTTTTGCCCAGGCCAGCACGTAGAGCCTCAGCGCCGATGACAGGTTCGCGTCGCGAGTCCGAGTCTCATCGATCTCCGCGACCAAGGCCGCGAGCGACAGCGAGCGCTCGGCGGCGATGGCGATGAGGTCGTCATAAAAGGGCTGTTCCAGGGAAAAGCTGGTGCGGTGACCGCGGATCGTTACCGAACGTTTCTCGACCGCGGCCATTGCAGGACTCAGCGCTCGCCAGGGTCGTCGGGTTTTTCCCGGCGATGGCCGGCCACGAATTTCTCGGCCTTCTGCGATGTCAGCCTGTCACGCTCGCGCTCTGTCTTCGAGCGGCCATGCAGCGCCCGGTTCTCGCCGGCCCGGCGTTCCTTCTCGGTGCGCGCTTTCTGCTTGCGGGTCTGGCGGAGATTGATGACCTCGCCCATGGCGCCGGGCTACTTCTTGCGGAAGGCGTCGAGCGAAACGACGTCGGCGCCCTTGGCGCCGGTCTCGGCGACCGCCTGCTTCTTTTCGGCCTCGGCGGCCTTCTTCTTGTTTTCCGCCTTCTTCTCGGGGACGACGGCGACCGGTTCGGGGACCGGAGCCGCGGCCTCGTCTTCGGCGCTTTCCGTCTTGACGTCGAATTCGAGCTCGAAATTGACCGACGGATCGTAGAAGCCGCGCACGGCGGAGAAGGGGATTTCGAGCTTTTCCGGCACATCGGAGAAGGAAAGCCCGACCTCGAAGCCGGCATCCGTGACCTTGAGGTCCCAATACTGGAACTGAATGACGATGGTCATCTGCTCCGGATAGCGCTCGCGCAGCCTGGACGAAATGCGCACGCCCGGCGCGCCGGTCAGGAAGGTGATGAAGAAATGATGATTTCCCGGGAGGCCGGTGCGCGCGACCTCGGCCAGGACCTTGCGCATGACACCGCGCAGAGCCTCCTGGGCCAGAATGTCGTAGCGGATATGGTCGTCGGCCATCTGATGGTCGGGTTCCGTTGAATCGTCCGCATAGCTGTAATCAAGCTTGAGCGCGGCGTAAACCGCATATAGGCGCAAAGCCGTGAGGCCAAGAGGGGTGCCGGCGATTTGATGGCTCAGGCGTGAGCGAGCGCAGCCTGCTTGGCGGCTGGCGATTTCCTTCTGGCGAAGGCGCCGAGAAAGGTCCGCACGCCGTTCGTGGCCGAGCGCAGCACCTCTTCCTCGGTGGGCACGCCGCCCAGCATGAAAGTGATCTGAAGCTCGGCGTTGACGAGGGCGAAGAACTGACGCGCCGCGACGTCGGGGTCGCCGATCGACAGGTAGCCGGCGAAGGCAAGCCGGGCAAAGCGCGCGGCAAGCGCCGACCAGGTACGGCCCGGGCCTTGCTCGCGCCATTCGGCAAACAGTTCCGGATAACGCTCGCCTTCGGCCTGGATCAGCTTGCGCAGGAAACGGCCGTCGCGGTTGCAGATGCAGTTGCGATTCATGCGCACGGCGAAGGCGATCAGGTCGGCTTCCAGGTCCGTGGGCTGATCGGGAAAGCTGGCGATGGTGGCGAAGATGCCGGCATTGCAGCGCTCCGTCAGGTCGCGTACGACCGCGACGAACAGCTTTTCCTTGTCGCCATGGTGGTTGTAGACGGTCTGCCGTGAAACGCCGGCCTCGGCCGCGATCAGGTCGATATTGGCGCCGGCATAGCCTTCGCGGCAGAAAACGGAAGCGGCGGCGTCAACCACCGACACGCGCTTGGCCTCGTGGCTGCGTGGCGGGAAAGTGTCAGGAGAAACGCCGTGCTTCATGAAAAATCTATATAGCGGTGATTGACGAATTGGACAAGCCTGTCTAAATTTGTGGACACAATAAAGGAAGCCCGCGCGGAAGGGGCGAAGAAATTCGCCCTTGGACGTAGGATTTCCGCGGGATGGAACGTCCTGGGTTCAGACGCCGGCATTTTGCGGCGGCAACCAGATCCGAAAGAGCCTTATCATGAGTCCCAAATTCCTCCGCATCGCGGTCGTGCTCGGCTTGTTGTCCGCGATCGGCCCATTTGCGATCGATATGTATCTTCCCGCGCTGCCTTCGATCGGCCAGGACCTGCATGCCGGCACCGCCGCTGTGCAGATGAGCCTTCTGATCTTCTTCCTGTCGATGGGTTTTGGGCAGATCGTCGTCGGCCCGATCTCCGACATGGTCGGCCGCAAGGCGCCGCTTTACGCTGGCCTCGCGCTGTTCATGGTCGGCGGCGTCGGCTCGGCGATGGCGCCGAGCATCGAGTGGCTGATCGCCTTCCGCTTTCTGCAAGGTCTCGGCGCCAGCGCCGGCATGGCGGTGCCGCGCGCCATCGTGCGCGACCTGCACACCGGCAACGAGGCCGCCAAGCTGATGTCGCTCTTGATGCTGGTGTTCTCGGTGTCGCCGATCCTGGCGCCGCTGACCGGCAGCCAGATCATCGAGAGCTTCGGCTGGCGCGCCGTGTTCTGGACGGTGACGGGCGCGGCCGCTTTGGCCACCATCCTGCTTGCCACCTCGCTCAAGGAGACGCGGCCCGTCGAAGAGCGCGCCGGCTCGTCGTTCGGCACGGCGCTTGCCGGCTACCGCTACCTGATGGGCGACCGCAACTTCCTCGGCCTTGTGGCGATCGCCGGCTTCGGCATTGCGAGCTTCTTCGTCTATCTGTCGAGCTCGTCCTTCATCCTGATCGACCATTACGGCCTGTCGCCGTCGGTCTACAGCGTCTTCTTCTCGATCAACGCGGTCGCCTTCATTGGCATGTCGCAGCTGACCGGGTTGCTGGCCGACCGCTTCGGGTTGAAGCGCGTCGTCTGGGTGGCGGTCACCGGCTATGCCACGGTAATGGTGGCGCTGTTCGCGATCATGGCGTCCGGCGTCGACCGGCTCGACGTGATGGCCGCGCTGCTTTTTGTCGGCTACGGTTTCCTTGGCCTCGTCATCCCCACCACCTCGGTGCTAGCGATGGAAGAGCATGGCGAGATCGCCGGCACGGCCTCGGCGCTGATGGGCACGCTGCACTTCGCCATCGGCGCGCTGGCGATGGGCGTCGCCGGCATCTTTTTCGACGGCACACCGTTGCCGATGGTGGCCGGCATCGCGCTGTGCGCCGTGATCTCCTTCACTCTGGCCAAGCTGACGCTCGGCCGCGCGCGCGAAGCGGTCGAAGCGCCGGCGGAGTAGGACAGCCGTTGAGAAGATAGAAAGGCCGGGTCGATACCAGCCTTTTTCATGTTCCTGGCGAAGCTGTTTGATCGAGGACGAAGCGCACCCGTTCATCGACCGGAGCGAGAGGCAACGGCACCAGGTCGTAGCCGAGCTCCGCATAGACGCCCGTCAACGAACGGAATGTGCGCTCGGCTTCCTGGAGCGTTTGCCTGCGCTCGTCGTCCTGGGTGAAAATCTCCGGCCACGGCGGGGCGACAAAGACGCGGCGCGCGTAGCGGAATTTATCAGCCGCGCTCGTGATGTGGTCCGGCACCGGCAGGCCGCAGAGCCTGAGGTAGCCGATCGTGTCGGGCGCGCCGCGGTCGAAGAACACCCGGCCGGGTTCGGTATGCGCGGCGTGCCAGGAGCGCAGCTCCCAAGACAGCATCAGCTCGGCAAAGAACGCGCGGTCCTGCCAGGGAAGGGCAGGGCCGCCGATGGCCATCTGGTCGCGGATGATGCCGCGCCCGGCTTCGGGCGCGGTCGCGAAGCCTTGGGCCCGCAGCGCCTCGATCAGCGTGGTCTTGCCGGAGCCGGGGCCGCCGGTCAGCACGAAAAATCGATCGGTATCGTTTTGCATCGCCTGTCCATGGATGATGGGCGGCAAGCCCGCGCATCAGGCGCCGGACCAGCCTTGGCCGTTCGGTTGATTGGGGAGAAGCAAGGAGGGGGAAGGTGGAGGTTTCTGTTGCCAGGTACCTCCGAACCCCGCCTAGAAGTGCGAACCCCTAGGACTTGATTTGAAGCGTTCGCGCCGCATTAAGCAGCGAGACGAGCTTCCGCATAGTTGTCGTTGGCAACTATAAGTTTAGCCCGATAACGGTGGTACAATGCCGGGCAAAAGTACGATCTTTACACCTTCGTCGATCCTATTTCGCCCCCAGCAAAAGCCGCTCCGTCAGCCAGAGCGGTTTTTGGTGGAGGCGCCGGGTACCGCCCCCGGGTCCGAACGGCTTATTTCATCGCCTGTTTATCGCCATAGTCGGTCAAGCCGACGAACCGTATATAGGGAGCGGCCAAGGAAAAATAAAGGCCAAAACCGGCGCTTAACCGGTTGTGCCAAACGGCAGCCAGGGTTGACTTGCGCGCCTACTCAATCAAATCTCGCTGGCGGTGAGGAGTCTCTGACCTAGCGCACAGGTTGCGCGGCGCGCCACAACCCTCATCGATCGGATCCGTGGCGCCGACGAGGGGAAGTTTGATGGCCGACTATCTTGCGGATGTGAAGAAATATGATGCCGGCGCCAGCGCCGACGCGGTCGACAAGATCGTCAAGCATCTGGGCATTGCGCTCAGGAACCGCGATTCCTCGCTGGTGTCCTGCACCGACCCGAAGGAACTCGATCGCGTGCGGGAGAACTGGATCGGCAAGAAGCTCGGCATCGCCGATGCCGCAAAGGCGAATGCCTCGATCGAGAAGACCTGCAAGGCGATGCAGGCCGACAACACCAAGAGCCGCGTGACCTTCTACTATCTGGTTGCGAAGGATCTCGGCAAACTCGGCTCTCTGTAGGACCTTTTGATAATTCTACTCTGGCGGCCGACTAGCGCGGTTTTCTGCGCTTCCGGTGCTCACGTACTTTAAGTACGCTCCGCTCCGGTTCTCGAAAACCACGCTATTCGACTCGCCAGAGCGAATTCTGAAAAGGTCCTGCCGCCTCGCGTAGGGAAGGATTTCAGACAGACGTGGCGTCGGCGCGCACATTCGCTATGATTATATGTCATCCGAATCGAGGCGGAGCCGATGCGCCAATATCTCGACCTGTTGAAGCATGTGCTGGAGACCGGTGCCGACCGTGGCGACCGTACCGGGACAGGCACGCGCTCGGTGTTCGGCTACCAGATGCGCTTCGACCTTTCGCGCGGCTTTCCGGTTACGACCACCAAGAAGCTGCATCTGAAGTCGATCATCCACGAGCTTTTGTGGTTTCTGGCCGGCGACACCAACATCAAATATCTCAACGATCATGGGGTCACCATCTGGGACGAATGGGCCGACGAGAACGGCGATCTCGGACCGGTCTATGGCAAGCAATGGCGCTCATGGCCGGACGGGCGTGGCGGCGAGATCGACCAGATTGCGGGCCTTTTGAAGGAGATACGCCGGAATCCCAACTCGCGCCGGCTGATCGTATCGGCCTGGAACCCGGCCGAAGTCGAGGCGATGGCGCTGCCGCCCTGCCACTGCCTGTTCCAGTTCTATGTTTCGGAAGGCCGGCTCTCGTGCCAGCTTTACCAGCGCTCGGGCGATATTTTCCTCGGCGTGCCGTTCAACATCGCCTCCTATGCCTTGCTCACCCTCATGGTGGCGCAGGTCACCGGGCTGAAGCCCGGCGACTTCGTTCACACGCTGGGCGATGCGCATCTTTATTCGAACCATTTCGAGCAGGCGCGCGAGCAGCTCCGGCGCACGCCCAAGGCCTTGCCGACGATGTGGATCAATCCGGAGGTGAAGGACCTCTTCGCCTTCCGCTTCGAGGATTTCCGCCTCGAGAATTATTTCGCGGATGCAAATATCAAGGCGCCCATCGCGGTATGAGCCAGTTTTCAGCCTGGTCGATGCCAACCATGACGTCCGAGGCCTTGATCATCGCATAGCCCCCTGCTTGCCCTTCTCGAGCGCGAGGTCGGCGACCGCTTGGTGATTGACGCGGTGACTGACGCGTCGCCGCCGATGTCGATCTGACATGCGAAGCGGTGGCTTCCCTTGACGATCTCGGTCACCTTACCCCTTGAGGTGTTGCAGGCGCTGATCTTCATGCGTCTTTCCTTGAGCTTCGCCCCTTCCGTTTTGCATTCACCGTAGGCTGAGATCGCGCCGGCGCACAATGCCGCGACAGGTGAAAAGCCTTCCCTTGTTATGTTCATACGGATATATCGGTCCAAGGCTTTTGGCGGTACGGATTTGAAACCAGGGAGAGACTTCATGACGGGCAAGGGTTTCGGGTTGAAGACGATCGCCATTGGCGGTCTGGCGGCAATGCTGATGACGGCGGTGCCGGCGGCCCATGCCGACGACAAGGTCGTCGTGTTTGCCGCGGCCAGCCTCAAGGAAGCGCTCGACGCGGTTAACAAGGCATGCGAGCCGGAAGTCGGCGAAGCAGCGACCATTTCCTACGCGGCGAGCTCGGCTCTGGCCAAGCAGATCGAAGGCGGCGCGCCGGCCGATATCTTCGTCTCGGCCGACCTCGACTGGATGAAATATCTCTCGGACAAGAAGCTGACCAAGCCTGATACCGAAGTGAAGCTGCTCGGCAACCAGCTCGTGCTGGTGGCACCGAAGGATTCCGCGGTCGAGACCAAGGTCGAGAAGGGCTTCGACCTCGCCAAGCTGATCGGCGACGGCAGGCTTGCCATGGGCGATCTCAAGGCCGTGCCGGCCGGCAAATACGGCAAGGCGGCGTTGGAATCGCTGGGCGTCTGGTCGTCCGTCGAGGGCAAGATCGCGCAGGCCGAGAATGTGCGTGCAGCTCTCAAGCTGGTGTCGACGGGCGAGGCGGCTCTGGGCATCGTCTACGCCACCGACGCGCATGCCGAAAAGGGCGTCAAGGTCGTCGGCACCTTCCCGGAAGATTCGCATCCGCCGATCATCTACCCGATTGCCCAGACCGCCGATTCGAAGGACAAGGATGCAGCAGCCTTCCTGAAATGCGTCGAGTCGGCCAAGGCCGCCGACCTGTTCAAGGAGCAGGGCTTCACGGTCCTCGCACCGAGCAACTGAGAAAGACCGCACAAACACAATCATGAACTGGCTGCTGGACCTCACTCCCGACGAATGGAATGCGGTCCGGCTGTCGATCAAGGTGGCAACGGTGGCGATGATCGCCAGCTTGCCGCCAGGCGTCCTGATCGCGCTCCTGCTCGCGCGGGGGCGTTTCCGGGGCAAGACGCTGCTCAACGGGCTGGTACATCTGCCTCTGATCCTGCCGCCGGTGGTGACCGGCTATCTGCTCTTGCTCACCTTCGGCCGGCGCGGCCCGGCCGGCGCCTTCCTTGCCGAGCATTTCGGCATCATTTTCTCGTTCCGCTGGACAGGCGCGGCACTGGCCTGCGGGGTCATGGGCTTTCCGCTGATGGTGCGGGCTATCCGGCTCTCGATCGAGGCTGTCGACCGCAGAATCGAAGCAGCGGCCGGCACGCTTGGCGCCAATCCGCTCTGGGTGTTCGCCACCATCACGCTGCCGCTGATCCTGCCCGGCCTGATCGCCGGCGCGATCCTTTCCTTCGCCAAGGCGATGGGCGAATTCGGCGCCACCATTACCTTCGTCTCCAACATCCCTAACGAAACGCAGACGCTGCCCTCGGCGATCTACACCTTCACACAGGTGCCGGGTGGCGATGAAGGCGCGCTCAGGCTGACGCTGATCTCGATCGTCATCTCGATGGTCGCGCTCATCGCCTCGGAAGTGCTGGCGCGGCGCGTCGGCCGGCGGATGGACATCGAATGACGCTCTCGGTCGACATCAGCCATCGCCTCGGCGATTTCGCCGTGGAAGCCCGTTTCGAGAGCGCCGGCCGGCTGACGGCGCTGTTCGGGCCCTCCGGCTCGGGCAAG
This sequence comes from Mesorhizobium sp. ESP-6-4, assembly GCF_020164735.1. Lineage (NCBI taxonomy): Bacteria > Pseudomonadati > Pseudomonadota > Alphaproteobacteria > Hyphomicrobiales > Phyllobacteriaceae > Mesorhizobium > Mesorhizobium sp. ESP-6-4. Next base: position 629,091 of record NZ_JAIUGS010000001.1, read on the forward strand.
TCGACGCTGATCAACCTGATCGCCGGCCTGATCCGTCCGAACAAGGGGCTTATCTCGGTCGATGGCAATGTGCTGGTCGACACCGCCGCGCGCATCTTCGTGCCCATGCACAAGCGGCGCGTCGGCATGGTGTTCCAGGATGCGCGGCTGTTCCCGCATATGAGCGTCGCCGGCAATCTGCGCTACGGCCGTTGGTTCACGCCGCCTTCCGAGCGCTACGCCAAAATGGATGCGGTGGTCGACCTGCTCGGCATCGGTCACCTGCTCGACCGGCGGCCGGCGAAACTGTCGGGCGGCGAAAGGCAGCGCGTCGCGATCGGCCGCGCGCTGCTTGCCAGCCCGAGACTGCTTCTGATGGACGAACCGCTCGCCTCGCTCGACGAAGCGCGCAAGGCCGAGATCCTGCCTTACATCGAACGGCTGCGGGACGAGACGAAGATCCCGATCGTCTATGTCAGCCATTCCGTCGCCGAGGTGGCGCGGCTCGCGAGCGACGTGGTGGTGCTTTCGCAGGGCAAGGTTGCGGCCGCGGGGCCGACCGAGGCGATCATGCGGCGGCTCGACCTGTTGCCGGCGGAGGAGCGCGGCGAGGGCGGTGCGGTGCTCGACACCAAGGTGCTGCGTCACGACGAGGTCTTCGGCATGACGGTGCTTGCCTCGCAGGCCGGCGAAATCCGCGTGCCGAAACTGGAACGGGCGGCGGGCGCTCCGGTGCGCATTCGCATCCGGGCCCGCGACGTGATGGTCGCCACCGAGAAACCCGCCGGCCTCAGCGCGCTCAATATCCTGTCGGGAACGATCCTCGGCATGAAGCCGGGCGAGGGGCCCGAGGTCGAGATCGGCATCGATTGCCATGGCGCGGTTGTGATCGCGCGGATCACCGAGCAATCGCGGCAGGCGCTTGGCCTCAAGCTGGGAAGCCAGGTCTTCGCGGTCATCAAGACGGTGAGCTTCGATCGCGCAAACACCGGCGCCGGCCTGCCTGCCGAAGTCGGCGTTTGAGGATCTCGATGATGTCGCTATGTATATTTGGAATAGCGCGTCCTTCCCATAGGGACTATTGTCGTGCGGTGGAATCCGAGGAGATGAAATGCCGTCGCTCAGCCTGCGGATAAATCTCGACCCCGATGGCCGGATCGGCCCGGGCAAGATCGAATTGCTGGAGCAGATCGCCGCCTTCGGCTCGATCTCGGCTGCGGCGCGCGGCATGGAGATGTCCTACAAGCATGCCTGGGATCTGGTCGAGGACATGAACCGCGTGTTCGGCAAGCCGCTGGTCGCGGCGCAGACCGGCGGCCGCAAGGGCGGCGGCGCGCAATTGACATCGGCGGGTTTGGCGGTCGTCAGCCGGTTTCGCGCCATAGAGCGCGCCGCTTCATCGGCCGCCGCCGTCCATATGCAGGCCCTGCAGGCGGAGATCGATGCTGGAGTAGGGGAGTAGGGAGTAGGGAGTAGGGAGTAGGGAGTAGGGAGTAGGGAGTAGGGAGTAGGATGTGATGTCCTGGCCGCCTGCGCATGCGATGTGCGCCCCCTATTGCCTTACTCCCTTACTCCCCTACTCCCCTGATTTCCTGAGCAGATAAATGTCCATGATCCAGCCCTTCTTGCGGCGGGCGTCTTCACGAACCCTTTCGATTTCGGCACCGACGTCGCCCAGGCGTCCGGAGATGACGATCTCGTCGGGCGTGCCGAGATAGGCGCCCCACTGGATAAGGACGTCCTTGTCGGCAACCGTGTTGAAGGCGCATTTGCCGTCGAGCATGACGACGGTGGAGCCGGCATTGGCTGGCAGTCCTTCTTCGGTTAACCGGCGACCGGTCGTCACCAGGATCGAATCGCCGATGCGGTTGAGCGCGGTCGCGTGGGCGGCGGCCAGCGCCTGGATCGCGGTGATGCCGGGGATGACCTCGAGCTCGAAACCGACATTGCCTCTCAGGCGCACGCGCTCGAGGATGCGCAGCGCGCTGTCATAGAGCGACGGATCGCCCCAGATCAGGAACGCGCCGCAGCCATCTTCGGCAAGCTCGTCGCGGATCAGAGCCTCATAGATCTCGGCGATCGCTTCGTGCCAGTCGTCGACTGTCACACGATAGGACGATGTCGGTTCGGCCCGAACCGGCACATCGAACTCGACCCGGCGCGATTTCGGATTGGTGACGAAGCGGTCGCAGATCTGCCGGCGCAGATCGGCAAGATCGTTCTTCTTCGCTCCCTTGTCGGGAATGAACAGCGCGTCGGCGCGGTTCAGGCCGTCGATGGCCTGGACCGTCATGTGGTCGGGATTGCCGGCGCCGATGCCGATGACGAGAAGCTTGCGCATGGCGATCTCCTGCCCGATCGGCGACGCGGTGTCCAGAAGTACCCGTATCCGGTGACGAAGGGCTTTGAAACGCTATCTTGAAACGGATAGATGGAAGAGCGCATCCGGCTGATCCGGGTATCGCGGCACAGAGGAGGGGGTCCATGTTACGCACCGTAACGACCGCAGCGCTTGTAATAACGGCCGCTCCGGCCTTCGCCAATGATTCCGTCGCCGAGCTCGGCACAGGCGGGCTGATCCTGTCGCGCAGCGACGCCGTCGCCATGCAGAGCGAGGACCTTTTCATCTCGCCGGAGAAGGTGACGGTCGACTATGTCTTCCGCAACAACACCGACAAGGATGTCAGCTCCATAGTCGCGTTCCCGATGCCCGACATCGAGGGCGATCCGAACGAGATGCCGGCAATCCCGGAGGCTCAGAGCGATAATTTCCTCGGCTTCGAGGTGACGATCGACGGCGTCGATGCGAAGCCGCAGCTGGAGCAAAAGGCGCTGGCGCTCGGCATCGACATCACCGCTGACCTCAAGGCGCAGAACGTGCCGCTCTATCCATTCGGCGGCGCCGCCAAGGCGGCGCTGGCGAAGCTGCCCAAGGATGTCGCCAAGGACTGGGAAGATCGCGGCATCATCATCGAAGATACCGCCGATGACGGCTCGGGCATGCAAACCACCTTTGCGCCGTTCTGGCAGCTGCGCTCGACCTACTGGTGGCGCTCGACCTTCCCGGCCAACAAGGAGGTTCATGTCTCGCACCGCTACAAGCCCAGCGTCGGGGGCACCTCCTCGGTCAGCTTTTTCTATGATGGGCAGTTCCAGGGCCAGTATGCGGCCTACAAGACCCGCTATTGCATGGATCAGACGTTCGAGAACGCGGTGCGCAAGGCGGCCAAGGCAAATCCGGACGGTTATCCGAAATATTACGAGAGCCGCATCGCCTATATCCTGACCACCGGCGGCAACTGGGCGGCCGGGACGATTGGCAATTTCAAGCTCACCATCGACAAGGGCAGCCCCAAAAACCTCGTCTCCTTTTGCGGCGACAATGTCAAAAAGGTCGGGCCGACGACGTTCGAGGTCACCGCGAAGGATTTTTATCCCGAGCACGATATCGACATCCTTCTGCTCGAGCCGTCGGACAATGGCGGGAACGGCGGCTGATGGATATCGCGATCTATGTCGCCATCGCCGAAAACGGCGTGATCGGCCGCGAAGGCGGCCTGCCGTGGCGGCTTTCCACCGATCTCAAGCGCTTCAAGGCCGACACGATGGGCAAGCCGATCATCATGGGCCGCAAGACCTATGAAGGCATCGGCCGGCCGCTGCCCGGCCGGCTCAATATCGTGGTGACGCGTGACAAGGCCTGGCGCGCCGAGGGCATCGAGGTGGCCCACTCGCTGGATGACGCGATCGCGCTGGCCAGGGTGCGCGGACGCTGCATGGCGGGAGTTGAGGAGGTCTGCGTGGTCGGTGGCGGCGAGATCTATGCCCAGGCCTTGCCGCTTGCCGACCGGCTGCATGTGACCCATGTGCTGGCCAGCGTCGATGGCGATGCGCATTTCCCGCCGATCGATCCAAGCATCTGGCAAGTCGTCAGCGCCGAGGATTTTCCTGCCGGAGAGAAAGACAGCCACGCCACGCGTTACACGGTTTACGAGCGCCGGCGCGACGATCGTTGACGACGACAAAGGGTCGCTACCCGTCCAAATCGCACGGGACGATGGCACATCGCGTTGAAAGCGGGTCAAGGCGTCCCTATAGAAGAACGGTGTTGCAGCGGCGCGCGTCCAACCGGACGCGCAACAGGCCGCCGTAATACTTTGATTTTGGGGCATGATTCCTTTTCGAAAACCGATATGGGTTTTCGTGGTCATGCGCTAGGATTGCGCCGCAAGGCCCGAGGGAACCGAAGCGAAAGGACATTCATGCCCTGGAACGACAAGAGCGGTGGCGGCGGCCCATGGGGCGGCGGCGGCAATCAGGGCCCCTGGGGGCAGGGACCGAAAGGGCCAAGCGGCCCGCAGGGTTCGCCCCCCGATCTTGAGGACATCATCCGCCGCGGCCAGGACAGGCTGCGGCGCGCGCTTCCGGGCGGCGGCGGCGCGAGCCCCGCCGTGCTCGGGCTGATCGCGGTGGCGCTCATCGTGCTGTGGGCCTTCAAGGCGATCTACACCGTGCAGCCCGACGAGGTTGCGGTCGAACTGCGCTTCGGCCAGCCGAAGTCCGAGCTTTCGCAGCCGGGCCTGCATTTCCATTGGTGGCCGATCGAAACGGTCGAGACCGCCAAGATCTCCGAGCAGCTCGTCAGCATCGGCGGCGGGTCGAGCAGCGGTTCCGGGCTGATGCTCTCCGGCGACCAGAACATCGTCAACGTGCAGTTCTCGGTCGCCTACCAGGTCTCCGATCCCAAAGCCTATCTGTTCGATGTTTCAGATCCCGACGGCATGCTGACCCAGGTCGCCGAGAGCGCCATGCGCGAAGTCGTCGGCCGGCGGCCGGCGCAGGACATCTTCCGCGACGACCGCCAGGGTATCGCAACCGGGGTGCGCGAGATCATCCAGGGCACGCTCGACGGCTACAAGACCGGTCTCCAGGTTAACGCAGTCTCGATCGAGGACGCAGCGCCCCCGCGCGAGGTGGCCGATGCGTTCGACGAGGTGCAGCGCGCCGAGCAGGACGAGGACAAGTTCGTCGAGCAGGCCAACCAGTATTCCAACCAGAAGCTCGGCCAGGCGCGCGGCCAGGCGGCTCAGGTCCGCGAGGACGCCGCCGCCTACAAGAACCGCGTGGTGCAGGAGGCGGAAGGCGAGGCGCAGCGCTTCATCTCCGTCTACAACGAATATGCCAAGGCGCCCGACGTCACGCGCAAGCGCCTCTACCTCGAAACCATGGAGAAGATCCTGAAGGACTCCAACAAGGTCGTCGTCGAGCAGGGGAACGGTCAGGGCGTGCTGCCTTACCTGCCGCTGCCGGCTTTGCAGCCGAAAGCGCAGCCGGCGCCGGCCCCGCTGAGCGGCGTCACGACGGGAGGCAACCAGTGATGGCCAACCGTCTTCCCATCATCGCCGTCATCGCGGCTGTCCTTCTGTTCCTGCTCTACTCCGCGGTGTTCGTCGTCAATGCCGGCCAGCAGGCGATCGTGCTCAGGTTCGGCGAGATCATCGACGTCAAGAACGAGCCCGGCATCTACTTCAAGGCGCCGTTCGCCTTCTTCGATGCCGACAGCGTGCAGATGGTCGAGAAGCGGGTGATGCGCTTCGACCTCGACAACATCCGCGTCCAGGTCTCGGGCGGCAAGTTCTACGAGGTCGACGCCTTCATCGCCTATCGCATCTCGGATCCGCGCACGTTCCGCGCGGCGGTGTCCGGTCAGGTTGAACTGGCCGAGGCACGGCTGCGGACACGTCTCGATGCGGCGCTGCGCCGTGTCTACGGCCTGCGCGACTTCGAGGCCGCGCTTTCGGAGGAACGCGGCGTCATGATGCGCGAGGTGCGCGATCAGCTTCGCCCCGATGCGACCTCACTCGGCCTCGACATCGAGGATGTGCGCATCCGCCGGACCGACCTGACGGCGGAGGTCTCGCAGCAGACCTATGACCGCATGAAGGCCGAGCGCCTGGCGGAAGCCGAGCGTCTGAGGGCGCGCGGCAACGAGGCGGCGCAGCGCATCAGGGCGCGTGCCGACCGCGAGGTCGTCGAGATCGTCGCCGAGGCGCAGAAGGAATCGGAGATCCTGCGCGGTGAGGGCGAGGCGCAGCGCAGCGCGACCTTCGCGGACGCCTATAAGCGCGACCCGGCCTTCTTCGATTTCTATCGCTCGATGAATGCCTACGGCACGGCGCTGGACAGCACCGGAACGACGATGGTGCTCTCGCCCGAATCCGAGTTCTTCCGCTACTTCCGCGATCCGGGCAGCAAGCCTCAGCCCGGGCAGCCGGCCGCGCCCGCGACGCCTGCCGCACCGGCCGCGCAACCCAGCACCGCCCAGTAGCGGCGGTGCAGGACTTTGTCGCGGCGATCGGGCTGGTCCTGGTGATAGAGGGCCTGGTCTATGGCGGGTTTCCGGGCCTTGCCCGGAAACTGGCGAGCGAAATGCAGTCGATGCCCGAGAACGCGCTGCGGTTCGGAGGATTGGCGGCAATCGCGGTTGGCGTCGCCATTGTGTGGCTGGTTCGCGGCTGATGAAATTCATTGGTGCCGCGGCGACGGACGATTTATCCTGAGAAGACTGGCATAGCCGCAAACGTGCCGTATTTCTTGCCAACATGAGCCGAACAGGGCGTCTTTGCGGAAAACGCCTGTCCTTTCAGACACACCGGGAGGCCACGATGATATCCGACACCCTGTTGCGCGCGGCGCGGCGCATGGTCTTCGCCGGCGCCACCGCATTTGGGGTCGGCATTGTTGCCGTCCCGTCCTTCGTCACACCGACGATCGCCTCCGACGGGCCGCCCTCGGTCGCCGATCTCGCCGAGCGCCTGCTTGGCGCGGTGGTCAACATCTCGACCTCACAGACGGTGAAAGGCACGGAAGGGCCGGGCGCGGTGCCGATGCCGCAGCTGCCCGAGGGCTCCCCGTTCCAGGACTTCTTCGACGATTTCTTCAAGAACCGTGGCGGCGACAAGGGCGGCGCCGGGCAGAAGGTGCAGTCGCTCGGCTCCGGCTTCGTCGTCGACGCCGAGCAGGGTATTGTGGTGACCAACAACCACGTCATCGCCGATGCCGACGATATCGAAGTCAATTTCTCCGACGGCGTCACGCTGAAGGCGACGCTCGTCGGCACCGACACCAAGACCGATGTCGCGGTGCTGAAGGTCGACCCCAAGGGTCACAAGCTGACGGCGGTGAAATTCGGCGATTCCACCAAGATGCGCGTCGGCGACTGGGTGATGGCGATCGGCAATCCTTTCGGCCTGGGCGGCACGGTGACGGTCGGCATCGTCTCGGCGCGCAACCGCGACATCAATTCCGGCCCCTATGACGACTTCATCCAGACCGACGCCGCCATCAACCGCGGCAATTCCGGCGGCCCGCTGTTCAACGCCGAGGGCGAAGTCATCGGCATCAACACGGCAATCATCTCGCCGTCGGGCGGCTCTATCGGCATCGGTTTTTCCATCCCTTCGCAGCTTGCCGCCGGCGTCGTCGACCAGCTTCGCCAGTATGGCGAGACGCGGCGCGGCTGGCTTGGCGTGCGCATCCAGCCGGTGACGGCGGACATCGCCGAAAGCCTTGGCATGGCGACCGCCAAGGGCGCGCTGGTGGCCGGCGTCATCAAGGGCGGGCCGGTCGACAACGGGTCGGTGCAGGCCGGCGACGTCATCATCAAGTTCGACGGCAAGGATATCCATGAAATGCGCGACCTGCCGCGTGTCGTCGCCGAAAGCCCGGTCGGCAAGGCGGTCGACGTCGTCATCGTGCGCAAGGGCGTCGAGCAGACCGTCAAGGTGACGCTCGGACGGCTGGAGGACGGCGAGAAGCTGGCCAGCGGCGAGAACGGCAACACCGACCAGGACAAGGGCGACAAGGCGACGCCTCCGGTGTCGACGGCCTCGGTGCTCGGCATGACGGTCGGCGAGCTCAACGACCAGACACGGCAGAAGTTCGGCATCGCGGCCGATGTGTCCGGCGTGGTCATCACCGACGTCGCCAAGAATTCGGCGGCGGCCGAGCGCGGCATCCAGCCCGGCGAGGTGATCACCGAGATCGCGCAGGAATCGGTCGGCACGCCGAAGGACGTGATGGACCGGATCGGCGCGCTGAAGGAGCAGGGCCGCAAGAACGCGCTCTTGATGCTGGCGTCGAAGACCGGCGAACTGCGCTTCGTGACGATCCGGATGGATTAAGTCGGAACGTCCGGTAACCGATTGATGTTTCAATGAATAGGGCGGCTAGCGAGCCGCCCTATTTCGTGCCTGCCAGTCGCGGCGCGACAGCCTGTAGAGGACATGCCGCTTGAGATGCGGATGGCTGTCGGGAACGCTCGGATGATCGAAATCGGCGCCCGCATCGGCTTGCATGCCGAGTCGCTTCATGACTGCGACCGAACGATGATTGTCGGCGACCGCGAACGATACGATTTCGTCGACGCCAAGCGTTTCGAAGCCATAGGCGAGCCAGGCTTCAGCCGCTTCGGTGACATAGCCCTTGCCCCAGAATTCCGCCGCCAGCCGCCAGCCGATCTCGATCGTGCCGTCCGGTAGCGATGGCACATCATCCGTATCCAGCAGGCCGACGAAGCCGATGCATTCGCCGGTGGCCGCTATCTCGGCGGCGGCGAAGCCGTAGCCATCCTCCTCGATCCAGCCGCGGAATTCGTCCATCATGGCGTCGGCGGTCGCACGGTCGCGGCGGAACGGGAAGAATTCCATCACGCGCTCGTCGGAGTTGATGCGGTGGAAAAGCGCGCGGTCGCGCTCTTCCCAGTTGCGCAGGATGAGGCGCTCGGTGCGGATCGGCTTCATTCTGAAAACTCATCCCGGCGATAGCCCTGGAGATAGAGCAGCGCGGTCAGATCGCCGTGATCGATGCGGATGCGGGCCTGCTCGGCCACAGCCGGCTTGGCGTGAAGCGCGATGCCAGTGCCGGCAAGACGGATCATATCGAGGTCGTTGGCGCCGTCCCCAACCGCAATCGCGTCCTCGGTGGTCAGTCCGAGCCTCTTCGCGATATCGAGCAGCGCTTCGGCCTTGGCGGCGCGGCCGAGGATCGGTTCGGCCACCATGCCGGTGAATGTGCCGTCCTTCTCGATCAGCCGGTTGGCGCGGTTTTCCTGGAAGCCCAGCATGGCGGCAATGCGGCTGGTGAAGACGTCGAAGCCGCCGGAGACCAGCGCCGTCCAGGCGCCATTGGCGCGCATCGTTTGCACCAAGGCGCGGCCGCCGGAGGCGAGCGTCAGCCGGTTGGCGATGATGCGGTCGACCACGGCTGTGTCGAGGCCTTTCAGCAAGGCGACGCGCTCCCGCAAGGCGGGCTCGAAGGCGATCTCGCCATTCATCGAGCGCGCGGTGATCGCCGCCACATGATCCTTGACGCCAATCTCGTCGGCAAGCTCGTCGATGCATTCCTGGTCGATCATGGTCGAATCCATATCGGCGAGCAGGATCTTCTTGCGCCTGCCTTCGGCCGGTTGGACGATGACGTCGACCGGCTCGGAAGCCAGCGCCGCGCGCAGATTGGCGGTCATTTTGCCGATATCCGGCGTCTGCGGCAAAACGAGGTCGCAGGCGACGTCCTCAGCCAGCCAATGAACGGCGCTTGCGCCGGCGGCCCGCAAGGCCATATTCGCAAGCGAGGCCGGCACGGCGCGGGCTTCTGGACGGGACACTAAAGTGGCGATCAGCGGCATCGAAGATTCCGGCAGGCAGGCGGGCGAAGGCCGCATCAAGAACGCGACCCTGATAGCCGGGCCGACCGCCAGCGGCAAGTCGGCGCTGGCGCTCGATCTCGCCGAACGCAATGGCGGGATCATCGTCAACACCGATTCCATGCAGGGCTATTCGGTGCTCGACGTCCTGACGGCGCGGCCGAGCGCCGCCGAAATGGCACGCGTTCCGCATTTCCTTTACGGCCATGTCCATCCCGCCACCGCTTATTCCACCGGCGCCTGGCTGCGCGACGTGACAAAGCTGATCGAAGACGGCGTGCTGTCGGGCCGTCCGGTCGTTTTCGTCGGCGGCACCGGGCTCTACTTTCGCGCGCTGACCGAAGGCATCTCGGATATGCCGGACATTCCGGCGTCCGTTCGCGAGCGCTGGCGCTACGAGCTCAAGGAGCAAGGGGCCGAAAGGCTGCATCGCCTGCTGATGCACGAGGATTCGGCTATGGCCATGCAACTCAGGCCGACCGACGGCCAGCGTATCGTGCGGGCGCTCGAAGTGCTCGACGCTTCCGGGCGCTCGATCCTCGAATGGCAGGCGGTGCGCGGACGGCCGCTGATCGATCGCGACAGCGCGCGCTTCCTGGTCATCGAGCCGGACCGCGAGCAACTGGTTCGGCGCATCGACGCGCGCTTCGACCAGATGCTCGACAAGGGCGCTCTCGACGAAGTGCGTCGACTCACCGCGCTCGGCATCGATCCGGACCTGCCGGCGATGAAAGCGATCGGCGTGCGGGAGCTGCAGGCGGCCATGGCCGGACACTTGGGTTTTCCCGAAGCGATCGAGCGCGCCAAGATCGCGACCCGGCAATATGCCAAGCGTCAGTCGACATGGTTCAGGCATCAGCTGGGCGCGGAGTGGCGCAGGCTGCGGCCGGGCGACGAACCGGCTGTTCAGGACTGACTAAAAGCTTTTTCAATCAGCGCCTTAAAATCGCCGGCTCCAATTCTCGCCAGGGTTGTTCGGATTAACGGTCCGTAAGGTCGGCCATGCCATAACCTTTGGGGCTACAGTGCCGCGGGGAGTTGATGCGTTTCCATAAGGCGGAATCCGCATTTTTCGTCTTTATTTTTGTGATCCTGGCCGCGGGCCTGGTGACCTTCCATGCCTATGGCCAGTTGCAGGACATCGCCGCCGACCTCGATGCCGCATCGCGCGTCGACAGAATCGTCTATCTCAACAAACTTCTGTTCGTCACCGGGGCGCTGCTGGCAACCGCGCTGTTCTTCGGCACCTTCTTCATCTACCCGCTGATCCGCGGCCAGGTGCGGGAAGAGGGCAAGCTCAGGGCCATGACGGTTTCGCTCAGCGCCCGCTCGCAGACGCTCGAGCAGGCGGCGCTCACCGACAGTCTCACCGGAATGCAGAACCGCCGCTATTTCGATGATGCGCTGCGCGAATATCTCCACGAGTTTCGCCGCATCGACAGGCCGGTCGGGCTGATGATCCTCGATCTCGACCATTTCAAGCAGGTCAACGATACGCATGGCCATGACGTCGGCGACGAGGTGCTGAGGGCCGTCGCCACCTGCCTGCGGGGCATGACGCGCTATCACGACGTGGTGGCGCGGCTGGGCGGCGAGGAGTTTGCCGTCGTCACCCCCAACATGGATGTCGAATTGCTCGCCAGGTTCGCCGAGCGCATCCGCAAGGCGGTCGCCAACATGTCGATCATGTCGGGCAATGTGCGGCTGAAGGTCACCACCAGCGTCGGCCTTGCCGTCTGGGATCACAAGGAGAGCGCGGAGGACTTCTACCGCCGTGCCGACCGCCAGCTCTATGAGGCGAAGAAGCAAGGCCGCAACCGCGTCTGCGCCTAAAATCTCATCATCAAATTCGTGAGGCTGGCCGCCTGGAGCCGCTTTCTGCGCTTCCGGTGCTCACGGACTTTACGTCCGCTCCGCTCCGGTTCTCGACAGCGACTCCATTCGACTCAGCCTGACGAATTTCCTGACGAGATTTGCCTATTCGAACCGACCGCGGGCTAGATTAGAATGGAGGCTCAATCGTTGAGCTGGCGCATGCCGAACGTCGAGGGCTTCAGGCCGTAGCGAGTGTCGAAGTCGTCGTCCGGCTGCACGCGCGCGGCGGTGGCCGGCTTCTTGTAGTCCGGGTCGCCGGCCTGGCGGGAGGAATCCACAGCCTCAGCGAAGGCCATGGCCTGCTGCGGTTTCGGCACGTTGCGCAGCCGCTCGACGATCATGGCGAGATCGACGTCGTTGCCATCCACGGAAGACTCGATCTTCTCGCCCTTGGCGGTGCCCGGGATGAACTCCTGCGGCAGCTTCTCGAACTTCAGCCGCATGGTGGTCGCCACGCCTTCGCCGAAGGCGATGGCTTCGCGCTGCCCCATCGAGGAGAGGAACGCCAAGGTCGAGGCCGAGGAATCGGCGATCGCCGAGCGGATGATGGCCTGATCCTGCTCGTTGGCAAGCCGCATGGCGAAGAAGGTCGAGCACTGCGACAGGATGGTCGGGTCGAGCTCGCCCGGACGCTGAGTGACGACGCCGAGATAGCAGCCATATTTGCGGCCTTCCTTGGCGATGCGCGACAGCGCGTGCCTTGTCGGCGCGAAGCCGAGACGCGGATCGGCCGGCATGTAGCGATGGGCTTCCTCGCAAAGCAGCAGCAGCTTCAGCCGGCCCTCGCTCCACAGCGCCAGGTCGAAGGCCAGGCGTGCCAGCACCGAGCAGACCGAATTGACGACTTCCGAAGGCATGCCCGCCATCTCGAAGCAGGTGACCGGGCGTCCATGGTTGGGGACACGGAAAATGTTGCCGATCGTTTCGTGGATGGTGTCCTCGATCAGCCGCGAATTGAACATGAAGCGGTAGCGCGGATCGGCTGCCGCCGATTCGATTCGCGTTTTCAGCGACTTCAAGGTCGGGCGGTCGTTCTTGCTTTCGAGCATGCCCATGCGCTCGTCGATCTGCTTGATGAGATCAGCGACGCGGTAGGGCACTGGCGTGTCCGCCGTCAGCGCGTCGCTACCGCGCCTGACATAGGTGCCGGAATTCGGGTTGCGGTAAAGGTTCTTGGCGGCGGGGATCAGGTCGCGCAGGACATCCACTTCCTCGGGCACCGTCTCGCGGCCGCGAAACAGCACTTCGGCGAACTCCTCCAGCCTGAACATCCAGAACGGCAGGTCGAGCGTCTTGGAATCGACCTTCACGCAATATTCCGGCAGCGAGGCGGCGAACTCGTTATGCGGGTCGAGGATGAGCACGCGCAGATCCGGACGCGCCTCGATCGTCTTGCGCAACAGCAGCGAGACAGCTGTCGACTTACCGACACCGGTGGTGCCCACGATGGCGAAATGACGCGCCAGCGTGTCGTCGATGGCGATGTTGGCATCGATCGATTCATCCTGCGACAGGGTACCGATCGTCACCGAATGGCGCCCGGCCAGATCGTAGACCGCCTGCAGGTCGCGGGTTCGGATGCGGTGAGCAATGGCGCCGATATGCGGGTAGGTGGTGATGCCACGGTCGAACACCGGCTTGGCGCCGGGCTCGACGCCGTCGCGCACCTCGCCGACCAGTTCGACGCTGACTTCGATCGGATTCTGCCCTTCGTGGTTCCAGGCGCGATCCGATTTGCCGATGGCATAGACAAGGCCGACCGTTCGTGTCGAACCGAGATTGATGGAGATCATCTTACCGACCGTCCAAAGGCCGCTGATCGCGCCTTCGGTGTCTTCGGCATGGGCACTGATGGTGGCGCGCGCGCCGTCGCATTGCACGACATTGCCCAGAATCCGCTTGTCGTTCTGCTGGATGTTGCGGCGCTCCTGCGAAGTCGGTTCGCCAACGGAGGCTTCGCGTTCGACAAACATGGCTGACCTGATCCCATTCCCCTGGAGCCTCGACCCTACCCAATCGGGGTTAAAGTCAGGTGAGGTCGGATGGTGTAGGCAGCGTTAAGCCCGCCGTGACAATTCGATCGACTGGCCTCTTTCCAGGCCGAGAAAATCCGATATATTGGACGAATGGATGATATATCGAATGGTATTACCGCCACGATCGGCAGGCGGATACGCTCCGAAAGAACGCTGAGGGGCTGGTCGCTTGCCGAATTGGCCGAGCGCTCGGACGTTTCGAAGGCGATGCTGAGCGCCATCGAACGCGGTACGACCAGTCCGACCGCGGCGCTTCTGGTGCGCATCGCGGCGGCCTTCGGCATGACGCTGTCGACGCTGATCGCGCGGGCCGAGATGCAAGGCGGCGGTATTTCGCGCCGGGACGAGCAGCCGATCTGGCAAGATCCGGCAACCGGGTACATCAGGCGGCATCTATCGCCGGCATCGCAGATGCCGCTGGAACTGGTCAGGGTCAGCCTTCCGGCAGGTGCCAAGGTCAGTCTGCCGGCGGCGTCCTACGCCTTCATCAAACAGCAGATATGGCTGATCGACGGAAGGCTGGACTTCACTGAGGGCGATGTGGTGCACCGGCTCGAGCCTGGCGACTGCCTGGCGCTGGGCGCGCCCTCGGATTGCGTTTTTCATGCTCCCGGACCGGATGCGGCGGAGTATCTCGTGGCGCTGGTCAGGGACTGACTCCGATGTCTCGCCGGCCAAAACGCTCGCACAATGGCGGGCCGCCGCTCGACGACTATGACGGCCCGCCCTGGGGCAAGGGCGATGCCTACATTTTCCTCGCCTGGCGCGCCGCCCACGACAAGGCTTGGAAGGCGCCAAGCCACGCCGTCATGCTGATGCGGCTGGAGAGAGCCGAACGGCTCGGTCTGACCTACGAGGAATATACGCTCGAGATCCTGGAGCGTGGCCGCCATCTCGGCGAGGACGACGCCGACCGCATCGCCGAAATCAGGCGGGCGCGACGACGCAAACGCATCAGCCATTTCGAATGACCTCGTCAACGACATATCATCACCTGGAGAGCGCCAGCATGAACTCCCTTGAAATCCGGGCGCTGAGCGACGATGCGGCGACCATCGCTATGCTCACCGATCTGCTGATCGAGACGGTCGCCGCCGGCGGATCGGTGAGCTTCATGCATCCATTGTCGGCGGAGGCCGCGCGGGAATTCTGGCGCAAGTCGCTTGCCGCGGCGGCGCGCGGCGAAAGGGCGGTGCTGGGCGCATGGCATGGCGAGGTGCTTGCCGGCACCGTCACGCTGTTGCTCGACTTCCCGCCCAACCAACCGCACCGCGCCGAGATCGCCAAGCTGATGACCGGCCGCGACCATCGTGGCAAAGGCGTCGCGACCGCCCTGATGCGGGCAGCGGAGAAACTGGCCGTCGAGAAAGGCCGTACGCTGCTGGTGCTGGACACGGCCAGCGAAGAGGGCGCGGCCGGGCTTTATGAGAAACTTGGTTTCACCTTGGCTGGAGAGATCCCCGATTTCGCGCTCAAGCCACACGGCGGGCTCACCGGCACCCTTATCTACTGGAAACGGATCGGGGCAGCGGCCGACACGCTATCCTGAACTTCCGGCAATGTGCGACAGGAGCCAGCGGCGGAAATCCTGCTCGGCGCCGGAGAGTCGCGACGATGACGGTCTCGTCAGGAAATGGCCCGATGGGCTCGAAAGCTCGAAATCGGAAAGCCTGACGAGAACCTTGTCCTTGAGGGCCGCGTCGATCAGCGGCCGCGAGCCGAGCAGCGCCCCGGCGCCGACCTTCGCGGCTTCCATGGCGGCGACGAAACTGTCGAAGCGGTGCGAGCGCCGGGGATGGCCGGCAACTCCCGCGGCTGCGAACCATTCCGCCCACATCTCGCGCGCGCCCGCCACCAGGAGAAGCGGCAACGACGTCCACTCGCCACCTTGGGCGAGCGGCGGAGCCGCGACCGGGACAAGCCGCTCGACGGTCAGCCGGTCGGCCTCGCGCCCGGGAAAGGATCCGTTGCCGAAACGTATGTCGAGCGCCGAGCCCGGCTGGTCGTAGTCGGTCGGCCGATGGATGGTCACCAGATCGAGCCGGATCTGCGGCAGCACCTTTGCCAGGTCCGGAAGAGCCGGGACCAGCACCAGCATCGCGAAGGAGATGGGGACGCGGATGCTGACGATCTGCACGGCACGCGGCTCGAACAGCTCGTTCGTGCTGTTGCCGATGGTCGCGAATGCCGACTGGATGTGCGGGAGATAGGCCGCGCCTTCCGGCGACAGAGCCACGCCGCGCGCCAGACGCGCGAACAATCGCGTTTTGAGCCGCTCCTCCAGAAAACGGATGTGCTGGCTGACGGCGGCTTGCGTGAGTCCGAGCTCGGCGGCCGCGGCAGTGAAGTTCGACAGGCGGGCGGCCGCCTCGAAACTGCGCAGCCAGTCGAGCGGAGGTATCGCATCGAAAGTTCTTCCAGCCATCAGAAATTTAGCGCCATCACCCGAAAAACGATAATTTGAATTATGCCTTTGATGAAGCCACCATGCAATCCGTACCCGCAGCCGCGATCTAGGATGGGAGCTTTTGGGCATGTTGACGACAGTGACGCTGGGCGACGAGGGACGAACCATCGAGCTTGGCTGGAAGGACGGAGCGCGCAGCCGCTTCCATGCCATATGGCTGCGCGACAACGCGCTGGACGACAAGACGCGCAGCGCCGGCAACGGACAGCGGCTGATCACCATCCTCGACATTCCGGCCGAGACGCGGATCGGCGCGGCTGAGATCAGGGGCGGAGCGCTGGAGGTCACATTCGCTCCTGAAGGCAAGGCCGTCGGCTTTCCCGCCGGCTGGCTGCGCAGTCATGCCTATGATCGCCAGCAGGCGCGCGAACCCGGCTGGACGGGAGGCGACATAGAGCGCTGGACGAAAGCCACGATGCAGAATTCCGTGCCGCGCGCGGCCTATGCCGATGCCAGCCGCGACAGCGATGTGCTGCGGCACTGGCTGGCCGCGGTCCGCAGCTTCGGCTTTGCCGTGATGGATGGCCTGCCTGCCGA
Organism: Mesorhizobium sp. ESP-6-4; assembly: GCF_020164735.1. NCBI lineage: Bacteria > Pseudomonadati > Pseudomonadota > Alphaproteobacteria > Hyphomicrobiales > Phyllobacteriaceae > Mesorhizobium > Mesorhizobium sp. ESP-6-4. Next base: position 645,688 of record NZ_JAIUGS010000001.1, read on the forward strand.
ATCCGGAGCGCTGTGCAAGGTGGCGGACCTGTTCGGCTACATCAGGGAAACCAATTACGGGCGCTGGTTCGAGGTGCGGGCCGAGGTCAATCCAAACAATCTCGCCTACACCAATCTCGGGCTGCAGGCGCATACCGACAATCCCTATCGCGATCCGGTGCCGACGCTGCAGATCCTCGCCTGCATCGAGAACACGGTGGAAGGCGGCGAGTCCAGCGTCGTCGACGGGTTCGCGGTGGCTGCCGCACTTCAGTCGGAAAATCCGGAGGGCTTCCGGCTGCTCTCTTCCTATCCGGCGCGTTTCGAATATGCCGGCTCGTCGGGCGTGCGGCTCCAGTCCAAGCGGCCGATGATCGAGCTCGGGCCCGATGGGGAGCTCATCTGCATCCGCTTCAACAACCGCTCGCTGGCGCCGGCGGTCGACGTGCCCTTCGCCGCGATGGACAAATACTATGCGGCCTACCGCCGGTTTGCCGAGCTGATCGAGGATCCTGCTTTCGAGGTGACGTTCAAGCTCGAGGCGGGGCAATCCTTCATCGTCGACAACACCCGCGTCATGCATGCGCGCAAGGCGTTTTCCGGCAGCGGCAAGCGCTGGCTGCAGGGCTGCTACGCCGACAAGGACGGCCTGCTGTCGACGCTTGCGGCGATCGAGCATGGTTTCAAGGAGGCGGCGGAATGAAGCCCAACGAATTGAACGCAGGCAACATCGTCGAATTCATCGCCGATATTTTCGAGCGCCGCGGCGCCGAATCCTATCTCGGCGAGCCGGTCACCATGTCGGAGCATATGCTGCAGGGCGCGTGGCTGGCCGAGCAGGACGGCGCGCCGGAGGAGCTTGTAGCGGCGGCGCTGCTGCACGACATCGGCCACTACACCAGCGAGTTCGGCACCTATTCGCCCGACGACGTCGAGGACAAGCACCATGACGAGGCGGGCGGTGAGGTGCTGGCGCCCTTCTTCCCGCCGGTCATCGTCGAATGCGTCAGGCTGCATGTCTCGGCCAAGCGCTATCTCTGCGCCACCGATCCGACCTATTTCGGCAAGCTGTCGCCAGCTTCGGTGCATACGCTGTCGCTGCAGGGCGGGCCGATGGCCGCGGAGGAGGTGGCTGAGTTCCGCAGCAATCCCTTCCACGACGAAGCGGTGCGCGTGCGCATCTGGGACGAAGGCGGCAAAATCGCCGACATGAAGACGCGGGCCTTTCGCGACTACGTGCCGTTGCTCGAGCGGGTGGTGAAGAAGTTCGCGGCTGAAAAGGCAGTATAGATGGCAGAAGCCCGGTTGGCCGGGCTTCTGCTATCCGCGAGAGCGCCGTGCATCAGCTCTTGTGGTACACCTCCTGCAGCCCGAAGACAGGCGTCGGCAGGCCAACTTGGCGGGCCTTCAGCTGCAGCGACAGATATTGCGAATAGTGGCGCGACTGGTGCAGGTTGCCGCCGTGGAACCAGAGCGCTTCCTGCTGCGTCGGCTTCCACATGTTGCGCTGCTCGCCTTCCCAGGGACCCGGATCCTTGGTGGTGGCGGAGCCGAGGCCCCAGACCTTGCCGACCTTGTCCGCCACCTCCTGCGAGATGAGGTCGGCGGCCCAGCCGTTCATAGAGCCGTAGCCGGTGGCATAGATCACCAAGTCAGCCGGCAATTCGGTGCCGTCGACGAATTTGACGCCGGTTTCGGTGAGTTCCTGCACGGCGGCGCCCGGTCCGCTCTTCAATTTGATCGAGCCGTCGATGACGAGGTCGCAGGCGCCGACGTCAATGTAGTAGCCGGAGCCGCGGCGCAGATATTTCATGAACAGGCCCGAGCCATCATCACCCCAGTCGAGCATGAAGCCGGCCCTTTCCAGGTCGTCGTAGAATTTCGCGTCGCGCTCCCTCATCTGCCGGTAAAGCGGGATCTGGAACTCATGCAGGATGCGGTAGGGCAACGAAGCGAAGATCATGTCGGCCTTGCCCGTCGTCATGCCGTTCTCCACCGCCTGCTCGGAGTAGAGCGCGCCAAGCCCGATATCCATCAGCGTGTCCGACTTGACGATGTGGGTCGACGAGCGCTGCACCATGGTCACGTCGGCGCCGCCTTCCCACAGCGCCGCGCAGATGTCGTGGGCCGAGTTGTTGGAGCCGATGACCACCACCTTCTTGCAGCGGTATTTGTCCGGTCCGGGATGGGTCGAGGAGTGCTGTTGCTCGCCCTTGAAGATGTCCTGGCCTTTGTATTTCGGCCAGTTCGCCTTGCCCGACATGCCGGTCGCCAGCACCAGTTGCTTCGGCTTGAGCACGATCTCCTTGCCGCCGCGCTCGACGGCGATCGTCCATTCCTTGGCCTTCTCGTCGTATTTGGCGGATTTGGCGGTGGTGGAAGACCAATAGTTCAGCTCCATCACCTTGGTGTACATTTCCAGCCAGTCGCCGATCTTGTCCTTGGGCGCGAAGACCGGCCAGTTCTTCGGGAAGTCGATATAGGGCAGGTGATCGTACCAGACCGGGTCGTGCAGGCAGAGCGACTTGTAGCGCTTGCGCCAGGAGTCGCCCGGACGCTCGTTCTTCTCGACGATGATGGTGGGCACGCCGAGTTGTTTCAGCCGCGCGCCGAGCGCGATACCGCCCTGGCCGCCGCCGATGATCACGACATAGGGTTGCTTGGTGTGGCCGAGCTCGGCGATCTCGTCGTCGCGCTCCTCACGCCAGGTCTTGCGGCCCTTGCCGTGGCCGTGCTTGGCGCCGAGAGGACGGGTGAAGCCCGCTTTCTCCTCATGGCCTTTCAGCTCCGCCATGGTGGTGAGCAGGGTCCAGATCAGGTCGCCCTTGAACCGCACGAGGCCAAAGCCGCGCGCCACGCTCGTCTCGAAGGTGATCCAGGCGGTGATGACGCCGCCGTCTTCGCTCGCTTCCTCGCCCTTGGCCACCGCCCATCCGGCCGGCTTGGTGCTGGCCAACGTCACCTGCAGCATGTCGCGGATCTGGTCCTGGCCCTCCATCGTCTTCAGGTTCCAAGTGAAGGTGACGAGGTCGCGCCAGTAGCAATCGGCCTGGAAGCAGTTGACGGCGCTGTCGATGTCGCCGGCTTCCAGCGCCTTGCCGAACTTGTCGAGCAGCGCTTGCGCCTTGGTGGTGGGTGTTCTCTCGAGCATTTGTTCTCCTCCACTTTGCTAGAGTCCGGCATGAGCAGTAAGCAGCCTGCCAACCGCGATGCTCATGAGCGATTGCAATGAAATCAATCTGTTAGGACGATATGGGCTTCGATCGGCCGTGCCGGGTCGAGTCGATGGGTATCGATGCAGCGCAGCCAGGATTGAACTATGACATCGTCGCGAGACGATCGCACGCCGGACAGGACCTGCTCGATCTCGCGTATGTGCTCGCCAGCCATGCGTCCTCCTCGCACGTCTTTTGCCAGCGTATAGTGGTGCGTCGGAGAGCGACGCTCAACTGTACTATGGTAGCTGTGCGGTGGTAGCGCGCAGGCGCCGTCTCTCACAGGCGAGTGAATTCGCGCTGGACCCCATTGACGAGCCCGCGTTTTGGCCCTTATTGTCCGCGCCCATGAAAACGGCACTCATTCTCGTAGGCTGGCGCGTGGGCAAGGCGGTGTAACCGCCGGGCGAAAACCTCCCATGCGCATCACACAGGCTCCCTCGGGGGCCTTTTTTATTGCCTTGAACACGACTAAACGACCAGCAAATCGCCAGGCGGCGAACATTACGGGACCAGACCGATGAGCAACGGACAGAACGAGCGGCGCGAGATGACGGGCGCCGAAATGGTGGTGCAGGCGCTGAAGGACAACGGCGTCAAGCACGTCTTCGGCTATCCGGGCGGCGCCGTGCTTCCGATCTACGACGAGATTTTCCAGCAGGACGAGGTCGAGCACATTCTGGTGCGGCACGAGCAGGGCGCCGGCCACGCGGCCGAAGGCTATGCCCGCTCGACCGGCAAGGCCGGCGTGCTTTTGGTGACGTCCGGCCCCGGGGCCACCAATGCGGTGACGCCGCTGCAGGACGCGCTGATGGATTCGATCCCGCTGGTCTGCCTGACCGGCCAGGTGCCGACCTCGCTGATCGGCTCCGACGCCTTCCAGGAATGCGACACGGTGGGCATCACGCGGCCCTGCACCAAGCACAACTGGCTGGTGAAGGACGTCAACCAGCTCGCCGCCACTATCCATGAGGCCTTCCATGTCGCGACGACGGGGCGTCCCGGCCCGGTCGTGGTCGACATCCCGAAGGACGTGCAGTTTGCCAAGGGCATCTACGTGCCGCCGCAGACGGCGCCGCGCACCAGCTATCAGCCGAAGGTCCAGGGTGACCTGGAAAAGGTGAAGGCCGCGGTCGAGCTGATGGCGGGCGCGAAGAGGCCGATCATCTATTCGGGCGGCGGCGTCATCAATTCCGGTCCGGAAGCCAGCCATCTGCTGCGCGAGCTGGTCGATCTCACCGGTTTTCCGATCACCTCGACGCTGATGGGGCTGGGCGCCTATCCGGCCTCCGGCAAGAACTGGGTCGGGATGCTCGGCATGCACGGTACCTACGAAGCCAACATGGCCATGCATGACTGCGACGTGATGGTCTGCATCGGCGCGCGCTTCGACGATCGCATCACCGGCCGGCTCAACGCATTCTCGCCGAACTCGAAGAAGATCCACATCGATATCGACCCATCGTCGATCAATAAAAACGTTCATACAGAGGTGCCGATCATCGGCGATGTCGGCCGGGTGCTCGAAGATGTGGTGCGGCTGTGGCGGGCGACCGCCAAGGTCGACAAGAAGGCGCTTTATCCGTGGTGGGAGCAGATCGCGAAATGGCGGGCGCGGGATTCGCTCGCCTACAAGATGAACAACGACGTCATCATGCCGCAATACGCGATCCAGCGGCTCTACGAACTGACCAAAGATAAGGACACCTACATCACCACCGAGGTCGGCCAGCACCAGATGTGGGCGGCGCAGCACTATCATTTCGACAAGCCGAATCGCTGGATGACGTCGGGCGGCCTCGGCACGATGGGCTATGGCCTGCCGGCCGCGCTCGGCGTGCAGATCGCGCATCCCGACGCGCTGGTCATCGACATTGCCGGCGACGCTTCGGTGCAGATGACCATGCAGGAGATGAGCTCGGCGGTGCAATACGAGGCGCCGATCAAGATATTCATCCTCAACAACCAGTATATGGGCATGGTGCGCCAATGGCAGCAGCTGCTGCACGGCAACCGGCTGTCGCATTCCTACACTGAGGCGATGCCGGATTTCGTCAAGCTGGCGGAAGCCTATGGCGGCCACGGCATACGCTGCGACAAGCCGGACGAGCTCGACGACGCGATCAAGGAGATGATCTCGGTCAAGAAGCCGGTGCTGTTCGACTGCCGCGTGGCGACCTTGGCCAATTGCTTCCCGATGATCCCGTCGGGCAAGGCGCATAACGAGATGCTCCTGCCGGACGAGGCGACCGACGAGGCCGTTGCCAACGCCATCGACGCCAAGGGCAGGGAATTGGTGTAGGCAGCCATCAAGGCGGGGCTATCGAGAGAAAGCCGTGCGCAAACAGAGAATTAGCTCAAAAGTCTGAAATCGAGATTCACCTTATGAACGCACAGCACCTTCAACCGACCGGCTCCGCCTATTTTATCGCCAAGGAAACCGAGAAGCCGGAAACGCACACGCTTTCCGTGTTGGTCGACAACGAGCCGGGCGTGCTTGCCCGCGTCATCGGCCTGTTCTCGGGCCGCGGCTACAACATCGAAAGCCTTACCGTTTCCGAGACCGAGCATGAGAAGCATCTGTCGCGCATCACCATCGTGACGCGCGGCACGCCGCATGTGATGGAGCAGATCAAGCATCAGCTCGAGCGCATCGTGCCGGTGCACCGGGTGGTCGACCTGACCGTGCGCTCGCATCAGCTTGGGCAGGAGCGGCCGCTGGAACGCGAGCTCGCGCTGGTCAAGGTCGCCGGCACCGGCGACGCCCGGGTCGAGGCGCTTCGTCTCGCGGATGCCTTCCGCGCCTCGGTCATCGATGCCAACACCGAGCATTTCATCTTCGAGATCACCGGCAAGGGTTCCAAGCTCGACCAGTTCATCGCCATTATGAAGCCGCTCGGTCTGGTCGAGATCTGTCGCACCGGCGTCGCCGCGATGAACCGCGGCCCGCAGGGAATGTGAACAGGACGACCATCCTTTTTCAAGCTTGGCCCGGCGGTTGCCCGTTTCTGGCTTTTGCGCATTTGCTAAAAGGACAGTAAGGCTGACATATCCGGGAGGATAACATGTCGCTCGACACATTCCTTGCCTTGTTGGTCTATGCCTTCGTGACTTCGATCACGCCGGGGCCGAACAACCTCATGCTGCTCGCTTCCGGCGTCAATTTCGGCATCGCCAGAACGGTTCCGCATATGCTGGGCATCAGCATCGGCTTCCTGGTCCTGTTGCTGGCCGTCGGCTTCGGGCTCGGCGCGGTGCTGACGGCGTTCCCGGCGCTGCATACGGCGCTGAAGATCGCCGGCGCCGCCTACCTGCTCTACCTCGCCTGGAAGATCGCCAGGTCGCGCTCGATGAGCGACGGAAAAGGGGCGCAGGGCCGGCCGATGCGCTTCATCGACGCCGCCGCATTCCAGTGGGTCAACCCCAAGGCGTGGGTGATGGCGATCACCGCGATGGCCGTCTACACCAATGCCGATCACCCGTTCGTCTCGGTGGCGCTGATCTCGATCGCCTTCACCATCGTCAACCTCCCCAGCGTTTCGGTGTGGGCCGGCTTCGGCACGGCGCTGCGCGGCTTCCTGTCAGATCCGGTGCGGCTGAAATGGTTCAACATCGCCATGGGCGTGCTCTTGGCGGCGACGCTGTGGCCGATGCTCCGCTGAGGCATTTTACGCAGACGGGAGAATCCGCGGCGGCATATTAGCCGGCTGCTTAGCTATTGTGCAGTGCACATTAAATCTTCGTAATGCCCCGTTTTGGCCCTTTTCGGCCAAAGCCTTGTCCTATCTACTCCACGAAAATCGCGGCACGAGGCCGTGAAGCGAGCTAGAATGGACCACCGGGATCGGCGTGTCGGGTAGAAGGCTTATTTGTCGATGCGCGGAAAAATCGCCTTTGCAGTTGTTGCGGTCGCCGGTCTGGCGGGCGCCGGGCTCTATCTTTCGCCCACGACGTCGGCCAAGGTCCAGCAGCTGATTTCGGGCAAGCAGGCCAGCGTGGCCGCCACGGACAAGACGGCGAGCGGCGATAATGCGAAAAGCGACAATGCGAAAGGCGGTGGTCCGCGTTCGGCCTCGATCGTCTCCGCCACCGCGACGACAGCCGATTTTCCGATCCGCCGCTATGCCATCGGCTTCGTCTCGTCACCGGAGGTGGTCAATATCAATGCCCGTGTTTCCAGCCAGATCGTCTCGATCGCGGTCAAGGACGGGCAGATGGTCAAGGCCGGCGATCTGCTCATTTCGCTCGATGACCGCGCGCTGAAGGCGCAGCTTGCCAAGGATCAGGCGCAGCTCACCAAGGACCAGGCGATGCTGGTGAGCGCCCAGGCCGATCTGCAGCGCGCGAAGGATCTCGTCGCCAAGCAGGCCGGCACGCAGCAGACCTACGATCAGGCGCTGGCGGCGCAGAAGGCCGCTGCCGCCACCATCGACGCCGACAAGGCGACCATCGATGCCGACACCGTGCAATTGAGCTATGCAACGATTACGGCGCCGATCTCGGGCCGGCTCGGCGCGGTCAACGTGTCGGTCGGCGATCTCGTCACCACCAGCAACGGCAACTCGAGCAGCTCGACGCCGCTGGTCACCATCACGCAGATGGATCCGCTGCAGGTGAACTTCACGCTGCCCGAGAGCAACCTTGCCCTGTTGCACAAGGCGCTCTCCGATCCACAGCAAGGCGACGTGACGCTGACCAAGACCGGCGATCCCACGCCGATCGGCAAGGGCACACTCGATTTCGTCGATTCCAGCGTCGATACGGCCTCCGGCACCATCGCCACGCGGGCGAGCATACCGAATCCGGATCTTTCGCTGTGGCCTGGGCAGTATGTGAACGTCGTGCTCGAGGCCGGCATGATGCCGCAGATGACCTCCGTTCCGACGGTCGCGGTGCAGCCCAGCCAGAAGGGGCCGTTCGTCTATGTCGTCAAGCCGGACAACACCGTCGAGATGCGGCCGGTGCAGGTGGCGCTGACGGAAGGCCAAAACAGCGCCATCAGCGACGGGCTCAAGAGCGGCGAGAAGGTCGTCGTCGAAGGCCAGACACGGTTGAAAAACGGCGCGGCGGTGCATGAAGGCAAAGCCGCCGCGGGATCCGGTGAACAGGCATCGCCCAAGGTCGCGGAGGCCGACAAGGCCGGCGGGGCGAGCCAATGATCTCCGAATTCTGCATCCGCAAGCCTGTCGCCACCCTTTTGATGTCGTTCGCCCTCATTCTGGGCGGTATTTTTGCCTACAAGTTCCTGCCGGTGGCGGCGCTGCCCAGCGCCGAATTTCCGGTGGTCAACGTTTCGGCCAGCCTGCCCGGCGCGTCGCCCGAGACGATGGCGACATCGGTGGCGACGCCGCTGATCAAGCAATTCGCGACGATCGCTGGCATCGATTCGATCTCGACCACCAATTCGCTCGGCCAGACCTCGATCGCTATTCAGTTCGTGCTCAACCGCGACATCGATGCCGCGGCCGCGGACGTCCAGGCGGCGATCGCGCGAACGCAAAGATCGCTGCCGCCGGAAATGACCTCGCCGCCAAGCTATCGCAAGGTCAATCCGGCCGACGCGCCGATCCTCCTGATGTCGCTGGTCAGCGACACGGTCCCGCTGACCGACCTCGACGCCTTCGCGGAAAACGTCATGTCACCGTCGCTGTCGACCATCGACGGCGTGGCCCAGGTCTCGATCTTCGGCCAGCAGAAATACGCCGTGCGCATCCAGATCGATCCGACCGCGCTGGCCGCGCGCGGCATCTCCATCGATCAGCTGCAGGCCGCCATCACCTCGGCCAACAGCAACACCCCGCTCGGCGTGCTGCAGAACAACAAGCAGCAGCTGACGATTACCGCCAACACACAGCTTACCGACGCCGCAGGCTTCTCCAACCTCATCATCGCCACCAAGAACGGCCGCCCGGTGCGGCTGGGCGACGTGACGCGCGTCGTCGATTCCGTGCAGACCACGACGACGGCGAGTTGGTATGACGGCACGCGCGCGATCATCATGGCCGTGCAGCGCCAGCCCGACGCCAATACCGTCGACGTCGTCGACAAGGTCAAGGCGATGCTGCCGTCCTTCCAGGACCAGATGCCGGGCGCCGCCCAGATCAAGCTGCTCAATGACCGCTCGACATCGATCCGCCAGGCCGTCGACGACGTCCAGTTCACGCTGCTCTTGACCATCGCGCTTGTGGTGCTGGTGATCTTCGTATTCCTGCGCCGGGTGACGGCGACGATCATCCCGGCGGTGGCGGTGCCGATCTCGCTGATCGCCACGCTTGGCGCGATGTTCCTGTTCGGCTTCTCGATCGACAACATCTCGCTGATGGGATTGACTTTGGCCGTCGGTCTTGTCGTCGACGACGCCATCGTCATGCTGGAAAACATCTTCCGCCATATGGAAGAGGACGGGCTGTCCGCCTTCGACGCCTCGTTGAAGGGGGCGCGCGAAATCGGCTTCACCATCATCTCGATCTCGATCTCGCTTGTGGCGGTGTTCATTCCGGTGCTTCTGATGGGCGGCGTCATCGGCCGCATCTTCAACGAATTCGCCGTCGTGGTGACCGTCGCCATTCTAGCCTCGATGTTCGTGTCACTGACGCTGACGCCGATGCTCTGCTCGCGTCTGTTGTCGGTGACCAAGGCCGATCGCGAAAAGCACGCCCCCGGTCATAAGCCGGACCTCATCACGCGCGGCTATGACCGGATCCTGGGCTTCTGCCTGCGAAACACTTTCCTGGTGTTCCTCGTCTTCATCGCGACCGCCGCGGCGTCGGTGTGGGTGATCCAGGTCTCCCCGAAGGGCTTCTTTCCGCAGGAGGATATCGGCCAGATATCGGTGACCACGATCGCGCGCCAGGACATCTCGTTCGACGCCATGGCGAAGCTGCAAGGGCAGGTGGCCAGCGTGTTTTCGAAGTCGCCCTATGTCGACCATGTGGCCTGGTCGGCGGGCAGCGGCAACAACGCGCTCAACCAGGGCCAGCTCTTCGTCCAGCTCAAGGGCAAGGATCAGCGGCCCAACATCGAGAAGGTGCTTTCGGATCTGAGACGCCAGCTGGCCGGCGTGGCGGGCATCGAGACCTATATGCAGCCCGTGCAGAACCTGCGGCTCGGCTCGCGGTCGTCGGCCAGCGCCTATCAGCTCGTGGTGCAGGGGCTCGACACCGGCCAGACCGACATCTGGGCGCAGAAGCTGAACGACGCGATGGCCGCGGACCATACGAAATTCACCGACGTCACCAGCGACCTGCAAAACAACGCATTGCAGGCCTCGCTGGTAATTGACCGCGACAAGGCCGCCCAACTCGGCATCGACACCGACACGCTGCGTTCCGCCCTCTATGGCGGCTTCGGCACCGACCAGGTTTCGACGATCTTCGGTTCGGCCGACAGCTATGAGGTCATCACCGAGCTTGATCCCAAGATCGAATGGTCGCCCGAGCGGATGCTCGCCATCCAGATGCGGACGGCGAGCGGCAGCCTGGTGCCTCTCGGCGCCTTCGCCCATGTCGACCGCACGGCCGGCGCGCTGACGATCAATCAGCTCGGTCAGCTTCCGGCGGTGACGATCTCCTACAACCTGCCGCAAGGCGTATCGCTCGGCGACACAGTGACCCGCATCGACCAGCTCAAAGAACAGATCGGCATGCCGAAGGAGATCTCGACCAGCTTTGCCGGCACGGCCAAGACCTTCCAGGATTCGCTTGCCAATCAGGGGCTGCTGATCGGCGGCGCGATCCTGACGATCTATATCGTGCTTGGCATGCTCTATGAGAGCTTCATCCACCCGCTCACCATCCTCACCGGCCTGCCGTCGGCGGTGCTGGGCGCGGTGGTGGCGCTGCGCTTCGCCGGCATGGATCTGTCGGTGATCGCGGTGATCGGCATCCTGATGCTGATCGGCATCGTCAAGAAGAACGGCATCATGATGGTCGACGTCGCGCTGGAGCTCAGGCGGCAGGGCATGTCGGCGAGGGACTCCATCCACAAAGCCTGCCTGATGCGCTTCCGGCCGATCATGATGACGACGCTTGCGGCGTTGATGGGCACCTTCCCGATCGCGCTCGGCACCGGCGCCAGCGCCGAATTGCGCCAGCCGCTCGGCGTTGCCGTGGTCGGCGGCCTGCTCGCCTCGCAGGCGCTGACGCTGTTCGTCACGCCGGTGATCTACGTCTATTTCGAGAATTTCTCGGGCTGGCTGCTCAGCTTCTCGTCGAAGAAGAGCCGGCCGGCGCTGCATGTGGTGGAAAGCGGCGAGCAAGCCTCGCTGTTCGACGGCGAACCCGAGCCGCAGAAGACGGCAGCCGAGTAGATCGCTCCGACTGGCCCAAGCCGTGGCGCTTGCGGCCGGCCGCAGCCGATCCTAGTCTGTGACCATGTCCCATGATCATGACCACGACAACGAGCTCGATCCCTTCGCGGCGCACGTGCGCGCGCTGGAGACGATCCTGACCCAAAAGGGCCTGATCGACCCTGCGGCCATCGACGTCATCGTCGACACCTATGAGACGAAGATCGGCCCGCGCAACGGGGCGCGGGTGGTGGCGAAGGCCTGGAACGATCCAGCCTATGCCGAATGGCTCAAGCGCGACGCGACCGCGGCAATCGCGTCGCTGGGCTACACCGGCCGGCAGGGCGAGCACATGCAGGCCGTGTTCAACACCGAGGAGACGCACAACCTCGTCGTTTGCACGCTCTGCTCCTGCTATCCGTGGTCGGTGCTTGGCCTGCCGCCGGTCTGGTACAAGGCGCCGCCCTACAGGTCGCGGGCAGTGATCGATCCGCGCGGCGTGCTGGCGGAGTTCGGGCTGACGCTACCAGCAACCAAGAAAATCAGGGTCTGGGATTCGACGGCCGAGCTTCGCTACCTGGTGGTGCCGATGCGGCCGAAAGGCACGGAGGGCTGGAGCGAAGAGCAGCTCGCAGGGCTGGTCAGCCGCGATGCGATGATCGGCACCGCGCTTGCCAAAGAGCCGGAAGGGGAACCGGCATGAACGGACCGCAGGATCTCGGCGGGCAGATGGGTTTCGGGCCGGTCGCGCCCGAGAAGGACGAGCCTTATTTCCACGCGGCATGGGAGCGGCGGGCGCTCGGCGTGACACTTACCGCCGGGTCCATGGGCGCCTGGAATATCGACGAGAGCCGGCATGCGCGGGAATCGCTGCATCCCGCCGACTATTACTCATCGAGCTACTACCAGATCTGGATCAAGGCGCTGGAAGTGCTCCTGAAACGCCACGGCTTCGTCACCGAGCGCGACCTTGCGGCCGGCAAGGCAGTCGATCCCGCCGCCACGCCGAAAAGAGTGCTGAAGGCGGCGGATGTGCCGGCGGTGCTCGCCAAGGGCGGGCCTTGCAACCGGCCGGTCGCCACGCCGGCGCGTTTTCAGCCGGGCGACCGGGTGCGCACAAAGAATTTCAACCCGACCGGCCATACGCGCCTGCCGCGTTATGCGCGCGACAAGTACGGCAGGATCGAGGCGGTGCACGACGGCTTCGTCTTCCCCGACAGCAATGCGCACGGCAAGGGCGAGAACCCGCAATGGGTCTACACGGTGGTGTTCGAAGGGAGCGAGATCTGGGGCGAGGGCGCCGATCCGACGCTCAGCGTCTCGATCGACGCCTGGGAGAGCTATCTTGAGCCGGCATGAAGGTGCGTTGCCGGCTGGTTTCGATGAGCCGGTCTTTGCCGAGCCGTGGCAGGCCGAAGCCTTCGCCCTGACGGTTGCGCTGCACGGCAACGGCCTGTTCTCGTGGAGCGAATGGGCGGAGGCCCTGTCAGCCGAGGTGAAACAGCCTGCCGCGGCGAGCGACGGGCAGGATTACTACGAGCACTGGCTGACGGCGCTGGAGAAGCTTTTGTCCAGGAAGGGTGTCGCCCGCAAGAGCGAGGTCGATGAACTCGCCGCCGCCTGGGAACGCGCCGCGCATGCCACGCCGCATGGCAAGCCTATCCTGCTGGAGAATGATCCAGGCGCAGGCCGATAGATCGTTTTGTTCTCTTTACGTTCCGATTGGCGACTGGTAGCCTGAGTTGTCGAGGCTAGCGCCCGCAGCCGACCACGGTCGATACAGCGGCCAATCTTGTCTTTCGTCAGCGAATCCGGTCTGTCGCACTGATGGAATTTTCTCCCCAGCAGGATGAGGCTCTGAAAGCGGTCGGGCGCTGGCTCAAGGAGGGCCGGCCGCAGGTCTTTCGGCTGTTCGGCTATGCCGGCACCGGCAAGACGACGCTGGCGCGCTATTTCGCCGAGCATGTCGACGGCCAGGTGCAGTTCGCCGCCTTCACCGGCAAGGCGGCGCAGGTGCTGCGCTCGAAGGGGGCGAGCAACGCCCGCACCATCCATTCGCTGATCTATAGGCCGAAGGGCGAGGAATCGGTTGAGGACGAGGTGACCGGCAAGACATCGATGTCGCCGACCTTCTCGCTCAACCGGCAAAGCCCGATTTCGCGCGCCAAGCTTGTCGTCATCGACGAATGCTCGATGGTCGACGAGCAGCTCGGTCGCGACCTGCAGAGTTTCGGCACGCCGATCCTGGTGCTCGGCGACCCGGCGCAGCTGCCGCCGATCTCGGGCGGCGGCTTCTTCACCGAGCATGAGCCGGACGTTCTGTTGACCGAGATCCATCGCCAAGCGCGCGACAATCCGATCATCCGGCTGGCGCTCGACGTGCGCGAGGGCCGCGAATTCATGCATGGCGATTACGGTACGGCGCAGGTGATCGGCAGGGAAGCAGTCAACCAGGAGCTGGTGCTCAAGGCCGATCAGGTGCTGGTCGGCACCAACCGCACGCGCCGGCGCTACAATCAACGGCTGCGCGAGCTGAAGGGGTTCAACGCCGACTTCCCGCAAGCCGGCGACAAGCTGGTCTGCCTGCGCAACGACCCGGCCAAGGGGCTGCTCAACGGTTCGCTGTGGAAGGTGATGACCTCGTCGCGCGAGACGGTCAAGCCCGGCATCAACCTTTTGGTCTCGCCGGAAGAGGACGACCCCGACCGCGGCGTCGCCAAGATCAAGCTGCTCAAGGCGGCATTCGAGGATCCGGATGCCGAAATCCCCTGGCAGCAGAAGAAGCGCTTCGACGATTTCGATTACGGCTATGCGCTGACCGTGCACAAGGCACAGGGCTCGCAGTGGAACGACGTGGTGCTGTTCGACGAGAGCTGGGCGTTCAAGGAGACCAGGCAGCGCTGGCTCTACACCGCCATCACCCGCGCCGCCGAGCGGCTGACGGTCGTGCGCTAGGGTTGTTGGCATTCAGGTGAGGCCGGCCTGCAAATGGCGGCTTCCTGCGCTTCCGGTGCTCACATACGTCAAGCACGCTCCGCTCCGGCCTTGGCCGGCCGAAGCTCTCATAAGCGTCTCCGCTCTATGAAGGCTACGGCCGGCGTAGGCCGGTTCCCGGAAACCATCCAGTTTGGTCGCTTCGCGCCCGTCTTCGACTCCGGCTCGGCCTGACCTGAATCTCAACAACCCTAGTCCGTTGGTCTTGCGCCAAGCCATTGCCAGGCGGCTTCCTCGTCGTCGACGCCAAAGCGCCTGAATTCGAAAGGCAGCGTCTTGGGGAAAAGGCCGGCGACGAGGGGGGCCCAACTCGGCTCGCCGATGGCCGCGCAGCGCACGACATGTTGCATCGCGTCGGCCACGCCCTGCTTGAGCGTGTCTTGCTTGATATTGGCCCAGTCGACGCTTTCCTCGTCGGTCAACCTGACCAGCACGTCGATCCTGGGATGCAGCGCGTAGGCGGCCTCCAGCAGGCCGAACAGGTTTTCCGCATCGGCCGGCGAGACATCGCCGACGACGTCGATGGCGAAAAGCGCATCGCGGTTGGTTTCGATGCGGCGGATCGCCGGCACGGCTTCGAGGAAATTCACTGGCAAATCCTTATCTTAGCCTCCATCTATCCCCTGGAACACGCGAAACCCTCTATCTGTTCCCGTCAAAGGCGCTATAGATGCGCGCCGATCCACTGGACCCCAGCTCATGCCCGCCAAGCTTTCGGTCAATCTCAACGCCGTCGCCATGCTGCGCAACCGTCGCGACCTGCCATGGCCGAGCGTGACCGGACTTGGCCGCATAGCGCTTGCCGCCGGCGCGCACGGGCTGACGGTCCATCCGCGCCCTGACGAGCGGCACACCAGGCATTCCGACCTGCCGGAGATCAGGGCGCTGATCGATGATGAGTTTCCGGGCGCGGAGTTCAACATCGAGGGCTATCCGACCGAGGATTTCCTGGCGCTTGTCGAAAAGAACCAGCCCGAGCAAGTGACGCTGGTGCCGGACGACCCTGCGCAGGCGACTTCTGACCATGGCTGGAACTTCGTCGCCCAGGCGGCGTTCCTCACTCCGATCGTCAAGCGGTTGAAGAAGGGCGGGTTTCGCGTGTCTTTGTTTTCCGACGCGGATCCGGACGCGGTCAGTGCGGCTCGCGACACCGGCGCCGACCGCATCGAGCTCTATACCGGGCCATATGGAGGTTACCATTCTGATTCCGCAAAGGCGGCGAAAGAACTGGAAAGGTTGGGAAAAACCGCTGATGCGGCGTTCGCGGCCGGGCTCGGTGTCAATGCCGGCCACGATCTGACCGTGAAGAACCTGCCGCCGCTGGCCAAACGCATTCCGGCATTAGCCGAAGTATCGATCGGACATGGGTTGACAGCGGATGCGCTGGAGTATGGCATGGCCGGCACTGTCGGGCGGTTCTTGAAGGCCTGCGGATGGTAGGGCGCCTTGCGTAGCTCCGGCAGTTTCGGTGCGTCCCGCGCGTTGCGGCGACCTCGAAGCGTGGCGAATCTGATGAAATGGGGTTCATGGTGCTAGCCAACGCCAGCGAGACGGAATCCCTCGAACGCTCCGGCCATGCCGAAACCGAGCGGCAGCACAGCACCAAGGTTCTCATGCTTGGCGCGCTGGGCGTCGTCTACGGCGATATCGGCACGAGCCCGATCTACGCCTTCCGCGAGGCGCTGCATGCCTCGTCGAGCTCGGTCGCCCGCCATGACGTGCTCGGCGTGCTGTCGCTGATCGTCTGGGCGCTCACCATCATTGTCACGATAAAATATGTCGCTTTCGTGCTCAGGGCCGACAACAAGGGCGAAGGCGGCACGCTGTCGCTGATGTCGCTGGCGCGCAGCGCCTACCCCCCGGGCTCGCGTTTCATCCTGGTTATCGGCCTTTGCGGCGCGGCATTGTTCTTCGGCGATTCGATCATCACGCCGGCGATCTCGGTGCTTTCGGCGGTTGAGGGCCTGAAAGTCGTCACCCCGGCGCTCGATGCCTATGTGGTCCCGATCACGCTGGTCATCCTGGCCGTGCTTTTCGCCGTGCAACGCTTCGGCACGGGCAAGGTGGCGGCGGTGTTCGGACCCGTGACGGCGACATGGTTCGTGGCCATCGGAGCGGCCGGCGTCTATCATATCGTCGACGACCCGTCCGTCTTCCTGGCGATCAATCCATATTACGCGATCTATTATCTCGCCACCACGCCGACGGGCGCCTTCGTCACCGTGGGTGCCGTGTTCCTGGCCGTCACCGGCGCCGAGGCGCTCTATGTCGACCTCGGCCATTTCGGCCGCAAGCCGATCGTGATGGCCTGGTTCGCAATCGTTTTCCCTTGCCTGCTCCTGAATTATTTCGGGCAGGGCGCCTTCGTGCTCTCGCATGGCGGCAAGCCCACCAACCCGTTCTTCCAGATGCTGCCCGAATGGGCGCTGATGCCGATGGTGGGCCTGGCGACTGCGGCCACCGTCATCGCCAGCCAGGCCGTCATTTCCGGCGCCTTCTCGCTGACACGGCAGGCCGTGCAGCTCAACCTTCTGCCCCGTATCGAAGTGCAGCACACATCCGAGATGCAGAGCGGCCAGATCTATATGCCGAGGGTGAACCTCCTGGTCGCGCTCGGCGTCATGCTTCTGGTCGTCGGTTTCGGCAGCTCGAGCGCGCTCGCCTCGGCCTATGGCATTTCGGTGACCGGCGAGATGCTGATGACGACGATCCTTTTGTTCGTCGTCATGCGCTGGCTCTGGAAATGGCAGGTTGCGGCCGCACTGGCGCTGGCATTGCTGTTCGGCGTTATCGATCTCGGCTTCTTCTCGGCCAATGTCGTCAAGATCGTCGAAGGGGGCTGGGTGTCGATCACCGTCGCCTGCCTCATGGGCCTGATCATGTGGACCTGGATCCGCGGAACCCGCTACCTTTTCGACAAGACGCGCCGCAACGAGATCCCGCTCGATTTCCTGGCGGCAAATCTCCTGAAGAAGAAGCCGCAGCTGGTCTCGGGCACCGCCGTGTTCCTGACCAGCGATCCGCTGAGCGCGCCGACGGCGCTGATGCACAGTCTCAAGCACTACAAGGTGCTGCACGAAAAGAACGTCATCCTGTCGGTGGTGACGGCGCCGCAGCCAGTGGTGCCCGACAGCGAGCGCGTCAAGCTGGAGACGGTCAACGAGCTTTTCATGCGCGTGACGCTGACCTTCGGCTACATGGAGCAGCCGAACATTCCGCGCGCCTTGGCCATCTGCCGCAAGCAGGGCTGGAAGTTCGACATCATGACGACGTCGTTCTTCCTGTCGCGCCGTTCGCTGAAAGCCTCGCCCAATTCCGGCATGCCGGTCTGGCAGGATCGCCTGTTCATCGGCCTCGCGCGGACGGCTGCGGATGCGACGGAGTATTTCCAGATTCCCACCGGACGCGTGGTCGAGATCGGCACGCAGGTCGCTATCTGACGAGGCCGTTTCTATCGGATGACGATGCAGGCGCGCTCCGTGCACAGTGAAGCCGTGCGTCGGCGGCATGGGAGCCCTCACGCTAGGGCACTTGATATTGCACTGCAGCAAGCGTAGAGCACCGCGCGTTTTATCGGAGTGTGGTCCATGGCCCTTGCCAATGGTGCTGAGGCAGAACCCGTCGACCAATCGAGCCATCCAGAGATCGAACAGCACAGCGCCAAGGTGTTGATGCTGGGGGCGCTCGGCGTCGTCTATGGCGATATCGGCACGAGCCCGATCTACGCCTTCCGCGAGGCGCTGCACGCCTCGTCGGGCGGCGACGTGGCCAACCGCGCCGACATTCTCGGCGTGCTGTCGCTGATTATCTGGTCGCTCACCATCACGGTCACGGTGAAGTACATCATGTTCGTGCTGCGCGCCGACAACCGCGGCGAGGGCGGCGTGCTGTCGCTAATGGCGCTGGCGCGCGGCACTTTTCCGACACGCTCGGCGATCGTGCTCGGCATCGGCATCGTCGGCGCGTCGCTGTTCTTCGGCGATGCTGTCATCACGCCAGCCATCTCGGTGCTGTCGGCGGTCGAGGGCATGAACGTCGTCACACCCGCCTTCCAGCCCTATGTGGTGCCGCTGACATTGCTCATTCTCGCAGCCGTGTTTGCGGTGCAGCGTTTCGGCACGGGCGGTGTGGGCCTGGTGTTCGGGCCGGTCACCGCCATATGGTTCCTTGCCATCGGCGTTTCCGGGCTGAAGCACATCATCTCGGACCCGGAAATCCTGTGGGCCATAAGCCCGCACTACATCGTGGCCTTCTTCATCAATTCGCCCGACGTGTCCTTCGTCACGGTCGGCGCCGTCTTCCTGGCCGTCACCGGCGCCGAGGCGCTCTATGCCGACCTCGGCCATTTCGGCCGCAAGCCGATCGTGCTGGCCTGGCTTGCAATCGTGTTTCCCTGTCTGCTTTTGAACTACGCCGGGCAGGGCGCCTATGTGCTTGCCAAGGGGGGCACGGTCGGCCACCCGTTTTTCGAGATGAATGAGGGCTGGGCGCTGATCCCCATGGTGGTCCTTGCGACCGCAGCGACCGTGATTGCCAGCCAGGCCGTCATCTCCGGCGCCTATTCGCTGACCAGACAGGCGGTGCAGCTCAACATGCTGCCGCGACTCGAAATCCTGCATACGTCGGAGAAGCAGTCCGGCCAGGTTTATATGCCGCGCGTCAATATGCTCCTGGCGCTGGTGGTGATGCTGTTGGTGGTTGGCTTCGGCGAATCCAGTAGGCTCGCCTCGGCCTATGGCATTTCCGTCACAGGCAACATGCTGGTGACGACGACGCTGCTGTTCATCGTCATGACACGCATCTGGAAGTGGAATATCTGGCCGGCGATCGGCCTGACGGCGGTGTTCGCCCTGATCGACATAGGCTTCTTCGCCTCCAACATCGTCAAGGTGTTCGAGGGGGGCTGGGCCTCTCTCGCGGTCGCCTTCGCCATTATCCTCGGCATGTGGACTTGGGTGCGCGGCAGCCGCTATTTGTTCGACAAGACGCGCCGCAACGAGATCCCGCTCGATTTCCTGGCGGGAAACCTGTTGAAGAAGAAGCCGCAGCTGGTCTCGGGCACCGCCGTGTTCCTGACTAGCGATCCGCTGAGCGCCCCCACGGCGCTGATGCACAGCCTGAAGCACTACAAGGTGCTGCACGAAAAGAACGTCATCCTGTCGGTGGTGACGGCGCCGCAGCCTGTGGTGCCCGACAGCGAGCGCGTCAAGCTGGAGACGGTCAACGAGCTTTTCATGCGCGTGACGCTGACCTTCGGCTACATGGAGCAGCCGAACATTCCGCGCGCCTTGGCCATCTGCCGCAAGCAGGGCTGGAAGTTCGACATCATGACGACGTCGTTCTTCCTGTCGCGCCGTTCGCTGAAAGCCTCGCCCAATTCCGGCATGCCGATCTGGCAGGACCGGCTGTTCATCGGCCTGGCGAAGACGGCATCGGACGCGACGGAGTATTTCCAGATTCCCACCGGACGCGTGGTGGAGATTGGCACGCAGGTCGCGATCTGAGAGGCTGGGCCATGCCTGCCGCGGCTGGACACCGCATCTCGGAAAGGCGCGCTTGTCGCGACCGCTGAGAGCCTGATCCGGCTCGGATGCCCAAGAAATCGAAGTGAAGCGCGCCCGGGGGGACGACCTCCCAGGCGCGCCAGACTTCAGCCGAGCAATGCGGCCTTGTTCGCTTCGAGGAACTGCTTCAGCGTCCGCGGCTTGCGGCCTGAGAGCTTCTCGACCGCATCGGTCACCTCGCCTATGCGGCCGGCGCGGGTGTTGGCATCGAAGGAGACGATGATACGGGCGAAATCCTCGGGAACGCCCGCCGCTTTCACCCCTTCGGTCAGCGCCTCGTCCGGCAACTGGATGACCTCCAGCGGCTTGCCGGTCACTTCGCTTACCAGCGCCGCAATTTCATTCGTGGTATAGGCCTGCGGGCCGGTCAGCGTGTAGATGTGGCTTTCCTTGGAGCCGGATGCGAGGCCGGCGGCGATGGCGGCCGCCATATCGTCGCGCGCGCCGTGAGCGATGCGGCCGTCGGCGGCCGAGCTGTACCACTTGCCCGACGAAATGGCATGCGGCAGCGACCTGAACAGGTTCTCCTGATACCAGCCGTTGCGGAAGATGGTGTAGGGGATGCCGCTCGCCTTGATCGCCTCTTCGGTGCCGTAATGGTCGCCAGCAAACAGCACCGGCGAGCCGGGCTCCGGATTGGGCATTGAGGTATAGAGCAGGTGCGAGACCTTGGCCGCCTTGGCGGCGGCCACCGCTGCCTGGTGCTGCTTCAGGCGCCGGTCGCTTTTCAGGTCGAGCTCGCCGGTCGAGATGACAAGCACCCGGTCGGCGCCCGTGAACGCTGCTTCCAGCGAAGCCTTATCGTCGAAGTCGGCGGCTCTCACAGCGACGCCCCGCGCAGCCAGATCGGCGAGATTTTCCGGGTTGCGTGTGGTGGCGATGATATTGGCTGGCGCGACTTTCCGTTCGCCAAGCAGATGAGTGATGACGGCGCGGCCAAGATGGCCGGAAGCACCGGTTACGAGAAGGGTTTCGGTCATCGGGTTATCCCTTGAAAATGCCAATGGCGGGTCTGACTTGTGGTCTCAAAAAGAGACCAGCGCTAAAATAGGAATTGACTGCAGGCCGTAAAGAAGGCAGTTTTTCGGGAGGTAGGCACTGCCAGGGAACCGCCCCGGCCGGCCTAAAGCGCGTCGCGATCTTTCAGATTCGCTCCATGCGCTTTAGGTTTGATTTTACGCATGTCTTTATCCCGAAACCGGTTCCCACTTTCGGGAGATGCTTTAGTTTCGATCAGCGGGTGTCGCGATGGACAGCAAGATCTTAAATCTGAAAGCCAAGCTCGAGGTCTACAAGGCCATGACGAACGGCGCCAATTTCGCCAATTGTCCGGTCCGCGACGTGATCCAGGGCATCAGCGGCAAATGGAGCTCGCTGCTGGTGATGGCACTGGCCGAGAAGCCCTATCGCTTCGGCGAGCTGCGCCGGCTGGTTCCCGACATCTCGCAGCGCATGCTGACGCAGACGCTCCATGATCTGCAGCGGGACGGCTACGTGCACCGCGAGGTGTTCCCGACCAAGCCGCCGAGCGTCGAATACAGCCTGACCGATCTTGGACGTTCGATGTTCCTGCCTCTGCAACAGCTCGTTCAATGGGCCGAACTCAATCATGACGCGGTGCGCGATGCGCGCGCCGCCTTCGACACCGCCCAGGGCTGATCTCTCGACACAAGCGTCAAAGCGCCCGATTGATCCGGCGCGTTCCAAGCGGGATTGTCCCCGCAGGGTCGGGTTGGGGGACGATGGGCAAGTCTTACGAGATCGCGATTGCCGGCGCTGGTCCGGCCGGGCTGGCGGCAGCGCTTTACCTCAAGCGGGCCGGACACAAGGTCACCATTTTCGAGCGTTTCGACGCGCCGAGGCCTGTCGGTTCCGGTCTCATCCTGCAGCCGACCGGGCTGACCGTGCTCGCCGATCTCAGCCTGCTCGATGAGATCCTTTCACTTGGCAGCCGCATCGAGCGGCTGCACGGCACTGACGCCGGCAGCGGGCGCACGGTGCTCGAAGTCCGCTATGACGCGCGGCGCGGCCGCCGCTTCGGCCTCGCCGTGCATCGGGCGGCGCTGTTCGGGGTGCTCTACCGCGCCGCCTTGCGCGAAGCGATCGCCATCGAAACCAATGTCGAGGTGGAAACGCTGGAAGTCGGCGAACGGGCGACGCTGGTCTGCGGCAACGGCAGGCGGCTCGGGCCGTTCGACCTCATTGTCGATGCCAGCGGCGCGCGCTCGAAACTGCGGTCATATCTCGGCGATAACGCCATGCCACGGCCGCTCGCCTATGGCGCATTCTGGGCGTCGCTTGGATGGCGGGATGGCTTTGACAGAAGCGCGCTGCTGCAGCGCTATGACAAGGCGAGCGTCATGGTCGGCGTGCTGCCGATCGGCCGGCCGGAGCCCGGCGCGCAAGAGATGGCGGCCTTCTTCTGGAGCCTCAAGCCGGCCGATGCCGAACAGATAAAGGCGAAGGGCCTCGATGCCTGGAAAGCGAGGGTGGTCTCTGTGTGGCCAGAGTGCGAGGCTTTCACTAGCCAGATCGACAGTTTCGAGCAGCTCTCGCTCGCCCGCTATGGCCACCACACGATGACACTGCCCGCCGGCCGGCGGCTTGCCGTCATCGGCGATGCCGCGCATTCGACCAGCCCGCAGCTCGGGCAAGGCGCGAACATGGCGCTGCTCGACGCCGCGGCGCTCAGCCATGCGCTGGCGCACGCGAACGGCATAGATGAAGCGCTGGCGACCTATGTAAGTGCGCGCCGTTGGCATGTGCGCGTCTTCCAGGCGCTGTCGCTGTCGCTGACGCCGTTCTACCAATCGGACTCCGCGGCCTTGCCCTTTGTCCGCGACCGTATGGTGGCGGCGCTGGCAAGAGTTCCGCCAGGGCCGCAATTCCTTGCCGCGATGGTCGCCGGAACCGTGATTGATCCGTTCAGGCGGATCGGGCTTGCGGAGTTGCAATGGCCTGCAGCCGGATGATCTCGGACAGGTAAGACCCCTTTGCCCGCAGGAAGGCGTGCAGCCGCCACGGATAGTCCGGGCTGACGGCTTCCTTCACCGATTTCCGTTCGCTCAACGCCTCGCGCCAGGCTTGGACGAGCGGCTTGCCGTCCAGAATGCCGAAGTCACCGATGCGGTCGAACATGTCGAAATAGCGGAAGACCGGTCCGTAGACGGCGTCGACCAGCGAGAAACGATCTCCGGCGAACCACGGACCGCTTTGCCTTGCCGCGAGTTCTGCTTCCACACGCGCGAACATCCCGGACAAGCCTCTGCTTTCACGGAGGAAAGCGGCTTCATCGGCAGCGGAATAGAAGCGGCCGATGGCATTGAGGATCGCCGAGCCGAATTCGATCCAGGCGCGATGCCTGGCCCGCAGCAGCGGATCGGCAGGGTGCAAGGGATTGGCCTCCGTCTCCTCGAGAAATTCGAGGATAACGGCGGATTCGAAAATGACTTCCTGCGCGTCGCCATGCCGGACGCGCAGCAGCGGCACCTTGCCGAGCGGCGAGACCGCCTTGAACCAGTCCGGCTTGTTGGCAAGGTCGACATCGACCCGTTCGAACGGCACGCCTTTCTCGGCAAGCGAGATCGCGGCGCGCTGGACGTAGGGGCAGAGGTGATGGCTGACGAGGGTGAGCCTGGCGGTCATCTCATTCCCCCCAGACATAGTTCAGCGCGCCGTCTTCGACGCGGGTCGACAGGAACATCAGGCGGGAGCCCTTCGGCGCCGGGCCTTCCAGGCGCTCGCCGCTTGCCATGTCGAATGTCGCGCCGTGCCATTGGCAGACAAGTGAGCCGTCCTTGCATTCCAGCGGCCCGCCGAAATGCAGGCAGGCATTGGCCGCGGCGCGGATGCGCTCGCCACTGCGCCAGACATGGACCTCGCGGCCGAAGAACGGCGCGATCAGGCTGCCGGTTTGCGGGATATCGGCGATCTTGCAGATTTCATGTTTCATCGGAGAACTCCATATCGATGCGTTTGCATCTATATAGATGCATTTGCATCGATCGTCAAGCTTGATGCATTTGCATCTATCCGCTAGGCTGCGCCGATGACGAAGAAATCCCCATCGCCCGAAGCCGTCACCGCCTGGGCGCGCCTCATGCGCGTCTCGCGCCAACTGGTCGAAAAGACCGAGGACGCGCTGAAGGCCAGCGGGCTGCCGCCGCTAGGCTGGTATGACGTGCTGCACGAGCTGGCGGAAGCGGGCGAGGGAGGGCTGCGGCCGTTCGAGCTGATCGATCGCGTTCTGTTGGCACAGTACGGCGTTTCAAGGCTGCTGGCCCGGCTGGAAGCGAATGGCCTGGTCGAAAAGCTGCCGGTCTCCGATGACGGCCGGGGCCAGACCGTGCGCATCACGCCAAGCGGTCGGGACATGCGCCGCCGCATCTGGGCCGTCTATGGCGCTTCGATCGCGCAACTGATGGGCGACAGGCTTCCGGCCCAGGACCTGAAGACATTGGCCAGCCTGCTCGGACGGCTTCGCGATCCACCGACGAGCGATTAGCTGCCGAGCTTTTCGCTGTTTCCGCCGGTCATTTTTCGCCGCGCCCCTTGCATCCGGAACCGGAATGCGCAATAAGCCGAACCGTAACGTACGGTACGCATCCGGGCGACCGGAAAAACAGGACAGAACGTGCTGCAGGCAGGCGCCGACATCGACAACAGCGAGACGCTCACCGAGCGCCAGCAGGCCGTTCTGGATGCGGCGCTTCGCCTGCTGGTCGAGGAGGGCGACAACCTGACGATGACCGCGGTGGCGCGGCGGGCAAGCTGCTCCAAGGAAACGCTCTACAAATGGTTCGGCGACCGCGACGGGCTGCTGACGGCGACAGTGCAGTGGCAGGCGTCCAAAGTGCGCGTGGCGCCGGTCGATCGCGAAGGGCTCGACCTTGCTTCGCTGACCGCGAGCCTCGAACGCTTCGCATCCGACTGGCTCAAGGTAATTTCCAGCGACACCTCGATCGCGCTCAACCGTGTCGCGGTCAGCCATGCCGGCTCGGGCAAGGACGATCTCGGCGCCGTCGTGCTGCAGAACGGCCGCTTTGCCTTGGCGAAGCGCCTGAAGCCTGTGCTCGAAGCCGGACGCCAGGCAGGACTGCTCGATTTCGAGGACGCCGAGACGGCGTTCCGGACCTTTTTCGGCCTGGTCGGCCGGGACGTGCAGATTCGTCTGCTGCTCGGCGATCGGGTGGATTTGACTGGGGCGACGATCGGCGGCGATGCCCGCCGCGCGACGCAACAGTTTCTCGCTCTTTTCGGAGCAAAAACCGGGCCGCAGGCCCTCTGATCTTCAAAACGGGAAGGAAGACCACAATGCGTGTCTATTACGATCGTGACGCCGATCTGAACCTCATCAAGGGCAAGAAGGTCGCCATCATCGGCTATGGCAGCCAGGGCCGGGCGCACGCGCTCAATCTCAAGGATTCCGGCGTCAAGGAGATCGCCATCGGCCTGAAGGCCGGCTCGGCGACCGCCAAGAAGGTCGAGGCCGACGGGCTCAAGGTGATGAGCGTGGCGGACGCCGCCAAATGGGCCGACCTGATGATGATGGCGACGCCCGACGAATTGCAGGCCGACATCTACAAAAACGAGATCGCGCCGAACATCCGCGACGGCGCCGCGATCGCCTTCGCGCACGGCCTCAACGTGCATTTCGGCCTGATCGAGCCGAAGGCTTCGGTCGACGTCGTCATGATCGCGCCGAAGGGCCCGGGCCACACGGTGCGCGGCGAATACCAGAAGGGCGGCGGCGTGCCGTGCCTGGTGGCCGTCAACCAGGACGCTTCGGGCAACGCGCTCGACCTCGCGCTCTCCTACGCCTGCGGCGTCGGCGGCGGCCGCTCGGGCATCATCGAGACCAATTTCCGCGAGGAATGCGAGACCGACCTGTTCGGCGAGCAGGTGGTGCTGTGCGGCGGCCTGGTCGAGTTGATCCGCGCTGGTTTCGAGACGCTGGTGGAAGCCGGCTACGCGCCGGAAATGGCCTATTTCGAGTGCCTGCACGAGGTGAAGCTGATCGTCGACCTGATCTATGAAGGCGGCATCGCCAACATGAACTACTCGATCTCGAACACCGCCGAATGGGGCGAATATGTCTCGGGTCCGCGCATCATCACCGCCGAGACCAAGGCCGAGATGAAGCGCATCCTGAAGGACATCCAGACCGGCAAGTTCACCTCGGAATGGATGCAGGAATATCGCGCCGGCCTGTCGCGCTTCAAGGGCATCCGCCGTGGCAACGACAGCCACCAGATCGAGGAAGTCGGCGCCAAGCTGCGCGCGATGATGCCGTGGATCGCCAAGAACAAGCTGGTCGACAAGGCGAAGAACTAAGGCGATCCACGTCTTTTTGCCTGCGCGTCCTCGGGCTTCGCCCTGCGGTCGCGCGGGTGATCGCCGAGAACAAGCTGGTCGACAAGGCGAAGAACTAAACTAATTCTCGTGTTGTTGCGCATCTCATGAGACCGGCGGAGCGATCCGCCGGCCTTTTCTCTAGTGGTTCTGCATAGGGATTTTGACCGGTTGGCCATGTTTGTGTTGGCGGGTGGCATGCCCTGGAGATTGGCCAATGCGCCCACCCAGTCGTCATCCACGAGCGGAGCAAGGAGCGAAGCGACGCGCGCAGACCCGAGGATCCATGCCGTGACGCAGGAGCGCTGCTGCGGTGCAGATTCTGCTCCGATGCATTCCACGGCTCAGGTCACGAATGGATTCCAGGGTCTTCGCGACGCCGCTTCGCGGCTGCTCCGCCCTGGAATGACGAGGTTAGGAGGCTTCGGCCAATCCCCGGCGTTTGCACTGATTTCACGGAAAGGAACGGTGAAAATCGTATCCGTCGACAGACCGCAACCTTTTAAACTCCGTGTGCATAACCATTAGGTAAGCCAGTCGCCGCGGCTCACCCGTAGTGCCAGTGCGGCTTGGGCTCGGTGCCGGTGAACTCGACGCCGATGCGGTCCTCGCGGCGCCAACGGACCACCGCCCTATAGCCGATGCCGTCGATCGGCACATAAAGAAGGAATTCGTCCGGCACGCGCGCATCGATCGGCACTTTCAACTCTGCGCCGTTAGCATGCATGTTGCGCACCGTGCATCTGACCTCGGAATTGTTGATGCCGGTCAGGATCGCCGCGCCTTTGAGCACGCGTTGCCTGTGTTGGTTTCTGTGTTCGTTTTCGGCCATGGCGTGCACGTCTCGCACCCCGTTCGCGCGAATCGTCATATTGAGGGACAACGGCATGGATGAATAGCCGCCGCCGATGAATTTAGGGTTATCGGCCGATGGCGGACACAGGTTCGGCAAAATAAAACGGCGCCGCGAAGGGCGCCGTCTCATCCTTCCTGCCGAAGGGCTCAGATATAGGGCGAGATGCACTGCCGGCGCGGGCCGTAATTGGGCTGGAACGTGTTGTCCCAGGCCCGATAGGACCGGTAGCGGTCGTAGCACCATTGGACATGGGCCCTGGAAAGCCGCTCGGTCCGGTAGATGCGCCGTGGCTGAACGTAGCGCGGGTAGGGGTCGTAATAATATGGATCGTAGTAGTTGTTGTAGGCGAGGCTACCCAGGCCCAGGCCTAGCCCAAGCCCCAGAAGGGCGGCGTCACCATTGTCGAAACGCCGATGATGGCGATGATGCCGCCAGCGCCAGTCGCCATCCCCATCCCAGTTGCGGGAGAAATGACGAGAGCGGAAGTCGTCGCCGCGCCATCTGAAATCTCGGCCCCGCCAGTCGCCACCGCGCCGCCAGCGCCAGTCATACATCCCCTGCCGGTCATTGCCGCCGGCCCAACTGTCGCGGATGGGTATGATGGTTGCCGCCGTGCTGGTTGCGGTCGACAGATCGGGTTGCAGGATTGGGCCGGCCACCGACGGTGCCGTCACGCCGGCAACGAAACCGAGGGCCAGGAGCCCGGATCGAAGGGAAGAGAAAAGCGGTTTCATTTCACTCTCCAAGGAGCAAAGGCCCCACGCCCAGCACACCCCGGGAAGAGGCCCATTGTTGGAACTTTCCGTCTGAACGGAAGATGAACGGAAAGGTTCCATCAACCATAACGAGTATCGCGCCTGGCTCTTGTTTTCGTCCCCGCTTGCGGGCAAAGGTCACGGCCATGTCGCTTCGGCTTGCCACCTTCAACGTCGAGAACCTGATGAGCAGGTTCGATTTCTCGGGCTATCGCAACCAGCTCAATGAAGACCGCACGCTGGCGCTGTTCGATATCCAGAGCGAGGCCGAATACCGGTTTCTCGAGCAGGCTCGTGCCATCGCCCAGTCCGACGACACGCGCCAGCTGACGGCGCTCGCCATAGCAGCCACCCGCGCCGACATCATCTGCATGCAGGAGGTCGACAATATCGAGGCGCTGAAGGCTTTCGAATATGGCTATCTGTTCAAGATGATCGGCCAGGGCTACCGGCAGAAATACACCACCGCCGGCAACGATACGCGCGGCATCGATGTCGCGGTGATGATGCGCAACGAAACCGCGCAAGGGCAGCCGATCGACTTCGTGCGCATGACCAGCCATGCCTATGTCACCTTCGAACAGTTCGGCCTGTTCACGCCGGAGCTCGCCGCGCTCGGCTATCTCGCCAATGAGCGTGTCTTTCGCCGCGACTGCCTGGAGATCGACCTGAGGGTCGGCGGCGTGCCGTTGACGCTCTATCTGGTGCATTTCAAATCGATGGGGCCGCCGCGCAACGGGCTGGATGGCCGCCAGGCGTCGATGCCGCTGCGCATCGCGGAAGCGCAAGCGGTGCGCCGAATCGTCGAGGAGCGTTTCGGCAAGGACCATGCCGCCGACAAACGCTGGGCGATCTGTGGCGACATGAATGATTACCGGCAGCGCGTGAAGATCGATGGCGACGCCATCGACGGCTACCATTTCGAGGTCATAGACGAAGCCCGGTCCTCGATCGATGTGCTCACCGTCGGCGGCTTTTGCGAGAATGTTGTCGAGCGGCGTCCGGAGATGGACCGCTGGAGCTTCTACCATACGCGCGGCCCGGAGGAGCGGCACCTTTGCCAGCTCGACTATATCCTGCTGTCGAAGGCGCTGGCCGCGAAGAACGCCACCGCCGTTCCCGACATCATCCGCAATGGCCAGCCCTGGCGTACCATCTTTCCGCCCGGACAGGAGGTCGAACGTTTCCCGCGCGCGGGCTGGGACAGGCCGAAAGCGTCGGACCATTGCCCGGTGGCGATCACACTGGACATGGCATGACGCTGTTGAGTTTCGACCTGCCGCGCAACGTCATCCTTCCGGTCGATGCGGTCGACGTCCGCCTCGATCCCGGCCCACATCCCTTCGCGCTGAGCAATGCGGCAGCCATCGCCGAGAACTGGCGGCGGGAGATCGCCGCCAACCCGGCATTGTTCGACGGCGCCGTGGTGCTGCTTGCCGAGCTTGCCTACCGCGACGGCCGCCTCGTCGGCCGCTGCCATGCGGTCAACTATTCGACCTTCATGCTGTGGCGCAAGCGGCGCGAGAATTCCGGCGCCGAGCACGCCTACGCGCATGCCGTGCTGGTCGCCGGCGACAATGCGCTGGTCGCGATCCGCATGGGGCCGCACACGGTCAATGCCGGCCGCGTCTATTTCGCCGCCGGCTCCTTCGAGCCGATCGATTTCCGCGACGGACTGGTCGATGTCGACTTCAACATGATCCGCGAGGTGAGGGAGGAGACCGGGCTCGATCTTTCGACGGCTGAACGCGGACAGCGCTATCACGCGCTATCGACGGCAAGCGGTACGGTCATCTTCCGCCGCTACCGGGTCGCGGAATCCGCCGACGAGTTGGCGCGGCGTATCACCGCCTTCGTCGCCGCCGAGACCGACCCGGAGATCGAAGGGCCGGTCATCATCCGCCACGCCGGCGATCTGCCCGCCGGCCTGATGCCGCACATGAAGCCGCTGGTCGAGTGGCATTTCGGCGGCGATCGTTAGCAGCACCCCCCGCTCTTTCAGCGCTGCCTCACCGCAAGATCAGGGGGCACAGGCGCGGAACGTTGTTTTCTGACTATTCGTGCCTGAGCGCGTCGATCGGGTCGAGCCTTGCGCCGCGCAGCGCCGGGAAGAAGCCGAACACCATGCCGATCAGCGCAGAGAAGCCGACGGCGAGCAGGACGACGGCGGGACTTGGCGCGAAGGGTATCGTCAGCGTCATCGAGGCGAGGCCAGCCAGCGAAAGCCCGGTCAGGATGCCGATAATGCCGCCAAAGAGCGACAGCACCGTCGCCTCGACCAGGAACTGGATGAGGATGTGTTTTTCATGCGCGCCGATGGCCAGCCTGATGCCGATCTCGCGCGTGCGTTCGGTGACCGAGACCAGCATGATGTTCATGATGCCAATGCCGCCGACCAGCAGGCTGACGCCGGCGACGGCGCCGAGCATGCCGGTCATGGTCGTGGTGGCGCTGGTCATCGCATCGGCGATCTGGGTCATGTCGCGGATGGCGAAATCGGGATCGCGGTCGGGCGTGATACGGCGTGTGTCGCGCAAAATGTCCTCGACGCGCGGCTGCAGCTCGGTGGTCGGGGTGCGGTCGTCGGCGGCGATATAGATGTTGTCGATGTCGCGGTTGCCGGCGATGCGCCGTTGATAGGCGTGCAGCGGCATCAGCACGACATTGTCCTGGTCCTGGCCGAAGCCGGTATAGCCCTTGGCCTCGAGCAGGCCGATGATCTTGCAGGAGGTGCGGTTGACGCGGATGACCTCACCCTCCGGATCGCCGGCGCCGAAGAATTGCTGGCGCACGGTTTCGCCGATCAGGCACACACCCGCGCCGGCGCGCGTTTCGGAATCGCTGAACGGGCGGCCTGACACCAGTTTCCAGTCGCGGGCGTCGAGATAGGCGCTGTCGGTGCCGGTCACGCCCGAGGTCAGGCTTTCGGTGCCGAAGATGACGCGGACCTGCTTTTGCGAGGCCGGCGAAATCGCGCGGGCGCCGCTCAGATGCGCGACGAGCGCGGCGACATCCTTTTCGGCCAGCGGCCGCACCGTCTGGTCGAGCCCTCCCGGTCCGCCGGGGCCTGCCGGCCGGCCGGCGCGGACGACGAGCAGGTTGCTGCCAAGCTTGGAAATATCGGCCTTGACCTTCTCCGTCGTGCCGGAGCCGATGGTGAGCATGGCGATGACGGCGGCGACGCCGATGACGATGCCAAGCAGCGTCAGGAACGAGCGCAATACGTTGCGGCGGATCGAGCGCAGCGAGAGGCGGACGGTCTCCCAGATCATGCCGCTTGCTCCGCTAAGGTGTCGGAGGCGACATGGCCGTCGAGGAAACGGACGGTGCGGCCGGCATAGTCCGCCACATCGGCCTCATGCGTGACCATGACGATGGAGAGCCCGAGCTCGGCGTTGAGCCTTGTCAGCAGTTCCATGATCTCGTGTGTACGCGCCGTGTCGAGATTGCCGGTCGGCTCGTCGGCGACCAGTAGCGTCGGTCTGGTGACGATGGCGCGGGCGATCGCCACACGCTGCTGCTGGCCGCCGGAAAGCTCGGCCGGCGTGTGGTGCTCGCGCCCGACCAGTCCGACCTCGGCCAGCGCCTGCATGGCCAGATCGCGGCGCTCGCGCGCGGCAACGCCGCGATAGATCAGCGGCAGCTCGACATTTTCCGCGGCGGTGGTGCGCGGCAGCAGATTGTAGCCCTGGAAGACGAAGCCGATATAGAGGTTACGCAAAAGCGCGCGGCGGTTGCGATCCAGACGGCCCGCATCGATGCCCATGAAACAGTAGGTTCCGGCCGTCGGCGTATCGAGGCAGCCGATGATGTTCATCGCCGTCGATTTGCCCGAGCCCGAGGGACCCATGATGGCGACGAATTCGCCGCGCCGGATGGCGAGGTCGACGCCGGCCAGCGCGTGCACGCGAGCCTCGCCCTCGCCATAGCTCTTCCAGACCTTGTCGAAGGTGATGAGCAGGGGAGCCGACATTTCGTCAGCTCCGCTGCTGCGCGCCGGTGATGACTTGCGCGCCTTCGTCGAGGCCGGAGGTGATCTCGGTCAGCTCGCCGTCGGTCGAGCCGATCCTGACGTTGACCGGACGTGGCCGGCCGTTCTCCAGCACATAGAGCGTGCGCGAGCCGTCGGTCGGCGCCTTCGTTGCCTCGCGCTGCCGGTTGGGGCGGCCCACGCGGCCGGTGAAGAGGTCGCTAAGGCTCCAGCCGCGTGCCTGCTGTTGCATCGGGCGATAGCGGAAGGCGGTCGACGGGACGGTAAGCACGCTTTTGGCCTGCCGGGTCACCACCGAGACCGTGGCCGTCATACCGGGCCGCAAGAGAAGCTCGCCATTGTCGACTTCGAGGCGGGCATTGTAGGTGACGACGCCATCGGTGGTGACCGAGGCGTAGGAGATGTCGCGGATCTCGGCGTCGAAGGGTCGGTCCGGGAAAGCGTCGACGGTGAAGCGGGCATGCTGGCCGGGCTTGACCTGGCCGATATCGGCCTCGTCGACCGCGGCCTGCAATTCCATGTTGCGAAGGTCGGCGGCGATGACGAAGAGCACCGGCGCCTGCAGGGAGGACGCGACGGTCTGGCCGGGATCGACCGAGCGCGTCAGCACGATGCCGTCGATCGGCGCATAGATGGTGCTCTTGGCGAGATCGGTCTGCTGCGCCTTGAGATCTGCCTGGGCGATGGCGAGATTGGCTTCGGCGCTGTCGAGCGCCGCCTTCGAGCGGTCGCGCGTCGCCGTCGCCGCTTCGAGCGACTGGTCCGTCGCCATGCCGCGCTTGGTCAGCGCGTTTGCGCGCACAACCGCGTTCTCGTTTTCCTGCAAGGTCACCTTGGCGTCCTGGACGGCGGCCGACGCCGCCTTGGCGGAGGCGGTGGCGCGCTCGATCTGGACTTCGAGCTTGGCGGTGTCGAGCGTCGCCAGCACGTCGCCCTTCTTGACCTGCTGGTTTTCATTGGCCGCGACCGAGCGGACGATTCCGGAAAGCTCGCTGGAGATGTCGACCTGGGTCAGCGGCTGCAGCGTGCCGGTGGCCGATACCGCGACAGTGAGGTCGGCGATCGCCGCGGGCACGGTGGTGTATTCTATCCTGGGAGGTGCTGCGGCATACGACCGATAGAGGGCAATGCCGGCCGTGATGATCGCTATCGCCAGCAGCGCGTAGAACCAGAAGCGGCGACGCTTGCGGCTTACGCCCTTGCGGTCGAGCCCGAGCGCTGCCTCTATGGAAGTACCGGATTCCGCGTTTGGCGGATTGACAAGCTGGTCCACGCCGGACCCCTATGCTGAAAATGGATGTCCCTATCCGTCCACAAATCAGGCCTTAAGGTTCGAATTTCAAATTAAATTTCCCTCATGTTTGGATTGAGGCAGAAATTCGGGGCGAGGCGAAAGGTTTTCTCCATGGCGCGCAATTACTTGCTTTACGATGTGTTTACCACCGAAAGGCTGGCTGGAAATCCGCTTGCGGTGGTGCTGGACAACGACGGGCTCGACACTGCCGGCATGCAGGCGATCGCACGTGAATTCAATCTGTCTGAGACAGTGTTCGTGCTGCCTCCCGACAATCCGAAGCATCGCAACCGCATACGCATCTTCACGCCCGACTATGAGATGCCTTTCGCGGGGCATCCGACGGTCGGCTCGGCGATCGCGCTGGCCGAACTCGCCGGCGAGGCCGCCGGCATTTTCGTGCTGGAGGAGAATATCGGGCCGGTGCGTTGCGCGGTGAGCAAACATGACGGCTCGACATTCGCTGAGTTCGACCTGGCGAAACTGCCGGAACCGCTGGAGCTCAAGGCTGACCCGGACGCGATCGGCGCCGCGCTCGGCCTTGCCCCGCACGAGATCGGCTTCGAGAATCACCGCGTTGCCTTCTGGTCGGCCGGCGTGCCTTATGTGACGATTCCCGTTGCCGGCCTGGAGGAGGCGGCCAAGATCCGGCTCGACAACCAGGCGTGGTCGGAACTGGCGCCGCGCAAGAGCGAATGGGCCTTCGCCAGCCCCTATGTCTATTGCCGCGAGACGGTGCATCACGACAGCGCCTTCCATGCCCGCATGATCGTGCCCGGCACGCCTTCCTATGAGGACCCGGCGACCGGTTCGGCCGCGGCCGCCTTTGCCGGCGCCATCATGCATTTCGACGCCCCGACCGACGGCATCTCGCAGCTCTGGATCGAGCAGGGGCTGGAAATGGGCCGGCCGTCGCGCATCCGGCTCGAGCTCAATGTCGATGGCGGGAAACTGGCCTCCGCGCGCATTGGCGGCCACGCGGTCAAGGTGGCTGAAGGCAAGCTATTCGTGTGACACCTGCGGGCTTTTTTGGCAGGCATGATCTTTTCCCGAAAAACCGGAATCCACTTTTCGCGATCATGCCGTGTCGATTTGTCGGGAAATGATCCGGCAGGGCTGGACATGACCGAAAGCGGCGGCTATATGCGCCGCCGACGCTGGTTTTCCCGGCGGTGTGGGTGTGTAGCTCAGTTGGTAGAGCAGCTGACTCTTAATCAGCGGGTCCACAGTTCGATCCTGTGCACACCCACCATTTTTTCCGATGGTATTTCTCCTTTTTAGCCCGCCTTCGCGGCGGATTGAGCTGTTAAAGCTCAAGACCTGCAACGATCGCCCGTCAGACAGCTCTCATGACGATTGATGCCCAACCGGCGATCGAAGGATCAAGCCGCAAGTGCCAATGCCGCACTAGCGCACGGAAAATGTCCGCTACGCCTGGAAGAATTCCTCGATGTCATCCAGAACGGTGATGGTCGCAACGATGTCCAATGGGTTGTCCCAGTCGACATGAAGAAGGAATTCAACGCCTCCTGCTTCCCCGCCGGCCACGCCGTGGGGGCCAACATTGGTCACATAAATATTAGCTGAGCCAAGATTTGGGCGCCCAAGCGTCTTCGGTCCGCCACCAAAGCCACCGAAGGCAGGTATAAATTCCGCTGCTGTTATGATCACCACCGAGTCTAGGTTAATCGGGTCCCAATTGAAGTTCTGACGAATTGTACCTTTCATTCCCCGGTAGAGTACTCTAATTGAACGAGCCATGCCTTCCTCCTTTTCTGAAGAAACCTCAATTATTGGGGTAATAACGAGGTATGATTTGGCATGGCGTCAGAGTTTGATCTGTGAGGATGATCACAAATCATTTGCAATTGTTGGTAAGAGGATCTTTAAGTGATCCGTGGTCAGATCAGTGCAGCCGTCAAATCCGCTAAGTTTAGATAATATTAAGCCGATTTGCAGAAACAGAAATTGCGTAAGCCGGACCAATCCCGTCACTTTTCAGAAACGCCGGCTTCGGCAAAGCTCGCCATCTTCGCGTGGCATTCCAGTGCCGAACGCACGATGTTGACGGCAAGGCAGGCGCCGGAGCCTTCGCCGAGCCGCATGCCGAGATCGAGCAGCGGCGGCAGGCCGAGCGCCTCGAGCAGGCGGCGGTGGCCGGCTTCGGCCGAGACATGGGCGGCGATGGTGTGGGCCAGCCCGGTCGGATGCAGCCTCGCCAGAGGTGCTGCGGCCGCGGTGCAGACGAAGCCGTCAAGCAGCACCGGCACGTTATTCTTGCGCGCGGCGAGTGTGGCGCCGAGGATTGCTGCCAGCTCGCGCCCGCCAAGGGTGGCAGCGATCTTCAGCGGGTCGGAGAGCGCATCGGCATGGCGCTTGAGGCCGGCCTCGATGGCCACGACCTTGCGCAGTAGCCCGGCATCGTCGACGCCGGTGCCGCGGCCGGTCCATTTTTCCGCGCCGCCGCCGAAAAGCGCCGTCGAGATCGCCGCCGCCGGCGTGGTGTTGCCGATGCCCATCTCGCCGAAGCAGACGAGGTCGAGATCCTTAGTTACCGTGTCGTAGCCGGTCGAGACGGCGGCGAGGAACGCCTTTTCGTCCATCGCCGGCACTTGCGTGAAATCGCCGGTCGGATGGTCGAGGTCGAGCGGGATGACGTCGAGCTTGGCGCCGGCAATGCGGGCAAGCTGGTTGATGGCCGCGCCGCCGCCGGCGAAATTCGCCACCATCTGTACGGTGACTTCCGAAGGATAGGCCGACACGCCCTGCGCGGTGACGCCGTGATTGCCGGCGAAGACGACGACCTTCACATGGTCGAGCTTCGGCATGTCGCGGGCCTGCCAGCGGCCGAGCCAAGCGGCGATCGCTTCCAGCCGGCCGAGACTGCCCTGCGGTTTGGTCAGCGTGTCCTGGCGCCTCGCGACGGCGCTGGCGGCCGCATCGCTGCCGGACGGGAGGTCGAGGCAGGCGGCGCGAAGGTCTTCGAGGGATTTGAAGCTCATGGGGGCAAGGTCTCCGAAAGTGAATCAGGAAAGGCAGATGGAAGCGACGAGCAGCACGGCGATCTCGCCGAGCTGCTGCAGCGCGCCGATCGTGTCGCCGGTCTGCCCGCCGATCTGGCTGAGGCAAAGAGCGCGGAACGCCATGAAGACCAGGCCGAGCAGGATCAGCGCCGCGATCGTGCCGCCAAGGCCGAGCGCCAGCAGCGCCACGGCACCAAGCGCAGCACCTATGACTGCGGTCTCGGTGGTGACGGTGCCTGCACCCGCCGACAGACCGTCGCTGCGGGCCGGCGGCAGAAGATGCATAAAGGCGCCGAACAGGCCGCGCGAGCCGGCATGCGCGGCAAGCAGTGCCAGGAATACGTGGCCTGGACCGGCGAGTTCGGAAAGAGCGCTCCAGCGGATGAGCAGTGACAGCCCAAGCGCGGCCGCGCCATAGGCGCCGATGCGGCTGTCGCGCATGATCTCCAGTTTCCTGTCGCGCGTCCTGCCGCCCCAAAAGCCGTCGGCGATATCGGAAAGCCCGTCCTCGTGCAGGCAGCCGGTGACGAGCATCGTCGCGGCGAGGGTGAGCGCCGCGGCCGGGCCGCTGGCAAGACCCAAACTATAGGCGATGGCGTAGATGAGCGCGCCGATGATCGCCACCGCGAGGCCGGCGAAGGGCGCCGCCCAGATCGCATCCGCCAGGCTGCGGCCGCCGAAATCACCCGACGGCAATCTCAATCTGGTGAAGAAGACGAGGCTGAGGCCGATATCGTCAAGCACTTGCCGGGGCGCGGAAGGGCCGCTCATGCGCCCCTCGCAATGGCATGGAAGAAGGTGCCGCTGACATGGCCGCGCCGGTAGCCGGAGGCGCCGAGCGGATTGCCCTGGCCGTCGGCGAGATCGGCCAAGGGCTCGTCGTCGCCGGTGCCCGTCATCTGCGCGTAGTGGAATTCGTGACCGCGGATCAGCGTGCCCTCCGGTCCCAACGGACAGGCGGCGCGCAGCCGCGCCTCGCGATAGCCGAGATTCATCTTGCGTTTGGCGAAGCTGGTCGAATGGCCAAGCAGGCCAAGCATCTTGTGGCTCTCGCCCTCCGCGTCTTCCAGCACTTCGCCCAGCACCATGAAGCCGCCGCACTCGCCGTGAACCGGCTTTGCCGCCGCAAAGCGCGCCATTCCTGCCTGGAAGTTGGTCGCGGCTGCGAGCTTGCCGGCATGCAGCTCGGGATAGCCGCCGGGCAGCCAGCAGACATCGCAGTCGGGCGAGGGCGCCTCGTCGGCAAGCGGCGAGAAAGGCACGATCTCGGCGCCTGCCTTGCGCCAATGCGAGGCGACATGCGGATAGAGGAAGGTGAAGGCGGCGTCCTCGGCGAGCGCGATGCGCTGCCCGGGCGGCCGCAAGGCATCGCCAAAATCGCCGGTCGCCGGTTGCAGCGGGGTGGCCAGCGCCAGGATGGCGTCGATGTCGAGCGACTTCTCGACCATGTCGGCCAGCCGGTCGAGATGCGCCATCAGGTTCTCGTATTCGCCGGCCTGGACGAGGCCGAGATGCCGCTCCGGCAGGTTGAGCGTCGGATCGCGCAGGATGGCGCCGACCACGGGCAGGCCGATCGCCTCGATGGCGTCGCCGGACAGGCGGCGATGGCGTTCGCTGCCGAGCCGGTTGAGAATGACACCGGCCATGCGCACGTCCGGATCGTAGGTGGCAAACCCCTTGGCCACTGCCGCCGCCGTGGTCGACTGCCCGGAAACGTCGAGCACCAGAAGTACAGGCAGGCCGTAGAGGCGGGCGAGATCGGCAGCCGAGCCGGAGCGGCCTTGCGGCGCGGGGATGCCGTCGAACAGGCCCATCGCGCTTTCAAGGATAATGTATTCGGCGTCGTCCGCGGCTTCGGCCGCTAGCGCATTGAGCAGAGAAGGCGACATCGCCCAGCTGTCGAGGTTGACGCCTGACAGGCCGGTCGCGGCGGCGTGGAAGCCCGGGTCGATATAGTCTGGTCCGGACTTCGCGCCGCGCACTTTCAGCCCGCGCCGCGCAAGCGCACGCAACAGGCCGATGGTGACGCTGGTCTTGCCCGAGCCGGAGCGCGGCGCGCCGACGATGATTGCGCGCGCCGTCATGCGCCGCCCGTCAGTGCCGCGCGCATGGCGACGATGCCGCCGACAACGATCAGCGCCGGCGAAGCGAGCCCGGCGGCCGCGGCCTCGTCAGCGATGTTGGCGAGCGTGGCGACGACGATGCGCTCCTGCGGCGTGGTTGCCGCCACGATCACGGCGGCCGGGGTCGATGGCGCGAGGCCGCCCTCGAGCAGCTTTGCCGCGATCACCGGCAAATTGGCCATGCCCATATAGACGACGACCGGCTGTCCGGTGCGGGCGATCGCGGTCCAGTCGATGTCGTCATCGGTGCCGGCGGCGTGGCCGGTGGCGAGAATGACCGCCTTGTTGATGCCGCGCATGGTGGTGGGAATGCCGGTGGCAGCCAGCGCGCTGAGGCCGGAGGTGAGGCCGGAGAGCACCCGGAACGGAATTTCTTCGCCTGCGAGCGCCAGAGCCTCTTCGCCGCCGCGGCCGAAAATATACGGGTCGCCGCCCTTCAGGCGCACGACACGGCGGCCCTCGCGCGCCAGACGCACCAGGAGGGCGTTGATGTCGTCCTGCTTCATCGAGGGCTGGCCGCCGCGTTTTCCGGCGTAGAAAAGCTCGGCACCCTGGGCTACCGCGACGACATCGGGCGAAACCAGCGCGTCATAGACCAGCGCATCGCATTGCCCGAGTGCCGCCAGCACTTCCAGCGTCAGGCAGCCGGGGTCGCCGGGACCGGCGCCGGCCAGCCAGACATTGCCGGGCTCAAGCTCGCGCGGCTTGAAGTTCAGCCGCGCCAGCGCCTGCTCCACATTAGCCCGTCCGTTCGTGTTGGCGCTGCCGTTCACAATCCGTCCCGTCCGCGAAAACGCCGCTGGTAGTGGGCGTCGTACAATGAGCTTTCGCCGAAATCCTGCGCGGCGAGAGCGCTGCCGACGAAGATGATCGCGGTGCGTTCCATCGGGCTCTCCGCCAGTTGCGCTTCGATGGTGCCCAGCGTGCCGGTCAGGATGCGCTCGTCTGGCCAGGAGGCGCGGAAGACGACCGCGACCGGACATTCGGCGCCGTAAAGCGGGGTCAGATCCGCCACGATGCGGTCGATGGCATGGATGGCGAGATGAATGGCAAGCGTGGCGCCGGTGCGGCCGAAGCCGGCCAGCGTCTCGCCCGGCGGCATTTTCGAGGCACGGCCGGAGACGCGGGTCAGAACCAGGCTTTGCGCGAGCTCGGGAATGGTGAGCTCGCGGCGAAGTGCGGCCGCCGCCGCCGCGAAAGAGGGCACGCCTGGGGTCAGCGTGTAGGGGATGCCGTGCTTTTCCAGCCGCCTGATCTGTTCGGCGACCGCGCTCCACACCGAAAGGTCGCCGGAATGCAGGCGCGAGACGTCGTGGCCGGCCTTATGCGCGGCGACATATTCGGCCTCGATCTCGTCAAGCGACATCGGTGCGGTGTCGATCAATCTGGTGCCGGGCGCGCAATGTTCGAGCAGTTCGGGCGCGACGATCGAGCCGGCATAGAGGCAGACCGGGCAAGATGCCAGCAGCCGGCTGCCGCGCAAGGTGATGAGATCGGCCGCACCTGGACCGGCGCCGATGAAATGGACGGTCATGGCGCATCTCCGCTGATGGCGATGGCGCAGGTCACCGGACCGAGCACGATGCGCGGTCCAAGCAGTTTCGCACCTTTTCCGGCCGCGGCCAGGGCCGAGGCTTCCGAAACCGAAGGCGTGCCGGCCTGGGCCTGCGACGCGTCGGAGCGACTGACTGTGCCGGACGAGACGGATTGCAGTGCGGCGTCGGAGATGACGAGCAC
Organism: Mesorhizobium sp. ESP-6-4; assembly: GCF_020164735.1. NCBI lineage: Bacteria > Pseudomonadati > Pseudomonadota > Alphaproteobacteria > Hyphomicrobiales > Phyllobacteriaceae > Mesorhizobium > Mesorhizobium sp. ESP-6-4. The sequence goes on from NZ_JAIUGS010000001.1 coordinate 685,857, forward strand.
GGGGAGGTCGAGGTCTCGGGCGGCAAGGAAGATCGCCGGCTCATCGCGCTTGATTTCACCCGTCGCCAATGCAGAAAGCGCCGTCATCGTAAGCCCATGCGCCTCAAGCGCGGTCTCGATCGCGGCGCGAACGTCGCCCGCCGTCACACCTTTGCGGCTGCCGATACCTGCGACCATCATGGCTTGACCCAGCTCCACTGCGTGACCGGCATGGCCGGTCGCCACGCCTGCATCGAGCCGACAGGCGCCGCGCGCGACAGGGCGATGCGGGTAAGATCGCCGCCGCGCCTGTTATACTGGTCGAGCAGCAGCGCCTCCATCTCCAGCGTCACCGCATTGGCGACCAGCCGGCCGCCAGGACGGAGCGCCTTGATCGCCTTCTCCAGCACGCCGGCATCGCTGCCGCCGCCGCCGATGAAGATGGCATCGGGCGTCTCCAATTTTGCCAGCGCCTTCGGCGCGGCTCCTTCGATCACGACAAGGCCGGGCACGCCGCAATGCGCGGCGTTGCGGTGGATGCGGGCGGCGCGCTCGCTATTGGCTTCGATGGCGATGGCGCGCATAGAGGAATGAGCCAGCATCCATTCGATGCCGATCGAGCCGGAACCGGCGCCGATGTCCCACAGCAGCTCGCCGCGCCGTGGTGCCAGTGCCGACAGCGTGATGGCGCGGATCTCGCGCTTGGTGATCTGGCCGTCATGTTCGAACACGTGATCGGCAAGGCCGACGGTCAGAGGCAGGACGCGGGCATCCGGTGTTGATTCAATTTCAATCGCCAGCACGTTGAGCGGATTGACGTTTTCGAGATCGAAGGCTTCGGCGCGAGCGGTGCGGCATGCCTCATCCTGCCCACCGAGTGCTTCGAGGACCGTCAGTCGCGAAGGGCCAAAACCGAGCTCGTCGAGCAGTGCAGCGATAGCCGCCGGCGCGTCGGCGTCGGAGGTGAGCGCCAGGATGCGCGCGCCGGGATGGAGCAGGGGCCGGATCAGATCGATCGGATGGCCGTGCAGCGAGATGGTCTCCACGTCCTGCAATGCCCAGCCGAGACGGGACGCGGCCAGCGACAGAGACGAGGGCGCCGGCAGGACGAGCATTTGCTCCGGCTTGACCTTGCGGGCCAGCGTGGCGCCGACACCATGGAAAAACGGGTCGCCGGACGCCAGCACGCAGACCTTTTTGCCCGCGATCGCCAGCACGTCGCGCATTTCGGCATCGAAGGGCGTCGGCCACGGGCGCGCTTCGCCCTTGGCCAGCGACGCGACAAGGCCGAGATGCCGCTTGCCGCCGAAGACGATCTCGGCCTCGGCAATCCGCTGCTTGGCCTCGTCGCCGAGACCCGCTACACCGTCCTCGCCGATGCCGACGATGGTGAGCCATTTTGAGGCTGGCTTGGCGGCGCGCGGACCCTTAGCAGGCATGATGACCCACCGTATCCTGATCCTCGGCGGAACGACGGAAGCCCGGCAATTGGCCGGGAAGCTCGCCCGTCGCGACGATTTTTCGGTCACGCTGTCGCTGGCCGGCCGCACTGAAAGCCCGGTCGCGCAAGGCGTGCCGGTGCGTGTCGGCGGCTTTGGCGGCGCAGATGGGCTGGCTGCCCATCTTCGCGAGGAACACGTCGATCTGCTGATCGACGCCACGCATCCATACGCCGCGCGTATCTCGGCCAACGCCGCAGAAGCGGCTGCGCAGGCTGGCGTGCCGGTCCTTGCGCTGCGGCGTCCTGGATGGGAGCCCGTGGCCGGTGATCGCTGGACGCTGGTCGACAGCGTCACTGAGGCGGCGAAGGCGCTTGGCGAGGCGCCGCGCCGCGTTTTCCTGGCGATCGGCCGGCAGGAGGCGGGCGCGTTCGAGGCCGCTCCGCGGCACCGTTATCTGATCCGCAGTGTCGATCCGGTCGAGCCGGAGCTTGCCGTGCCCGATGCGCTTTACCTTTTGGCGCGCGGACCATTCCCGGAAGCGGATGAACGGGCGTTGCTCGAAAAATACAGTATCGATGCCGTCGTTTCGAAGAACAGCGGCGGCGAGGCGACCTATGGCAAGATCGCTGCTGCGCGGGCGCTTGGTATCGAAGTGATCATGATCCGCCGACCGCGTTTGCCGATCGTTCCTTCGACTGAGACCGTCGATGCGCTGGCGGCAAAGGTCGATCATCATTTCGACCCCGTTGCAGAACGCGGGGTGTAGACCAGCGCTGGTTTTTCGCGGCGCTTGATGATGCGGGTTTCCGGCGAGCCGATGATGATGCAGGTCGCCATGTCGGCTTTTGCCGCATCGGCATTCGCCAGCAGAGAGACTTCGATACGCTCGTCGGGCCGGCCGGCGGCGCGGCCGAAGATCGCCGGCGTGGTGCCGGGCAGCACCGCCTTCAGGCATTCGAAGGCGCGGCCAAGCTGCCAAGGGCGAGCCTTGCTGATGGGATTGTAGAGCGCGATGACGAAGCCGGCCCCGGCCGCCGCCAACAAGCGCAGCTCGATCAGCTCCCACGGCTTCAGATTGTCGGAGAGCGAGATGGCGCAGAAATCATGGCCGAGCGGCGCGCCGATGCGGGCGGCGACGGCGAGCATCGCAGTCACGCCCGGGACAACCGAGATGTCGATGGCACGCCATTCTTCAGGGCCGGCTTCGATCGCCTCGCAGACGGCGGCGGCCATGGCGAAGACGCCGGGATCGCCGCCGGAGACGACGGCGACGTTGTGGCCCTCGGCAGCCTTGGCCAGCGCCTCGTTGGAGCGGGCGAGTTCCTCGCGGTTGTCGGAGGCGATGCGGGTCTGGTCCGGCCGCAGCTCCAGCCGGTCGAGATAGGGCTTGTAGCCATAGAAGAAGGAAGCCTCGGCGACGGCATTGGCAGCCTGCGGCGTTACCTGGTCGGCATTGCCGGGTCCGAGACCGATGACGGCAAGGCGGCCGCTCATGCCTTGGCCCCCGGGCGGGCCGACCAGCCGGCAACCAGCACGATGGCGAAATAGGGCGCCTTGTCGTCCGGCTTTTCGGCGAGCCGCATCGAGACGCTGCCCGGCATGGTGCCGCGTTCGACATAGACGGCCTTGGCCAGCTTGCCGGTCGCTTCCAGCGCGCGGCGGATCTTCGGCAGGTTGCGGCCGACCTTCATGATGACGGCCGCGTCGGTGTCGGCGAGGCGACGGGTCAGCTCGAATTCGCTCATCGTGCCGGGCAGCACACTCAGCACGTCGTCGCCCTGGACGATCGGCAGGCCGGTGGCGGACCAACAGCCGGACATGGCGGTGATGCCCGGGATGACTTCCGTCGGGAAGCGGTGCGCAAGCCGCACATGCAGATGCATGTAGGAGCCGTAGAACAGCGGGTCGCCCTCCGACAGCACCGCCACCATCTTGCCTGCGCCGAGATGGTCGGCCACCTGTTCGGCCGATTGCTCGTAGAAATCGGCGATCTGCGCGCGATAGTCGTCGTGATCCTTGTCGATCTCCGTCGTCACCGGATAGAGCAGCGGCAGCTCGATCATGTCCGGCCGGAAGCGCGCCTCGACGATGGCACGCGCATTGCTGTTGTTGCCGCGCTTGGCGAAATAGGCGACGACGTCCGCCTCTGCCAACGCGCGCGCCGCCTTCAGTGTCAGAAGCTCCGGATCTCCGGGGCCGGTGCCGACGCCGACCAGACGGCCTTTCATGATCGCGTTCACAGGCCAGGCCTCGCCAACGAATTGAGCGCGGCGGCGGTCATGGCGCTGCCGCCGAGCCTGCCGCGCACGATGGCGTAGGGCACGCCGTAGGAATTTTCGGCCAGCGCATCCTTGGATTCGGCAGCACCCACGAAGCCCACAGGCATGCCGATGATCGCGGCCGGCCTTGGCGCGCCGTCGCGCAGCTTCTCAAGCAGATAGAAGAGCGCGGTCGGCGCGTTGCCGATGGCGACGACAGAGCCGGCCATGCGCTCGCCCCAGAGGTCGATCGCGGCGGCCGAGCGGGTGTTGCCGATTTGCCTGGCGATGTCGTGCGTGCGCGGGTCGCGCAGCGTGCATATCACCTCGTTGCCGGCCGGCAGACGGGCGCGGGTGACGCCGTGCGCCACCATCTCGGCATCGCAGAAGATCGGCGCGCCGGCGGCGAGCGCGGTCCGGGCGGCGGCAACGAAATTATTCGAGAAGACGAAATGGCTGGCGGCTTCAACCTGGCCGCAGGCATGGATCATGCGAATCGCGACATCGGCTTCCGCCTCCGAGAAGCGCGACAGATCCGCCTCGGCGCGGATGATGGCGAAAGACCGCTCGTAGATCGCCGTTCCGTCATGGATATAGTCGTAGGCGGCCATTCACTGGTTCCGTCGATAGAGTTCGGCGATGCCGGCCGCGCCAAGTCTTTTCAGGCAGGCGGCGGCGGTTTCGCCCTGATGTCTTCCGTCGCGGATCGCGGCAAGGATGCCGGCGACCCCGCGCGCGGCGTCATAGCCCGGCCTGTACGCGGCAGGAAGGGCCTTTGCCGTCCCGTCCACGACAAGTCCGGCTCCGTTTTCGTCGCCGACCAGGGTGAGCGCAGCGGTGCCGGGATGCGCGCAGCCCTTGGCGCAGCCGGAGATGTGGAGAGACAGCGAGGCGTCGAGAAGGTCCGCGCTTTCTTTTGCGATCGTTTCGGCGATGGCACGGGTGGCGATGCGGCCGGACGCGCAGGCCGGCGCGCCTGGGCAGGCGGCGATGCGGGTGCGCGGATCGGCGGGGTCGGTGACAAAGCCGAGCGCGGCGGCGGAGGATTGGAGCGTGGAGGGGGCGGAGAGACCGAGGAAGAGCAGGGCTCGGCCTGGGGCGAGGCGGATTTCGGAGGCGCCGAGGTTCGCGGCTTGGGTGGCGAGATCGATGGGGTTTTGCGCCGGCATGCTGCCGTAGGGCAGGGCGATGCCGAGGGCGGTGTTGTTGCCTAGATTGAATAGGCCAATGGGACTTCTCGCGGGCTGGCGTTCCTGCGCCCCCCTCTCTGTCCTGCCGGACATCTCCCCCTCAAGGGGGGAGATTGCCTTGTCACCGCGGCTTTCGCCAATCTCCAACGCTGAAAGTGGAGAGCCGGCGCGGGAACTGCCAATCTCCCCCCTAGAGGGGGAGATGTCCGGCAGGACAGAGGGGGGCGCGACGGAATGCCAGCCTGCGAGAGAAGCCAACTGTCTCTCCGAAAGATCCCGGGTGTGCGCCTCGCGACCTTTTTCGGCGACCATCCGAAGAGCCGCGACTGCAATGTCGCGCGCGCCATCAGCATCGACCGCCGCGAGCGGCTTCGCACTCCGCCCGTCGCCGGCAATCGACACGCTCCACCAGATGCTCGCCGCAGCCTGCATCGCCTTCAGCCGCACATCGGCCGTCACCGCATCCATCGTCAGCTGTCCGCCGCCGTCGACAACCACCGACACCTTCGGCCCCAACCGCGGCGTCAACCCGGCTTCCTCGATCGCCGCCCTGATCCGCTCCGCCACCGGCCGCGGATCGGCGTTCTCTTCTGGATCGATTCCCGCCAGCGGTCCGGTCGCGACCGGAACGCCACTGCGCACCGCGATGCCCAGCGCATCCACTTCGTCCGCCAGCAGCCGGGCGCTTTCGGCCGTCAGCCCGCGAATCTGCAGGCTGCCGCGCGCAGTCACTTCCATGATGCCGTTGCCGTAGCGCAAGGCGGATTCACCGAGTTCGATGAGCGACTTGGGTGCGAGCCCTCCTGCGACTGGGTTGAGCCGCACCAGCAGCCCGTCGCCGGTCTGCATCGGCGCGCTTAGAGCAGGGCAAGCGCCACGGCGCGAAAACGCGTTCATGCCGCCACTCCACCTGCCTGGGCCTCGGCAATCAAGGCCGCGAGGTCGTCGTCGATGGAATTGCGCAGCGGGTGCCACAGGCCGCGACGTCGCGCGGAGAGAAGCCGCTCGGCGATGACCTTCGCCGCCGCCGGATTCTCGCGCAGGATGAAGGCGCGAACCCCCGGGTCGCCAACATAGGCGTCGTGAACGGCCTCGATCAGCGCGCCCGAAATGGCATGCGTGGTTTCGGCGAAGCCGACCAGACGGTCGACCGTTTCGGCGAATTCGGAGGCGCCGCGCGGGCCGTGGCGCATCTGGCCGGCGATGAAGCGCGGGTTGACCGCGCGGGCGCGGACCACGCGCGATACCGCTTCGCCGACCGAACGCGGCTTCGGCTTCTTCGGATCAGTCGTGTCGAGCACGATGACGTCGGCATTCCTGCCAAGTGCTGCAAGGGCGGCCGAAAAGCCGCCGATGAAGGCGACGTCGGCCGAGCCTTCAAGGATGTCGCGGCCCGGATCGTCGCCGGTGTGGACGAGGAGATCGGCTTCGGCGATGCGGCCTTCGAAAGCGCCGGGCGCCGAGATCGCTTCGCCTTCGGCGCCGCCATAGGCGTGCGAGGTGGCGTCGAGATAGGCACGGCCGATCTCTTCGCGCGCGCCCCATTCGCCGCGCGACAGCAAGTCCTCGACGCCGGCGCCATAAGTTCCCGGTGAGGTGCCGAAAATGCGCGGACTGATCTTCCCCTGAGCGCGCGTCGCTGCGGCGAGCGGGTTCTCGGTATCGTCCTCGTCGCGGCTGGCGACCGCGTTGGCAGCGGCGTCGATCAGCGCGATCTGGGTTGGGAACATGTCGCGGAACAGGCCGGAGATGCGCCAAGTGACGTCGACGCGCGGGCGGCCGAGCGTGGCCGGCGGCAGCACCTCGATACCGGTGACGCGGCCCGTCGCGGCATCCCATTGCGGCCGGCAGCCCATCAGCGCCAGGCCTTGCGCGATCTCCTCGCCGCCGGTGCGTAGCGAGGCCGAGCCCCAGAGGTCGATGACCAGCGAGCGCGGCCAGTCGCCATGGCTTTGCATATAGCTGCGCACCACTTCCTCCGCCGCCGCCTGGCCGAGGTCATAGGCGGTTGGCGTCGGCATGGTGCGCGGATCGGAGGTGAACAGGTTGCGGCCGGTGGGGAGCACATCGGAGCGACCGCGCGCCGGGGCGCCGGCAGGGCCGGCCTTGATGTGGCGGCCATCGAGCGCGGCGAGCAGGTTGGATTTTTCGGCCGCCGCGCTTTGCCGGCGCAGCGGGTCGGCTTCGTCTTCCGGCGCGCGGCCATAGACATGCAGCCCGTCCTTGACGGCGAAATCCTTGAGGTCGCAGAGCCAGGCGTCGATGCGGCGCAGCGCTTCGTCGGGTTGATCAGCCTTGGCCGCGCCCACTTCAGAAGCGAGGCCAGTCTTCTGCGCGGTCTCGACGATCAGCTTTGCAAGTTGGTCACGGCGGCGGCGGTCGAGGCCGTCGGCCTGCGCGTATTCGTCGACCAACCGCTCGAGTTTCTGTTGCGCCTCGTCTAGGCCGGCGCCGCTCAGCGGCGGCGGCAGATGGCCGAGGGTGACGGCCGAAATGCGGCGCTTGGCCTGCGCCGCCTCGCCCGGATTGGAGACGATGAATGGATAGATGACCGGCAGCGATCCGGTGACGATCTCCGGGAAGCAGGTTCCGGAGAGGGCCACCGTCTTGCCCGGCAGCCATTCGAGCGTGCCATGCGCGCCGACATGGATGATGGCATGCACGCCGAGCGATTTTTGCAGCCACAGGCCGAAGGCGATCAGCTCGTGGCGCGGGGGCAGCGTCGGGTCGTGATAGTGGGCGCGGCGGTCGGCCGAGCGGCCGCGGTCGGGGGCCAGCGCCACGGTGACGTTGCCGAAGGTCGCGGCGCGGAAGGGGAAGGTTGTTTCACCCGCTAGCTGCCAAGGCTGGCGTTCTGTCGCGCCCCCCTCTGTCCTGCCGGACATCTCCCCCTCTAGGGGGGAGATTGGCAGTTCGGGCGCCGGCGCTCCACCTACAACACTGCCGATTGGCGAAAGCGGTAGTGACAGGGCAATCTCCCCCCCTGCGGGGGAGATGTCCGGCAGGACAGAGGGGGGTGCCTCGCGCGAACCTATCCCCTTTGCCTTGCCCCATGTCGCCTCAACTGAAGCTCGCGCTTCCCTCGGCAGTTCCGCTGAAAAGGCAACGTAATCCGTCAACGTAAGGCCGTGCCCACCTACCTCCAGCGCATCCAGCAACGCGCGCGGCGATTGCGGAATCCCTTCAACCGCGTAGCCTTGTTCCTTCAGGTCCTGCAGCATGACGAGCACGCTCGACGGCACATCAAGCCCAACGGCGTAACCGGTTCGCCCTGGCGCGCTCGGATAATCCGGGATCAGGATCGCCAGCTTGCGCTCGGCCCGCTCCATCCGCTGCAGGCGGATGAACGCCGCGATCCGCTTGGCAACTTGCGCCACGCGGTCCGCCTCGGGCCGGTTGGCGAAGGCTCGGAAGGCCAGCGCCGGATCGGTCTCGACCTCGCCCTTGAAGGAGATGGCGCCGGCCAGGATGCGGCCGTCGAGCTCGGGCAGGACGACATGCATGGCAAGGTCGGCAGGCGCCAGGCCGCGCTGGTTCTTTTCCCAGACCTCGCGCCTGGTGGTGGCGACGATGACCTGGAACACCGGTACGCCCGCGCGGTCGAACAGGGTTTCGGCGCCGGGTTCCGCGCCGGAGGCGAAGGCGGTGGCGGTGACGATGGCGGCGGGGTTCAGGGAGGTGAGGGCGGTTTCGACGAAGGCCAGGGATGCCGCGTCTTTGAGGCTGGACACGAAGATCGGTACCGGGGTGAGCCCTTGCAGCTTCAACGCTTCCACGAGAACGTCGATCGGCGCCACGTCGGCGGCCAGCAGCATCGAGCGGTAGAAGAGGATGGGGATAACCGGGGCGCTGAAGTTGGTCGCGTCGAGTTCTGTCGCCCCCCCCTCTGTCCTGCCGGCCCCCGCAAGGGGGGAGATTGAGCTGCCGCCGATGGTTTCGCCAATGGCGGATGCTGCAAAGTGTTCTATTGTTGAGTTAGCAGAAGAGGCGCCAGGGTCGATGACAGCTAATCTCCCCCCTTGAGGGGGAGATGTCCGGCAGGACAGAGAGGGGGGCGACGGAGCGCCGACCTTTAAAAGGTTCGGCTTCTCGACGACACCAATTCCCGGCTGATAAAATCCCGCCTTCGGCACGCTGACCGGTTCGGCCAAGGCCGCATCCGACCCGGCAAGCCTAGCCAGCCTTTGCACCAGCGCGCTCATATTCGCCGGGCCGCCTTCGCGGAAATAACCTAGCAGGGCGTCCAATTCGGCGCGCGGCAGGGTCGAGGCTTCGATCAGCCGCAGGTCCTCGTCATGGCTTTCGCCGGGCAGCAATGCCAGCTTGATGCCGCGTTCGCGCGCCAGGGCGGCGAGCTGGTCACAGCCGTAGCGCCACCAGTCATAGCCGCCGAGGATGCGGACGAGGATGACCCTGGCGTGGCGGGCGACGCTGTCGATCCACAGGTCCACCGACATCGGGTGGCGAAGGTCGCGCAGCGCCGCAAGCCGCATCGACGGCAGCCGCTCCGCATCCGCCTTCCAGGCGGCGGCCAGGCCGGCGAGGTCGCTGTCGGTGAAGGACAGCGCCACCACATCCGCAGGCGTCTGCCTGAGGTCGATCGGCTCGGCGAGATCGTCGAGCGAAGCGGATGTGGTGGCGAGGATGTGCATCGCTTTTTGGCCTCAGCCGGCGAGGATACGCTCGATCTCCGGACGGTTCAGCCCCTTGAGGCCGATGACGACGAGCCTCGAGCGGCGATCGTCCTCGGCCGTCCATGCGCGGTCGTAATAGTGGTTGACGCGCGGGCCGACGGCCTGCAGCAGGAGCCGCATCGGCTTGCCGCCGACCTCGACGAAACCTTTGACGCGCAGCACGTTTTCCTGCTCGGCGGCAAGGGCGACGCGCTTGGCCAGTTCGTCGGGATTGGCGATCGAGGGGATATCGATGACGAAGGAATCGAAATCGTCGTGCTCGTGGTCGAGCTCGTCGTCGTGATGGGTCTTGCGGTTCTCGATGTCGTCCTCCACCGCAAGGCCAAGGCCGAGCAGCACGGCCGAATCGACCTTGCCCTGTGCTGTCGAAACGACCTTGACCGCGCGCGCGACATGCTCGCCGATGACGGCGTTGGCGCGGGCGGAGCCCGCCGCATCCATCAGGTCGCTTTTCGACAGGATGATCAGGTCGGCGCAGGCGATCTGGTCCTCGAACACCTCCTCGACCGGATCGTCATGGTCGAGGGAATCGTCCGCCGCACGCTGCGCCTGGAGAGCATCCATGTCGGAAGCGACACGGCCGTCGGCGAGCGCCGGGCCGTCGACCACGGCGATGACGCCATCGACCGTCACGCGGCTCTTCACGCTCGGCCACTGGAACGCCTGGACGAGGGGCTTCGGCAGAGCGAGGCCCGAGGTCTCGATCAGGATGTGATCGACCTTGGGGTTGAGCGACAGGATCTGGTCGAGCGCCGGCACGAAATCGTCGGCGACGGTGCAGCAGATGCAGCCATTGGCAAGCTCGACGATGTTTTCCTCCGGGCAGGTGTCGACGCCGCAGCCCTTCAGGATCTCGCCATCGATGCCGACATCGCCGAACTCGTTGACGATGATCGCCAGCCGCTTGCCCTTGGCGTTTTCGAGCAGGTTGCGGATCAGCGTCGTCTTGCCGGCGCCGAGAAAGCCGGTGACGACGGTGCAGGGCACGCGGGAAACGGATGCGTTCATGGTCGGTCCTTCAGCATGTCGAGGGGAGGGATGCGGGCAACCAGGCCGCGCTTGAGAGAATCGGGCCGGCCGCGCCAGGGGATGAGGCCATCGGTCGAGGTGGCGAAGAGCTTTGCGCCGGCGACGAGATCGGCGCCGCTGGTCGTGTTCAGATCGCCGAAGACGTAGCTCCAGCAGCCGTCGCGCAGCAGCGCGGCGCTTAGCCGGCGCTTGCAGTTGCCGAGGCATTCGACGGTACGGATGTCGATCTTTTCGCCGCAAGCAGCCCGACGCGTGTCTTCGGCAAGCAGCGCGCCGGCGCGCGGATGCGCATCCGACCCGGTCTCGTCGCGGCAGGATGAGCAGACGATGACGGTGACGCCAGCCAAAGCATCGGGCTCGGACGGAATGTCCGCACTGTTTGCCGGGAAACTGCCGTTGCGATCCAAAACCATGCTCCTTGCCCGGAAAACCCGCCGGGCATTCGGATACTTAAAGTCTCAGACGGCAGGTCTCCTGGCTCGCGGGTCGTCACCCTGAATGCCGCCTTCCCGGGAACATCCCAGTGGTTTTCGGCAGAGGCTCGTCGCTTACAGTTGCGGGGACAGCCGCGGATTTGGGTGTTGGCCCGCACCGCATTCCCTCTTGGCTCCTCCCTTTGCCGGGAGAAGACCGTCTGGGTCAGGATTTAGAGGGTTCAGGGGGCTGGAGTCAACGACTGGCTTAGTACCAGCCTTTTGGCGGCTTTATGGGTTTGAGGTATGGACCCACAAGTTTGCGAGGCGGTGAGGCCACGGGCGCCATACTTAACGAACAGCCGTGCTGGCAAACCGGTTCCCACATCAAGACGAAGCGATTGGCGTCGAACTTCGGCTCATGAACTATTATATAGCGCTGCCCTACCGGCAATAAGCCACAGGCGCCTGCGATCTGCTTGTCGATCGTTCCAAACTCCAACCACCGCAGAAGAAGCGCCGTCACTTCTTTTGGCTGCATACCGGGTGCAATGTGGCCGCCACAGAAAATGACTGGACGCGTGACCTCTACCCATTCCTCTCGGTAAGCACCTGTCGCATATGACGGCGACGCTAAGGTCAGGTAGGCCAAGACCAGACATATCGAGCGCCTGAAAACCATCGCAACCGATCCTAACCACAGTTGGGATGTTCTATTTTTGTTCACTCTCCCTGTCAACGCGCAGCTACGACACCGCGATGTCGGCCAGCGCCGGCCCGAGGTCGCCGGCCGGCGTCACTTCGATCGCCTCCAGGCCGAGCCAGCCCTGCATCTGCTTCAACTCGTCGAAGAGCTGGGCGGCCGTTTCGGGTGGGGCGCCGGCCTCGGCGTAGGCGGCGTGGACGCGCAAGATGCTGGCCGGGCGGTCAGCTTTCAGATCGACGCGGGCGACGATCCGATCGCCGAGCAGGAAGGGCAGCACGTAGTAGCCATATTGGCGTTTCTCGGCCGGCGTGTAGATCTCGATGCGGTAGCGGAAATCGAAGAGTTTCTCCGTCCTGGTGCGTTCGAAGACGACGGGATCGAAAGGGGCGAGCAGGGCGCGCGCTTCTATCCGGCGCGGGAAACGGGCGTCCTTGTGGAGATAGGCGGTCTTGTCCCAACCTTCGACCTTCACCGGCAGCAATTCGCCGGCTTCGACCAGTTCCTCGATGCGATCCTTCGTGTCGCCCGGCGCGAGACGAAAATAGTCGCGCAGGTCGCTATAGGTGGCGATGCCATGGGCGCGGGCGGAAATGCGCAGCAACTCGCGATGCGCGTCCTCGACCGAGGGAATGGGAAGGTCGAGCACCGCCTGCGGCAAAACGCGCTCGGGCAGGTCGTAATAGCGTTCGAAGCCGCGGCGGTAGGCCGTGGTGATGCGACCGGCCCAGAACAGCCATTCGAAAGCGTGCTTGGCCTCGCTCCAGCCCCACCAGCCGCCATTGCCCTTGTGGCCTTCGATATCGGAGGCGGCGATCGGACCACGATCGGCGACTTCTCCATATATCTCGTCGATCATTTCCTTGCGTTCACGACCCCATTTCGCTAGGCCGAGATACATCTCGTCGCCCCGCTCGGCGCGCTGCATGCGCCAGCGCATCAAAGGATAGGTCTCGACGGGCAGGAACGACGCCTCATGCGCCCAGTATTCGAACACGGCGCGCTTGCGGGTGACTGCGGCATTGTCGAGCAGCGTAAGCGGGTAGGGGCCGAGGCGCGAATAGAGCGGCATGTAATGCGCGCGCACCACCGCGCTCACGGAATCGATCTGCAGAAGGCCGGTTCGCGAAAGTACCCGCGCAAGGTGGCGGCGATCCGGAACACCACTGGGCCTAGGGTCGTTGAACCCTTGCGCCCCGAGCGCGACGCGCCTCGCCATGGCCAGCGAAATCTTGTCCTTCATCAGGTGTCCTTGCCCCGATCGTCCGTTGGATTTTTAGCCGGTGATTCCGGCCATGCTAGCAGGCAAATGGCGGGAGATATGTCAGGAGAGAAAACTGGAGTAAAAACTGAAGGAAATCAAACAGGAGCGGATCGGACCAGTTTCTTCCGATAAGGCGTCCAGAGCCGCGATTTGAACAACGTTTGACTTGCGTCACCGAAACCGCTGCGCTAACCCTCGCCGCGTTGCAGCATGGGCCCCTTAAAACGGTTCAGCGGTTAATCTGTCACGCTTCCGCATTAGAGTTCGTTGCTGTAATCAAAATGAACTGCCCCCGCCGAAGGAAAGTCGCCGCATGAGCGCACTCCTAAGTTCGTACCTGCCTATCGTGCTGTTCATCGCCGTGGCGATGATCGTCGGTCTGGCGCTCATCATCGCTCCGTTCCTTGTCGCCTACCGCAATCCCGACCCGGAAAAGCTTTCCGCCTATGAATGCGGGTTCAACTCGTTCGACGACGCCCGCATGAAGTTCGACATCCGCTTCTACCTGGTGTCGATCCTGTTCATCATCTTCGATCTCGAGGTCGCCTTCCTGTTCCCGTGGGCGGTGTCCTTCTCGAAGCTCGGCATGCTCGGCTTCTGGTCGATGATGGTGTTCCTGGCGGTGTTGACCATCGGTTTTGCCTATGAATGGAAAAAAGGAGCGCTGGAATGGGATTGAACGATAGTTCAGGCACCCTCGTCGCGCCGAAGCCCAAGGGCATCATCGACCCCAACACCGGCAGGCCGGTGGGGGAGGACGATCCCTTCTTCCTCGAAATCAACAATGAGCTGGCCGACAAGGGTTTTCTCGTCACCTCGACCGAGGCACTGATCACCTGGGCGCGCAGCGGCTCGCTGATGTTCATGACTTTCGGCCTCGCCTGCTGCGCGGTCGAGATGATCCACACCTCGATGCCGCGCTATGACTCGGAGCGTTTCGGCGTCGCGCCGCGCGCGTCGCCGCGCCAGTCCGACATTATGATCGTCGCCGGCACGCTGACCAACAAGATGGCGCCGGCGCTGCGCAAGGTCTACGACCAGATGCCGGAGCCGCGCTACGTCATCTCGATGGGCTCCTGCGCCAATGGCGGCGGCTACTACCACTATTCCTATTCGGTGGTGCGCGGCTGCGACCGCGTCGTGCCGGTCGACATTTATGTGCCCGGCTGCCCGCCGAGCGCGGAAGCGCTGCTCTACGGCATTCTCCTTCTGCAGAAGAAGATCCGCCGCACCGGCACGATCGAACGGTGAGCCGATGACCCTGGCGCTGAACGAACTCTCCACCTATCTCGGCGAGAAGCTCTCCGGCCGCATCGGCGAAGCCGTGCTTGCCTATGGTGAGCTGACGGTTTCGGTTGAACCGGGCAACCTGATCGAGGTCGCGACCTTCCTGCGCGACGATCCGCGCTGCCAGTTCATCTCGATCATCGATGTCTGCGGAGCGGACTACCCGTCGCGCGCCAAGCGCTTCGACGTCGTCTATCACCTATTGTCGCCGAAGCAGAATGTCCGCATCAGGCTCAAGGTCCAGGCCGACGAGGAGACGCTGGTGCCGTCGCTGACCGGCGTCTATCCGGGTGCCGACTGGTTCGAGCGCGAGACCTACGACCTTTACGGCGTGCTGTTCTCGGGCCATCCGGACCTGCGCCGCATTCTCACCGACTATGGTTTCGAGGGGCATCCGCTGCGCAAGGATTTCCCGCTGACCGGTTTCGTCGAGGTGCGCTACGACGACGAGGCCAAGCGGGTGATCTACGAGCCGGTGGAATTGAAGCAGGAATTCAGAAATTTCGACTTCTTGAGCCCGTGGGAAGGAACGGATTACGTGCTTCCCGGGGATGAGAAGGCGAAACAGTGAGTAGGGAAGTAGTCAGTAGTCAGTAGGGAAGGAATTGGAAAAGCGGATCGAATCTTATCGCGACCTGATGGTGTGGCAATCGGCGATGGTCCTTGCCGAAGATTGTTATCGCGTCACCAAAGGTTTTCCGAAGGACGAGATCTATGGAATGACCTCCCAAATGCGCCGCTCGGCGGCATCTATCGCCGCCAATATCGCTGAGGGGTATGGTCGTGAGAACAGAGGTTCATTCGTTCAATTTCTGCGCATGGCGCAGGGTTCGTTGAAGGAACTGGAAACGCACATACTCCTGGCATGCCGGGTTGGCTTGTTAGAAAAAGACAATGAGATTGAACTGCTGGTGCGATGCGAAGAGATTGGAAAGATGACGAGATCTCTCATTCGGACGGTGCAGGCCAAGCAGGCGGAATGAAGCAGGCATTGAGATTGATGATCACTACTCACTACTCACTACTGACTCGTCGCCAGAGGCGCCACGATGGCTGAAACCTCCGTCCGCAACTTCAACATCAACTTCGGTCCGCAGCATCCTGCGGCGCATGGCGTTTTGCGCCTGGTGCTGGAGCTGGACGGCGAGGTGGTCGACCGCGTCGATCCGCATATCGGTCTGCTGCATCGCGGCACCGAGAAGCTGATCGAGGCCAAGACCTATCTGCAGGCCGTGCCCTATCTCGACCGGCTCGACTATTGCGCGCCGATGAACCAGGAGCATGCCTTTGCGCTCGCGGCCGAGCGCCTGCTCGGCATCGAGGTGCCGAAGCGCGGTCAGCTGATCCGCGTGCTCTATTCCGAGATGGGCCGCATCATGTCGCACATCTTGAATGTGACGACGCAGGCCATGGACGTCGGCGCGCTGACGCCGCCGCTTTGGGGCTTCGTCGAGCGCGAAAAGCTGATGGTGTTCTATGAGCGCGCTAGCGGTTCGCGCATGCATGCGGCCTATTTCCGGCCGGGCGGCGTGCACCAGGACCTGCCGCAGAAGCTCGTCGAGGACATCGGCAAGTGGATCGACCCGTTCCTGAAGTCGATCGACGATCTCGACGCGCTCTTGACCGGTAACCGCATCTTCAAGCAGCGCAATGTCGATATCGGCACGGTGTCGCTGGCCGACGCCTGGGCGTGGGGCTTTTCTGGCGTGATGGTGCGCGGCTCGGGCGCCGCCTGGGACCTGCGCAAATCGCAGCCCTATGAATGCTATTCCGAGATGGATTTCGACATCCCGATCGGCAAGAACGGCGACTGCTACGACCGTTACCTTGTGCGCATGGAAGAGATGCGCCAGTCGGCGAAGATCATGCGCCAGTGCGTCGATCTGCTGCTCGGCAAGGAAAGCGCCGGCCCCGTGTCGAACCTCGACGGCAAGGTCGTGCCGCCGAAGCGCGCCGCGATGAAGCGCTCGATGGAAGCGCTGATCCATCACTTCAAGCTCTATACCGAGGGCTACCGCGTGCCGGCCGGCGAGGTCTATGCGGCCGTCGAGGCACCGAAGGGCGAATTTGGCGTCTACCTGGTCTCCGACGGCACCAACAAGCCCTATCGCTGCAAGCTGCGCGCGCCCGGTTTCGCGCATCTGCAAGCCATGGATTTCCTGTGCCGCGGCCACATGCTGGCCGACGTCACCGCCGTGCTTGGCTCCCTCGACATCGTGTTTGGTGAGGTCGATCGCTAAATGTCAGTCCGCCGTCTTGCAGAAGCCAGCCTCCAGCCTGCCACCTTCGCCTTCAACGAGGCGAACGCGGCGGCCGCCCAGCAGTGGATCGCCAAATACCCGAAGGGGCGCGAGCAGTCGGCGATCATCCCGTTGCTGATGATCGCGCAGGAGCAGGAAGGCTGGGTCACCAAGGCGGCGATCGAGACGATCTCGGACATGCTCGGCATGCCGCGCATCCGTGGCCTCGAAGTCGCGACTTTCTATACGCAGTACCAGCTCAATCCGGTCGGCACGCGCGCGCATATCCAGGTCTGCGGCACCACGCCCTGCATGCTGCGCGGCTCCGAAGCGCTGATGGATGTGTGCCGTTCGAAAATCCATCACGACCAGTTCCATACTAACGACAAGGGCACGCTGTCGTGGGAGGAGGTCGAATGCCTCGGCGCCTGCGTCAACGCGCCGATGGTCATGATCTTCAAGGACACTTTCGAGGACCTGACGCCCGAGCGGCTGGCCGAGATCATCGATCTCTACGACGCCGGCAAGGGCGCCGAGGTGAAGCCTGGTCCGCAGAACGGCCGCCACGGGTCCGAGCCGGCTACCGGGCTCACGACGCTGACCAGCGAAAAGGCGATCCTGAAGTCGACGCGCGACAAGGAAGCCAGGGCGGCGGCGAAAGCCGCCAAGGAAGCTCTCGCATCGGCGCCGCCTGCAGCTTCCGCCGCAGCCCCGGCACCCGCTGCGCCGGCAAGCTCGGCGCCAGCTCCGGCCGCCTCTGGCCCGGTTGGACCGTCAAAATCCAGCAAGCCGAAAACCCATGCGGCTGAAACCAGCCCGGCGCTCAACACGCCGTCGCCGGTCAAGGTCGCCCCGGCCACCGAGAATGGCGCCAGCGTCAGGGCGCCGCGTCATTCGGCCGCCAACGCCAACCAGGCCGCTCCGGAAGTCGAGGCGGTTTCCAAGCCGCGCAGCGGGCCGAAGACCAAGGCCGAGCCGGTCACCGCTTTCAAGGCGCCGGAAACCAAGCAGCCTGTCGCCAAGACGACGAAACCTTCGCTCGACGACAAGAACCGGCCGGCCGGCATCGAGCGCCCGGCAACGGTCGACGATCTCAAGCTGATCTCAGGCGTCGGCCCGAAGATCGAAGGCACCCTGCATTCGCTGGGCATCTACACCTTCGCGCAGGTCGCCGCCTGGAAGAAAGCCGAGCGCGAATGGGTCGACGGCTATCTCAATTTCCGCGGCCGCATCGAGCGCGACGACTGGGTGAAGCAGGCCAAGGCGCTCGCCAAGGGCGGCGTCGCCGAATACATCCGCGTCTTCGGCAAGAAGCCGGTCTGAGGGACGACAAATGCTTCAGGACAAAGACCGCATCTTCACCAACATCTACGGCCTGTTCGACAAGTCGCTGGCCGGCGCGCAGTCGCGCGGCATCTGGGACGATACGCCAGGCCTCGTCGCCAAGGGGCGCGACTGGATCATCAACGAAATGAAGGCGTCGGGTCTGCGCGGGCGCGGCGGCGCCGGCTTCCCGACCGGGTTGAAGTGGTCGTTCATGCCCAAGCAGAGCGACGGACGGCCGAGCTATCTGGTCATCAACGCCGACGAATCCGAGCCCGGCACCTGCAAGGACCGCGATATCCTGCGCAACGATCCGCACACGCTGGTCGAGGGCGCGCTGGTCGCCGGCTTCGCGATGGGCGCGATCGCCGCCTACATCTATGTGCGCGGCGAGTTCATCCGCGAGCGTGAGGCGCTGCAGCGCGCCATCGACGAGGCTTACGCGGCCAAGCTGATCGGCAAGAACAACACATCCGGCTACGACTTCGACATCTACATGCATCATGGCGCCGGCGCCTATATCTGCGGCGAGGAGACGGCGCTGCTCGAAAGCCTGGAAGGCAAGAAGGGCCAGCCGCGGCTGAAGCCCCCATTCCCGGCCAATGTCGGCCTCTATGGCTGCCCGACCACCGTCAACAACGTCGAATCGATCGCGGTGGCGCCGACCATTCTGCGCCGGGGCGCCGCCTGGTTCTCGTCCTTCGGCCGCCCGAACAATGCCGGCACCAAGCTGTTCTGCGTGTCCGGCCACGTCAACAATCCGTGCACTTTCGAAGAAGCGATGTCGATCCCGTTCCGCGAGCTGATCGAGACGCATTGCGGCGGCATCCGCGGCGGCTGGGACAATCTGCTCGCGGTCATTCCGGGCGGCGCTTCGGTGCCGCTGGTGCCGGCCGAGCAGATCATCGATGCGCCGATGGATTTCGACGCGCTGCGCGACCTGAAATCCGGGCTCGGCACGGCGGCCGTCATCGTCATGGACAAGTCGACCGATATCGTGAAGGCGATCGCCAGGCTGTCCTACTTCTACAAGCATGAGAGCTGCGGCCAGTGCACGCCGTGCCGCGAAGGCACCGGCTGGATGTGGCGGGTGATGGAGCGGCTGGTGCGCGGCGAGGCGCAGAAGCGCGAGATCGACATGCTGCTCGACGTCACCAAGCAGGTCGAGGGCCACACAATCTGCGCGCTGGGCGACGCGGCTGCCTGGCCGATCCAGGGCCTGATGCGGCATTTCCGCGGCGAGGTGGAACGCCGCATCGACGAGTTTTCGCGCAACGCGCACCGGGTCGAGCCGGTGATGGTGGCGGCGGAATAAGACTACGAAATACGGGCTTGGCCCGAAGACTGAAAAACTGGGGCGGGCATACGAAGAAACGACCAGGAGATCTCTATGGCGCCGTATTCGATACCCTATCCGTTCGTGCCTGATTTGGACCAACTCGAGAAGATGAACCAGGACCTGACCAAGATGATGCCGAAGGAGATGGCCAGCGCCGTCAACCTTCTGGCGCATCCAGTCGCGGGCGCCGCCGCGATGTCGGCGCTCAGCATCGGTCTGGCCAACCACGCCGTCGGCATGTGGATGGGCGCGTTCACCGGCGCGCTGGAGGCTTCGCAGCGCATGTTCCAGCCTTTCCTCGACGATCTCGAGGCGCAGCATGAAGCGGCCGCCAACGCCTCCAAGGCGCGCAAGGCGACCGAGACGTTGATCGCCAGGGCTCAGACCTTCGCCCAGGATGTGACCGACATAGCGGCGAACGCGACCGAGAAAGCGCTCGACGCGACCGGGGCCGATATTGTCGCCCAACCGGCCGCAACGAGGCTGATGCCTGAGGATTTCAGGCAGCCTAAGGCCGTCGACAAGCCGGCGAATCCGTCGGACCTGAAGGCGATTTCGGGTGTCGGACCGAAGCTGGAAAAGGTGCTCAACGGTCTCGGCATCTGGACCTATGGCCAGATCGCCGCCTGGACCTCGGAAGAGATCGCCTGGGTGGAAGATTACCTGTCGCTCGCCGGCCGTATCGGCCGCGACAACTGGACTGCCCAGGCCGCGGCGCTCGCCGCGAAGAAGTGAATTGAAATGCCGGGCGCGGCTTCAGTCGCGCCCGGAAGGATAGATTGCGGGACATCCGCAGAGGTTTGAGGCGAATGGCAAAGCTAAAGGTCGACGGGAAAGAGATCACGGTACCCGACCATTACACGCTGCTGCAGGCGGCCGAGGACGCCGGCGCGGAAGTGCCGCGCTTCTGCTTCCACGAGCGGCTGTCGATCGCTGGCAATTGCCGCATGTGCCTTATCGAGGTGAAGGGCGGTCCGCCCAAGCCGCAGGCCTCCTGCGCCATGGGCGTGCGCGACCTGCGCCCGGGCCCGAATGGCGAGCCGCCGGAAATCTTCACCAACACGCCGATGGTCAAGAAGGCCCGCGAAGGCGTGATGGAATTCCTGTTGATCAACCATCCGCTCGATTGCCCGATCTGCGACCAGGGCGGCGAATGCGACCTGCAGGACCAGGCAATGGCCTTCGGCGTCGATTCCTCGCGCTATCATGAGAACAAGCGCGCGGTCGAGGACAAGTATATCGGCCCGCTGGTCAAGACGGTGATGAACCGCTGCATCCATTGCACGCGCTGCGTCCGCTTCACCACCGAGGTCGCCGGCATTTCCGAGCTCGGCCTGATCGGCCGCGGCGAGGATGCCGAGATCACCACCTATCTCGAACAGGCGATGACGTCGGAGCTGCAGGGCAACGTCATCGATCTGTGCCCGGTCGGCGCACTGACCTCGAAGCCGTTCGCCTTCCAGGCGCGGCCGTGGGAACTGACCAAGACGGAATCGATCGACGTCATGGACGCAGTCGGCTCGGCGATCCGCGTCGACAGCCGCGGTCGCGAGGTGATGCGCATCCTGCCGCGCGTCAACGAGGCGGTGAACGAGGAGTGGATCTCCGACAAGACCCGCTTCATCTGGGACGGCCTGCGCACGCAGCGCCTAGACCGCCCTTACGTGCGCAAGAATGGCAGGCTCGTTTCGGCAAGCTGGGCGGAAGCCTTCGCGGCGATCAAGGACGAGGTTGCAAAGACCGCGCCCGAGCGGATCGGCGCCATCGCCGGCGATCTCGCCGCGGTCGAGGAAATCTACGCGCTCAAGCTGCTGATGGCCGCGCTCGGCTCGAAGAACATCGACTGCCGCCAGGATGGAGCAGCGCTCGACCCGTCGCTCGGCCGTGCCAGCTATATCTTCAACCCGACCATCGAAGGCATCGAGCAGGCCGATGCGGTGCTGATCATCGGCGCCAATCCGCGCTTCGAGGCCTCGGTGCTCAATGCCCGCATCCGCAAGCGCTGGCGCGTCGGCAATCTGCCGGTCGGCGTCATCGGCGAGATCGGCGATACACGCTACGACTATGAGCTGATCGGCGCCGGCCCGGAATCGCTCAAGGACCTTGCCGACGGCAACGGCAAGTTCTTCGAGGTGCTGAGCAAGGCCACGCATCCGCTGATCATCGTGGGCCAGGGCGCGCTGGCGCGCACCGACGGCGCGGCGGTGCTCGGCCAGGCAGCCAGGCTCGCGGCCGCCGTCAACGCGGTCACAGCCGAGTGGAACGGCTTTGCGGTGCTGCACAACGCAGCGGCAAGAGTCGGCGGCCTCGATGTCGGTTTCGTGCCGGGCGAGGGCGGCAAGAACGTCGCCGGCATGCTGGGCGACACCGATGTGCTCTTCCTGCTCGGCGCCGACGAGATTGACATGGCCAAGACCGGCGGCGCCTTCGTTGTCTATATCGGCACGCATGGCGATGCCGGCGCGCACCGCGCCAATGTCATCCTGCCGGCCGCGGCCTACACCGAGAAGTCGGGCACCTATGTCAACACGGAAGGCCGCGTGCAGCAGACCAACCGCGCCGGCTTCGCCCCTGGCGAGGCGCGCGAGGACTGGGCGATCCTGCGGGCGCTCTCCGACGTGCTCGGCAAGAAGCTGCCCTTCGATTCGCTGGCGCAGCTGCGTGCCAAGCTCTATGGCGAATTCCCGCATCTCGCCCGCATCGACCAGGTGCAGGCGGGCAGCGGCGACGACATCGCCAAGGTGGCGAAGCTCGGCGGCCGGCTTAACAAGGGCACCTTCACCTCGCCGGTGAAGGATTTTTATCTCACCAACCCGATCGCGCGGGCGTCGGCCGTGATGGCCGAATGCTCGGCGCTGGCCAAGAGCGGCTTCAAGCAGGCGGCGGAATAAGCATGGACACCTTCTTCTCCTTCTACGTGCTGCCGACGCTGCTGATCCTGTTGAAGTCGGTCGTGCTGATCGTCGTGCTTCTGATCGGCGTCGCCTATCTGCTTTATGCCGACCGCAAGATCTGGGCGGCGGTGCAATTGCGGCGTGGGCCGAACGTCGTCGGTCCATGGGGAACGCTGCAGGCCTTTGCCGACCTTCTGAAATTCGTCTTCAAGGAGCCGGTGATCCCGTCGGGCGCCAACAAGGGCGTGTTCCTTCTGGCGCCGCTGGTCTCGGCGGTGCTGGCGATTTCGGCCTGGGCTGTCATTCCGGTCAATGAGGGCTGGGCGATCGCCAACATCAATGTCGGCATCCTTTATGTCTTCGCCATCTCCTCGCTCGAGGTCTATGGCGTGATCATGGGCGGCTGGGCATCGAACTCGAAATATCCGTTCCTCGGCGCGTTGCGCTCGGCCGCGCAGATGGTGTCCTACGAAGTCTCGATCGGCTTCGTCATCGTCACCGTGCTGCTCACCGTCGGCTCGCTCAACCTCTCCGACATCGTCATGTCGCAGCAAGACGGTCTCGGCACGCGGCTTGGCCTGCCCAACACCTTCCTCGACTGGCACTGGCTGTCGCTGTTGCCGATGTTCGTGGTGTTCTTCATTTCCGCGCTTGCCGAGACGAACCGTCCGCCCTTCGACCTGGTGGAAGCGGAATCGGAACTCGTCGCCGGTCATATGGTCGAATATTCGTCGACGCCGTTCCTGCTCTTCTTCCTCGGCGAGTATGTCGCCGTCGTCCTGATGTGCGCGCTGGCGACCATCCTGTTCCTCGGCGGCTGGCTGCCGCCGTTCAACTTCGCGCCCTTCACCTGGATACCTGGGGTGATCTGGTTCGTGCTGAAGATCTGCCTGATGTTCTTCATGTTCTCCATGGTGAAGGCGTTTGTGCCGCGCTACCGCTACGACCAGCTGATGCGGCTGGGCTGGAAAGTCTTCCTGCCGATCTCGCTGTTCATGGTCGTGGCCACCGCGGCCTTCCTCAAGATCACGGGGTTTGCGTGATGTCCGCTCTGGCCCAGGCCGCAAAATCGCTGCTGCTGAAGGATTTCGTCAGCGCCTTCTTCCTGTCGATGCGCCAGTTCTTCGCGCCGAAGGAAACGATCAACTATCCGCATGAGAAGGGGCCGATCAGCCCGCGCTTCCGCGGCGAGCATGCGCTGCGCCGCTATCCGAACGGCGAGGAACGCTGCATCGCCTGCAAGCTCTGCGAGGCGATCTGCCCGGCGCAGGCGATCACCATCGAGGCCGGCCCGCGCCGCAATGACGGCACGCGCCGCACCGTGCGCTACGACATCGACATGGTGAAGTGCATCTATTGCGGCTTCTGCCAGGAAGCCTGCCCGGTCGACGCCATCGTCGAAGGGCCGAATTTCGAATTCGCGACCGAGACGCGCGAGGAGCTCTACTACAACAAGGAAAAGCTGCTCGCGAACGGCGATCGCTGGGAGCGGGAGCTGGCGCGCAACATCGCGCTGGATGCGCCGTATAGGTGATTAGCGTGCTTCTCCTCGTAAACCGGGAGAAGATGCCGGCAGGCAGATGAGGGGCGGCGCCAGCTTCTGGAAACTTGGCGTGCCCCTCATCCGGCCCTTCGGGCCACCTTCTCCCCGTAAACGGGGAGAAAGAACAAGAAAGTGGACGGCGCAACGTCGTCCGTCTAAGGAACACGCGGTTTCGAACCGGAGGCGGGTCGGAGTCGGAATTTGGAACCCGGGGGAACCCATGCTGAGTGGACTAGAGGCGGCCTTTTTCTACCTCTTCGCCTTTATCGCCGTGGCGTCGGCCTTCATGGTCATTTCGTCGCGCAACCCCGTGCATTCCGTGCTGTTCCTGATCCTCACCTTCTTCAACGCCGCGGGGCTGTTCATGCTGACCGGCGCCGAGTTCCTGGCGATGATCCTGCTGGTCGTCTATGTCGGCGCGGTTATGGTGCTGTTCCTGTTCGTCGTCATGATGCTCGACGTCGACTTTGCCGAGATGAAAGAGGGCGCGCTGCAATACGCGCCGATCGGCGCGCTGGTCGGGCTGATCCTGGCGGCCGAGCTGATCGTCGTGCTCGGCGGCTACACATTCGCACCGCAGCTCGCCTCGACGGTCGCCAAGGCAACGCCGGATCTCGCCACGCGCTCCAACACGGCGGCGCTCGGCGACATCCTCTACACGGACTACCTCTATTATTTCCAGATTTCCGGCCTTGTGCTGCTGGTCGCCATGATCGGCGCCATCGTCTTGACGCTGCGCCATAAGGAAGGCGTCAAGCGGCAGTCGATCGCCGCGCAGGTCGCCCGCACGCCGGCGACGGGCATGGAAATCCGCAAGGTCAAATCGGGCGAGGGTATCTGAGATGGTCGTCGGCATTGCACATTACCTGACCGTATCGGCGATCCTGTTCACGCTCGGCGTGTTCGGCATCTTCCTGAACCGCCGCAACATCATCGTCATCCTGATGTCGATCGAGCTCATCCTGCTTGCGGTCAACATCAACTTCGTCGCTTTCTCGGCGGCTCTGCACGACCTCGTCGGACAGGTCTTTGCCCTGTTCGTGCTGACGGTCGCAGCCGCTGAAGCCGCGATCGGTCTTGCCATTCTTGTCGTCTTCTTCCGCAACCGCGGCTCGATCGCGGTCGAAGACGTGAGCGCGATGAAGGGTTGACGGGAACCATCATGTATCAGGCTATCGTCTTCCTTCCGCTGCTTGGCTTCCTGATCGTCGGCCTGTTCGGCAATTCGCTCGGCGCCAAGGCTTCCGAATACATCACCTCCGGCTTCCTGGTGATCGCGGCGGTGCTGTCGTGGGTTGCCTTCTTCACCGTCGGCTTCGGCCATGGCGAAGTGTTCACCGTGCCGGTGCTGCGCTGGATCCAGTCGGGCGGCATCGACGCCTTCTGGGCGCTCAGGATCGACACGCTGACGGTGGTGATGCTGGTCGTCGTCAACACCGTGTCGGCGCTGGTCCATATCTACTCGATCGGCTACATGCACTACGATCCGAACCGGCCGCGTTTCTTCGCCTATCTGTCGCTGTTCACCTTCGCGATGCTGATGCTGGTGACCGCCGACAATCTCATCCAGATGTTCTTCGGCTGGGAGGGCGTCGGTCTCGCCTCCTATCTCTTGATCGGCTTCTGGTACAAGAAGCCGTCGGCCAATGCCGCCGCCATCAAGGCTTTCGTCGTCAACCGCGTCGGCGACTTCGGCTTCGCGCTCGGCATCTTCGGCGTGTTCGTGCTGTTCGGCTCGGTCAATCTGAGCACCGTGTTCGCCAATGCCGCATCCTTCCTGCCGGCCGAAGGCGCGCCGGCGGGTGCTGCCGTGCTCACTTTCCTCGGCCAAGCGCTCGACAAACAGACGGCGCTGACGGTGGTCTGCCTGCTGCTCTTCATGGGCGCCATGGGCAAGTCGGCGCAGGTGCCGCTGCACACTTGGCTGCCGGACGCGATGGAAGGCCCGACGCCGGTCTCCGCGCTCATCCACGCGGCGACCATGGTGACCGCCGGCGTGTTCATGCTGGCAAGGCTTTCGCCGCTGTTCGAGCTGTCGCATTCGGCGCTGACCGTCGTCACTTTCATCGGCGCATTCACCGCCTTCTTCGCGGCGACCGTCGGCCTCGTCCAGAACGACATCAAGCGCGTCATCGCCTATTCGACCTGCTCGCAGCTCGGCTACATGTTCGTGGCGCTAGGCGTCGGCGCTTATGGCGCGGCGATCTTCCACCTTTTCACGCACGCCTTCTTCAAGGCGCTGCTGTTCCTTGGCTCCGGCTCGGTCATCCATGCCGTGTCCGACGAGCAGGACATGCGCAAGATGGGCGGCCTGCGCAGGCTCATCCCGGCGACCTACTGGATGATGATCGTCGGCACGCTGGCGCTGACCGGCGTCGGCATTCCGGCAACGGTGATCGGCACCGCCGGCTTCTTCTCCAAGGACGCCATCATCGCGACCTCCTTCGCCAGCCACAATGCGGTCGCCGGCTTCGCCTTTATCCTGCTGGTGGTCGCCGCCTGCTTCACCAGCTTCTATTCCTGGCGGCTGATCTTCATGACCTTCCACGGCGAGCCGCGCGCCAGCCACGAGGTCATGCACCATGTCCACGAATCGCCGCCGGTGATGCTGGTGCCGCTCTATGTGCTGGCCGCCGGCGCGCTGTTTGCCGGTATCATCTTCCACGGCGCCTTCATCGGCGAGGGTTACGCCGAATTCTGGAAGGCTTCGCTGTTCACGCTGCCGGAAAACCACATCCTGCATGAGATCCACGAATTGCCGCTCTGGGTAGAGCTCGCCCCGTTCGTCGCCATGCTGATCGGCCTCGCGGTGGCCTGGAAATTCTATATTCGCTCGCCGGAACTTCCCCGAAGCGTCGCCGCCAATCATCGCCTGCTTTATGCGTTCCTGCTCAACAAGTGGTATTTCGACGAGCTCTACGACTTCCTGTTCGTGCGGCCGGCGAAGCGGCTCGGCAGGTTCCTGTGGAAGACCGGAGACGGCGCCGTCATTGACGGCCTCGGCCCCGACGGCATCTCGGCGCGCGTCGTCGACGTCACCAATAGGGTCGTCAAGCTGCAGACCGGCTATCTCTATCACTATGCCTTCGCCATGCTGATCGGCGTGGCCGCTCTCGTCACCTGGATGATGCTCTGATGACCGACTGGCCAATCCTCTCGCTGGTCACCTTCCTGCCTCTGGTTGGTGTTCTGCTCATCCTGTTCATCAGCGACGACAGCGAAAACGCGCGCCGCAACATCCGCGCGATCGCCTTCATCACGACGGCGTTCACCTTCGTGATCTCGCTGTTCATCTGGACGGGCTTCGACAATTCGCAGGCCGGCTTCCAGTTCGTCGAGAAGCACGCCTGGTTGGATTCGGGCATTTCCTACCACATGGGCGTCGACGGCATCTCGATGCTGTTCGTTATCCTGACCACCTTCCTGATGCCGCTTTGCATACTGGCCTCCTGGGATGCGATCGAGAAGCGGGTCAAGGCCTATATGATCGCCTTCCTGATCCTCGAGACGCTGATGATCGGCGTGTTCTGCGCGCTCGACATCGTGCTGTTCTACGTCTTCTTCGAGGCTGGCCTGATCCCGATGTTCATCATCATCGGCGTCTGGGGCGGCAAGCGGCGCGTCTATGCCTCGTTCAAGTTCTTCCTCTACACGCTCGCCGGCTCGGTACTGATGCTGCTCGCCATCATGGCGATGTTCTTCCAGTCGGGCACTACCGACATTCCGACGCTTCTGACGCATAATTTCCCGGCCAACATGCAGACCTGGCTGTGGCTCGCCTTCTTCGCCTCCTTCGCGGTGAAGATGCCGATGTGGCCGGTGCATACCTGGCTGCCCGACGCCCACGTCGAGGCGCCGACCGCGGGCTCCGTCATCCTGGCCGGCATCCTGCTGAAGATGGGCGGGTACGGCTTCCTGCGCTTCTCGCTGCCGATGTTCCCGGAGGCGTCGGCGATGTTCGCGCCGCTGGTGTTCACGCTCTCGGTCGTCGCCATCATCTACACCTCGCTGGTGGCGCTGATGCAGGAGGACATGAAGAAGCTGATCGCCTATTCGTCGGTCGCTCATATGGGCTTCGTCACCATGGGCATCTTCGCGATGAACCAGGAAGGCGTGCAGGGCGCGATCTTCCAGATGCTCAGCCACGGCCTCGTCTCGGGCGCGCTGTTCCTGTGCGTCGGCGTCATCTACGACCGCATGCATACGCGCGAGATCGATGCCTATGGCGGTCTGGTCAACAACATGCCGAAATACGCCACCGTGTTCATGATCTTCACCATGGCCAATGTCGGCCTTCCCGGCACCAGCGGCTTCGTCGGCGAGTTCCTGACCATGCTCGGCGTGTTCAAGGTCAACACCTGGGTGGCGTTCTTCGCCGCCACCGGCGTCATCCTGTCGGCGGCCTACGCACTGTGGCTCTATCGCCGGGTGATCTTCGGCGCGCTGACCAAGGACAGCCTGAAAAACCTGCTCGACCTTTCGCCGCGTGAGAAGGCGATCGTCTACCCGCTGGTGGTGCTGGTCATCTTCTTCGGCGTCTACCCGGCGCCGGTGTTCGACGCGACGGCCCAGTCGGTCAAGACGCTCGTCACCAACGTCACCGCATCCATCAATTCCGCGCAGACCGCGGCGGCGAACTGACTGGGGAATAGACCATGACGCCGGACCTTCTCTCCAGCTTTTCGCTCTCGACGCCGGAACTGATCCTCGCCGTGGGCGCGCTGGCGCTCCTGATGATCGGGGCCTATTCGCGCTCCAACAACACCATGACCGTGACCGGCCTGGCCGTCCTCGTGCTGGTGGTGGCCGGACTGTGGCTTGGCTTCTCCGGCACGCAAGGCGCTGCTTATGGCGGCGCCTTCGTGCAGGATTCCTTCAGCGCCTTCATGAAGATGCTGGCGCTGATCGGATCGGCGGTGACGCTCATCATGTCGATGCGCTTTGCGCGCCAGGAGCATTTCGACAAGTTCGAATTCCCGGTTCTGGTGTTGCTCTGCACGCTCGGCATGATGCTGATGATTTCGGCCAACGGCATGATCGGGCTCTATCTCGGGCTCGAGCTGCAGTCGCTGGCGATCTATGTGCTGGCGGCGATCAACCGCGACAATCTGCGTTCGACCGAAGCCGGCCTGAAATACTTCGTCCTCGGCGCGCTGTCGTCGGGCATGCTGCTCTACGGCATCAGCCTCGTTTACGGCTACACCGGGAATACCGGCTTCCAGGAAATCGCGACGGCTCTTGGCAGCGGCGAGCGCCAGCTCGGCCTCGTCTTCGGCCTGGTGTTCGTGCTGGCAGGCCTCGCCTTCAAGATCTCGGCCGTGCCGTTCCACATGTGGACGCCGGACGTCTATGAGGGCGCGCCGACGCCGATCACCGCCTTCCTGGCAGCCGCCCCGAAGATGGCGGCGATGGCGCTGATCGTGCGCGTCACCATGGGCGCCTTCAAGCCGATCGCATCGGACTGGCAGCAGATCGTCGTCTTCATCTCGATCGCCTCGATGGCGCTCGGCGCTTTCGCGGCCATCGGCCAGACCAACATCAAGCGCCTGATGGCCTATTCCTCGATCGGCCATATGGGCTATGCGCTGGTCGGCCTTGCCGCCAACAGCCAGGCCGGCGTGCGCGGCGTCGCCATCTACATGCTGATCTATCTGGTGATGACGCTCGGCACTTTCGCCTTCATCCTCGCCATGCGGCGCAAGGAAGGCAATGTCGAGCAGATCAGCGATCTTTCCGGTCTCGCCTCGACCAACCCGATCATGGCCACAATCCTCACAATCCTGATGTTCTCGCTGGCCGGCATTCCGCCGCTCGCCGGCTTCTGGGGGAAGTGGTACGTGTTCCTCGCCGCCATTAACGCGCATCTCTACGCGCTGGCGATTATCGGCGTGCTGGCCTCGGTGGTGGGCGCCTATTATTACCTGCGCATCATCAAGATCATGTGGTTCGACGAGCCGGTCGGCGGCTTCGTGCCGATGGCCAGCGAGCTGCGCCTCGTGCTCGGCGTCAGCGGCGCCTTCGTGCTGTTCTATGTGCTGATCGGCGGGCCGATCGGCAATTATGCCGAAGCCGCTGCGAAGACCTTCTTCTGACGGGATGGCATTTCGGCTGGCTCCAACCGCGGCGTCGGAGGGGTTCCGGCTCGAGGCGCATGACAGCGTCGGCTCGACCAACGCGCTGGCGCTGGAACACGCGCGCGCCGGCGATCCCGGCAAGCTCTGGGTCGTTTCGAAGAAGCAGGAGAGCGGCCGCGGCCGGCGTGGCCGCGCCTGGGCAACGCCAGAAGGCAATCTCGCGGCGACGCTGCTTCTGGTTCCGGGCGGCGAGCTCCGGCTTGCCGCGACGCTCGGCTTCGTCGCGGGGCTTGCGCTGGCCGACGCGCTCGACGCCGTCGTGCCGAAGGGCCGGATCGCCGTCGCCGTCGACGGCGCGAGCCAGGGCCGCAACCGCTTCGAATTGAAATGGCCGAACGACGTGCTGGCGTCGGGCGCCAAGCTTGCTGGCATCCTGTTGGAATCGGCGATGCTCGATGGCGGCCGCTTTGCCGTCGCCATCGGTATCGGCGTCAATGTCGTGGCTTACCCTGAGGATTTGCCTTATCCGGCGACGTCGCTGCAGGCGCTGGGCGCGACTTGCGATGCCGAAACGCTGTTCCTGGCGCTTTCGGATGCCTGGAGCGAGTATGCCAGGCTGTGGGATGACGGGCGCGGGCTCGATGCTATCAGGAAGCGCTGGCTTGCCCGCGCGGCAGGGCTCGGCGGCGAGGTTGCTGTCAGAATTGACGGCAATGTGGTGCGCGGCGTCTTCGAAACCATTGACGAGGACTGCCGTTTTGTGATCCGCGACGATGAGGGATCGGTTCTGACGATCGCGGCCGGCGACGTGCATTTCGGCGCGGTCGCCTCGGCCCGGGTATAATTTTGTTTTTGTGCAATTCCGGACGAAAAGCTGTGACACGCTTTTCCCGAAATTGCGCCAACGACTTGGCCAAAGCGGCCAGGAAGGAAAGAATTGATGGCGAATAGAGAAAACGCCGAGCTCGTCTTCGCGCCGCTGGGCGGCGTCGGCGAGATCGGCATGAACTTCGCCCTTTACGGCTATGGGCCCGCCGACGCGCGCGAATGGATCATCGTCGATGTCGGCGTCACCTTTCCGGACTCGGCACATCCCGGCGTTGATCTCATCCTGCCCGATACGCGCTTCATCGAGGAGAATATCGACGGTCTGCGCGGCATCGTCATCACCCATGCGCATGAGGATCATTACGGGGCGCTGCTCGATATCTGGCCGAAGCTTAAAGTCCCGGTCTGGATGACGCCGTTCACCGCCGGCCTGCTCGAAGCCAAGCGACAGGGCGAGCAGGGCGCGCCGAAGATCCCGGCGTCGATCTACCGGGCCGGCGAGAAATTCACCATCGGACCTTTCGAGATCGAGGCCATTCCAGTGGCGCATTCGATTCCTGAGCCGATGTCGCTGGCGATCACCACGCCCGCCGGCACCGTGATCCACACCGGTGACTGGAAGATAGACCCGGCGCCGACGATCGGCCCGAAGACCGACGAGGCACGCTTCCGCGCCTATGGCGACAAGGGCGTGCTGGCGCTGATCTGCGATTCCACCAACGCGCTGAGGGAAGGGGAGTCGCCGTCGGAAGTCGCTGTCGGCGAAGGCCTCAAGGGCGTCATCGAGAGCGCGAAGGGGCGCGTCGCGGTCACGACCTTCTCCTCCAATGTCGGGCGCATCGTCTCGATCGCCAAGGCGGCGCGCGATGCCGGCCGGCAATGCCTCGTGCTCGGCCGATCGCTGAAGCGCGTTATCGATGTGGCGGGCGAGCTCGGCTACATGAACGGGCTGCCGGAGTTCATCGCCGAGGAGGACTATGGCTATATCCCGCGCGAGAACCTGGTGATCATCTGCACCGGCAGCCAGGGCGAGCCGCTGGCGGCGCTGGCAAAGCTTTCACGCGACGAGATGAAGTCGGTGGCGCTGACGGCCGGCGACACGGTGGTGTTTTCCTCGCGCACCATTCCCGGCAACGAGAAGGGAATCCTCGAGATCAAGAACCGGCTGATCGATCTTGGCATGAAGATCATCGAGGACGGCGACGCGCTGGTGCATGTCTCCGGCCACCCGCGCCGCAGCGAATTGCGCAAGATGTATGAATGGGTGCGGCCACAGATCGGCGTTCCCGTGCATGGCGAGGCGGCGCATCTGGTGGCGCAGGGCTCGCTGATGTCGATGTCGGGCATCGGCCAGGTGGCGCAGGTGCGCGACGGCGACATGCTGAGACTCTGGCCAGGGCCGGCGACGATCATCGATCAGGTGCCGTTCGGGCGGCTCTACAAGGATGGCTCGCTGATCGGCACCGACCAGGCGATGGGCATACGCGACCGTCGCAAGCTTTCCTTCGCCGGGCATGTCGCGGTCAACGTCGTGCTCGACGACAAATATGAGCTTGCCGGTGACCCCGACCTGGTGGCGATCGGCGTCGCCGAGGCGGATGCCCGCGGCGAGACACTGGAGGATCTGATGCTCGACGCGGCAATCGGCGCGGTGGACTCCATTCCGCGTCAGCGCCGAAAAGACCTCGACCTGGTCCAGGAGGCGGTGCGCCGCGCAGTGCGCGGCGCCGCCAACGAAGCCTGGGGCAAGAAGCCGCTGGTGACGGTGTTCGTGACCAGGTAGTGAGAGTGAATAGTGAAGGTGAGTGAGTAGTGAGTAGTGAGTAGTGAAATCCGCTGTTCGGCGCGAAGCCAACCATTCACTATTCACCACTCACTACTGACTACTCACTACTCACTTGGAGTGAGTCAATGCTTGGACGCCTGAACCATGTCGCGCTTGCCGTGCCGGATCTGGCCGCGGCAATGGCCGCCTATCGCGATACGCTGGGCGCGCGGCTGAGCGAGCCGCAGGCGCTTCCGGAGCATGGTGTGAGCGTGGCGTTCATCGATGTCGGCAACACCAAGATCGAGTTGCTGGAACCGCTGGGCGAGGCATCGCCCATCGCCGCGTTCCTCGAGAAGAACCCTTCGGGCGGCATGCATCACGTCTGCTATGAGGTCGACGATATCCTGGCCGCCCGCGATCATTTGAAGCAAAGCGGAGCGCGTGTGCTTGGCGACGGCAATCCAAAGATCGGCGCGCATGGCAAGCCGGTGCTGTTCCTGCATCCCAAGGATTTCTTCGGCACGCTGGTCGAACTGGAGCAGGCATGAATTGGATACTGTTCGCCGCGCTGTTCTTCGTCACCTGGTGGCTGGTGCTGTTCGTTGTTCTTCCGTTCAGCCTGCGCACCCAGGACGACGACCAGGATGTCACGCTTGGCACCGTTTCCAGCGCACCGCGCGGCCCGCATATGCTGCGCGCCTTCGCCCGCGCGACGATCGTAACGGTGGTCGTGATGGGTATTCTCTACGGCCTGACGATGGGCCTGGGATTCAGCTTCGACGATATCATGCGGATCATGCCGGACTTCACGCCAGACGCCAGTCACTGAGACCGTCATTATAGTTTCCGCAAGTAATGAGCAGCATACGCGCGCCTAGGTTGAATTCGGAAGCCGGCTTCCGAATTCGGCGGCCAACCGTGGCTGACGCCGTTTGGCAGATGATCGCGCTAAGCAGATGATTGCACAAAAAAAATGCAAGGCACAAGGCCTTGCAATTTAAACGCGTCCGATCCGTTTCCGGTGTCCGGCGGCAGCGAGTTACCGCGCCTAGATCGCATCCTCCCAAGACTTTGACCGCGTAGGAGAGCAGATTTTTCTCCGCCCTCTCGGTTATCGGCGCACACTAGACCAAGGCAGGTGAAAATGTCACGAAGAATTTTGCCTCGAAACAGGCAATATCGTGCTGCACTGCACAATAGTGCGGCAGGGCTTGCTTGTGAATCGATCAAAAAGCCATTTGCGGCACTTTGCAGCCAAAATCGCCTTTTTGGTAAGGTGCAGAAGGCCCGATACTTTGGGGCACTCGGGTTTCCATTCGGCCATGAAATGGCTATGAAGCCCGGGCAAGCAGCCTCGGTTGCGCCGATTCCCCGCGCCGCCATTTTCACTCACGGACCAGTCCATGCGTTTGTCGCGCTATTTCCTGCCCATCCTCAAAGAAAATCCCCGCGAGGCCGAGATCGTCTCGCACCGGCTGATGCTGCGCGCCGGCATGATCCGCCAGCAGGGGCAGGGCAGCTTTTCGTGGCTGCCATTGGGCAAGCGCGTGCTGGACAAGGTCTGCCAGATCATCCGCCAGGAACAGAACCGCGCCGGCGCGCTGGAAATCCTGATGCCGACCATCCAGTCGGCGGATCTGTGGCGCGAAAGCGGCCGTTACAACGATTACGGCAAGGAGATGCTGCGCATCAAGGACCGCCAGGACCGCGACATGCTCTACGGGCCGACCAACGAAGAGATGGTCACCGAGATTTTTCGCGCCTATGTGAAGTCCTACAAGGACCTGCCGCTCAACCTCTACCACATCCAATGGAAGTTCCGCGACGAGGTGCGCCCTCGCTTCGGCGTCATGCGCAGCAGAGAGTTCCTGATGAAGGACGCCTATTCCTTCGACCTCGATTTCGAGGGCGCCAAGGCCGCCTACAACCGTATGTTCGTCTCCTACCTCAGGACGTTTACACGTATGGGCCTGCAGGCCATTCCAATGCGCGCCGACACCGGTCCGATCGGCGGCGACCTCAGCCATGAGTTCATCATCCTGGCCGAGACCGGTGAGAGCCAGGTATTCTGCGACCGCGCCTATCTCACCCTCGACGTGCCGGGCGCCGGCACCAACTTCTCCGACGACGCCGAGATCGGCGACATCGTGAAGAAGTGGACGACGCCTTATGCCGCCACCGACGAGATGCATGACGAGGCGGCCTGGGCGAACGTTCCGCCAAGCGAGCAGGTCTCGGCGCGCGGCATAGAGGTCGGCCACATCTTCCACTTCGGCGAGAAATACTCCAAGCCGATGAACGCCAAGGTGACCGGCCCCGACGGCAAGGACCATTACGCCTCGGGCGGCTCCTACGGCATCGGTCCGTCGCGCCTGGTCGCGGCGATCATCGAGGCCAGCCATGACGAGAACGGCATCATCTGGCCGGAAGCGGTGGCGCCCTTCGACATCGGCCTGATCAACATGAAGGTCGGCGACGGCGAATGCGACCGCGTCTGCGACGAGCTCTATACGGCTCTGACTTCGGCGGGCAAGGACGTGCTTTATGACGACACCGACCAGCGTCCCGGCGGCAAATTCGCCACCGCCGACCTGATCGGCCTGCCGTGGCAGGTGATCGTCGGTCCGCGCGGCGTGGCCGCCGGCGAGGTCGAGATCAAGAACCGCAGGTCGGGCGAGCGCGAGACGCTGCCGGTCGGGGAAGCCAAGAAGCGCCTGGGTATCGCCGCATGAACGAGGCGGCGGCAGCGGCCAGGTCAGCGGCGGGCGCTTTCTCCGGCTTCGAGCGCATGGTGGCGTGGCGCTATCTGCGATCGCGCCGCAAGGAGACGGTGATCTCGGTCATCGCCTCGATCTCCTTTCTCGGCATCATGCTCGGCGTCGCGACGTTGATCGTCGTCATGGCCGTGATGAACGGTTTCCGCGCCGAATTGCTGACCCGCATCCTCGGCGTCAACGGCCATCTCATCGTGCAGCCGCTCGATTCGCCGCTGGAGGATTACGCCCAGGTGGCGAGCCGCATCAACGGTGTTTCGGGCGTCAAATACGCCATCCCGCTGATCGACGGCCAGGTCCTGGCGCAAGGCAATGTCGGCGGCGGCACGGGCGCGCTGGTGCGCGGCATCCGCGGCGAGGACCTCGGCAAGATTTCGATCGTCGCCAGCAACATCAAGCAGGGCACGCTCGACGGTTTCGATACCGGCGACGGCGTGGCGATCGGCAAGCGCATGGCTGAAAGCCTCGGGCTGGTGCTCGGCGACACCATCACGCTGATCTCGCCGGACGGCGACGTGACGCCGCTCGGCACCACGCCGCGCATGAAGGGCTACAAGGTAGCGGCGATCTTCGAGGTCGGCATGTCGGAATATGACAGCTCGATCGTCTATATGCCGTTCTCGGAAGCGCAGCTCTATTTCAACATGGACGGGCGCGCTCAGACCATCGAGATCTATGTCGACAATCCCGATAACGTCGACGCGCTGAAGCCCCTGGTCGAGCAGGCGGCGCAGCGGCCGGTCGACCTCGTCGACTGGCGACAGCGCAACGAGACCTTCTTCTCGGCGCTGCAGGTCGAGCGCAACGTCATGTTCATGATTCTCACTCTGATCGTGCTGGTGGCGGCGCTCAACATCATTTCCGGCCTCATCATGCTGGTGAAGGACAAGGGCCACGACATCGCCATCCTGCGCACCATGGGCGCCTCGCGCGGCGCTATTCTGCGCATCTTCCTGATGACTGGCGCGGCGATCGGCGTCACCGGGACGATCGCCGGCGTGCTGCTCGGCGTCGTCATCTGCCTCAACATCGAATCGATCCGCCAGTTCTTCTCCTGGATGACCGGCAGGATCCTGTTCAATCCCGAGCTCTATTTCCTCAGCCAGCTGCCGGCAAAGATGGATCCGCGCGAGACCACCTATGTCGTCATCATGGCGCTTGGCCTGTCGTTCCTCGCGACGGTGTTCCCGGCCTGGCGGGCCGCCCGGCTCGATCCCGTCGAAGCCTTGAGGTACGAATGATGGCCGAGGCCATTATCGAGTTGAAGGGCGTCGAGCGGCACTATGTCCAGGGGCCGCGCAAGCTCACCATTCTGAACGGCGCCGACTTTTCGCTCAGGCGCGGCGAGATGGTGGCGCTGGTGGCGCCGTCGGGCACCGGCAAGTCGACCCTCTTGCACACGGCGGGTTTGCTGGAGCGCCCCGATGCAGGTGACGTGATCCTTGCCGGCCGTGCCTGCGGACGGCTATCGGACGAGGAGCGCACCGCGATCCGCCGCAACGATGTCGGCTTCGTCTATCAGTTCCATCATTTGCTGCCGGAGTTCTCCGCGCTCGAAAACATCATGATGCCGCAGCTGATCAAGGGGCTCGGCCGCAAGGAAGCATCCGAGCGGGCAGCGCAGCTCCTCGACTATATGCAGATCGGCAAGCGCGCGCAGCACCGGCCGGCCGAGCTTTCCGGCGGCGAGCAGCAGCGCGTCGCCATTGCCCGCGCCGTCGCCAACGCGCCGCTGGTGCTCCTGGCCGATGAGCCGACCGGCAATCTCGACCCGGTCACCGCCTCCTATGTCTTCGATGCGCTGGAGGCGCTGGTCAGGCAGTCCGGCCTCGCGGCGCTGATCGCTACCCACAACCACGAGCTCGCCGGACGCATGGACCGGCGGGTGACGTTGGCCGAGGGCAAGGTCGTGCCGCTGTAGGCCCAATGTCGTCATCCTAGGGCGAAGCTCCGCGAAGCGGAGCGAAGACCCTAGGATCCATTCCGTTACCTCTGCCGAAGAATGCGACGCCGCAGAGGGGGCAGAGGGTGGCTTTTAGAAGCCTTGTTCCGCACCGTAGCGAAGCATCAATCTCACGGAATGGATTCTAGGGTCTGCGCGCGTCGCTTCGCTCCTTGCTCCGCCCTAGAATGACGAAGCCATCGGCGTGTTGGCTAATCGCAAACGGCTGCGGTGTGCCCGCGGAGCAAGGCCGTCAACCTTTCCTTAACCCTGCCCAAACGGACCGCGCGGTTTCGCTCCAGCGCGCCCGAGACGGTCGTTGACATTCGAACAAAATTAGAACAAATTACGAACATAGCAACAACAGGAGAGAGTTATGAGCGATCTTGTTCAGGACGTCGTTTCACTGGTTTGCATGAGCACTTTCCTCGTTTCTATGGCGATCTGGATCGGCGCGATGTGATCAGGCGGCCCGGCCGCCGTACGGGACGGGCAGATGCCCGCCCGTCGTTGGGGCGGGCAGGAGTCCGCCCATGTCGGGATGGGGGAGACCCCGCCTGGAACGGGCAAGAGCCCGCCTGGGACGGGCAAGAGCCCGCCCATTGTTGTTAAGTCTTTCTTGGCCGCGCCGACGCTAGGCTGCTCTTCAAGACAGGGAGCGAAGGCAAGTGTCGGTCATCGTCACGGTCACCCTCGTGGCCGGCAATCTCGGACTGATCTTTCTTTTGATGACCGTGCCGCTCGGATTGCGCACGGTGACGGTCAGCCGCGTGATCAAGGCCGATCGCCAACGCCTCTGGCAGGCGCTGTGGCCGTTCGGCTGCGATGCCGGCTGGTCCGGCGAAATCCTTTCCGCCGAGCCCCTGGACGGCGAAAGGACCGCGCTGATCCGGCTCTCCTGGGAAGGACGGGACGGCCGGCCGATCGACCGCAAGGCGCGGTTTGAGGAGGTCAGCGAAGGCAGCCGCTTCTCGATGACTGTCATCGAGGACACTGCGCTCGATTCCTCGTTCTGGGCGAATTATCGTGAGACCGCCGAGCTTGTGCCGGAGGGCGATGCGACACGGGTCACGCTTACGCAGACCGATCGCTATCGCGGTGTCGCGTTTCTTATATTCCGCTTCTTCGCCATGCGCCGCGAATTGCGCAAGCTCGACGTCTGGGCGGCAACCGGTACCTATCGCAAGGGCGGCTGGTTCGAGCATCCGCTGAGCCAGATCGGCTTCGCCGCACTTTCGGCCCTGATCCTGTGGCCGTTCTTCGGCCTCAACCTCGGCGGCCTGGCCCTGGCCGCGATCCTGACGTCGGTGGTCGCCATGCACGAGCTCGGCCATATGGCCGCCTTCCGCCTGACGGGGCATCGCCGGGCGCGGATGATCTTCATTCCGCTGCTTGGCGGCCTCGCGATCGGCGGCAGGCCCTATGACAGCCGCTTCGAGGTTGCGTTCGTGGCGCTGATGGGTGCCGGCTTCTCCGCCTTCCTGGTGCCGGGGCTGATCGCTGCCAGCGGCTTCGCCGGCAGCGAAGGACATCGGCTGGCCGCCATGCTTTTGGCGACGCTTGCCGGCTGCGCGTCGCTGTT
This sequence comes from Mesorhizobium sp. ESP-6-4, assembly GCF_020164735.1. NCBI lineage: Bacteria > Pseudomonadati > Pseudomonadota > Alphaproteobacteria > Hyphomicrobiales > Phyllobacteriaceae > Mesorhizobium > Mesorhizobium sp. ESP-6-4. The sequence continues at coordinate 724,423 of NZ_JAIUGS010000001.1, forward strand.
CAACATCGCCAATCTGGTGCCGGTATGGAAATTCGACGGCGGGCAGGTGCTGCGCCAGATCTGCCCGGGGCCGGCCGCACTTGCTCTGGCGTCCTTCCTGCTTTTGTCGGCGCTTCTGGCGCTCGGCTGGCGGGCCGGCTTTTCGCCGAGCTTCCTGTTGATCGCCGGCGCGGTCTTCGCGATGCTGAGCCTGATAACTATGGGCAGCGGCGTGAAGCCGCGTCACGAGTTGAAGCCGATCAAGACCTTCGACCGGCTGGTCATGGCCGGCGCGCTGCTCGCCGTCTTTGCCATCCATGGCTACGGCATGCTGTGGGCCTCCGCGCAGCTCATGTAGCGAGAGGGTGACTCAGCCGGCCTTGCGAGCAGGCTCTGCAGCCGGAACGGCGGCAGGCCCGAACACATCCTCGAACGCAGCTTTCAGTGCCAGATCGAGGTCGGCCATGGTGAGGGGAAGGCCAAGATCGACGAGGCTCGTCACGCCATGGTCCGAGACGCCGCAGGGCACGATGCCGCTGAAATGGCCGAGATCCGGCTCGACATTGATGGCGATGCCATGAAAGCTCACCCAGCGCCGCAGCCGGATGCCGATTGCCGCGATCTTGTCTTCGGCGGGTGAGCCATCGGGCAGGCGGGGGCGATCCGGCCGCACCACCCAGACCCCGACGCGGTCCTCGCGCCGCTCGCCGCGCACATTGAAGGCGGCAAGCGTGGCGATGATCCATTGCTCGAGCGCCGCGATGAAGGCGCGCACATCCTCGCGCCGGCGCTTCAGGTCAAGCATCACATAGGCCACGCGCTGGCCGGGACCATGATAGGTGTATTCGCCGCCGCGGCCTGCGGCAAAGACCGGGAAGCGGTCGGCATCGATCAGGTCATCGATTCGCGCGCTGGTGCCGGCGGTGTAGAGCGGCGGATGCTCGACCAGCCAGACCATCTCGCCGGCAGCACCGCTGCGGATCGCCTCGGCGCGCGCCTCCATGAAGGCCAGCGCGTCCGGATAGGACGTAAGGCTAGGTTCGATCACCCATTCCACAGGCGCCGAACCAGGCAAAGGAAGGAACGACGTGGCGATCTGGCTGCGTTCTGTCATGGAACTTTCTCGATGCTCCTCTCATATGGCGGCAATCGGCCAAAACGTCCAGTTCCGCCAACGTTAAGCCGAGCCGCGGAGGCTTGTGCCAGCCGCTTTGCCTGATGCACGTCGTCCTCCCAAAATCTCTGCGCACTTGTGGGCGATACGCATTCGCGAATATTCCGCTCGGCGCACTTGTTTCGCCGGAAACGATTTGCTACAGGCCCCGGGCCGGACGGTTCCGGCTCCTACCACGTGCGGTCGTGGCGGAATTGGTAGACGCGCAGCGTTGAGGTCGCTGTGGGGCAACCCGTGGAAGTTCGAGTCTTCTCGACCGCACCATTCTCCCCAAAAGCCTGTCGAATTTGGCATCGGCGAGCGATCGTTCTCGTTGCTGCCGGCGGTAGCCAAAGTGAAGCGGCGGCGGGCCATGAGACCACACCGCCGCTGATGCTTGACGCGAGGCAATTCCGGCAACGGGCAAACCGAGCCTATCCCGTCCACCCCAGACCGGCCGAGATGCAGTTGATCGAGACGAGCAGGGCGTCGGTCGCCCGCCTTTGATCTGCGCCTGTGCCTGCCCGAACTTCGCGCAGCAGATTGACCTGCAGCCGGTGGATATCGTCCATCTGCCGGCGCAGATTGTCGAAACGCCTTTTGAACATCGGGAAGCGCGCGGAAAGGTCGCCTCCCGTAAGGTCGCCGATCAGGCGCCGAGTCAGCTCGTATTCGGCGGCGATGCGGGCGTGGATTCTTGCCGCCGCATCGCTGTCGGACACCAGGTCGGCATAGAGCCGCGCGATCTCCATGTTGGACTGGTAGAGCGTCTTTTCGGCCTCGTCGACGATCAGGCGGAAAAAGCGCGAGTGCTCGAACATGCGGGTCAGAAGCTCGCGCCCGGCTTCGCCGCGTACTGTGACGAACGCGCTCAGCGCGCTGCCGATGCCGTACCAGCCGGTCAAGAGATGTCGGTTCTGGCTCCACGCGAACACCCACGGAATGGCGCGCAGATCGGCAATGCCGCTGGCGCCGAAACGACGATCCGGCCGTGAGCCCATTTTCAAGAGCGCCAGTTCGGCGACCGGGCTCGCCTGGTTGAAATAATCGAGGAAGCCCGGCTCGGCCATCAACCTGGCATAAGACGCCTGCGACATGCCGGCCAGCGCTTCCAGCGCTTCGTCGAACTCCGGCGATTCCTTCGGCCCGGCATCGCCGGGCGATCGGATCCCGTGCGCCAGCACGGCGGCGGCGAGAACCTCAAGCTGGTTGAGGCCGGTGCCGCGATTGGCGAATTTCGACGACACGACCTCGCCCTGCTCGGTCACCCGCATGGATCCGGCGACGGTGCCTTGCGGCTGCGCCGCGATCGCGCGGCCGGTCGGCGCGCCGCCCCGGCTGACGGAGCCGCCGCGGCCGTGAAAGAAACCGATCCTGACCTTGTGCTTGCGGCCGATGGCGGCGAGGCGCTTCTGCGCCTTTGCCAGTTCCCAATTGGAAGCGAGGAAGCCGCCATCCTTGTTGGAGTCCGAATAGCCAAGCATGATTTCCTGGCGCGCGCCGAAATCCCGCACCGTGCGCCGCACAAGGGAAACGTCGAGCAATGCGTTCAGGACGCCCGGTGCAGCCTGCAGATCGGCGATGGTCTCGAACAACGGCACAATCCGCAGCCTGATCGAGCCGTCGCCGCCGGGCGCGGTAGAGAGCCCGCAATATTGAGCCAGCAGATAGACCGCGAGCAGATCGTCGGCCGAGCGTGTCATGCTGAGCACGAAAGAGCCGACCGCATCGGCATCGGAGCCCGAGATCTGCTTGGCGATAACCGAGAATGTCGAAAGCAGCTCGGCAGCTTCTTGCGAGAGCCGTGCTTCGTCGATCTCCAGCCGCTCGCCCTGGCTGAGCGCCGCGCGGATGCGCGCCGACCATTGCGGCGTGCCGGCGGCGATCGGATCGGCGGCGTCTATCAGCGCAAACAGCTCGGCCAGCACCCGGTTGACGACTGTGGAGTTCTGCCGGATGTCGAGCGAGACCGTGCGGAAGCCAAAGCTTCCGACCTGCCAAACGAGCGGCTGGATGAAACGCCTGGCGACCGCGCGGCCGCCGATCGCTTCGAGGACTGATGAGAGGGCGTTGAGATCGGCGCGAAACGCCTCCGCCGAGGGGTAGGCCGCCTTGCCGCCGTCACGGGTGGCGACCAGCCGGGCCAGCACGGCCGAAGCGAACTGGCGCAGCGGTTCGTCAGGGTTGCGGGCGGCTATCTCTTGCGCCTCTCCACTCTTATCCAGCGCTGTCTGCAGCACCGGCCTGAAGCCGGCCGGCAGCTCGATGACGTTCGTGCTGGCGCTGAGCACCGACACCAGCCGCTGCAACTGCGCAAGATACCAGCCTATGGCGGTGTTGCGGTATTCGGCCATGGCGTAGGCGGTGACTTCGGCTGTCACATTCGGATTGCCGTCGCGGTCGCCACCGATCCAGGAGGCATAGCGCATGAAGGAAGGAATTCGGATCGGCTCGCCCGGATAGTGGCGCTCGCAGGCGCTCTGAAGCTTGCCATAGAGCTGTGGCGTTGCCTCAAAGATGACTTCGCGGAAGAAATGCAGTCCCCAGGCGATCTCGCGCTCGACCGTCGGTCGCTCCAGCCGCAGCTCGCCTGTCATCCACAGAAGCTCTATCTCGCTTTCCAGATCGGCGACCAAAAGATCGCGCTCGCGCGGCGCCCAGCGCGGCTGGTCGAGCTCGGTCAGCTTGCGATAGATGCGGCGGTGGATTTCCAGCACCGTGACGCGTTTGGCCTCCGTCGGATGCGCGGTCATGGTCGGGCCGACGCAAAGTTCGTCGAGCATTGCCTGGACATCGTCCGCCGAGTGGCCGCTGGCCGCCATCTCGGCAATCACGCTGGCGAAGGAGCCAGGCACTTCGTCGGCGCCTGCGCCTTGCTCGAGCTCGCGCCGGGCCCGCATGGCAAGCAACTCGTCGACAATGGTCAGCAACTGGAACCACACGCCGCTCGCCTGGAGCGCCGGGATGCGCTGCTCGGGAGCCAGCGAGACGAGTGACCTGCGTCCGTTCAGGACTGCGGCGATCTCGGGCTCGCGCGCGCTTGCGACCTGAAGCAGCAGGCGTAACAGCAAGCTGCGCTCGTCCTCACGAAACTTGATGGGTTTGCTCTGTTCCAAAGCCGCTTTCCCGATCGTCAGCCGATTTGCCGCTGCGCTGCTAAGCAGTTGTTTTCAGACAATCCCGACGGCCGCGGCGTACGTTTCCTGGGATTGCCCTTCATAGGGCAGCGCCGAGCGCACGGGCCGACGACCATCGAGGAGGCCGGCCCGAAACAGGCTTCACATCCTGTCGCGATTCTCGCCTGGTCTGCCGTCAAGCAGCCTTCTTCGTCCGCGCCAGCGTATCGGCCACCACCTCGCCGAAGGAGGCGGGGGTCGGCACGATGACGACGCCGGCTTCCTTGAGGATCTCGACCTTTTCCTGCGCCGACTCGCCGAAGGCGGAGATGATCGCGCCGGCATGACCCATGCGGCGGCCCTTCGGCGCGGAGAGGCCGGCGATATAGGCGATCAGCGGCTTCCTCATATTATCGCGCGCCCAGATCGCGGCTTCGGCTTCCTGCGGGCCGCCGATCTCGCCGATCATCACCACGGCGTCGGTATCGTCGTCGCGCTCGAAGAGCTGCAGGATGTCCTTGAAGGACGAGCCGTTGATCGGATCGCCGCCGATGCCGACGCTGGTCGACACGCCGATGCCCAGCGCCTTCATCTGCGAGGCCGCCTCGTAGCCCAGCGTGCCGGAACGGCCGACGATGCCGACGCGTCCGGGCAGATAGATGCTGCCCGGCATGATGCCCATCAACGCCTGTCCGGGCGTAATGACGCCGGCGCAGTTCGGTCCGACGAGGCGCATGCGGTCCTCGAAGCGGTAGCGGCGCATGTAGCGCTTGACCTGCATCATGTCCTGCGAGGGGATGCCGTCGGTGATGCAGACGCAAAGCTTGATGCCGGCATCGGCGGCTTCCATGATCGAATCGGCGGCGAAGGGAGGCGGCACGAAGACGATGCTCGCCTCGGCGCGGGTCTCGCGCACGGCGCCCTTGACAGTGTTGAAGACGGGCAGGCCGAGATGCGTCTGGCCTCCCTTGCCGGGGGTGACGCCGCCGACCAGCTTGGTGCCGTAGCGCTTCATGTCGTCGGCATGGAAGCTGCCGATCTTGCCGGTGAAACCTTGCACGATGACGCGCGTGCTGCGGTTGAGCAGGATTGCCATTTCTCGACCTCCCTCAGGCTGCTTTTTTGTTCTTGGCGGCTTCGCGCCAGGCGGCGACGGCCTTTTCGGCGGCTTCGGCCAGCGTGTCGGCGACGATCACCGCCTCACCGGAATCGGCCAGGATCTTGCGGCCTTCCTCGACCTTGGTGCCGGAAAGGCGCACCACCAGAGGGACGTCGACGCCGACCTCGCGGATCGCCTTGATGACGCCTTCCGCCACCCAGTCGCAGCGGTTGATGCCGGCGAAGATGTTGACCAGGATGGTCTCGACATTCTTGTCGCCGAGCACCGCGCGGAAGGACTTTGCTACCCGCTCCGGTGAGGCGCCGCCGCCGATGTCGAGGAAATTGGCCGGCTCGCCGCCAGCGATCTTGATCATGTCCATCGTCGCCATGGCCAGGCCGGCGCCGTTAATGATGCAGCCGATATTGCCTTCGAGCCCGACATAGGAGAGGCCGCGGTCGCTGGCGAAAGTCTCGCGCGGATCTTCCTGGCTCTTGTCGCGCAGCTCGGAAATTTCCGGGCGGCGAAACAGCGCGTTTTCGTCGAACGACATCTTGGCGTCGAGCGCGACCAGGCTGCCGTCGCGCGTCACCACCAGCGGATTGATCTCCAGCATCGAGGCGTCGTAGTCGCGGAACACCTGGTAGCAGCCGAGGATGGTTTCGGTCGCCTTGCCGATCAGGTTGCTCTCGAGCCCGAGGCCAAAGGCGATTTCGCGCGCCTGGAAGCCCTGCATGCCGACGCCCGGATCGACGGTGGCGCGGATGATGGAATCAGGTTTTCTCTCGGAGATTTCTTCGATCTCCATGCCGCCGGCGGCCGACGCCACGATCATGACCCGCTCTTCCTTGCGGTCGAGGACGAAGCCGAGATAGAGCTCCTGCGCGATGTCGACGGCCTCCTCGAGATAAAGGCGCGAGATCAGCTTGCCGCGGGGGCCGGTCTGTTGAGTCACCAGCTTGCGCCCGAGCATGGCTTCTGCCGCGTTGGAGATCTCCTCGTCGTTCGAGCAGAGCTTGATGCCGCCGGCCTTGCCGCGCGCGCCGGAATGGACCTGCGCCTTCAGCACCCATTTGGCGCCGCCGATCTCCCTGGCACGATAGGTCGCCTGTTCGGGGCTGTAGGCGAGGCCGCCGCGCGGCACATGCACGCCGTGGCGGGCAAGCAGTTCCTTGGCCTGGTATTCGTGGATGTCCATCATGTCCTCCCAGTAATTTTTTAGTGCGCCGCGCTATGCGCCTGGCCGGCGCGCTCGATCGCCTCGCTCACCACCAGCACGTTGCGCGCCATGCGCTCCGACGCCGCGTCGATCATCTTGCCGTCGAGCGCCGCGGCGCCCTTGCCGAGCGCCTCGGCCTCCTTCAGCACCTCGAGGATACGCCTGGCCCGCGTGACTTCTTTCTCCGGCGGCGAGAACACATCGTTGGCCAAGGCGATCTGCGAAGGGTGGATCGCCCATTTGCCTTCGATGCCGAGCGCCGCGGCGCGCCTGGCGGCCGCGTTGTAGCCCTCCGGATCGGAGAAATCGCCGAATGGACCGTCGATGGCGCGCAGGCCGTAGGCGCGGCAGGCGACCGTCATGCGCGACAGGGCGAAATGCCACTGGTCGCCGGGATAGTCGGGGTTGAGCCCGCCGATGTTGACCGTGCGCGCCTTGTTGCTTGCGGCATAGTCGGCGACGCCGAAATGCATGGCTTCCAGCCGGCCCGGCGTGGCGGCGATCGCCTCGACATTGGCCATGCCCAGCGCCGTCTCGATCAATGCCTCGAGGCCGACGCGGGTCTTGAAACCTTTGGCCATCTCGATCTGGTTGACCATGGCCTCGACCATATAGAGGTCGGCCGGCACGCCGACCTTCGGCACCAGGATCGTGTCCAGCCGGTCGCCGGCCTGCTCCATGACGTCGACGACGTCGCGGTACATGTAATGCGTGTCGAGCCCATTGATGCGCACCGAGACGGTCTTGCCCTTGGCGCGCCAGTCGATGTCGTTCAGCGCCTGGATGATGTTCTTGCGGGCGCGTTCCTTGTCGGGCGGCGCCACCGCATCCTCGATGTCGAGGAAGACGAAGTCGGCGGCGCTGTTGGCCGCCTTGTCGATCATCTCCGGGCTGGAGCCCGGCACCGCGAGCTCGCTGCGCTGCAGCCTCAGCTTCTTCAGATGGTTGATGGTGTGGCTCATGGTACCCCTCACGCCGCTCTGGCGACCGGCACATCGGCCGTGCGGCGGAAATGCTCGATCGCCGCCGCCACGCCCGAGCCGGGCGCCAGGCGCACGCCGCAATCGAGCAGCGCCATTTCGGCGGCCGACAGCGAGGCGCAGACCATAACCTCGTTCAGCCAGCCAAGATGGCCGATGCGGAAGACTTTTCCGAACACCTTGTTCAAGCCGCCGCCGAGGGAGGTGTTGTATTGCTGGTAGGCGCGCTTGACGACATTGGCGCTGTCGATGCCTTCCGGCACCAGGATGGCGCTGACCGTGTCGGAGTGCCATTGCGGTGTCTTGGCGCAGAGCTTCAGGCCCCAGGCGTCGACGGCCTTGCGCACGCCCTCGGCCAGGCGATGGTGGCGGGCGAAGATGTTTTCCAACCCTTCCTCGGCAATCAGGTCGAGCGAGGCGCGCAGGCCGCGCAGCAACTGGGTGGCCGGCGTATAGGGGAAATAGCCCGCGTCATTGGCGCGGATCATGTCCTCGAAGGAAAAGTAGCAGTGCCGGTGTGTCGCCACCCGCGAAGCGGCAAGCGCCTTCTTGCTGACCGACAGGAAGCCGAGGCCGGCCGGCAGCATGAAGCCTTTCTGCGAACCGCTGACGGCGCAGTCGACGCCCCATTCCTCCTGGCGGAAGTCGATCGAGCCGATCGAGGAAACGCCGTCGACGAAGAGAAGGGCAGGATGGTTCGCCGCGTCGAGCGCGGCGCGGCAGCCGGCGACGTCGCTGGTGACGCCGGTCGCGGTCTCGTTCTGGGTGCAGAAGACAGCCTTGATGCGGTGCGCCTTGTCGGCCCGAAGCTTCTCGACATAGAGCTCGAGCGGGACGCCAGTGCCCCATTCGCAATCGATGACATCGACATCGAAGCCGAGCCGCTCGGCCATGTCGACCCACAGATGGGAGAATTGGCCGAAGCGCGACATCAGCACCTTGTCGCCGGGGCTGAGCACATTGGTCATCGCCGCTTCCCAGGCGCCGGTGCCTGAGGAGGGGTAGATGAAGACGCGGCCGGTCTCGTTCTTGAAGACCTTTTTGATGTCCTCGAACAGCGGTAGCGTCAGGTTGGGGAAGGAGGAGGCGCGCATATCCTCCATCGGCAGGTTCATGGCTTGCCGGACCTGTTCCGGAATGTTGGTGGGTCCTGGGATAAAGAGATGGGTAAACCCAGCCATGCGCGAAACTCCTCCGATCGTTGGGATATTGGAGGCAGTTTCGTTTCGATGAGGCCTTGCAACAACACCTTGCCGGGTAAGTTGTTTGCCCTTGAGGGTGGGATGATCCTACCCGGTTGGCCTACCCGATAGGCGATTTGGAAGTGCGGCGTTTTTCGCTCGAATAGAGCGCGACGGCCATGGCGCGGTTGCGGACGTCCAGCTTGTCGTAGAGATTCTTCAAGTGATACTTCACCGTGTTCTCGGAAATCCCGGTCCGCGTTGCGATCTGCAAATTGGTCCAGCCGTCGGAAAGCACCGCCAGCAACTCGCGCTCGCGCACGGTGAGCCTGGACAACGGTGTGTCGTTGACCTTGTTGATGTCGATATACGGAATGCAGATGCGCCCGTGGGCGACCGCCAGGATCGTCTCGAAGATGACCGGCGGATCGTCGAACTGGAAGCAGTAGCCTTGAGCGCCCAGGCGTACGCATTGCTTCAGGATGCCGATGTCGTGGTCGTTGGAGAAGATCGCGATGCGCACGCCAAGCTCGCGGCTCTGGACTTCCGTAAGCACATCGGCGCCGTCCATGTCGGCCAGCTTCCAGCCGACGACGGCGACATCGAATTGCGTGGCGGCGGCCAGTTCCAGGAATTGCGCGCCGCTGTGCACGACACCGAGCAAATCGAAGCGGCCGTCGCATTCCAGCATCTCGCGCAGCGCCGAAACGACGAAAGGATTGCGCTCGGCGACGACCACGCGAACGCGCCGCTCGGCATTGCCCTCGTTCGTCTTTGCGGACTTGATGTTCAAGGCCAGCGTTGTCCCCGGACCGATTGGCGATGCGCTGATCCTGCTGGATCATGCATCATGACAATTCTGCCTCAATAGGGAAGGGGTGCTCTTTCCCCAGCGACATGCGCTGTCGCGCCGGCTGAAGCGATTGTCGCACCCGCCACCCGGGCGCTCCACGCTACTTCCGGGAGGTTGCGAGGCGAAGGCGACCGTCACATTTCTTCGGCTATTCCACGCGCTAGAGCGACATCTTTCCAAGACGAATCCTGTTGCCGCGCTATCTGCCGAACAGGGTTTGGATTTTCCGAAAAGCGGTTTCCCCTTTTCGGGATCATGCACTAGACCTCGTTTCAGGATTCCTCGTTGCGGGAGGCGCTGGTGGAAGGCCAGGACACACAGACGACCGGCGCCGCGCCCGCCGAGGAGCATCACGCCGACATCTATGGCGAGGACGGCGCGGTGCGCGCCTCCTTCCTTGCCCAGATCGGCGCGGCGATCGTCGACCGCGACACGATCACCCTCAAGCGCGAGGTCGATGACCTGCACCAGTCGGAACTCGGCGACGTGCTGGAGGCGCTTCATCCCGAACAGCGCCGGGCTTTGGTCGAACTGCTCGGCTCCGATTTCGACTTCTCCGCGCTGACCGAAGTCGATGAAGCGATCCGCCTCGACATCGTCGACAATCTGCCCAATGCGCAGATCGCGCAGGCGGTGCAGGAGCTGGATTCCGACGACGCGGTCTACATCCTCGAGGACTTAGAGAAGGAAGACCAGGACGAAATCCTGTCGCAACTGCCTTTCACCGAGCGCATCAGGCTCAGGCGCGCGCTCGACTATCCGGAAGAGACCGCCGGCCGGCGCATGCAGACGGAGTTTGTCGCCGTGCCGCCGTTCTGGACCATCGGCCAGACCATCGACTACATGCGCGAGGACAGAAACCTGCCCGAGCGCTTCAGCCAGATCTTCGTCATCGACCCGAGCTTCAAGCTGCTCGGCGCCATCGATCTCGACCAGATCCTGCGCAACAAGCGGGCGGTCAAGGTCGAGGATGTCATGCATGAGACACTGCATGCGATCTCGGCCACCATGGACCAGGAAGAGGCGGCACGCGAGTTCGAGCAGTATAATTTGCTCTCCGCCGCCGTGGTCGACGAGAACGGGCGGCTGGTCGGCGTACTGACCATCGACGACGTGGTCGACGTCATCCAGGAAGAGGCGGAAGAGGACCTTTTGCGCATGGGCGGCGTCGGCGACGAGGAATTGTCCGACACGGTGCTCGCCACCTCGCGCTCACGCGTGCCCTGGCTGCTGGTCAATCTTGTGACCGCCTTCCTCGCGGCTTCGGTCATCGGCCTGTTCGACCGCACCATCGAGCATGTGGTCGCGCTGGCGGTGCTGATGCCGATCGTCGCCGGCATGGGCGGCAATGCCGGCTCGCAGACCATGACCGTCACCGTGCGCGCGCTGGCGACCAGGGACCTCGATATCTACAACGCCGCCCGCATCATCCGCCGCGAGGTCGGTGTCGGTTTCATCAACGGTGTGGTGTTTGCCGTGCTTATCGGCATGGTCGCCGGTTTCTGGTTCCGCGATCCCAATCTGGGCGGCATCATCGCGGCGGCGATGATCATCAACATGTTCGCGGCCGCCTTGGCAGGGATTCTCATTCCCCTGCTGCTTGACCGTTTCAAGATCGATCCGGCCGTGGCCTCCGCCGTCTTCGTCACCACCGTCACCGATGTCGTCGGCTTCTTTGCTTTCCTTGGCTTGGCTACCTGGTGGTTCAGCATTCGCTAAAGCAATAAAGCGCCATTAATTGACTTTTACGTAAGTGCCGTGCGAGGGTTGCCGCGGGGTCACGTGCCGATTCCGGCGCTGGATGGGTATCATCGGAGGGAAGGGCGACGCTTCAAGCGCGATGCCCGGGCTTGGGAGCGGGAATGCGGGAATATTACACGATCACCGAGCTGACGCGCGAGTTCGACGTGTCGACGCGGACATTGCGTTTTTACGAGGACGAGGGGCTGGTGCAGCCGGTAAGGCGCGGCCGCACGCGGCTGTTTCGGCCGTCGGACCGGCATCTCATCCGCCAGATCATGCGGGGAAAAAGGCTCGGCTTCTCGATCAACGAGATCCGCGAGATCATTCAGATGTACAAGGAGCCGCCCGGCGAGGTCGGCCAGCTCAAGCTGATGATCAAGCGCATCGAGGAGAAGCGCGAGGACCTGCGCCAGAAGCGGCGCGACCTGGAAGAGACGCTGGCCGAGTTGGACCAGGCGGAAGAATCCTGCGTGGAGCGGCTAGCCGAGTTGGGTGTGAATACCTGATGGCACCTGTCATAGCGGACCTTGGTGATTAGCCGAAGCGTTCCGAACCTTCGTCATCCTTGGGCGTAGCGACGCGAAGCGGAGCGAAGACCCGAGGATCCATTCCGTTACCTTCGCCGAAGGGCGAAAACGGTGCAGAACGTAGGCTCTCTGCACCGTTGCAACGCGTATAGGTAACGGCATGGATTCCAGGGTCTGCGCGCGTCGCTTCGCTCCTTGCTCCGCCCTGGAATGACGAAGTTGCGGATGCTCCTGCCAAATCGCCGAGGTGCGCGGTTGCTGATCGCCTAGGTGTGCAGTCTGATCGCACCAGGCAGCCGTCATTGCGGAAGCAACCTCAAATCCAGCGCCGCACCCGCTTGGCATAATCGCGGTATTTCTTGCCGAACTTCTCCGCCAGGATCTTTTCCTCCTTCTCGATCGCCAGTTTCTGCGTCGCGAAGGCGGCCAGGAAGGCGAAGAGCAGGAACCAGCCGATGCCGGTGATGAAGGCGACGCCGATCAGCAGCAGCGTGTTGGCGAGATACATCGGATTGCGGGTGATGCCGAAGGGGCCCGACGTCACCAGATGATCGGGCTCGGCGTTGGGGTCGAATGTCGTCTTGGCCCGCATCATGACACGGATGGCCGTGACCCAGAGCATGGCGACGCCGAACAGCGCCACCCAGCCGACGCCGAACAGGAGATCGCCGAGAATGTCGCCGATCCAGGGCAGTGGGTAGAGCATGCCGAGGACGATGCTCGCCGCAATCGCCGCGACATAGATCACCGGCGGCCAGGGAATGATCCCGTGTCTGGGCTTTGTGATGCCCGTCATTGCTGCCCTCCCTCCATCTGGTCCTGCGTCGCGGCGGTGCAGGTCTCCGCCATGTCGGCCAGATGCGATTTCCAGACGCTGGACTGATCGTTGGCGTAGAGCTTGTCGAGCGACCCTTCGCCCTTCAGCGTGTCCAGCATGCAGCCACAATAGCTCGTACAGAACTTGCTGTCCCGCTGTTGTTCGCACTGCGCCTGGCAAGCCGGCAGGAAGCCGGCTTCCCGATCCTGAGGGACTGCCGGCATGACCTGCGAGAACAGCCACACCGAGCCGAACAGAAGCGGCTGGTGGATGAGGTAAAAGGCGAGGCTGTGCCGGCCGATGAAGGTCAGCGGCTTAGACCAGCGGCCGGGCAGCCACCTTCCCAGACGGGCGAGCAAGCCCGATGCGGAAGCGAGCTTCACCGTGGCGATGCCCGCAAGCACCGCGCCGAACCACGGGAAGAGCGGCACGTAGTCGTTGGAACGCGGGTTGGTGGCGGAAAGGCCGACCCACCACAGAGCCGGATGGTCGAAGAACTCCGACCGCAGATAGTAAGGGGCGGCAATGACCGCCGCGGCGATGATCGCCGTCACCAGCCAGGGCAGCCTTAGAAAGGCGAGGCCGAGCAGGCTCGCCAGCGCGATCTCATGCAGGATGCCGAAGAAGATGAACCCGTCCGGGGTGACGATGTAGGTGACTGCCGAGATGGCGGCCGCTGCGATGCCCACCATGGCAAAGCGCTTCCAGAAGCCTGGCCAACGGATCTGATGGCCGTGGGCGAGGAAGAGGCTGACGCCGACCAGGAACAGGAAAGTCGAGGCAATGCAGCGCGCGTAGAATTTCCACCAGCCGAAGGCGGTGAGGGCGGGCGCGGTGTAGCCGAAGTTTTCGAGGTCCCAGGTGAAGTGGTAGCTCGCCATCGCGATCAGCGCGATGCCGCGCAGGATGTCGATGGCCTGGATGCGGCCGTGCTTTGGCGCGTCCTGAACAGGGCTGCTCGTCGTTTGAAGGCTCATCATCTCGATCCGATTCAGTCCTGCCAAACGACTATCACGGTTCAAGTGGACGACAGAAGCAGGCGGCCATCAATGCGGTTCATGGCAGCCATGAAATTCGCTTTAGGCCAGAGCTGGAAAGCCTTTGGCAGGCTTCGCTTTTCGGCCTTTCGGAGTCGGTTTCCTGCTACTGGCCGGCAGCTGGCCCGGCCAGATTCGGGCGCGGGATTCACGTTTCGGAGGGCCGATGTCCACCCATGTGCGCCATCCGATCTGGCTTCCGGCCCTGCGGCCGGCGGACGCGCGCACCTTCGCCTCACTCTATGCGGTTGAATCCTTCGCCCGCGCCACGATCTCCAGCGTGATCCCGATCCAGGCCTACGAGATCCTGCACAATGAGCGGATCGTCTCGGTCCTCTACACGATCGTGTCCCTGATGGGCCTCTCGGTCACGCTGTTCATGCCGGTGCTCATTCGCCGCTTCGCGCGGCGCTGGGTCTACACGGCAGGCTGCGTGCTGCTGGCGCTCGGCTCCGCCTTCTTCATCACCCACTCGCTGCCCGGCCAGATTGCCGGCATGCTGTGCCGCGTCATGGGGGCGAGCGCGCTGTCGATCACGCTCAACCTCTACATCATGGATCACATACGCAAGACCGACTTCATGCAGGCAGAATCGCTGCGCATGGCATGGTCGATGTTCGCCTGGACCGGCGGGCCGACGCTCGGCATCTTCCTCTACACCCATTTCGGCATCTATGCCGCGCATGGCGCGGTCGTCGTGTTTGCGTTCGCGCTGCTTTGCCTGTTCTGGTTCTACCGGCTGAGCGATAACCAGTCGATCCGGCCCGGCAAGTCGCGGCCCGCCAATCCACTTGCCAATATCGGCCGCTTCGTGAAACAGCCAAGGCTCAGGCTTGCCTGGCTGATCGCCTTCGGCCGCTCCTGTTTCTGGACGACGTTCTTCGTCTACGGCCCGCTGTTCATGGTGATTACCGGCCAGGGCGAGCTCGCCGGCGGCTTGCTGGTTTCGGCCGGCAACGCGCTCCTGTTCGCGGCGATCTTCTGGGGCAGGGCCGGCAAGCGCTTTGGCGGGCGCAAGGTCATGACTTTCGCCTATTTCGCCATGTCGGCCATGCTGTTTGCCGCGGGCGGAATCGGCGAGGCGGCGCCGTTGCTCACGGGCGCGCTGCTGCTCTGCGGCGCGCTCTTCACCATCGCGCTCGACGCGCTTGGCTCGACCGCCTTCTTGCGCTCAGTACGCTCTTACGAGAAGGCGCAGATGGCGGCGGTCTACCGCACCTATCTCGATTTCTCCGAGCTGACGCCGCCGCTCGTCTATTCGGTGGTGCTCGCCTTCTTCGGGCTGGGCTCGGTGTTCGTCACGCTCGGCATCCTGGCCGCCTTCTGCGGCTTCGTCACCTGGCACTACCTGCCGAAGGCGTTTTGAACGCTGCGTGACGGCCGCGCACCCAATCGTGGAAGCGGTGCAGATCGTATTCCTCCGGCATCAGCACGCCGGCCTCGTGGCGCATCGAGCGCAGCCCCTTCTGGTTGATCTCGCAGATCACGGCGTCTTCTTCGAGCACCTGGGTGCCGAAGGCGACGATGTTTTCGACATCGGTCTCAGCCAACGCTTCCGGGGCGAACAGCCATTCGGCGGTGAGCTCGGTCTGCTCGGGACCGAGCGGGGCCAGCCGCACGGTGCGCATGTAATCGACATGGCCGACGATGAACATCGAGGGCAGCGAGGTGGCGTAGGTCTGGCCGGCGGCGCGCTCGGCCGGCGTCAGGCCGGAAAAGACCGGGCCATGGACATGGCCGTCTTTCGACCAGGTTTCGGCGCCGGGGCGCAGCCGGCCGGAGAATTCCGGGGCGTCATTGTCGGAGTGGCGCGCCCATTCGGGATCGTCATGCCTGGCCATCAGGCCGCGGCCGTAGATCGGCACCAGTCGCGACAAATCCTTATGCACGCCCGGGCAGTGCAGGCATTCGTTGAAGTTCTCCCAGAAGACCTTCCAATTGCAGTTCATCACCCTGGTGAGCCGGTGACCGGTGACGAGCGTCTCCAGCGGCCAGTTGGAAAGATCGCCGGAGGCGCGGTCAAAGGCGCTTTCCGCCGAGCCGTCGGGATGCTCGGCGAGGTTGACGAAGACGAAACCGCGCCAAACCGAGAGCGCCACGCGGTAGAGCGGATAATCGGCCTTGTCGAAGCCCTCGGGCAGCGATTTCGACGGCACACGCACGAGATCGCCGCGCAGCGAATAGGACCATGCGTGGTAGGGGCAGGTCAGCAGTCTGGCTTTCAGCCGCCCGGCGCTCTCCTGGCAAAGCTGCGAGCCGCGATGCCTGCAGGTGTTGTGGAAGGCGCGCAAGGCGCCGGTCTCGTCACGCAGCACGACGATCTCCTGGGTCCCGATGCGCACCGTGCGGAAGGCGAGGGGTTCCGCGAGATCGGCCTCGCGGCAGACCATCAGCCAGCTTCGGTACCAGATGGCGTCCAGATCGCGACGATACTCGTCGGCGCCCCAGTAGGAGGCGGACGGCAAGGTCGACTGGAGACTGGTCAGGCCGTTGTAAGGCGCGCGTTCGCTCGGATCGGGCTGCATCGGCTTCTCCGTGGCTGCCGACAGCCGACACCCGGGCCAAGGAGTTGTCAATCGCGAGGCGCCCGCATAGTTTCGGTCGCGCAGGAACCTTAAGGTCGCGCGCATGCTGCCAAGAACCATGTCGCTTACCGAGGAACTGGTCGCCCGCTGCTTCCGTGCGGTCGAGGATGCGGGACCGGATCCCGATGCGGCGCATCTGGATGACAGCGACTATGCGGCGATGACGCGTGAGCTGGAGGCTCAACTCCTGGCCAACGAACCGCTCTGGCTGTTTGGCTACGGCTCTCTGATCTGGAAACCCGAGATCGAGCATGTCGAGGAGCGCGTGGCGCTGCTGCGCGGCTGGCACAGATCCTTTTGCATGAACATGACGCGTTGGCGCGGGACCAAGGAGAGTCCGGGTCTGATGATGGCGCTGGACCGTGGCGGACAATGCAAGGGCGTCGCCTTTCGGCTCGGCGACGGCGACAGGCGGGAGCTGCTCGACAAGCTCCTGCGGCGAGAGGTGACACTGAAGCCGACCAGCTACCATCCGCGCCTGCTCGATATGACGAGCGATGGCGGCCCGCTGCGGGCGCTGGCCTTCGTCATCAACCGCCAGGGCACCACCTATGCCGGTCCATTAAGCGAGGAAGCGGTTGTCGAAAGGCTGGCGACCTCCTGCGGCCATTGGGGCTCGGGCGCCGACTATCTCTACAACACTGTGAAGAATCTCGAGCAGCGCGGCATCCACGATACGCATTTGTGGCGGCTGCAGCAGCTGGTCGCGGCGCGGATTGCCGGCTCGTAGCACCGCAAGTCGCGCCGCAATCGCGCCGGGCGGTGGCGGAATTGGGTTTGCCGGTGGTTGCGCTTCTGCCTAAGGTTCGCGCACCGTCGGCCTCTGGGCCGCGACACGATTCCAACCTGGAAGGCAAGAATGACCGGCGCGACAGCCGCGAGCGGCAATAGAGCTTCTGATGGGAAGCTGACCTTCATCCTGGGCGGTGCCCGTTCGGGCAAGAGCACGCATGCCGAGGCGCTGACAACCGCCCATCCATCGCCCTGGACCTACATTGCCACGGCGCAGGCTTATGACGACGAGATGCGCGAGCGCATCGCGCTGCATCGGTCGCGGCGCGGCGAAGGCTGGGTCACCGTCGATGCGCCGCTCGATCTGGCGGGCACAATCGAGGCTTTGCCGACCCACCAACCTGTGCTGATCGATTGCCTGACATTGTGGCTCACCAACCACATGCTGGCCGAACATGATGTCGAGGCAGAATGCCGGCGGCTCAAGGATGCGCTGTCGCGGCCGCGCGGTCCATGGTTCGTGGTATCCAATGAAGTCGGATTGGGCATCGTGCCCGACAACGCGCTGGCGCGCCGGTTCCGCGACGCCGCGGGCCGGCTCAATCAGCAGGTGGCGGCCGCTGCCGACAGCGTTCTCATGATGGTGGCGGGATTGCCACTCAAGGTGAAGTGACATGGCCGAAATCGAAGACAAGACCATTGATGACAAGGACGCCGAGCGCCACCGCGCCAAGATGGCCAAGCGCAAGGCGGTGCAGGATGCCGAAGTGGCCGGCAAGACGGTTGAAAAGGGGCTGCTGATCGTCAACACCGGGCCGGGCAAGGGCAAGACCACGGCCGCCTTCGGCCTGGCGCTGAGAATGCTGGGCTATGGCAAGCGCGTCGGCGTCGTGCAGTTCATCAAAGGCAAATGGCATACCGGCGAGAAGGATGCTTTCGCGGCCTTCGGCGACCGAGTCGTGTGGCATGCGATGGGCGAGGGTTTTACCTGGGAGACGCAGGACCTGAAGCGCGACATCGCCGCCGCCGAAGCCGCCTGGGCCAAGGCATTGGAGCTGATGGCCGATCCCTCGATGAGCCTCGTTGTGCTCGACGAGCTCAACATCGCGCTGCGCTACGACTATCTCGACCTGGAAAAGGTGGCCGCAGCGCTGAAGGCGCGCCGGGGCGACCTGCATGTGATCGTCACCGGCCGCAACGCCAAGCCGCTCCTCGTCGAGGCGGCCGATCTCGTCACCGAGATGGGGCTGACCAAGCACCATTTCGCCGCCGGCGTGAAGGCGCAGCAGGGAATTGAGTTTTAGCCGCCGATCAAGATGGTCAGGTAGATCACGATCGCCGAGACGACCGCGAATAGGCCGAGCAGCAGCCAGTCGGCTACGCGATAGAGCTTGAGCGCCTGGCGGATGTCGGTGCTTTCGGCCTCGCGGCGGCCGCCTTCGCCCATGAAGGCGTCCTCGACGACTTCGCCGCCATAGCTGCGCGGTCCGGCGAGAGACAGGCCCAGCGCGCCGGCCATCGCAGCTTCCGGCCAGCCGGCATTGGGCGAACGATGCTTCCTGGCGTCGCGCCGCATCACCTGCCAGGCGCCATGCGGATCGGCGCCCGGAACGAGAAATGCCGCCAGCACGATCAGCAGGCCGGTGAGCCGCGATGCGGGCAGGTTGATGAGATCGTCGAAGCGGGCGGCCGCACGGCCGAAGGCTTCGTATTTCGGCGTGCGGTGGCCGATCATCGAATCGGCGGTGTTGGCGGCCTTGTAGGCAGCACCTCCGCCCAGTCCGCCGATGCCGGTCCAGAAGGCGGGCGCAACAATGCCGTCCGAAAAATTCTCGGCCAGGCTTTCGATCGCGGCACGCGCGACACCGCCCTTGTCGAGCTTTTCCGGATCGCGGCCGACAATGCGCGATACGGCGATGCGGCCGAGGGTCAGGCCGCCGGTCTCCAACGCATCGGCGACGTCCTCGACATGCTCCGCGAGGCTCTTCTGCGACAGCAGCGAGGAACCGAGGATGGCGGCGATGACGAGGCCCGTGGGGAACATCATCCAGAGCAGGACATGCAGCGCCAGGCCGATCAGGCCGGGCACCAGCAGAATGACGAGCAAGGCCTGGACGCCGCGGCGGCGACGCAATTCGTCGGAATCCGTAGCGTGGTTGAGCCGGCGATCGAGAAAGGATATCAGCCTGCCGATCCAGGTGACCGGATGGCCGATGGCGCCGAACAGCCAGTCCGGGTAGCCGAGGGCGCGTTCGATGGCGAGTGATAGGAAAGCGATCAGGACGGACATGAAACTTCTAAGCGGAGCGATTGCAGCGGTTGATCATGGCGGCAGCCTTGGCCGGGCAAACGCGCTTTTTCCTCATGCGCCAAAACCTTTCGTGGACCTCTCGACAGGTATCAATCCGCACTCCTATCCGCTTTTCGACCTGCCCGCCACAGCGCTGTCCCGATTGCCGGAGGCAGGACAACTGCGCGAATTGGCCGAAATTGCGGCCAGGGCCTATGGCGCGCCGTCGGCGGCGCATGTGGCGGCGGCGCCCGGCACGCAGATTCTCCTGCCGCGCGTCGCTTCGCTGCTGCGGCCAGGCAAGGCGCTGGTGCTCGGCCCAACCTATGCCGAACATGCCCGGGCCGCGGCTATCGCCGGCCATGCGGTCGCGGAGGTCAGCGATTTCGACGCGCTGGCCGAGGCGGACCTTGCGGTGCTGGTCAATCCCAACAATCCGGACGGGCGGGTGATCGAAAAGGCCCGTCTGCTCGACCTTGCGGCGCGACTTCGCGCCAAGGGCGGGCTGCTGGTCGTCGACGAAGCTTTCATGGATGTCGGCCCGATCGAGCAAAGCTTGGCCGGCGATGTCGGGGAGGGGGGCATCGTCGTGCTGCGCTCCTTCGGCAAATTCTTCGGCCTCGCCGGTGTTCGGCTCGGCTTCGCGCTGGCGGATCCGCTGACGGCCGAGCGGCTGGATGTGCAGCTCGGGCCCTGGGCGGTCGCCGGCCCGGCGCTCGAATATGGCATCCGCGCCTTGTCGGATGCGGCGTGGCAGGCGGATGTGCGGCAACGCCTGGCGCAGGATGCCGGGCGGCTCGACGCGCTGCTTGGCCGATTCGATGTTCCGGTCGCCGGCGGCACCAGCCTGTTCCGCTATCTGTCGTTTCCCGAGGCCGCAGGCCTTTTTTCGGCACTTGGCTCGAGCGGCGTGCTGGTCCGCCATTTTGCCGAGCGGCCTCAAGTGCTGCGTGTCGGTTTGCCGGGCAATGAAGCGGAATGGCAACGCCTCGAAGGCGCCCTTGCCACGTGGGCCGCGCGGCGCAAGGATGCGCCAAAGGAGTTCGGGCAATGATCCACGTCTGTTCGCTGTCGAAGGTCGACGAGGCCGTGGCAAGGACCGGTGCGCAGCGGTTGTTGTCGCTGCTCGCCGCAGGCACCGAAGTGGTCCGCCCGGCCTCGATCCTGTCGGAAAACCACCTGCATCTGGTCATGCACGACATCGCTGTCGCGCAGGAAGGCATGACGATGCCCGGCGAGGAGCATGTGCGGGCCTTGCTCGATTTCGCCTATCGCTGGGACCGGGTAAAGCCGCTGGTGGTGCATTGCTATGCCGGCGTCAGCCGCTCGACGGCGTCGGCCTACATCATCGCCGCGGCGCTGGCGCCCAAGCGTGACGAGATGGAGCTCGCCCGAACGCTGCGCTTTCTCTCGCCGACGGCTACGCCCAATCCACGGCTGATCGCCGTCGCCGACACGCTGCTTGAGCGCGACGGCCGCATGATCGCGGCGATCGAGGCCATCGGGCGCGGCGCCGACGCGTTCGAAGGGATACCCTTCGAACTGGGGATCGACGCCTAAGTCAAAGCGGACCAGCCACTACGACAGCCACTCGGCAAGCTTCGCTTTGCGCACATCCCTGACCAGGTTGATAAAACCGTCGGCCTGCATTTCCGCCGTCAGCCGGCCCTTCTCGGCCGTGGCGATGGAGGCGTCGCCGACCACGCCGTTCGGATTGAGGTCGCTGGCGATCCAGGCGAAGGCATGCGTGCCGGTGTGGCGCAGCAGGGCGAATTCCTTTTCGGCGCGGCCGACATTGGAGACGAAATTCTCCGCCTTGCTCATGTCGACGAGGTCAGGCCGGAAGTGCAGCATCAGCGAGGTCTCGACATCGCCGCCATGGATGCCGTGACGGTCCTCGAGCTCGGTGTACATGCCGGCCGGGCGGCCGAAGCGCTGCCAGCTCGTCTTCACCGACAGCATTTTGGCGCGCACGCGCAATTCGCGCGAAATGATGCCCATGATCTCTTCATTACCGCCATGCGAGTTAACGACGATCAGCTTTCTTACTCCGGCGCGGGCGACCGACAGGCCGAGTTCGGTCCAGGCGTCGACTAAGGTGGTGGCGGGCAAGGTGAGCGTTCCCGGCGCATGCAGGTGCTCGTTCGACTTGCCGACCGCCTGCACCGGCAGGATGCGGATGTCGAGATCGTCGGGCAGGCGCGCGATCACCGTCTCCAGCATGCCCGCCATGATTGAGGTGTCGGTCGAGACCGGAAGGTGCGGGCCGTGCTGCTCGATCGCCGCCACCGGCAGCACGGCGATGGTCGCTTCGGCGTCGATCGAGGCGTATTCGGTCGTCCGGTAATCGCCCCACCACACGCGTCTTGTCGTCACGTTTCGTCTCCCGATTGGTCTGCCGTCCGGCCTGAAGGTCTAGAGCCTATCCCCTGAAACAGCTAGCCCGCTGCCAGAACTTCGACCTCGACCTTGAATTCCGGGCGGGCGAAGCCGGAGACGATCATCAGCGTGGAGGCCGGCGCCGGATCGGAAAAGAGCCGGTTGCGGACATCCATATAGGCCTGCAGGTGCTCGCGGCCCATGACGAAGGCGTTGATGCGCACGATGTCGTTCAAGGTCAGCCCGGCCTCGCTCAGAATCGCGGCGATGTTCTTGAAGCAGAGCTCGGCCTGCGCGCCGGCGTCCTCCGGCACGGCATCGTCGGGGCCGATTCCCGATTGACCCGAGCAGAGCACCAGGCGCTTTCCGGCCGGTATTTCGACGCCGTGGCTGTAGCGGGCGAAAGGCGGCTTGATCGACTTGGGGGCGAGGTATTTGAGCATGGCATTCTCCTGTCGGCCGACAGCCTAGTGGCGGATTCATGAAACATTCAAGATGCCGTGGACGCCGCCAGGAGCGATTATGGACAGGCGTCCAAAAAATAGGCACGATGCCTCGCGTACGGCATGACCCGTCCGGTCTCGGCAACGACTGCCGCACGAGCAGGCGGCCCTGGCGGTGGCATGTGTCTTGCTTCTTGAATCAATGGTGTCGAGCCAGCGCGTTGCGCGCCGGAGCCAAGAGAGGGTGAGTTTATGATCGGACAAGGAAAGATCCTGGCGGGCGCCGTCGCCCTGCTGGCGGCGGGCACGCTGGGTGCGGCCGCAAACGAAAAGGTGACGTTCGGCACCAACTGGCTGGCCGAGCCGGAGCATGGCGGCTACTACCAGGCGATCGCCGACGGCACCTATGCCGCCTGCGGCCTTGATGTCACCATCATGCAGGGCGGCCCGCAGGTCAGCGGCCGGCCGATGCTGCTTGCCGGCAAGATCGATTTCTACATGGGCGGCAACCTGCTGTCGGCCTTCGATGCCGTGCAGCAGGGTATTCCGATGCGCGTCGTTGCCGCCGATTTCCAGAAGGATCCGCAAGTCATCATGTCCCATCCGGGAGAGGGGCTGGACAAGTGGGAAGACCTGAAGAACGCCGACCAGTACATCATGGGTGACGAAGGCGCGCAGACCTTCTTCCAGTGGATGGTCACCGATCTAGGCTTCGACGCCGCCAAGCGCGTGCCCTACACGTTCAATCCGGCGCCCTTCATCGCCAACAAGAAGTCGATTCAGCAAGGCTATGTGACCTCCGAGCCGTTCGCGGTGCAGAAGCAGGGAGGCTTCACGCCGAACCAGTTCCTGCTTGCCGACAATGGCTGGGACACCTATGCGACGACCATCGAGGTGATGCAGGATACGATCGACAAGCGGCCGGAGGTGGTCCAGTGCTTCGTCGATGGCTCGGCCAAGGGCTGGTACAAGTACCTCTATGGCGACAACAAGGCCGCCAACGACATGATCAAGAAGGACAATCCCGACATGACGGACGAGCAGATCGCCTTCTCGATCGAGCAGTTGAAGAAGTTCGGCATTGTCGATTCGGGCGATTCGGAAAAGCTCGGCATCGGCACGATGAACGAAGCCCGCATCCAGAGTTTCTACGACAAGATGGTCAAGGCCAAGGTCGCGCAGCCGGGTCTCGACATCAAGAAGGCCTATACGCTGGCCTTCATCAACAAAGGTGTCGGGCTGGAGCTGAAGAAGTAAGGCGGCCGGCCTGAGATGATCCAGGAGAAAGTGGCTGAGACGCCGGCGGCATCGGGCGAGGCTCCGATGCTGCTGGCATTACGCAATGTCGGCAAGGTTTTTTCCAACGGCGTGACGGCGCTGAGCAAGGTCGACCTGGCGATCCGTGAAGGCGATTTCCTGAGCCTGCTCGGCCCCTCCGGTTGCGGTAAGTCGACGGCGCTCAGGTTGATCGCGGGTCTCTCGACGCCGACCTCCGGCCAGCTCGACTGGCGCGGCTCGATCGACCGCTCGAACATCGGCTTCGTCTTCCAGGAGCCGACGCTGCTGCCCTGGGCCAGCGTCTTCGACAATGTCTGGCTGCCGCTGAGGCTGAAGGGCGTGTCACGCGCCAAGGCGGAGCCGGCCGTGATGGAGATGCTGTCGCGCGTCCACCTCACCGGCTTCGAGAACGCCGTGCCGCGCGAGCTTTCCGGCGGCATGAAGATGCGCGTCTCGATCGCGCGGGCCATGGTGACGAAGCCGCGCATCCTTCTGATGGACGAGCCTTTCGCCGCGCTCGACGAGATCACCCGCTTCAAGCTCAACAACGATCTTTTGGAGCTGTGGCAGGACGAGCGCTTCACCGTCGTCTTCGTCACCCACAGCGTCTTCGAGAGCGTGTTCCTATCCAGCCGCGTCGTCGTCATGGCCGCGCGGCCGGGCCGCGTCCATGGCGAACTCCCCATCAACGCGCCCTATCCGCGCGACGAGGCGTTCCGCACCTCGCCGGGCTATGCTGCGCTTTGCCGGCAGGCCTCGGGCGTGCTGGTCGACGCAATCAACTCAACCGCCGGATCGCAAAATGACGGCCATTGAAGACAATGTCCTGACGCTCGATCCGGAAGAGGCGCGCCGCGCCCGCCAGGAGCGGCTGGAGCGCATCGGCAAATGGGTGCTGCCGCTGGCGATCATGGTGCTGGCGATCGTGCTGTGGGACCGCATCTGCGTCTGGAACGAGATCCCGCAATATATCCTGCCGCGGCCGGCCGTGGTGCTGCAGACGCTGCACAACGATGCGGGGCTGTTGTTCTCCTCACTGCTGGTGACGCTCAGGATCACCTTTTTCAGCTTGGCTCTCGCCGTGATCGGTGGCGTCGGACTGGCGGTGCTGTTCGCGCAATCGAAATGGGTGGAGATGTCGTTCTTCCCCTTCGCCATCGTGCTGCAGGTGACGCCAATCGTCGCCATCTTCCCTTTGATCAACATCTATGTGGACAACCAGACCGTCAAACTGCTGCTCTGCGCCTGGATCGTCGCCTTCTTTCCGATCCTCTCCAACACCACGCTCGGCCTGAACTCGGTCGATCGGAACCTGCGGGACCTGTTCAAGCTCAACGGCGCGACGCGCTGGCAGCAATTGCGCTATCTGCGGCTGCCGGCGGCGATGCCCTATTTCCTCGGCGGGCTGAAGATCGCCGGCGGCCTGTCGCTGATCGGCGCGGTGGTGGCGGAATTCGTCGCCGGCGCGCAGGGGCAGTCATCGGGGCTCGCGTCCCGCATCATCGAGGCCGGCTACCGGCTCAACGCGCCGCGCCTGTTCGCGGCGCTGATCCTGATCTCGCTCACCGGCATCCTTATCTTCCTGGTGCTGTCGCTGGTGTCGCATCTCATCCTGCGCCGCTGGCACGAGAGCGCGCTGAAACAGGAGCGGTAAGGTGCGCGATGCAATTGAGAATAGTGAGGCGCCCATTTGGGCACCAGTTCTGCATAAGACAGCGGGGGCCAGACCTTGATACCAACCTCTGGTTCTTATCGCCTGGTTAACGTTCGGCTTCATCGATCGCTCACGCCGGATCTTGCCGCCGCCTTCGATCCGGATGGGTTTGCGCTTGCCAACATTATCATCACCAACGGCAAGATCGCCGATCTTGCCGCGCACGACCGGGCAGAGGCGCACCCCGGCGCGATCGACCTTGCCGGCCGCATTGTGATGCCGTGCTTCGTCGACTGCCATACCCATATCGACAAGGGCCATATCTGGCCGCGAAAGCCCAATCCGGACGGCACTTTCATGGGCGCGCTCAATGCCACCGGCGCCGACCGCACCACGCGCTGGAGCGCCGAGGATGTCGCGCGCCGCATGGACTTCTCGCTGCGCTCGGCCTACGCGCACGGCACCAAGGCTATGCGCACGCATCTCGACAGCGTGCCGCCGCAGGAGGAGATCTCCTGGCCGGTGTTCGAAACGATGCGGGAAAAATGGCGCGGGCGCATCGAGCTGCAGGCGGCCTGCCTGCTCGGCATCGAAGGCGTGCGCGACAAGGCCTGGTTCGAACGGTTGGCGAAGCGCGTCGCCGCGGCCAAGGGCGTGCTCGGCGTCGTCACCTATATGGTACCCGATCTCGAGGAACTGCTCGACAAGGTGTTCGCCCAGGCGATCGAGCATGGGCTCGATCTCGATTTCCATGCCGACGAGACCGACGATGCCGCGGCCATCTCGCTGAAGAAGATCGCCGAGGCGTCGCTGTGGAACGGTTTCGAGGGCAATATCCTGGTCGGCCATTGCTGCTCGTTGGCGCGCCAGCCGGACCTCGAGGTGCTCGACACGCTGGACAAGGTGGCGAAGGCGCGGCTTGCCGTGGTGTCGCTGCCGATGTGCAATCTCTATCTGCAGGACCGCCGCAGCGATCACACCACCCCGCGCTGGCGCGGCGTGACGCTGCTGCACGAGATGAAGGCGCGCGGCATCAAGGTGGCGGTTGCTTCCGACAACACGCGCGATCCCTTCTACGCCTATGGCGATCTCGATATGCTGGAGGTCTACCGCATGGCGACGCGCATCCTGCATTTCGATCACCCGGTCGGCGACTGGCCGAAGGCTGTAGCGGCGACGCCGGCCGAAGTGATGCGGCTCGACGGCGCCGGCACGCTGGCCGCCGACGGCAGCGCCGACTTCGTTGTCTTCAAGGGGCGGAGCTGGACCGAATTGCTGTCGCGGCCCGAATCGGATCGCATCGTGGTGCGCGACGGCAGGGCGATCGAACGCCAACTGCCCGACTATGCCGAACTCGACGAACTGATGGTGTGATGATGGATATCGCAGCGCTGAAGCGCGATCTCGAAGGGATCAAGCTCGACGACCATCCGGCCATCGTCCAGCAGAAGAGCCGCGACTTCTACTGGTACAGCCCGGTGCTGAAGGCGCAACTCGATCACATCAAAGGCGACCTGATCGTCACGCCGAAGAACGAAGATGAAGTCATCCGCGCGCTTGCCGCATGCCACAGGCACGGCGTTCCGGTGACGCCGCGCGGCAGCGGCACCGGCAATTATGGGCAGGCGATGCCGCTGTCGGGCGGCGTGGTGCTTAACCTCGCCGAGATGAACGAGATCAAGACGATCGCGCCGGGGCGGGTGGTGACCGGGCCGGGCGCGGTGCTGGCCGACATCGACAAGGCGACGCGGGCGCATTCCGGACAGGAGCTGAGGCTCTCGCCCTCGACCTACAACACCGCCTCGATCGGCGGCTTCATCGCTGGCGGTTCGGGTGGCGTCGGCTCGATCAATTTCGGCGGCTTGCGCGATTTCGGCAATGTGCTGCGGCTGCGCGTCGTCACCATGGAGGCCGAGCCCAAGGCGCTCGAGCTCACCGGCGAGGACCTGCACAAGGTGACGCATGCCTATGGCACCAACGGCATTATCACCGAGGTCGAGATGCCGCTGACCGCCGCCTATGATTGGATCGACGTTATCGTCGGCTTCGACAAATTCATGGGTGCAGCCCGCTACGGCAACGCGCTTGCCTGCCAGGACGGCATCCTGACCAAGCTGATCACGCCGATCGCCGCACCCGTGCCGCAGCTCTATTTCAAGCGGCACCAGAAATTCCTGCGCGAGGGGCAAAGCATTTGCGTCGTCATGGTCGCGAAGCATGGGCTCGACGCCTTCCTGGCCTTCACCCGGCGCGCCGGCGGCGAGGTCATCTTCAATGCGGCGACCGCGACGGACGAGGACAAGAAGGGCCTGCCGCCGGCCTATGAGCTTGCCTGGAACCACACGACCCTGCGCGCACTGCGCGTCGACCCGTCGATCACCTATCTGCAGTCGCTCTATCCGTTCCCCAACCAGCTGGCGCTGGTCGAGACGATGGACGCGATGTTCACGGGCGAGGTGTTCTCGCATCTGGAATTCGTGCGGCTCGACGGCAACATCACCTGCTTCGGCCTGCCGCTGGTCAAGTTCACCACCGAGGCGCGGCTCAACGAAATCATCCGCCTGCATGAGGAGAATGGCTGCCCGATCTTCAACCCGCACCGCTACACGCTGGAAGAAGGCGGCATGAAGCAGACCGACGAGATCCAGCTTGCCTTCAAGCGCCAGACCGATCCGCAAGGGCTGCTCAATCCCGGCAAGATGATCGCCTGGGAAAACCCGGACTATGATTATCGCTCCGGCCGCACGTTCCTGTTCAAGGGATTGCAGAAGGCGGGGTGATGAAAATCCTCGTGCTTTACGCTCATCCGGTGGAGACCAGCTTCAACGCCGGCCTGCACGAGACGATCGTCGAGCGGCTCGCCGCGTCGGGGCATGCGGTCGACGACTGCGACCTCTATGCCGAGGATTTCGATCCAAGGCTGACACGCGCCGAGCGGCTCGGCTACCACGAGCCGCGCGGGCCGGACGACGCGGTCGCCGGCTATGTCGAAAGGCTGAAGAATGCCGAAGCGCTGGTGCTGTCGTTTCCGGTCTGGAACTATGGCTATCCGGCAATCCTGAAAGGTTTCTTCGACCGCGTCTTTCTGCCCGGCGTGTCGTTCAAGCTGGTCGACGGCAAGGTGCGGCCGACGCTGCACAACATCCGCAAGCTCGCAGCCATCACCACCTATGGCGGCAGCCGCTTTCGCGCCATGCTGATGGGCGACCCGCCGCGCAAGGTCGTCAAGCGCATGCTGCGGGCGACCATCAAGCCAGGCGCTCCCGTCTCCTATCTCGCGCATTATTCGATGAACCTATCCACCGACGAAACGCGCAAAGTCTTCATGGCGAAGGTCGCGGCGACGATGGACGCCTTCTGATGCGCGTGCTTGTGGTCTATTGCCATCCGGTGCCGGAAAGCTATTGCGCGGCTATCCGCGACATGGCGGTGGAGGTGCTGAAAGGACGGGGCTGGGACGTGCGGCTGCTCGACCTCTACGCCGAGAATTTCGACCCTGTGATGAGTTGCGAGGAGCGGCGCTTCTACAATGATCGCGCGCCGGAAGATCCTGCGCTGACGCCGCATTTCGAACATCTGCAATGGGCGCAGGCGATCCTCTTCATCTATCCGACCTGGTGGTACGGGTTGCCGGCGATGCTGAAGGGCTGGTTCGACCGCGTGTGGGCGACCGACATCGCCTTCAAGCTACCAGCCGGCAAGGGGCGGATCACGTCGCTGATGCGGCACGTCACCAAGGTCGGCGTCATCACCACCTGCGGCGCGCCGACCTGGTGGAGCGTGGTCGTCGGCCAGCCGGGACGCAAGACGATTTTACGCGGCATGCGGGCGCTATGCGCCACGCGCTGCAAGACGTTTTTCCTGGCGCACTACTTGATGGATGCCTCGACACCGAAGAGCAGGGCGGGGTT
This sequence comes from Mesorhizobium sp. ESP-6-4, assembly GCF_020164735.1. NCBI lineage: Bacteria > Pseudomonadati > Pseudomonadota > Alphaproteobacteria > Hyphomicrobiales > Phyllobacteriaceae > Mesorhizobium > Mesorhizobium sp. ESP-6-4. The sequence continues at coordinate 753,399 of NZ_JAIUGS010000001.1, forward strand.
TCTGGTCAAAGTCCGCAGGACGCTTGAGCGGTTTTAGGAGGCCTTCAACTATCCTGCGGGATTGTGGCGAACGCCTTTTTTTATGCGGAAATGAAGTGCATAATAAGGGCATGACCAAGCTTTTCGAGCATGCAGTCCAACGTGTTCGCACCTTGCCTCCTGAATTGCAGGACGAGTACGCACGTGTCCTCTTGCGCCTCGCGGGTGAAGTGGGGGATGAACCTATTCACCAACTGAGCCGAGAGGAAAAAGCCTCGCTCGCAATGTCCCGAGCGCAGGCTGCGCGTGGTGAATTTGCAACCGACGAGGAAGTCCGCGCTGTTTGGGCGAAGCACGGCCTGTGAAGCTTCGTTACACGCCGGCGGCGTTAGCCGAGTTAGACGAGGTTCTCGGCAATATCGCGTTGCAGTCACCCAAAGGGGCGAAGCGGATCCAAGCCAGACTCCACGCAGTCATCAATCTATTGCTTGAACATCCTTTGGCCGGCGTTGCTACAAACGAAAGGCCGATGCGCCGGATTGTCGTGCGGCCTTACCCTACCTGATCTACTATGAGCCTTCCGCCGCCGAAATTGTGATTGTCGGTATCCGACACGGTGCTCGCGATCCGTCAACCATGCCGGACAAGTAATAGCGACTCTTGGTCACGCCTGCGGGCAATCCTGCCCGAAGCCGCGAGAGGAAAGCTATATCCTCACCCGTTCCGCCTTCGGATCATACATCGGCTTCAGCGAGGCTTCCGCCGTGAAACGCTCGCCGGCGATCTCCACCTCATAGGATGAGCCCAGCACATCCGCCTCGCTCTCGCCTTGGCAAGGCACATAGCCAAGCCCGATCGCGCCGCCGAGATGGTGGCCGTAATTGCCTGATGTGATCGGGCCGACGATCTTGCCGTCGCGCAGGATGGCCTCGTTGTGGAAGAGCAGGGGCTGCGCGTCCTTCAGGCGAAACTGCACCAGCCGGCGTGACAGGCCGGCTTCCTTCTTCCTGAGCACCGCCTCGCGGCCGATGAAACCGGCTTTGCTCGTCTTCACCGCAAAGCCGAGGCCCGCCTCCAGCACATTGTCCTCGTCGGTGATGTCGTGGCCGAAATGGCGGAAGGCCTTTTCAATGCGGCAGGAATCCAGCGTATGCAGGCCGCAGAGTTTCAGGCCGACATCGGCGCCGGCTTCGGTGATCTCCTCGAAGACATGGGCGGCCTGCTCGGTCGAGACATAGAATTCCCAGCCAAGCTCGCCGACATAGGTGACCCGGTGGGCGCGGGCGAGACCCATCCCGATCTCGATCTCCTGGAAAGTGCCGAACGGATTGGTCTCGTTGGAAAAATCGTTCGGGCTGACCTTCTGGATCAGTTTTCGCGCCTCCGGACCCATGACGCAGATCACGGCTTCGGCGGCGGTGACGTCGGTGATGACGACGAACTCGTCGGCGACATGCTTTCTCAGCCAGGCGAAGTCGCGCTGCAGCGTGGCGCCCGGCACGACCAGGAAATAGGCCGTATCCGAAAGCCGCGTCACGGTGAGGTCGCTCTCGATGCCGCCGCGCTGGTTGAGCATCTGCGTGTAGACGATCTTGCCCGGCGCCACGTCCATGTCGTTGGCGCAGAGCCGTTGCAGGAAGGCGCAGGCATCGCGACCCTCGACGCGGATCTTGCCGAAGGAAGTCATGTCGAACAGGCCGACGCCGTTGCGCACCGCGAGATGTTCCTCGCGCTGGTTGTCGAACCAGTTCTGCCGCTTCCAGGAATAGCGGTATTCGCGCTCCTGGCCTTCGCGCGCGAACCAGTTGGCGCGCTCCCAGCCCGCCACCTCGCCGAAGACGGCGCCGCGCGCCTTCAGGTGCTCGTGCAAGGGCGAGCGGCGCACGCCGCGCGAGGTCGCCATCTGGCGATAGGGGAAATGGTCGGCATAGAGCAGGCCGAGCGTTTCGGAGACGCGCTCCTTGAGGTAGCGGCGGTTCTTCTGGAAGGGCTGGGCGCGGCGGATGTCGACTTCCCACAGGTCGAACGGCGCCTCGCCGTCATTGATCCATTGCGCCAGTGCCATGCCGGCGCCGCCGGAGGAGACGATACCGATCGAGTTATAGCCGGTCGCCATCCAGTAGCCGGAAAGCTCGGGCGCCTCGCCGAGATAATAGCGGTCGTCCGGCGTGAAACTCTCCGGGCCGTTGAAGAAGGTATGGATGCCGGCGGTGCCCAGCATCGGCATGCGGTTGACGCCCATTTCGAGGATGGGCTCGAAATGGTCCATGTCCTCGGGCAACTGGTCGAAGCAGAAATCCTCGCGGATGCCGTCCATGCCCCAGGGTTTCGCCACCGGCTCGAAGGCGCCGAGCATCATCTTGCCGGCATCCTCCTTGTAATAGGCGCACTCGTCCGGCACGCGCAGCACCGGCAAGCGGGAGAGGCCGGGGATCGGCTCGGTGACGAGATAGAAATGCTCGCAGGCATGCAGCGGGATGGTAACGCCGTTCTGCCGACCCAACTCGCGCGCCCACATGCCGGCGCAGTTGACGACGATGTCTGTCTCGATCGTGCCTTGCTCCTCGCCCTGTGTCCAGGAGACGCCGGAGACGCGACCGTTCATCGTGTGAACCTTGGTGACCTTCACATTCTCGATGATCGTCGCACCCCGCTGGCGCGCGCCCTTGGCCAGCGCCATGGCGATGTTGGCGGGATCGCACTGGCCGTCGAGCGGCAGATGCACGGCGCCAACCACATCCGAGACGTTGAGATGCGGGTACATCTCCTTGACCTCGCGCGGCGAAATCTCGCGCACGTCGACATCGAAAGCGCGGGCGAGCGACGCCTGCCGGTAGATCTCGTGCTTGCGCTCCTCCGTCAGCGCGACGGTGATCGAGCCGACCTGGCGCATGCCGGTGCCGACATCGGTCTCGGCTTCAAGCTTGACGTAGAGATCGGCCGAATATTTCGCCAGTCGCGTCATGTTCTGGGAGCCGCGCAACTGGCCGATCAGCCCGGCCGCATGCCAGGTGGTGCCTGAGGTGAGCTGCTTTCGCTCCAAGAGCACGATGTCGGTCCAGCCGAGCTTGGCCAGATGATAGGCGACCGAGCAGCCGGAGACGCCGCCGCCGATGATTACCGCGCGGGCTTTGGCCGGGATGGTCTTGGTCATGCGGCCTCGCGGCGATAGTTGGAAGCGAAACGGCGAACGCGAAGCGCTGCTTCCTTGAGGACGGGTTCGGGCTGGCAGAGGCTGATGCGGATGTGGCCGGCGGCGGCTTCGCCGAAGCTCGATCCGGGCATCACGCCGACCTTTTCCTTGTCGAGCAGCGCCCAGGCGAATTTCTCGTCGTCGGGCTCGACCGCGGAGACATCGAGCATGATGTACATGCCGCCTTCGGAGCCGCGCACAGTGACTTCATTGGCGCCGCGTATGGCATCGAGGAAGATCGTGCGCCGCGCGGCGTAACGCTCGGCGATATCCTTCACGCCATAGTGGTTTTCAAGCGCCTCGGCGCAGGCGATGGAGATGAAGGCCGGCAGGCCGTAGGTCGTGACCAGATTGAGGTCGGTCATCAGCGCGATCATCGCTTTCGGCCCGGTCAGCCAGCCCATGCGCCAGCCGGTCATGCCGTGGCTCTTCGACATGGAGTTGATGACCAGCGTGCGCTCGGCCATGCCGGGCAGCGAGCGCGGCGAGATGTGCTCGCCGCCGCCGAGCGTCCAGTAAACCTCGTCCGACAGCAGCCAGAGATCGTTCTCCTTGCAGATTTCGGCCAGCTGCTCGAGCCGTTCGCGCGAATAGACGGCACCGGTCGGGTTGTTCGGCGTGTTGATCAGTATGGCGCGGGTGTTGGGCTTGAGCGCGGCGCGAATCATGTCCGCGCGAGGTTGAAATCCATCTTCGGCCGGTGTCTCGACCACCGTGAAGCTGGCGCCCGCGGCGCTGAAAGTGTTGGGGTAGGTGGCGTAATAGGGCGCGACGACGATGGCGTGGTCGCCCGGGTCGAGCACGCCCTGCACGGCGGCGTAAAGCGCTGCCTGGCCGCCAGGCGTGGCGATGACCTCGTCGGGTTCCGTGAGGATGCCGGCGCAAACGGTCGCGGCGGCGGCCATCGCCTTGCGCAGGCGCGGCAGGCCGGGCAGCGGCGTGTAGTGATGGTTGCTGCCGCGCACGGCGCTTACACAGGCCTCGATGGTTTCCGATGGCGTGTCGAAATCATGGTCGCCGACCGAGAGCACAATGATTTCTTCGCCGGCCTGCTTGCGATTCCAGGCGGCGAAATGGACCTCCCAGCCGTCCTTGCCCGAAGGCACGATACCGGTAATGCGCTTTGATGGCTTCGGCATCAGGCTCTCAACCTCTCATTCTTCGGATCCCACAGCGGCTCGTCGTTCTGGACGATGGCTTTGAAGCGATCGCCAAAAATCTCGACCTCGACCGCCGTGCCCGGCTCCGTGAGATCCGTGCGCAGCATGCCGAGCGCGATCGACTTGCCGACGCGGTGGCCCCAGCCGCCCGACGTCGTCTCGCCGACGATCGTGCCGTCGTGCCAGAGCGTCGACATATAGGGTGCGTCGCAGTCGCCGGGGTTCTCGACAACCAAAGTGACGAAGCGCTTCTTCACGCCCTGCTGCTTCTCGTTGAGGAGAGCCGCCTTGCCGCGGAAGTCTGGCTTGTCCCATTTGACGAAGCGCTCCAGGCCGCCCTGCAGGATCGAATAGTCGGTCGACAGATCGCCCTTCCAGGCGCGGTAGCCTTTTTCCAGCCGCAGCGAATCCAGCGCATACATGCCGAAGGGTTTTAGCCCGTGCTTCCGGCCGGCGGCCCAGACGGCATCGAAGACGGTCGCCGTGTCCGCGACCTTGGTGTGGATTTCCCAGCCGAGCTCGCCGGCGAAGGAGACGCGCACCAGCTTCGCCCAGCGCCCGGCAATGGTTGTTTCCTGATGTGTCAGCCAGGGAAGGGTCAGGTCCGCATCGCAGACCTCGGCAAGGATAGCGCGCGAGTTCGGGCCGGTCAGAATCTGCGTCGAAAATTCCTCCGTCCGGTCGGTCAGCGTGAAGGCCGCATCGGCGGGCATGCGCGACTTCAGCCATTCGAAATCGTGCCACTGCGCCACCGCGGCAGTGATCAGCGTCATCTGGTCCTCGCCATGGCGCACCACCGACATTTCGGTGACGATGCGGCCCTTGTCGTCGGCGAAATAGATGAGGCCGATGCGGCCGGGCTTCGGCACAAGGCCGGTGACCTGCAAGGCCAGCCAATCGGCCGCGCCCGGACCTTCGAGGTTGAAGCGCGAGAAGCCGGGCAAGTCGAGGATGCCGGCGGCGTCGCGCACAGCGAGGCATTCCTGGCGCACACGCTGCTGCCACGGGCCGTCGCGGCGGAAGGTGAGGGTAGACTCTTCGGAAGTATCATCGCCGGGTTGTGCGTACCAAGTCGCGCGCTCCCAACCATTATAGGCGTCGAGCTGGCCGCCCAGCGCCCTGATGCGCTCATGCAGCGGCGACAGCTTACGGTTGCGCCCCTCCGGCCAGGCGTGGCGCGGGAACTGGATGGCGTATTCGTTGCCGTAGATCTCCATGCCCTTGGCGACGCAATAGTCGGGCGCCGAGGCGAAGCTGGTGAAACGGCGCGGATCACAGGACCACATGTCCCACTCAGTCTGGCCCTCCGTCACCCATTCGGCCAGCACCTTGCCGGCGCCGCCGCCCTGCGCGATGCCGAAGGTGAAGACGCAGGCCTCGAAGGCATTCGGCACGCCGGGCATCGGCCCGATCAGCGGATTGCCGTCCGGAGCGTAAGGAATCGGGCCGTTGATCACCTTGGAGAGGCCGGCGGTGCCGAGGATCGGTACGCGGGCGACAGCGTCGGCGAGGTAATGTTCGAGGCGGTCGAGATCGTCGGGGAAGAGCTGGAAGGAAAAATCCTCCGGCATCGGATCGTTGTGGGTCGCCCAATGCGCGCGGCAATTGCGCTCATAGGGGCCGAGATTCATGCCGCTCTTTTCCTGGCGCAGGTAATAGGACGTGTCGACGTCGCGCAGCAGCGGCAGCTTGCGGCCCTGTTCCTTCGTCCACGCGGCAAGCTCCGGGATTTCCTCGAACAATATGTACTGATGACTCATCACCATCATCGGCACGTCGCGCCCAAACATCTTGCCGACTTCGGCGGCGCGGTAGCCTGCCGCGTTGATGACGATCTCGCAGCGGATCTCGCCTTGCGGGGTGGCGATCACCCATTCGCCGTTCTCGCGGCGCACGCCGGTGACCGGGCAGAAGCGGATGATCCTGGCGCCCATGTCACGCGCGCCTTTGGCCAGCGCCTGGGTCAGCTGAGCCGGGTCGATGTCGCCGTCGCTCGGGTCATAGAGCGCGCCCTTCAACTCATGCGTCTCGATGAAAGGATAGCGGCGCTTGATCTCGTCGAGGCCGACGACGTCGATATCCATTCCCTGGTAGCGGCCCATGCCCTTGGCGCGCTGGAATTCCTGCATGCGCTCCTTGGTATGGGCGAGCCGGAGCGAGCCGGTTACATGGTAGTTCATCGGATAATCGACCGCTTCGGCCAGACCCCGGTAAAGCTCGGTCGAGTAGCGCTGCATGTTCATCAGCGACCAGGACGAGGAGAAGGTCGGCACGTTGCCGGCGGCATGCCAGGTCGAGCCTGAGGTCAGCTCGTTTTTTTCCAGAAGCACGCAATCGGTCCAGCCCGCCTTGCAGAGGTGATAGAGCGAGGAGGTGCCGACGACGCCGCCTCCGATGATCACCACGCGTGCCGTGGTCGGCAAACCGGCCATTTCTTCCTCCAGAGTCTCAGCGCTTCGCGCTTCGATTTTTGTTTTTGATGCATGTCGTTATCCCAAAACCGCTTCGCACTTTTGGTTGACATGCATTGTCAGTATACCGGTGGCGAAACCACCCAGATGACCACTGCCGGCTCGGCGCCGGGATTGCGCCAGCGGAACGGCTTGCCCTCGAAGCGGAACGAGTCGCCTTCGCCGAGACGATGCCAGACGCCGTCGATCTCGATCTCGAATGTGCCCGACGCGACATAGCCCGCCTCTTCCGTCGGGCGGCGCGTTTCTGTTTCCAGCTCCGCGCCCGGCGCGAACACCGAGCGCAGCATCTCGAAGCTACCGCCGAGATCGGGCGACAGAAGCTCCTCCACCAGGCCGGATTCGCTTGTGCCAAGCGAACGGCGGCTGCCGGCGCGCACGACCACGCCGCGTTCCTGCTCGACAGGCGCGTCATGGCTGAAGAACAGGCTGATCGGAACATCGAAGAGGCTGGCGAATGCCCGCAAGTCACCCAGCGAGGGAACCGAGAGGCCGCGCTCGACCTGGCTGACCCAGCCGACCGACCGACCGAGCTTGAGGGCGATCTCGGCCAGCGTGAGGCCGCGCGCCTTGCGAAGCGCACGGATGTCGCCGGCCAGCAGCCGGTCGCCATTATCCTGCTCCGATCTGGCTGTAGTCGAGCTCAAGCGTATCTCGTGAAAAAATCCGGATAAATTTCATGAAGCGGTAAAGTCATGAAAAAATCAAGGGGATTTTCACAAACCTCAAGATTTACTTGCGCGATTTTTGAGGTTGAGGCAAAGCCACGATCACGAACGGCGAGTGGGGACGTCCGGTCGGGGACCAATACAGTTTAGTGTCTGCGGATGGTCGCCATGGAACCGGTTGCAGTTCCGGCCATGCGCGAAGGGACGGCCCATGCTGGAGAAGAATAGCCGAATCGCCATGGATGCGGCGATCGTCGACGATGCGATCCTGTCGCGCCGGTCGGTGCGCGCGTTTCTGCCCGATATGGTCGATGACGACACGATCCGCGCGATCCTGGCGGTCGCCGCGCGCGCGCCGTCGGGCACCAACATGCAGCCCTGGCGCGTCTATGTGACCAAGGGCGAGGTCAAGCAGCGCATCAGCGATGCCATCCTCAATTCCGGCATCCGTGCCGAAAAGGCGGAGTGGGACGAGTACCGCTACTATCCCGACCAGTTCTTCGAACCATATCTCACCCGCCGCCGCGCCAACGGCTTCGGGCTCTATGGCGTGCTGGGCATCGGCCGCCGCGAGGTCGACAGGATGCGCGCCCAACACGACCGCAATTTCATTTTCTTTGACGCTCCGGTCGGCATGATCTTCACGATCGACCGGAGGCTGAACCAAGGGTCGTGGATCGACTACGGCATGTTCCTGCAGAACATCATGGTCGCGGCACGGGGCAGGGGACTGCATACCTGCCCGCAGGCGGCCTTCGCGCCCTATCATCGCCAGATCAGGCCGGTGCTCGATATTCCCGACGAAGAGATCGTCGTCTGCGGCATGGCGTTGGGCTACGAGGACACATCCAAGCCGGAGAACGAGTTCCGCACCGATCGCGCGCCGCTCGAGGACTGGGTGACGTTCGCGAAGTAGCGTCGGCTGAGGCGTCAGTCGGTGCTCATATGCGCGCCATGGCCGCTGACATGGGCGCCATCCTGCGGCGTCAGCCTCAGATAGGCCGACAGCGCGCAAAGGGTGATCAATCCTTCGATGACGAACAGGATGCGGTAGTCGTTGATGCCGGCCTTGCCGCCGCCGGCAAGCAGTGACAGCAGCGCGGCCGCGAGGCCCACGCTGATCGCCACCGCCAGCTGCCACAGGATGTAATAGAGCGCGCTGAAGCGCGCGAGCTGCTCCGGCGCGATGTCCGAATAGGAGAGATTGCCCGTCGAGGCCCATTGCACCGAGCGGAAGACGCCGAAGGCGAAAATATAGGCAAGCACGATCCAGGCCGGCAGGCTCTCCTGCATCAGGGCGAAGCCCGCGACCAGCAAAGCGACGATCGGCGTATTGGTGACCAGCACACGCTTGAAGCCGAAACGGTTCAAAAGGCGCGGCATGAAGAAGCGCATGATCAACGACCCAATCGCGGCGACGAAGGTCAGCGATCCCGCCTGCACGGCGCTCATGCCGAAGCCGAGCTGGAACATCAGCGGCAAGAGGAAGACCACCGAGCTCAGGCCGATCGTGTCGAGGCCGCCGCCGGTGAGGAAGGAGATGCGGAAGGTGCGGATGCGCAAGAGATTGAGGTCTAGCAGCGGATTGCGCGCGCGCAGGCAGTAGAAGGCGGCAACCGTCAGGATGACGATCGCCAAGCCGAGTTCCAGCGCCATACCGCTGGCGGCCACATCTTTCGCGGCGACCGAATCCATGCCGAAGACCAGAAGCGTCATGCCGCAGCCGACGAGCAGGAAGCCAGGCAGATCGAACGGCGTGCGCACCGGCTTGGTCGTCGTCGGAAACAGAGAGGCGGCCAGCAGTGCCGCGGTCAGCGCGATCGGGATGTTGATGTAGAAGATCCAGCGCCAGGAGACGTAAGTGGTGAGCGCGCCACCGATGAGCGGCCCGACCAGCGGTCCGGATTGGCCGGCGAGCGAAATATACATGTTGATCTTCAGCGTGCGGTCGCGCGGGAAGCTCGAAAGAATCACGACCTGACCAAGCGTGCCCATCAGCGCGCCGCCGCAGCCTTGCAGGGCGCGCGAGCCGACCAGCATCCAGATGTTTTCCGAAAGGCCGCACAAGGCCGAGGCGCCGGCGAAGACGAGCAGCGCCAAGCAATAGACGTTGCGCAGCCCAAACCGGTCGGCCAGCCAGCCACCGAGCGGCATGGTGACGATGAGGCTGGCGACATAGACGGTGATCAAAAGGCCAAGCTGGCTTGGCGGCCGGTCGAGGCTCTCGCCGATGCCGGGCAGCGCGGTGACCACGACGTTCTGGTCGAGACTGGTCATGAACACGCCGCAAGCGACGGTTGCCGGCAACAGCATCGACGGACCCTCCGCCGGAGCAAAGCGGGTCGTGGCCGTCGCCGAAGTCTCAACAGTCATGGAAGGGTATGGTCGAACTGGTTGCCGGTGCGGACGTTTGCCCTGGCAAACGCCCGTGATTCCTTACCTATCGCGCCTGCTGGCCCAGCGCTCAAGCAGCAGTTGTAGCCGTCGATAATGCCAGATGCCGCCTGGACCAATGCTAAGCCAGCAACGCCCGAGCGGGCTATTGCACTTCGTAACCGACTTCCTCCGAGGCGTGGCACAAGGCCTTCCAGAAGGAGCGCGCGAAGGAGCGGAAGACGTAGATGTCGAACTGGTCTGGGCCGCTGCGCTGGATCTGGGCGAAGATGTCATGATGGTTGGTCGAACGTCCGGCGCCGAGCGGGAAGGCCGGCAAGGCGAAGTCGATAGCGAAGAACTTCGCCATCACCCATTCAGCCTTCGGACCGGCGATGCGAATCGCGGTGCGGCCATGCGAAAGGTCTGTCAGCGTGCCGATGGCCGGCGTGATGGCGCCGGCGAAGGCTTGAGCAAGCCCCTCCGCTTCGTCGACCACGGTGAACTTTCCCGGCGCAAAGCCGAAGGCGGCGCGGGCGCCGCTGCTCACGCCGCCGCCGGCGCCATCGGGCAGAGTGAGACCGGTGAGCTTGCCGATAATTTCGATCAGTTGCTTCTCTTCACCCGGCCATGCGGCGAGCTGCAGGATCGAGCCCGGCCGCGTCTCGGACAGAATGACATCGACGCCATGTTCGAAGTTGCCGTGCGAACCCGGATGATAGTCCGGCTCGAGCGGCGATTGGCGTTCGGGCAAATGTTGCTCAGCCATGCATGCGGCTCCCGTCCGGATCGTAGAAATGGTTGGAGACGATCTCGACCGGCCCAAACCGGTTGCGCAACGGATCCGAGACGAAGGCGCGCGTTCCATGGCGCGCCTTGCCGCCCTTGACCAGCGCAAGCGCAATGTATTTGCCCAGCGCCGGCGAATAGCAGCAGGCGGTGATGTGACCGAGAGAGTCGTGCGGATTGTCCTCGTCCAGCTCCTCGACGATATGGCCGCCGCCGTTGAGCGGCCGGTTGTCGAGGGCGATCAGTCCGACCAGTTCGAGCCGGTCAGGGGCGATCAGGCCTTCGCGGTCCATCATGGCCGAGCCGATGAAGGGCTTCTTCTTCGACAGCATCCAGTCGAGATGGAGGTCGCGCGCCGTGGTGCGGCCGTCGATCTCGGCGCCTGTGACATGGCCTTTCTCGATGCGCATCGTGCCCAGCGCCTCTAGCCCGTAGGTGACCAGGCCGAAAGGCTGGCCGGCCTCGATCAAGGCTTCCCAGACATGGGTGCCGTAGCCGGCCCCGGAATAGACCTCGAATGCCATTTCGCCGGAGAAGGACAGCCGGCAGATCATCACCGGCACGCCGGCGATGCGGCCATGGACGATACCCATGAAGGGCAGCGTAGCGTTGTCGACAGCGGTATCTTTTACGCAAGCCGCAAGGATGGCGCGCGCGTTCGGTCCGCCGATCGCCGCGCCCGCCCATTCGTCGGTGACGGAGGTGACGGTGACCTTCAGCTCCGGCCAGATGACGTCGAGGAAATATTCCAGATGCTGCATCACCTTGCCGGCATTGGCGGTGGTGGTGGTCATCAGGAATTCCTGCTCGCCGAGCCGCCAGGTGGTGCCATCGTCGAAGGCAAGCCCGTCCTCGCGCAGCATCAAGCCGTAGCGGGCCTTGCCGACGGCCAAGGTGGAGAACATGTTGGTGTAGACGCGGTCGAGGAACTCGGCCGCGTCCGGCCCCTGCACGGCGATCTTGCCCAGCGTCGAGACATCGACGATGCCGGCGCTTTCACGCGTCGCCCTGGCCTCGCGGACATAGGCCTGCTCGACCGTCTCGCCGGGAAGGCCGTAGATCATCGGCCGGTACCATAGGCCGGCCGAATACATGGTCGCGCCATTGGCGATGTGCCAGTCATGCATCGGCGTCAGCCGCTCGGGCTTGAGGTCGCCGAAACGCTCGGCAGCAAGAGAGCCGATCGAGACCGCCGTGTAAGGCGGGCGAAAGCGCGTCGTGCCGACTTCGGGGATCGGCTTGCCGAGTGCCTCGGCCATGATCGCGAGGCCCGGCACATTGGAGTTCTTGCCCTGGTCAGTCGCCATGCCGAGCGTGGTATAGCGCTTCAGGTGCTCGACCGATACGAAGCCTTCGCGATGCGCCAGCCGCACGTCCTCGGCGGTGACATCGTGCTGGAAGTCGACGAAGCTCTTGCCCTTGGCCTTGATCTCGAAGACCGGCGCCGGATCTGGATCGCCGGGGGCGGCTTCGACGATCGGCAGGGCTGCGGGCGCCGCCGTTCCGCCGGCGGCCGAAACGCCGGCCGCGCGGCCCTCGGCGATGGCTTCGGCGGTGGAGAAGCTGCCGGTGAAGGCGCCTGCGCCGATCCAGCGCTGCGTCGGCTTGGGCGGCAGGAACGCCTGCCTGGCCGGGTCCCATTCAGCCTTGGCGCCCGCTTGGCTGGCGAGATGAATGGTCGGCGACCAGCCGCCCGACATCAAAAGGCTGTCGGCATGGATGCTGCGGGCATCGCCGCTGAGCGCACCGCTTATGGCGTCGAAGCGCTGCACCTTGAGACCGGTGAGGGCCTTGCCGCCCTCGGTCGCAACCACGGCGTGGCCGTCCAGCAGCTCGGCCTCGGCCTCGCCGGCGAGCCGGCGCATGTCGTTCGAGACGTCGGCGCGGACATCGACGATGGCAACAATGGTCGCGCCGGCCTTCTTTAACGCAACGGCCGAGCGGTAGGCGCTGTCGTTGTTGGTGAAGAGCGCGATGCGCTGTCCCGGCAGCACGCCATATTCATTGACGTAACGTTCCGCCGCATGCGCCAGCATGACGCCGGGACGGTCGTTGCCCGGAAACACCAGCGGCCGCTCGAAGGAACCGGTGGCGAGCACCACCGTGCCGGCGCGGATCGCCCAGTAGCGCTGGCGCGGCTCGCCCTTGGCTGGCGTTTCCTTATGATCAGTCACCCGTTCGAGGGCGGCCAGCGTGTTGCCGTCGTAATAGCCCCACACCGTCGTGCGCGGCAAAAGCCGCACATTGTCGTTGCCTCCGAGCTGCGCGACCGTGCGCTGGGCCCATTCGGCGGCAGGCATGCCGTCGATGGTTTCGCCCGACCAGTTGGCGGAGCCGCCAAAATGGGCTTCGAGATCGGCGAGGATCACTCGGGCGCCCTGGTCGGTGGCGGCTTTCGCCGCCATCAGGCCGGCCGGACCGGAGCCGACGACCAGCACGTCGCAAAAGGCGTTCATGCGCTCGTAGCGAGACGGATCGGGAGCGGTGCCAGCCTTGCCGAGGCCGGCGGCGCGACGGATGAAATGCTCGCAGAACATCCAGAAGCGCGTGCCCTTCAGCGGGCCGATCACCGGCCCCATGAAGGTCTTGTAGTAGAAGCCGGCCGACAGGAGCTTGCCGCCGAGCTGGTTGAGGGCGCCGATATCCCAGGCGAGCGAGGGGGTACGGTTCTGGCTGACGGCGACGAGCCCGTCATAGATCTCGACCATGGTAGCGGCGATGTTGGGCTCGCGCACTTCGCCACGCAGCACCGTCACCAGCGCGTTCGGCTCTTCGACACCGGCGGCGAGCAGGCCGCGCGGGCGATGATATTTGAACGAGCGGCCGAACAGCGTCACGCCATTGGCGAGCAGCGCCGAGGCCAGCGTGTCGCCGGCATGACCGGTGTAAGGCGCGCCGTCGAAGGTGAAGCGGATGGTGCGCAGCCGGTCGATCCGGCCGCCGGTCTCTGTGCGGCGGGGGCTCACGAGCGGCCCTCCGCCCTGTGGCCGCGAGCGAAGGCGGTGCTTAGTATCTCATGCGTGAGCGTGTTGCGCACGACCCTGAGATGCGCGCGGCAACCGCCGGAATGCTGCCAAATCTCGTTGTGATCGCCGGCCGGATTCAGCCGGTCGTAGACATAGGCGTTCCAGGCGTCGAGGTCTTGCGAGGCGGGCTGCGGCCGCTCGCGGTTGCCGTCGCCCTGATAGGTGAATTCGATAACGTCGCGCGGGCCGCAATAGGGACAGGTGATTAGCATTTTTCAATCCAAACCCTAGTGCAATCTGGGCGTCGCGCCCTGGCCTTTGTCGTCGATGACGAGGCCGCGGTAGAAACGGTCGAGCGTGAAGGGCGCGTTGAACTCGTGCGGCTCGTCCTTGGCAATGGTGTAGGCAAAGCACCAGCCGGAGGCCGGCGTCGCCTTGAAGCCGCCATAGCACCAGCCGCAATTGAGATACATGCCCGGCAGCGGACCGGCGGCGATGATCGGCGAGCCGTCCATCGTCATGTCGCACAGCCCGCCCCAGGAGCGCAGCATGCGCACGCGCGCCAGGCCGGGAAACAGCGCCACCATCTCGCTCATCACCTCGTCGACGATCGGCAGGCTGCCGCGCTGGGCGTAGCTGTTGTAGCCGTCGAGGTCGCCGCCATAGACCAGGCCGCCCTTGTCGGATTGCGAGATGTAGAAATGGCCCATGCCGAAGGTGAGAACGGTGTCGACGACAGGCTTCAGCGATTCCGAGACGAAGGCCTGCAGCACATGGCTTTCGATCGGCATGTGCGAGATGCCGGCAAGCTGCATGACGCGGCCGGTGCTGCCGGCAACCGCAAGCGCGACCTTCTTGGCGCGGATTTCGCCGCGCGTCGTCGAAACGCCGGTGATGCGGTCGCCGTCGCGCAGGAAGCCGGTGACCTCGCAATTCTCGATAATATCGACGCCGCGCCGGTCGGCGCCGCGCGCATAGCCCCAGGCGACCGCGTCGTGCCGGGCCGTGCCGGCGCGCGGCTGCATCAGCCCGCCAAGGACGGGAAAGCGCGCCGAACCCGAGACATCCAGCGCCGGCACAAGCCGCTTGATCTGGTCGACGCTCATCAGCTCGGCGTCGACGCCGAGATGGCGCATGGCGTTGCCGCGCCTGGCATAGTCGTCGAGCTGGGCTGGCGTGTGCGCGAGGTTCAGGCAGCCGCGCTGCGAGAACATGACGTTGTAGTTGAGGTCGTGCGAGAGATTCTCCCACAGCTTCATCGAATGTTCGTAGAAGCGGGTGTTCTGCGGCAAGAGATAGTTGGAGCGCACCGCCGTGGTGTTGCGGCCGACATTGCCGGAGCCGAGCCAGCCCTTTTCCAGCACCGCGACATTGGTGATGCCGTGTTCCTTGGCGAGATAATAGGCGGTCGAAAGACCGTGGCCGCCGCCGCCGATGACGATCACGTCATAGGAAGCCTTGGGGTCCGGCTTGCGCCAGGCGGGCTTCCAATCCTTGTTGCCGGTCAGCGCGTTCTTGAGCAGCGAGAAGGCTGAATATTCCGCCATTCTTCCTATCGTCCTTATGGTGCGAGGCGGCAGACTATAGAGCAGGCGGGAAGCGCAAAGCCAAGATTGCGCCATCGCTTTTCGACAGGCCGACTATCGCCGGCACGATCGGGACGGCTTGCCGCCCGATATGCCGGTCTTTATCAAGGGCGGAAATTTCGAGAATTTTTCGGCCGCGAGTCGCCAACAAAATCATGTTCTTCCGCCTGCTGCGCCTGCTTCTGGTCGTCATCGTCGCTGTCTTCGCGCAGCCGGCGCTGGACGCGTCGGCGCAGGCGATCGGCCATGGCTCGTCGCAACTCATCGCCGACCAGACGAAGGCCATCCAGGACCTGACGGCCAGGACCGACGGCCTGGAAAAGAAACTGAGCGACCCCGACCAGGACGATGCGGGGCTCGTCGACATCCGGTTGCAGCTCGAGGATATTTCGCGGGCGGCGCTGAACAGCGCCCTGGCATTCCGGCAGCGCCTCACCGACATCAACAATCGCGCGGAGGTTCTCGGCCAGCCGCCGGCGCAGGGGCAACCCCCGGAGCCGGTGATCGTGAGCAACGAACGCAGCGCGCTCGCCACGGAAAAAGCTCAGATCAACGCGGTCGTCGCCAGCGCGCAAAACCTGTCGATCCGCGTCAACGGCTTGGTCGACAGGATCGCCGTCATGCGCAGCGAGCTTTTCCGCAGCGTCATCACCAAGCACTACGACCTGACGGACGCACTGAGCCCGCAGGCCTTTTCCGACGCGCATGACCAGTTCACGGGCCTCTACAAGGCGGTGTCGTCCTGGGCGAGCTTCGCCGTCAGGTTCAAGTTCCAGGCGATCCTCGCGGCGACGCTTATGGCGCTGGCGCTGGCGGCCGTGCTTTTGATCGGCGGCAGGCGCCTGTTCGGCCGAATATTCGAGGCCGACCCGACCGTGGAAGATCCTTCCTATCTCAGCCGGCTGTCGGTGGCGTTCTGGTCGACGCTGCTGCCGACCCTGGCGCTCGGCGTCTTCTTCGCCTCGGCCGTGTTCTTCTTCAACTATTACAATGTGCTGCGCGGCGATATCGGCACGTTCCTCAATGCCTTGCTGACGGTGATCGCCATGGTGTTCTGCGTCAACCGGCTGACCAACGCTGCGCTAGAGCCGCGCCTGCCCAATTGGCGCCTGATCCCGGTCGCGACCGGTTCCGCGCGCTGGCTCGTCGGACTGACGACCGCCATGGCGCTGGTACTCGGGTTCAATTACTTCCTGTCGGTCGTCAACGAGAAGATGGGTTCGCCACTTTCGCTGACGATCGCGAGGGGCGTTGTCGCCAGCATCATCGTCGGCGTCATCCTTGTGCTGATGGGGTTGCTGCGGCCGTTCAGGGCGGCCGACGGCTCATGGCGCCCCTGGCCGGCCTGGCTTCGTTTCATCGCCATCGGGCTCGGGCTGTTCACCATCGCGGCGGCGCTGCTTGGCTATATCGGCCTGGCGCTTTTCGTCTCGTTCCAGGTCGTGGTGACCGGCACCGTGCTGGTGACGGCCTATATCGGCTTCCTGTCGGCACGCGCGATCGGAGAGGAGGGCGGCTTCGCCGACACTTCGGTCGGACGATGGCTTTCGGAAAACTCCAGCTACGAGGATACCGCCCTCGACCAGCTCGGCCTGGTGGTCAGCATCGCCATCAATCTGATGATCGTGGTGGTGTTCCTGCCGCTGATCCTGTTGATGTGGGGCTTTCAGCCCGGCGATATCGAGGCCTGGGCCTACAAGCTGGCGACCGGCGTCACGATCGGCTCGGTGACCATCTCCTTTCTCGGCATCCTCAGCGGCATCGTCGTATTCGTCATCGGCTATTTCCTGACGCGCTGGTTCCAGGGCTGGCTGGACGGCTCGGTGATGGCGCGCGGCAAGGTCGATCCCGGCGTGCGCAACTCGATCCGGCTGGGTGTCGGCTATGCCGGCGTGGCGGTCGCCGCACTGGTCGGCATCTCGGCCGCGGGCATCGATCTTTCCAACTTGGCGCTGGTGGCCGGCGCCCTTTCGCTGGGCATCGGCTTCGGCCTGCAGAACGTCGTGTCGAATTTCGTTTCGGGCCTGATCCTGCTTGCCGAGCGGCCGTTCAAGGTCGGCGACTGGATCGTCGCGGGCGACGTCAGCGGCACGGTGCGCAAGATCAGCGTCCGCGCCACCGAGATCGAGACCTTCCAGCGCCAGGCGGTGATCCTGCCCAACTCGAACCTCATCAACAATGCGGTCGGCAACTGGACGCATCGCAACAAGCTCGGGCGCATCGACATCAAGGTCGGCGTCGCCTATGGCAGTGACGTCAAGCGCGTCCACGCCATCCTGACGGACATTGCGCGCGCCCATCCGATGGTGCTGAAGAATCCCGAGCCGTTCGTCCTCTTCGCCAATTTCGGCTCGGCCGCGCTCGAATTCGAAATGCGCGTGTTCGTCGCCGATATCATGAACGGCAGCGTCGTGCAGAACGACATCCGCTTCGCCATCTTCGATATCTTCGAGGAGGAGCAGATCGAGATCCCATCGACGCCGCGCGCCGTGGTCGAGAGCAAGAAGCACGAACCTTGGCCGATCGACGACGACAAGATCGAGGCCGAATTCGCCGAACGCCAGCGGCTTGAGGCTGAAGCCGCGGCCGAGCGGGAGCGGCTGGCCAAGATGAAGCGCAGGGGCCGCAAGCCGGATCCAAGCTGAGGTTCATCGATATTCGGATGAGGCCGGCTTCCAAATGGCGGCACGCCGCCTTCCCAAACCGATTGTGGCATGAATGCGGCATTCAGTTGCGGTTCAGGTAACATCTCATATAAGCTTCGATGCAAAGGGCGAGAATGCCTTGCAAATTTGAACAGAGGCGGTGTGCAAACACCGGAAATGCAATGTGGAAGTCTGTCGTTGCCGCCATCGCTTTCCTGGCCCTGGGCGGTTCGGCTTTCGCCGCCAGCGCGATCAACAGGGACGCTCAGACGCGGACCCTGGTCGTGACCGAAGGCGGCGCCAAGAGCGAGCTGACGCTTGCCGCCGGCGAGACGGTGGAGTTCTGCTCGAGCGGCTGCTTCGTCACTCTGCCCAATGGTGACCTCGAAGCCCTGACCGGCTCGGAAACGGTCGAAATCTCGGGCGGCGCGGCCCGCATCAAGTAACTCTCGCCACAGAGAGTGGCGCCGCAGGATTGGCAAAGGCCGGACCGATGTCCGGCCTTTTATCGTTTCCGGTAGCCGACACTTAACGACGATGGCGAAAAACCGGTAGGACAATGCTCTGCAACCGGACGTTTTAACGTTCGCTGCGTCATGACCCGCTATATCCGACCCGAGGACGCCGGCATACGGCGTGGGTTGAGTTGGCGCGTGATCTTTCCGTGATCGGAGTTTTGGGATCCGCGCTCGATCGGGGCAGGGCAATGGACGCGAGGTCGGACAGGAACGCAATTCCGCTTGCGGTCGATCTCGACGGTATGCTGATCGCAACGGACCTTCTGTGGGAAGGCCTGTTCATCCTGCTCAAGAAGAACCCGCTCTATGTCTTTCTCCTGCCACTCTGGCTGATCGGCGGGCCGGCCCGGCTGAAGCAGGAAATCGCCGGCCGCATCGACATTGACCCGGCCTCGCTGCCTTACCGCCAGGATCTGCTTGACCGGCTGCGCGCCGAGCATCGGGAGGGCCGCAAGATCGTGCTGGCGACGGGAACGCCGCGCAAATTCGCGGAGGCGATCGCGGCGCATCTCGGCATTTTCGATCATGTGCTGGCGACCGACGGTCCGCACAACATGACCTCCGGCAGGAAAGGCGCGGCACTTGTCGCCGCCTATGGCGATGCAGGCTTCGACTATGCCGGCAACAGCCGGCACGACCTCAAAGTGTTCGATGCAGCGCGCAACGCGCTCGTGGTGGCGCCCGACCGCAGCGCCCGGCGCTGGCAGGCGGCGCATCAAGCCGAGGCCATACCCGCGCCGAAGCCGGCGCTGAGGATCTACATCAAGATGCTGCGCATGCATCAGTGGCTGAAGAACGCGCTGATCGCTGTGCCGATGGTGCTGTCGCACGAATATTTCAACCCGAACATGATCTGGGAATGCCTGCTGGCGTTCGCCTCCTTCAGCGCCGCGGCGTCCGCCATCTATATCCTCAACGATTTCTTCGACCTCGCGCTCGACCGCAAGCATCCGACCAAGCGCAACCGGCCTTTCGCCAGCGGCGCATTGTCGATCCCATTCGGTCTCGGCGCGATCGCTACGCTGCTTGCGATCGGCATCGCCGCGGGCCTCTTCCTTCCGATCGAATTCCTTGGCGTGCTTGCCGGCTATTTGGCCGTCACCACCGCCTATTCGCTGTCGTTCAAGCGCATGCTTCTGATCGATGTGCTGACGCTTGCGGGCCTCTACACGATCCGCGTACTGGCGGGCGCGGCCGCCACCGGCGTCGACGTCTCTTTCTGGCTGCTTGCCTTCTCGATCTTCTTCTTCCTCTCGCTGGCGCTGGTGAAGCGCTTCGTCGAGTTGCGCACCACGGCCATCCCGCCCGGCGAGCGCATCGCCGGCCGCGGCTATCGCACCGAGGACCAGGAGATCGTCGCGCAGGCCGGCATGGCGTCCGCTTTTTCCTCGGCGCTGGTCCTGGCGCTCTATATGGACAGCCCGGCGGTGCGCGAACTCTATCCGCATCCCTGGCTGATATGGCCGCTGGCGCCGATCGTGCTTTACCTGACGATGCGTGTCTGGATCCTCGCCCGGCGCGACGAGATGCATGACGACCCGGTCGTCTTCATCATCCGCGATTGGCGCAGCCAGATCGTCGTCGCCATCGGGGCGGTCTTCCTCGTCGCCGGAGGCTGGTGATGAGGCACGAGCGCTTCGGCAGCTTCGGACTGGCGACGCCGCCGGCGCGCAAGGCGATCCCGGCGGACGAGGCGATCGCCCTGCTTAAGCGCGGCGAGGCGAAGACCGGGTCGCTGCTCGGATACGGCAATGGCCGCTCCTACGGCGACAGTTGCCAGAACGATGCCGGCATGGTGGTCGACATGCGGCCGCTCAACCGCATCCGTTCCTTCAACGCCGAGACCGGCGTGCTCGAGGCCGATGCCGGCACGCTGCTTTGCGATATCATCGCTCATGCCGCGCCCTACGGCTTCTTTCCGGCCGTGGTTCCAGGTACCCAGTTCGTGACGCTGGGCGGCGCGATCGCCAACGACGTCCACGGCAAGAACCATCATCGGCGCGGCACCTTCGGCTGCCATGTCGAGGCTTTGACGCTGCTTCGGTCCGACGGCCGGACCTATCGCTGCTCGCAGACCGACAATATCCGACTATTCGGGGCGACGATCGGCGGCATGGGGCTGACCGGGCTTATCCTGTCGGCATCGATCAAGCTGATGCGGGTGCCCTCGCTCGACATAGTGGAAAGGGCGACGCGGTTTCGCGATCTTGGCGAATTCTTCGATCTTGCCGAGGCTGCCGACCAGGCCAACGAATATGCCGTCGCCTGGATCGACCAGCTTGCCAGCGGACATGGGCACGGTCGCGGGCTGTTGTTCACGGGCAACCATGCCGAACACGGCTCGCACGCGGCGGCGCGCGCCGGCAGCCGGTTTTCCGTGCCGGTGCAGCCACCATTCAATATCCTCAATCGGCCCTTCCTCACCGTCTTCAACGCGGCCTACCGCTGGAAGAAGGGCAGGTCCCAGGCTCCGCACCAAGCAGGCTATCAAGGCTTTTTCTTTCCGCTCGACGGGGTCCGCGACTGGAACCGGCTCTACGGGCCGCGCGGGCTTTTCCAGCACCAAAGCGTGGTGCCGGAGGCGAATGCGCGCCGCATCGTGCCTGTGCTGCTCGACGCGGCACAGCGGGCAGGGCAGGGATCGTTCCTGACCGTGCTCAAGCGCTTCGGCGATGTCCGCTCGCCGGCGCTGCTGTCGTTCCCGCGGCCCGGCTACACGCTTACGCTCGATTTCCCCAACCGGGGTGAAAGAACGTTGCGGCTGCTCGCCGGACTCGACCGCATCGCAATCGAGGCGGGCGGCGCGGTGAACCCCTACAAGGACGCCCGCATGGGACCTGAGACATTCGCCGCGTCGTTCCCGCAATGGCAGCAGCTGGAGGCGCTTCGCGACCCTGCTTTTCTGTCGAGCTTCTGGATACGGACGGCAAAAAGACTGGATGCAACGAAAGGTGTTTTTGAAGCCGCAGAATAGATAAAGGTCAGATAAATCATGGTAAATGAAAGGTTATACCGTGATTCACTCAAAGCATCGTCGAAGCTTCACGAAATCTTTGTGGGTTTGTAATAGGGCCGCCCAAGAGGCGGGGTGGCAACAATGAAATACATAATCTTCATTCTCTTCACGGTCATGACCAATGCCGCAGCGCAGCTGATGCTGAAGCAGGGCATGATGTCGATGGGGCCGGTCTCCTTCGAGGGCGTCAATCCGCTCGTCAAGCTCTTGCAGATCGTGTTCAGCCCCTGGGTGTTCCTCGGCCTGTGCACCTTCGTCATCTCGATGGCATCGCATCTCTACGTGCTGTCCAAGGTCGAGCTCAGCTTCGCCTATCCGTTCCTCAGCCTCGCTTATGTCGCCGTGGCGATTTTCGCCTATTTCGTCTGCCGCGAGGACCTCAATGGCTGGCGCATCGCCGGCATCGCCTGCATCTGCGTCGGCACGGTGCTGATCGCGCAAAGTGGCCGGGAAATGGGTAGGCGCGGGCATGAGGACCAGACAGCATCCATCAATCCCGACAAGATCGGCATAAGCGAGATCGTTCGATGAGACATGTGATTTTCGGCGGCGACGGCTTCGTCGGCCGCCACCTTGCCCCCAAGCTCGCCGCCGATGGCGAGACCGTCGTCGTCGCCGATATCGTCAAGAGCGACCTGCCGCATTACCGCTCCATGCGTTTCGTCACCTGTGACGTCACCGATCCGGTCTCAGTCGCGGCGGTCGGCCTCAGGACCGACGACATGGTCTACAACCTGTCGGCGAAGATGCTGTCGCCGATCCAGGTGCGCGCCAAGCGGCACGATTTCTTCTTCCCGGTGAATTTCCACGGCACCGAGAATATTATCCAGGCGATGGACAAGGCCGGCGCTTCGAAGCTGGTCCACTACACGACCGACATGATCTACGGCCACACGGTCGTGCTGCCGATGACCGAGGACCATCCGGTCGCGCCGCTCGGCGAGTACGGGCTGTCGAAGCTCAAGACCGAGGAGCTCGCCGCTGAATGGCGCAAGCGCGGCATGTCGATCTCGCTGTTCAGGCCGCGCCTGATCATCGGGCCCGGCCGTCTCGGCATCCTGGAAAAGCTGTTCAAGCTGATCGACTGGAATTTTCCGGTGCCGATGATCGGCTCGGGCAGGAACCCTTACCAGTTCATCTCGGTATTCGACTGCGCCGAAGCCGCCCGCGCGGCCTGGAAAGCCGGCGTGCCGAACGAGGCTTACAATCTCGGCTCGCTCAATCCGCCGCCGGTCAAAAAACTGCTCGGCGATCTGATCCGCCATGCCGGCTCCAAGTCGATCCTGCTGCCGACGCCCGGCTGGGCGGTCAAGCGCACGCTCGACCTGCTCGACTGGTTGAACATGCCGATCATGGATCCGGAACAGTATCTGATCGCGGACGAGGAATGCGTGCTCGATGTTTCCAAGGCCGAGCGTCAGCTTGGCTGGGTGCCGCAATATCGCGACGAGGACATGCTGATCGCCGCCTACAACGAATATCGCGCCAAGATGGACGGCCACGCCGTCGCCACCAGACAGGTTCCCGCCGAATAGAGCGCGAGGGGGAGATTTTTCAGATGACCGTCATGGCCAAGCCGGAACATACCGGAACACGCACGCTGGTCGACGCGCCGGCGCTTTCGCCCACAGCAATCGCCAAGCCCGATCTGATCAGCGTCGAGCAGGCCAAGGCGATGGACGTCGCCCGCATCACCGACCTGTTCAAGGCTCATCTCAACCCTGGACAGCTGCATTTCATGAAGCTGCTCGGCTTTCACAAGGTCAAGATCGAGCACGCCGAGGGCATGTTCTATATCGACCAGAATGGCCGCAAGATCCTCGACTTCTTCGGCGGCTTCGGTTCGCTGGCCTTTGGCCACAACCATCCGCGCATCCTGGAAGCCCGCAAGACATTCCAGGAGGAGAAGCGCCAGGAGATCGCCATCGCCTTCATGTCGCAATATGCGGCGGCCCTCGCGCACAACATCGCCAAATGCTCGCCCGGCGACCTCGACATGGTGTTTCTGGGCTCGTCCGGCTCGGAAGCCATGGAAGCGGCGGTGAAGCTTGCCGAGCGCGCCGCAGGTCCGAAGCGGCCGAAGATTGTCTATGCGGAGAATTCCTTCCACGGCAAGACCAAGGGCGTGCTGGCGATCACCGACGGCCAGCTCTACCGCGCCGATTTCAAGGTCGCAGACAATGTCGTGCGCGTTCCTTTCGCCGACATCGACGCGGTCGAGCGGCTGTTCAAGAGCGATCCGGAGATCGGCGTCATCGTGCTGGAAACCATCCAGGGCGGCGGCGGCATCATCCAGGCGCCCACGGAATACTGGCAGAAGCTGCGCGCGCTTTGCGACCGCTATGGCGTGCTGTGGGTCGCCGACGAAGTGCAGTGCGGCTATGGCCGCTCGGGCCGCTTCTATGCTTTCGAGCATTACGGCGTGGTGCCCGACGTGACGGCGCTGGCGAAATCGCTGGGCGCCGGCAAGGCGGCGGTCGGGGCGATGATCGCCAGGCGCGACGTCTACATGAAGGCCTATGGCACGCCGAAGACGGCGATGATCCACGCCATGGCGACTTTCGGCGGCATGGGCGAGGCCTGCGTCACCGCGATCGAGGGCATCAACGTGCTCTATGACGAAGGGCTGATCGACAACGCCGCCTCGACCGGCGACTACCTTCTGCAGCGGCTGCAGGCGCTGAAGGAGAAGTATCCGAAGATCATCAAGGACGTGCGCGGCAAGGGCTTCATGATCGGGCTCGAGTTCCATGATTTCTCGCAGACCTTGCCGATGGTGCTGCGCCCGCTGGTAAGCGTGCTCGACGACAAGCTGAAGGGCTCGCTGTCGGGCTTCGTCGGCTCGCTGCTGTTGCGCGACTACGACGTGCTCGTCGCCTTCACCGAATACAACCGCAACGTCATCCGGCTCGAGCCGCCGCTGATCTGCCAACCCGAGCATGTCGACCGCTTCGTCGACGCCTTCGACAGCCTGTTGTCGCGCGGCATCGTGGCGATCGTGAAGGACTTCGTGAAAAGCCAGGTCGGTAAATAGAGGCCGCGAGAATGCTGACCAGGCCGTCCGCTCCGACCAATCCGCTGGAACGACTGACCGGCGCCGGCCTGGCATGGGGCGAGGGGGCTTACGCGAAATGGGCCGCGTCGATCGGGGCGGTCGCCTTCTCGCTTTATATCCTGCTGACCGCCGCGACCGCCTGGTTCATGCCCGACGCCAACTGGGACATGCTGCCCTATCTCGCGATCGCCGAGGAAAGCGCCTATCCCGATCCCCAGGCGCTGCATGACTATGCCTACGGCACGGTCAAGGCCGGCATGTCGGCCGGCGATTACAAGACGCTGACGGGCGACGGCGGCGGCTTCCGCAGCCATATGGCGCAGAACGCCGCCGATTTCCATTCGCTGCTCGGCATGTACCGGATCAAGTTCCTCTATGCCGAAATTCTTTCTGGCCTCAGCCATGTCGTCTCGCCGGTCGAGGCGATGCGGCTGGTGCAAGTATTCTCGGTGCTTCTGTTCGGCGCCATCACGCTCGCCTGGCTGCGCGCGGTAGGCGCGCTGGCGCTGGCGCCTGTCGTCGGCGCTTTGCTGATCATGGCCGATTTCGGCGATGCGGCGCGGGCCTCGACGCCGGACCTTCTGTGCTCGGCGCTGTTTCTTGGCGGTGTCTTCGCCTATGTGCGCAAGCGCGAGGCGGCGACGGCGGTCCTGCTCTTCCTCGCATTCATGGCCAGGCCGGACAACATCGTCTTCCTCGCCATTTTCGCGGCGCTGCTCGTCGCTTTCCGTGAGAAGGCATGGGGCGCGCTGGCAGGCTTCGCGGCCTCTTTCGTCGCCTATTTCGCCATTTCGCACTGGGCCCAGCATCCCGGCTGGTGGCCACATCTTTGGTTCTCCAGCATCGAGCAGCATTACAACATGGACGGGTTCGAGCCGCCGTTTTCGGTGACCGCCTATCTCAAGGCCTTCGCCGCCTCGGTGGTGCGCGCCATCAACGTCAACAGCTGGGTCGGCGTGTCGGTTCTGGCACTAGCGGGCTGGTACGGCCTGAGCCGCGCCGGCTTCCGGCTCGACCGCCGCGCCGGCATCCTGCTGGCGGCGCTTGTGCTGGGCGTGCTGGCGAAGTTCACCGTCTTCCCGATCCACGACAGCCGCATCTACTTCCCCAATCTTCTGCCGCCCTTCCTGCTGCTTGCCGCGCCGCTGACGGCACTGTGGGCATCGGCAAGCCAGGGCAGGCACCGCGCCGCGCTGCAGGTCATTACCGGAGACAAGTCATGAACTCGCTTTCCAGTCTCGCGCGCGTTCTTCTGTCGCTCGGCCTTCCGGCCGGCCTGCTCGATCGCGGCCCCTCTCTGCACGGCACGAAATTCCTCGCCAAGGCGGCGCTTAAGGCACGGTTCGGCGGCAAGGGCCGGCCGTTCCAGATGGTCAATGTCGGCGCCTGCGACGGCGCGCTGTTCGACGACGTGACGCCCTGGCTGCATCGCATTGCGGGGGCGCGCGCCATGCTGGTCGAGCCGATCCCCTACAATCAGAAGCGGCTTCGCGCCAACTATCCGGATGCCAGCCGCTTCGTCATAGAGCCGGTGGCGGTGACTAGGACCAAGGGCACAATCACGGTCCATACATTCGATGCCGCGGCGCTTGAAGCCGGCACGCTGCCGATCGAGTTCATCGGCTGCTCGTCGGTCACCGACACCAATCTGATGTCGGGCAAGAACGCCTGGGGCGAGACCGACGCCAACTTCAACAAGTTCGCGCCGCATCTGAAGGATATCGAAGTGTCGTCGGAGACCTTGCAGACGCTGCTCGACCGCAACGGCATCACCCACATAGACGTTTTCCTGGTCGACTGCGAAGGCGCCGACTGGATGGTGTTCGAACAGCTTGACCTTGGCCGCTATCGTCCGGGCATGATCAAGATCGAGGTCGGCGCGCTGCCTGCGGCCGAGATTGGCCAGGTCGTGGTAAAGCTCAAGACCGCCGGCTACCAGGTCGGCTTCCAGGCCGAGGACATCTGGGCCTTCGCCTAGCCAATTCATCTCAGCGCGAGGGGTCGCGCCGTACCTGCGGCGTGTCGCAAACAGGCGGTAGCTCAATCCGCGACCTCTGCATATTGTGCGCCATTCGAAAGGCGCGCAAACGCGCCCGTCCATCATTCCGGAGTCGCGGGCAATGGCAGAGTTTCCGAAAAAGGCGAAGGTCGTCATCGTCGGTCTGGGTGGTATTGTCGGCGCGTCCGTCGCCCACCACCTGATCGAGCGCGGTTGGGAAGATATCGTCGGCATCGACAAGTCGGGCATCCCGACCGATATCGGCTCGACGGCGCACGCCTCGGACTTCTGCTACACGACCAGCCACGACTTCCTGTCTTGCTGGACGACGCTCTACTCGATCGATTTCTACGAGAAGATGGGCCACTACGCCCGCGTCGGCGGCCTCGAAGTGGCGCGTGTCGGCGACGACGCCCGCATGGGCGAGATCAAGCGCAAGATCGCCTCGGCAAAATCCTTCGGCACCCGCGCGCGGCTGATCGAGCCGGCCGAGATCAAGCAAAAATTCCCGCTGATCGAGGAGCATCTGGTGCAAGGCGGCCTGTGGGATCCGGATGCTGGCCTCGTCATCCCGCGCTCGCAGACGGTTGCCGGCAAGCTGGTCGACCAAGGTGTCGCGGCCGGCAAGCTCCAGGCTTTCGCGAACACCTCGGCCAAGGAACTGATCGTCGAGAACGGCCGTATCAAGGGCGTGGTGACCGAGCGCGGCACGATCGAGGCCGATTATGTCGTGGTCTGTACCGGCATCTGGGGCCGGCTCACCGCGGCGCTGGTCGGCGAGGACCTGCCGGTCATGCCGATCGATCATCCACTGACGTTCTTTGGCCCCTACAACGAGTTTGCCGGCACCGGCAAGGAGATCGGCTGGCCGCTGCTGCGCGACCAGGGCAACTCGGCCTATATGCGCGACACCGGCGACCCGAAGACCGCCGAGGGCGGGCAGATCGAATGGGGCTATTATGAGGAGACCAATCCGCGTCTGTGCCACCCGCGCGATCTCCTTGAAAAAGACCAGGCGCGGCTGTCGCCGTCGCAGCGCGACCTCGACATGGAGCAGATCATGGCGCCGCTGGAGCGCGCCATGGAGCTGACGCCGATCCTCGGTGAGCTCGGATATAACGAAGGCCATTCCTTCAACGGCCTGCTGCAGGTTACCACCGATGGCGGCCCGTCGATGGGCGAAAGCCAGAAGGTGAGGGGGCTGTGGTATGCCGTCGCCATTTGGGTCAAGGACGGCCCGGGCATGGGCAAGCTGATCGCTGACTGGATGACCGACGGCCGTACCTCGATCGACCATCACGCGATCGACTATTCGCGCTTCTATCCGCACCAGATGCAGGAACAGTTCATCTGGGATCGCTGCACCGAGACGGCGATGAAGGTCTACAATCCGGCGGTGCATCCGCGCGAGCCCTTCTCCAAGGGCCGCAATGTCCGCCGCTCGCCGTTCTATGAGCGCGAGAAGGAGCTTGGCGGCTATTTCATGGAGTTGGGCGGCTGGGAGCGCGCCCATGGCTACGCGGCCAACGAGCATCTGCTGGAGAAGTACGGCAACCGCGTGCCGGTGCGCGAGAACGAGTGGGACAACCGCCACTTCTGGCGCGTCTCCAACGCCGAGCACCTGGCGATGAGCGAGGATTGCGGCATCGTCAACCTGTCGCATTTTTCGATGTATGACATCGAGGGACCCGACCATGTCGCGCTGCTGGAATGGCTGTGCGCGGCCAAGATCGGCGGCGACAACAATATCGGCAAGGGCATCTACACCCACTTCCTCGACGAGGAAGGCATGGTGCGCGCCGACTTTACCGTCATCCGCATGGCCGATCGGTGCCGGCTGATCGACGGCGCCGACGCCGGCCCGCGCGACTTCCGCTACATGCAGCGCACCGCGCAGGACAAAGGCTTCGACGTCACCGTCACCGACGTGACGGAGAAATACGTCACCATCGGCATCTGGGGACCGAATGCGCGCACGACCCTGCAGAAGGTGGTCGAGGATCCGAACGGGCTGACGCCGGAGAATTTCCCGTTCGCGGCAATCAAGCCGATCCGCATCGGCGGCAAGGACGTCACCGCCTTCCGCATCTCCTATGTCGGCGAGCAGGGCTGGGAATTGCATATGCGCTACGAGGACGGCCTGGCCGTCTGGGACGCGCTGCGCTCCACCGGCGTCATGCCGTTCGGTGTCGAGACCTATGCCAACACGCGCCGCATGGAAAAGAGCCTGCGGCTGCAGAACGCCGATCTGCTCACCGAGTACAATCTGCTCGAGGCCGACCTCGCCCGTCCGAAGGTCAAGGAGAACGACTTCTGCGGCAAGGCCAAGCACCTGGAATATCGCGCCCGCGAGCATCAGCCGGCGATGCTGTGCACGCTGGTAATGACCGACAACAAGGACGCCAAGGGTGTCGCGCGATATCCGGTCGGCACCATGCCGGTGCTGGATCCCGCGACCGGCGAGACACTGGTCGACGAGCTCGGCCGCCGCTCCTTCACCACTTCGGTCGCCTACGGCCCGACCATCGGCAAGAACATCGCGCTCGCCTATCTGCCCTGGGACTATTGTCAGGAAGGCCGCAAGCTCAACGTGGAATATTTCGGCGAGACCTATCCGGTCGAGGTGGCCGGTGTCGGCTACAAGCCGCTCTACGACCCGGAGAACCTCAAGCCGCGGAGCTGACAACCGGCGCAATAGCGGCAACTGGTCGGAAAAGCTTGGCCTTCCTCGGAAGGCCTTCAAGCTTGGCTTGATGTGCCGGGGGTCAGCGGCTTATGTGGCCCATCAGCAGCCCGCGAAAGCAACACGCCCCATGCGCATCCTATCCGACGCCTTCATTCCCGAACTGCCCAATCGTTACAATGGCAAGGTGCGCGAAAATTACGATCTGCCGGACGGGCGCCGCATCATCATCGCCACCGATCGTCTAAGCGCGTTCGACACGATCCTGGCCTCGATCCCATTCAAGGGGCAGGTCCTCACCCAGACGGCGCGCTACTGGTTCGAGGAAACAGCCGACATCTGTCCCAATCACGTGCTGGAATATCCCGATCCCAATGTCGTGGTTGGCAGGCGGCTCGACATGCTGCCGGTCGAGATCGTGGTGCGCGGCTATCTGGCGGGGACCACCAGCACCTCGATCCTGACCAAATACAGGAAGGGCGAACGGAGCTTCTACGGTCACACCTTTCCCGATGGGCTGCGCGACAATGAAAAGCTGCCGCAAGCAATCATCACCCCGACCAGCAAGGCCGCCAGCGGCGGCCATGACGAGCCGCTGTCGGAAGCCGAGATCATCGAACAGGGGCTGCTCACGCAGGCGCAGTGGGACACCGTATCGCGTTATGCGCAGCAGCTGTTCGCCCGCGGCCAGCAGCGCGCCGCCGAACGCGGCCTGATCCTGGCCGACACCAAATATGAATTCGGCACCGCTCCGGACGGCGCCATCGTGCTGGCGGACGAAATCCACACGCCCGACAGCAGCCGCTACTGGATCGCGGCGAGCTACGATGAGGCGTTCGAAAGCGGCGGGCGGCCGCAGAGTTTCGACAAGGATTTCATCCGGTCGTGGGTGTCGGCGCGCTGCGATCCCTACACGGATCCGATCCCCAAAATTCCCGACGAGATCGTCAACCAGGCCTCGGCGGTCTATATCCAGGCCTATGAAGCGATCACGGGCGCGAAATTCGTGCCCGACCTTTCCGGTGACAGCGTCCTGGAACGCATCCGTTCGAATCTCGCGCGGTATTTTTGAGCGGTCCCGCGGCGGCGGAATCCGATGCCCGGATTCCCGGCTTTTGCGCGCGGCGATTTTCGCCTAACCTTGCTCCATGTCTGCTTATGCCCGTGCAAGGCATATTTTTTCAGGCAGTGCCGCGCTGGCGCTGGCGCTCTGGCTGACACCGGCAGCTTCTCCCGCCGAGCCCGTCGATGTCGAGCTGGTGCTGGCGGTCGATGTTTCGCTCTCGATGTCGCCGGCCGAGCTTGAGATCCAGCGTCATGGTTATGCCGCGGCGCTGACGCATGACAATGTGCTGAAGGCCATCGCCGACGGCGCCTACGGCAAGATCGCGGTAACCTATGTCGAGTGGGCAGGCACGACCTGGCAGCGCGTCATCGTGCCGTGGACGGTGATCGCCAACCGCGCCGATGCCGAGAAGGTGGTGGCGCAACTCGATGCCCGTCCGCCCGACAGCGCTCGGCGGACCTCGATCTCCGGCGCGCTGAGCTTCGGCAGCGACCTGTTCGCCGAGAGCGGATTCCAGGGAACCAAGCGCGTCATCGATATCTCTGGCGACGGGCCCAACAATCAGGGCGCGCCGGTCGACCTCACGCGCGACGAGGTGGTCAAGCAAGGCATCACCATCAACGGGCTGCCGTTGATGACGCGCGGCGGTTTCAGCGGCGCCTTCGACGTTGAGAATCTCGACCGCTATTACAGCGACTGCGTCATCGGCGGACCGGGCGCCTTCATGATCCCGGTCAACGACTGGACGCAGTTTCCCGAAGCGATCCGCCGCAAGCTGGTGCTCGAGCTTGCCGGTCCCGTTTCGCTGCAATGGGCGGCGCAAGAGGCCGCGCATCCGCCGGTCGTGCTCGCCGACAACGGGCCGGCCGCGGATTGCTTGGCGGGCGAGAAGATGTGGCGCAACCGCGGCTGGGGCACGCCGTGAGCAATCGAGAAGCCCCTCAAAGTCCGCCGGCGGGCGTCGGATTGGACCATCGTCGAGTGCGGCTTCCGCTTCATTGACAAGCCTTTTGGGGTCTGTGAGACAATTCGCGCTCACCGCAAAAAGGGGAACCACAATGGTAAGAACCACCATTTTCGCGGCGGCGCTGACGGCGGCCGCCGTGCTCAGCGCGCCGGCGATGGCGGCGACGTCGATCACCATCGGCATCAGCGGCTGGACCGGCTTCGCGCCGCTGACATTGGCCAAGCAGGCCGGGCTTTTCGAAAAGCACGGGCTCGACGTCACGCTCAAGAAAGTGCCGCAGGCGAGCCGTCCGCTGGCCATCGCCAGCGGCGACCTGCAATGCGCGGCGACCACGGTCGAGACCTGGATGGTGTGGAACGCCAGCGGCGTCGCCACCAAGCAGATCTTCCAGCTCGACAAATCCTATGGCGCCGACGGCATCGTCGTGCGCAACGACATAAAGACCGTCGCCGATCTCAAGGGCAAGAACGTCGCCTCGTCCGCGCCTGGAACCTCGCCCTATTTCCTGCTCGCCTGGGTGCTCAACAAGAACGGCATGTCGACCAAGGACGTGACAGTCGTCAACCTGGAGCCGGACGCGGCGGCGCAAGCCTTCCTCGCCGGCCAGAACGATGCCGCCGTCACCTACGAGCCCTTCATCTCAGCCGTGCGCGACAAGGCCGACCAGGGCCACATCCTGGCGACCACGCTCGATTATCCGATGGTGATGGATACGGTCGGCTGCACGCCGGACTTCCTCAAGGCCAATCCCGATGCCGCCAAGGCGCTCGCCGACAGCTATTTCGACGCGCTCGACATGATCAAGAAGGATCCGCAGAAATCCTACGAGATTATGGGCGCCGACGTGAAGCAGTCAGCCAAGGAGTTCGAGGAGTCGGCCAAGTACCTGAAATGGGCCGACAAGGCCGAGAACAAGCAGTTCTTCACCAAGGATTTTCAGGACTTTTCCAAGACCGCGGCAGAGCTGCTGCTGCAGATGGGGCTGATCAAGGAAGCGCCGGATGTGTCGACGCTTGCAGACACCAGCGCGATCGCCGACTGATCGCGTATCGCCCGATCGGCGGCGTGACGCCGCCGATCCCTCCTCTCAAGGACTTTTCCTGATGCTGCGCCCCTTGCATCCCGTTGCGCCGGGCACGCGAACCGTGCTCGGCGTCGCCTTCTTCGTCCTGTTCGTGGCGTTCTGGGCGTGGATCACGCTCGGCGGCCATGTGAACCGGATCTTTCTTGCCGATCCGCTGTCGATGCTGAAGGATGGCTGGCGGTTGCTCGTCGAAGACCGGTTCTGGCTCGATATCCTGATCACTATCTGGCGCGTCTTCGGCGGCTTCGTGCTGGCGTCGATCGTGGCCGTGCCGATCGGCATCGCCATGGGCGCCTGGAAGCCGGTCGAAGCCTTCCTCGAACCGTTCGTGTCCTTTGCGCGCTACCTGCCGGCGTCGGCCTTCATTCCGCTGCTCATCCTATGGGCCGGCATCGGGGAACTCGAAAAGCTCCTGGTTATCTTCGTCGGCTCGGTGTTCCAGATCATCCTGATCATCGCGGTCAAGGTCGGCGGCACGAGGCGGGACCTTGTCGAAGCTGCCTACACGCTGGGGGCGACCGACAATGGCATCGTCAAGCGCGTCATCATGCCGGCCAACGCGCCGGAGATCGCCGAAACGCTGCGGCTGGTGCTGGGCTGGGCCTGGACCTATGTCATCGTCGCCGAGCTGATCGGCTCGTCGTCAGGTATCGGTTACATGATCATCAACAGCCAGTCGCGGCTGGCGACGGGACAGATCATCTTCGGCATCATCGTCATCGGGCTGATCGGGCTTCTGTCCGACTTCGCCTTTAAGGCGCTCAACCGCTGGCTCTATCCGTGGAGCCTGGCATGAGCAAGCTTCTGATCGAGGGCGTTTCGCGGACCTTTGCCGGGGTCGAGGGCGGCCAGCCGGTGCAGGCGCTGCAGCCGGTTGAGCTGTCCGTCTCGGCGAATGATTTCATCACCATCCTCGGGCCATCCGGCTGCGGGAAGTCGACGCTGCTGAGGATCGTCGCCGGACTGGAAGCGCCGAGCACCGGCCGCGTGCTGCTCGACGGCAAGGCGGTCACCAGGCCGGGACCGGACCGCGGCATGGTGTTCCAGTCCTACACGCTGTTTCCCTGGCTGACGGCCGCCGAGAACATCGGTTTCGGCCTGCGCGTGCAAGGCAGGCCCGAGCGCGAGCGCAACGAGATCGTCGCTTCCTATCTCGATCTCGTTGGGCTGAGGGGCTTCGAGAACCATTGGCCGAAGCAGCTGTCGGGCGGCATGCAGCAGCGCACGGCGATCGCGCGCGCCTTGGCCAACGACCCCGAAATCCTGCTGCTCGACGAGCCGTTCGGCGCGCTGGACAACCAGACGCGCGGACTGATGCAGGAACTGCTGCTCGGCATCTGGGAGCGGCGCAAGAAGACGGTGCTGTTCGTCACCCACGACATCGAGGAGGCGATCTTCATGGCGTCGCGGGTGATCGTGATGAGCGCCCGTCCCGGCCGCATCAAGTCGGACGTGCCGGTCGACCTGCCGCATCCGCGCCATTACACGCTGAAGACCAGCCCGGAATTTTCCGCGCTCAAGGCGCAGCTTACCGAAGACATCCGCATCGAGGCAATGCGGACCGCGCAGGGGCAGTCCGCCTAGACGACTGCGCCTCTGCCTGCTTAAGCCGCCAGCAACTGCTTGCGGTCGACGCGCTCCTGCTGCGGCGAGCGCGCGTAGAGCTCGCGGTAGCATTTGGAGAAATGCGAGGCGGAGACGAAGCCGCAGGCCACCGCCACTTCGACCACCGGCAGCGACGACTGGATGAGCAGGTGCCTGGCGCGGTCGAGCCGGATCTCCAGATAGTAGCGGGCAGGCGAGCGGCCCATCTCGGTGCGGAACAGGCGCTCGATCTGCCGGCGGGACAGATCGACATGGTCGGCGATCTCGATCAGCGACAGCGGTTCGGCTAGGTTGGCTTCCATCAGCTCGATGATGGTGAGCACCTTCGAGTTCTGAACGCCCAGGCGGGCGCGCAGCGGCAAGCGCTGGCGATCGGTCGGGCTGCGCACTCGGTCGGTCAACACCTGCTCGCAGACGCGGTTGACGAGGCTTTCGTCGAAATCGTCGCCGATCAGCTTCAGCATCATGTCGAGCGCGGCGGTGCCGCCGGCGCAGGTATAGACGTTCTGGTCGACCTCGAAGAGGTCGGCAAAGACATTGGCCTTCGGGAATGCCTCGGAAAAGCCCGGCAGGTTTTCCCAATGGATGGCGCAACGCTTGTTGGACAAGAGGCCGGCGGCGGCCAGGATATGCGCGCCGGTGCACAGGCCGCCGACGGCGACGCCGCGATTATACTCCTCGCGCAGCCAGGCGAAGGCCGATTTGTTGTGGTAGCGCTCGACATTGATGCCGCTGCAGACGATCGCCATGTTCGGTCGATCCGGCCCGGCCATCTTCTTGCGCTCTTCCTCGAGCGAGGTGTTGACGGCGCATTCGACGCCGTTCGAGGCGCGCACCGGTTTGCCGTCTATGCTGGCCAGCCGCCAACGATAGGCTTCGTAGCCGAGCATCCGGTTGGCCGAGCGCAGCGGATCGAGCGCCGTCGCAAAGGCGATCATGGTGAAATCGGGAATGAGGAAGAATACAAACGATCTCTTGATCGGATGCTTTACGGCATTCACGGGAAACCTCACGCAGCCATGACGCGAACAGGATGTCGCGAACAGCATAGCGACAACAGGAAAAATCATTCCTGTCAATCGGGTAGGCGGCTAAGTGAAGATTAATTTTGCGACATGGGTCGCAAATGGGCAATTCAGCTGGGCATAAAGCTCCATCGCCCGGGCAATGCAACGTCAACGCATTGAAAACGCCGCCTCGGTTCAACCGGGCGGCGTTGAATTCAGCTTTGGATGCCGATTGCCTCAGGCGACGAAGCCGAGACGGGCAGCATTCATGGCGCCGGTCTGGCCGGGCATGGTCTTGGCGAGACGCTGACGCTCGAGAGCGGTCGTCAGGTTCATTTCGCGGCGGGTGAACAGGCGGGCAAAAAGCTTCATCATCATCTCCATTCGGTTGCTCAGACGGGTCGCCTTCGCTTGATGGAGTGGGGCAGCTCGTTTGCTGGCGTGGATATAGGCTCGCTTCAGCAAAAACTAAATCGCAAAAGCGAAGCGCTTGTTATGAAAAGCGACATCATTTGCGGCTTTTTTAGGCGGTGTGCTCAAAATTTCCGATAATTTACAGCGGCTTAATTCGAAAATTAACCCGCTATGCGACTTATTCATATGCGTCATGCATCGGCCGCATGGCTGGAAAAGTCATTTGAATGCAAATAAAAAGACTCTAAACAAACGAAGGCCTGCCGAGCTGATCCGGCAGGCCTTCAGAACTCCATACACACTTGATTACTTCGCTCCGGCCCAGCTTCCAACACCGAGGCGCAAGCCGGTCTTGGCATCGGCGGCTTCCGGCCAGCCGATATCCTTCTGCAGTTCGATCGGCAGGGCATGGATCGCGCGTTCGGTCTGGTAGCGGGCGCGGGCCGCGCTGAATTCGGTCGCAAGCCGACCGATGGACGACAGGATAGACATTTCTTTCTCCTCTATGCGGGCAGGGAGGCGCCCGTCACTGCGTTAAGTCAGGTCTGTTTCAGCTTCATTTCACGTCGATTGCAGGACTGTGTCAGGGTCGTTTCATGGCTGCTTTTGGCAGCATCCTGTATCGATCGAGTTGACTATGCGCCTGGAGTGATGTTCAATCAAACGAAATGGAATGATGGATTGCATCAGAAAAATTGAAGGCAAGCTGCCATGAACGCCCCGCTCAATCATCCCTTGCCGCTGCTTGATCTCGATGTGCTGCGCACCTTCGTGGCGATTGCCGAGACCGGCAGCTTCACCACCGCCGCCAATGCGGTGTTCCGCACGCCGTCGGCCGTCTCCATGCAGATCAAGAAGCTCGAGGACATCCTCGGCCGTTCCGTCTTCGCGCGCGACGCGCGTTCGGTGACGCTGACCACGGATGGCGAGATGCTGCTCGGCTATGCGCGCCGGCTGTTGTCGATCAACCGCGAGGTGGTGTCGAAGTTCATCATTCCCGACATTGTCGGCGTGGTGCGGCTCGGTTCCCCGGACGACTATGGCGAGCGCGTGCTGCCGCATGTGCTGAAGCGTTTTGCCCAGTCGCATCCCTCGATTGCCGTCGACGTCACCATCGACCAGAGCATCAATCTGCGGCGGCGCATGGACGACCGCGCGCTCGACATCACGCTGCTCACCAATTCCTACAAGACCAGCGCGATCGGCGCGGAGGTGCTTTTGACCGAGCCGATCGTGTGGGCCGGCGCCAAGGGCGGCTGCGCGCATCTGCGCGAGCCGCTGCCGGTGTCGCTGTGGGAAGAAGGCTGCGCCTGGCGGGCGGGAGCGCTCGAAGCGCTCGGGCGCGAGGGCCGCAACTACCGCATCGCCTATATGAGCGCACACACGGCCGGCCAGCGCGCCGCGATCATGGCCGACCTCGCGGTGGCGCCGCTGCCGAAGTCCTTCCTCGGCGACGACATGGTCTCGCTGGGCACCAAGGACGGCATGCCCGAGATCGGCACCTACAATCTTGCCATGGTGGTGGCGCCTGATGCGAGCGCGCCGGTGAAGGCCGTGGCCGACCATATCCGGGCGACGTTCGAAGTGTTCCGGGAAACCGGCAAGTTCTGAACTATTCGGCCGCGGGCGCGGAGCGGGCTGCGAAAGCTACTTTCGTCCTGCGTCGAGCGCGGGCTCGGGCTGGCGCCGGAACGCTGAGGAAATCGACGATGGAATCGCGAGCGCGGCGCGCCTCGGGCATCTCGATCAGCGGCCAGACGTGGAACATGCCTTCCTCGTAGACCAGGTCGACCTCGACACCGGCAGCACGCGCGCGTTCGGCGAAGATCAGATTATCTGGCGTCAGCATGTCGCGTGAACCGGTCAGCAGCAGCGTCTTGGGCAGCACGGACAGGTTGCCGTAGAGCGGGCTGATGTGCCAGTCGGTGCGGTCGAAACCGGCGCTGTACAGCCGCACCGCTTCCAGCCCACCCGCAATACCCAGCCACGGATCCAGCCGCTCGGCCTCGAAGACTTCGGGATTTGCAAGCGAAACGTCGAGACCGGGCGAGATCAGCACATGGCGCGACGGTGCCGGCAGCCCCTCCTCGGCGGCCATCATGGTCAGCACAACGGCCATGTTGCCGCCGGCGGAATCGCCCATGAAGACGATGTCTTGCGCCTCAGTCTCTTCGAGCATGCGCCGGTAGACGTTGCCGACCATGCCGAACATGTCATGGAAATTGTGCTCCGGCGCGATGGGGTAGACCGGCACGGTGATGCCGAAGCCGAGACGCTCGGCCATTTCGGCGATCAGCCCCCAATGGTAGGAGGTGATCTGAAAGACGTAGGCGCCGCCATGCATGTAGAGGATGCGCCGGCTTTCGCCCTCCTTCGGCGCGATCTCATAGACGGGAAAGCCGTCGATCTCGGTCTCGGTGATGTCCAGCCGTGCCCTGAGCAAGGCCGGCGGATGATAGTCCTCGGTCTTGCGGGCGTAGGCGATCCAGCGCTGCAGGTTCTCGGGACTGGAAAACGCCTTCTTGCGGCTGTGCCTGAGAACGAACGAAACGAGATGGCTTTTCAAACTGGGCATGCAGATACACGCGCTTCGGCAGAGCCGACTAAGAGAATTCCCCCGTTCTGCGAAGATTGTACCTCAGTTAAAAATGTCAAGGATCACGCTGGCACATCGGCGTGATCGGATGGTGCCGGTTCTTTGTTTGCGCGATTTCGGGCGGAAGGCTACGGCGAATTGCCGAGCCTAACCGCTGCGCACTTTCCTGGAATTGCTCTAGCGCCGCTTCGACAGCAGCGCCGCGCGCAGTCTGTTGTCGACGTTCGCCGAGGCCGCGTCGCGGCCCAGGCGCTTGCCGAGCAGCTTGCATTTATCGGCGAAGGTCATCAGCGCGGCGTGCCCAGAAGCAGCGCATGAAGGGCTGCCTGCGGGTCGCTCGGCGGCGAGGCCGGCCAGCCGATATCCTTCTGGACATGCGCCGGCAGATCGTTGAGCGCGCGGATCGCCTTGTTTCTGGCATGGGCCTGCCGGATGGTGACACCGAAACGGCTGAGATTTCCGAACATCGACATTTTCATCTCCCTTGAAGAGCGTGGCAGCCGAAGTTGCATGTCTTTGTCCCAAAGCCGCGAAGCGCTTTTGGGCGACATGCATAATCTTCAGCCGCCATGCGATGGCCGTTAAATGCGTCACGCATGTATCGGGTCGATTTCGCGAAACAGCGTTTCGGTTTCCGGATCGCGCGAATCCGGAAACATTTGCATACAAATGAATTGACCATGCCGGCGGGCTCGTTTCGATCCGATAGCTGCCATCGGCGGTTGACAGAGGCGAGCAGCTGCATTGTTATTGTGCAATGCGGGGTGGGGCGTGTGCATCGCAACATGATGCGATCGGATCAAGGCATCGTGACGAGCATCCATAGTGTCCAATACCTGCGCGGCCTCGCCGCCTGCGCGGTGGTATGCTTTCATGTCAGCGAGCAGTTCGGCGGTCCGTTCGACGTCGGAGCATCCGGCGTCGACGTCTTCTTCGTCATCAGCGGCTTCATCATGTGGGTGACGACCGCCGGCAGGCCGGCTGATCCTTGGCGCTTCATGGGGCGCCGGATCACCCGCATCGTGCCTCTCTACTGGATCGTCACGCTGCTGACCGCGGCCGGCATCCTGATCAAGCCGCAGTTCTTCTACGGCCATTTCTTCAGCGTCCCGAATTTCGTTGGTTCGCTGTTCTTCCTGCCGGTTCTGCAGGAGAACGCGCTGCATCCCATCGTCATACAAGGTTGGACGCTCTGCTATGAAATGATGTTCTATCTCGTTTTCGCGCTGGTTCTGTTTCTCGGGCAACGCTGGCGGTTCGGCGTCCTCGTGGGCGCCCTTGTTGCCATCGTCGCGCTGCATTTCGTGCTTCCTGCCGGATACGCACGCGCCTTCAGCGATCCTGTCGTGCTCGAATTCGCGGCCGGCGTCGTCGTGGGGCGTTTGTGGTTGCAGGGCGCCAGGCTCCCGCTCGGAGTGGCGCTGGCGATGGCTGGCGCGGGATTTCTTCTCCTTGCCGCTGGCCCGCTATTCGATGCCGATTTGCCGCGTGCCTTGCGCTGGGGGCTTCCGGCCGTATTGATCGTGGCGGGTGCGGTTTTTGCCGAACGGTCGCGGCCGTTCAAGCCGGCTGCCTTGCCCACATTTCTCGGCGATGCGTCCTATTCGATTTATTTGTGGCATGTCGTGGTCGGCGTCCTGACGACTGGCGTCGTCCTGAGGACCGGCCTGCCGGCAGCGATGCAGCCGGCGACGATCCTGGTCGCCACGCTGGCGCTCTCGGCGATGCTATATCTGATCGTCGAAAAGCCATTGATCAGGCTGCTGCATCCGCAACGTCCCAAGGGCGCCGTCAAGGCAGTCAATGCCGCGGCCGCAGGGGCAGCGGAATGAACTGAAACGTTAGTCCCGACCGCGCCGTGCAGCGCGCTCCTCGCGGGAACGCCGGCGTGGGGTAGCGTCACCGGCGGTGCCGTCCTCGCTCATCGTTTTGCGCGGCGGCAGCTTCACCGCGGCCGCCAGCTTGGGGAAGGGGTCGACCTTGTTCGGCAGCGCCATAGCGTAGACGAAGTGCTCCTGGAATTTCGGCTCAAGCGCCGTCTCGATCTTCTCGATCCTGCTCACCGTCTCCTCGATCTCGCGCCGGTAGCCGCGATTGAGCAGAGCCATGCGCGCGCCGGCGCCGGCGGCGTTACCGACGGCCTGGACCTTGTCCAAGTCGCAATCCGGGATCAGGCCGAGCACCATGGCGTATTTCGGATCGATGAAGGAGCCGAAGGCACCGGCGAAATGGATGCGGTCGACATGGTCGGTGTGCTGCTTTTCCATCAGAAGCTTGGTGCCGGCATAGAGCGCCGCCTTGGCAAGCTGGATGGCGCGCACGTCGTTCTGGGTGATGGTGATCTTGGGCTCGCCCTCCTTCAGCACGTAGGAGAAGGTGCGGCCGTTGGGCACGATGCGCGGCGAGCGCAGGCCGAGCGATCCGTCGACGACGCCATCCTCCGAGATGATGCCGGCGAGATACATCTCCGCCACCACTTCGATGATGCCGGAGCCGCAGATGCCGGTGACGCCGGTGGCCTGCACGCTATCGACGAAGCCAGGCTGATCGGACCACAGCTCCGAACCGATGACCCGATATTTCGGTTCCAGCGTTTCGGGGTCGATGCGAACGCGCTCGATGGCACCAGGCGCCGCGCGCTGACCGCCGGAGATCTCCGCGCCTTCGAAGGCCGGGCCGGTCGGGGAGGAGGCCGCCACGACGCGCGTGGAGTTGCCGAGCACGATCTCGGCGTTGGTGCCGACATCGACGATCAGCATCATCTCGTCCTGGCGATGCGGGCCTTCCGACAGGGTGACGGCGGCCGCGTCGGCGCCGACATGGCCGGCAATGCAGGGCAGCATATAGAGGCGAGCGCCCTGGTTGAGCTTCAGGCCGATGTCGGAGGCCTTGATGCGCACCGCGCCTGAGACGGCAAGCGCGAAAGGCGCGCCGCCCAACTCGGTCGGATCGATGCCGAGGAACAGATGATGCATGATCGGATTGCCGACGAATACGGAATCCAGGATATCGTTGCGCTGGACATTGCCTTCGGCGCAGACCTTGTCGACGAGGCCGGAGATCGCCTCGCGCACGGCGACCGTCATGCCTTCACGGCCGTCCGGGTTCATCATCACATAGGAGACGCGGCTCATCAGATCCTCGCCGAAGCGGATCTGCGGATTGGACGTGCCGGAGGACGCAGCAACGCGACCCGACAGCAGCGACACCAGATGCATGGCAATGGTGGTCGAGCCGATGTCGCAGGCAAGGCCGTATGCCTCGTTCTTCAGGCCGGGCCACAGCGCGATGACGCGCGCGATATCGCTGTCGGCGTCCTTGTGGATGGCGGCGGTGGCGGTCCAGTTGCCCTTGCGCAGAATGCCTTGCACCTGCGGCATGAGATAGAAGTCGAATTCGAGGTTCTTGAAACCCCAGTCCTTCATCAGGGCGATCTTCAATCGGTCGAGGTCGCCGAGGGGCTTGTGCATGTCGGGTTCTTCGATCTCGACATAGCACATGCGGATCGCCGTATCGCGGGCGATCACCCTGGTATCTGCGTCCTTGCGGATGGTCTGGGCGTTGATGACCGTGTCCTGCGGCACGTCGATGACGAGGTCGCCGAGGATCTGCGTCGAGCAGGAGAGGCGGCGCCGCTCGGGCAGGCCGCGCACGCGTTCGTAGCGCTCTTCCTTGGCGCCCTTGGGCGAGATGTGGTCATTGGACGAGACGATCTTGTGCTTGGCGAAGTTGCCTTCCTGCACTTCAATCTGGCAGCGGCCGCAGGTGGCGCGGCCGCCGCAAACGCTTTCAACATAGACGCCGAGCTGGCGCGCGGCATCGAGCACCAGCGTGCCAACCGGAAAGCGGCCGCGCTTGCCGGACGGCATGAACAGCACGAGCGGATCGGTGATGTTGGGGGGAGGATTCATGCTGGCACGTGTCTCGATGGCAATCGCCGATGCCGTTTAACGGATCGTTTTACTATTGGGCGGAGAGTCCGTTGGTCCAGAGGCCAACCATGTCGGATCTGCTGCTCTCCGCCATCTTCACCGCGTTCACCATGGTGCGCGTGATCAAGGGCTCGTGGCTGCGCAATCCGCAATATCTCGCCACCGGGATCCTCAGCGCGATCGTCGTTGCGCTGCTGCTGCACGCGTTCTGGCCCGCCTATGACGATGATTTCATCGTCGGCGGCGTGACAGGCATTTTCGGATCGTGGGCGGGAATGGCGTTGTTCGACGCCATGTTGGGCGTGGCCTGAACGCAAAGCAGAGCTGTCCGAACGCATCCACGATGCGATCGGACCGGCCTTGTTTGCGGTGTGGCTCACGATGCGCGCTTATCCCCTGGCCATGCGGGCTTCACGGCCGCCGCGGCGCCGGCCGCCATTGCCGTTACCTTCGCCCGGCGCATTGACGGCGGTCGGAGCCGCAACCGCTTGGCCGCCTTCGGCCGGCTTATAATCCTTGTAGGTGCGGATCCAGTTGGTGCAGTTCTCGTCGGTGCCGTTCAGCACATTGGCGCCGCGCACGGCTTCCATTTCCTGCGGACGGACCGGGTTCATGATTGCCGAGGTCATGCCGGCGCCGATCACCATCGGGATGAAAGCGGCGTTGATGCCGTGGCGGTGCGGCAGCCCGAAGGAGATGTTGGAGAGGCCGCAAGTGGTGTTGACCTTGAGCTCTTCGCGCAACCGGCGCAGCAGCGCGAACACCTGGCGGCCGGCATCGCCCAGCGCGCCGATCGGCATCACCAGCGGGTCGACGACGACGTCATGCGCCGGGATGCCGAAATCGGCGCAGCGCTCGACGATCTTCTTGGCGACGGCGAAGCGGACGTCCGGGTCCATCGAGATGCCAGTCTCGTCGTTGGAGATGGCGACGACCGGAACGTTGTATTTCTTGACCAGCGGCAGGATTGCCTCGAGCTTTTCTTCCTCGCCGGTGACGGAGTTGACCAGAGGGCGGCCCTTGGCGACCTTCAGCGCGGCTTCGATCGCGGCGCTGACCGAGCTATCGATCGACAGCGGCAGGTCGACCAGGCCCTGCACGATCTCCAGCGTCTGCACCAGAAGCGCCGGCTCGGTCGCATTGGGGTCGACGGCGGTGACGCCGGCATTGACGTCGAGCATAGTGGCGCCGCAGGCGGCCTGTTCCAGCGCATCCTTGATGACGGTCTCGAAATTGCCGGCCACCATCTCGGCGGCGAGCTTCTTGCGGCCGGTCGGGTTGATGCGTTCGCCGATCACGCAGAAGGGCTGATCGAAGCCAATGACGATTTCTCGGGTCGCCGAGGCGACGATGGTGCGGGTCATGCGATCTCTCCGTCGGGATATAAAGACTTCTTTATATCGTTATCTGATTTGGTTCAAGTGAATGCGTGCCGTCCGCGCTCTTAGGCTCTAGGTTCATCTGTGTCGTTGCCCAAACCGGTTTCCACTTGGGGCGACACACATCAATGCGCGGTCTTCACCATGTCCACCTGGGTTTCGGTAATCTCGTCATGCAGCAGGTGGTCGAGCCGGTCGGCGACCAGCTGGTCGTCGCGGCGGATCTCCCGCTTCCAAGGCTGGCGGCCTTTCAGCACGCCGGATTCATCGACGATCTCGGCGACATATTCTTCCTGGCGATAGGCCATCACATGGATGCCGGCGACGCCCGGGATTTCCTTCACCTCGTTGATGATGTCGATGCAGAGTTGCTTGCCTTCCTTCTTCTGATCCTGCGCGCCCTCCAGCCGCTTGATAACCGCATCGGGGATGTGGATGCCCGGCACGTTGGAGCGGATCCATTTCGCGGTCTTGGCGGAGGCGAGCGGGCCGACACCGCAGAGCAGGAAGAGCTTTTCGGTGTGGCCGAGGTCGCGCGCCTTCTGCATGAAGGTTCTGAACATCGGCACGTCGAAGCAATACTGCGTCTGCGCGAACTGCGCGCCGGCGGCGATCTTCTTGCCGAGATGGATCGGGCGGAAGTCGTAGGGCGGCGCGAAGGGATTGACCGCGCAGCCGAGGAAAACCTGCGGCGGCGTCGTCAGCTTGCGGCCGGACAGGAACTTGCCGTTGTCGCGCATGATGCGGATGGTTTCGAGCAGCGACATGGAATCGAGGTCGAATACCGGCTTGGCGCCGGGCTGATCGCCGGCCTGCACGCCGTCGCCGGTGAGGCAGAGCATATTGGCGACGCCCATCGCGGCGCCGCCCAGCACGTCGCCCTGGATGGCGATGCGGTTCTTGTCGCGGCAGGCGATCTGCATGATCGGCGCGTAGCCCATGCGGGTGAGCAGCGCGCAGATGCCGACCGAGGACATGTGGCAGTTGGCGCCCGAGGCATCGACCGCGTTGATGGCGTCGACCCAGCCGTCGAAGATCTTGGCGCGGTTGTAGACGTCTTCGGGATCGGCGCTGTCGGGCGGATTGAGCTCGGTCGTTACAGCAAACTCGCCGCGGCGCAGCACGCGCTCCAGCCGGCCGCGCGACGTGTGGCCGGGCAGGGGCTCGAGCGGCAGGTGGATGCCGGCCGGGTTCTCGTCGATCTGGCGGATGGTCATGCCGAAGCTCCGGGATTCTTGGCCGCTTCGCGCGCGGCGGCGGCCTGCGCGGTCACGCGGAGCCAGGCCGAGGTTTCGCGCAGCGACTGATCGACCGGCTTCTGCACGGTGAGGATCTTGTCGCCGTGGACCATGTTGCGCGAGCCTTCCCAGGCCTTGACCCAGACGCAGGGCATGTCCGGCTCGACTTCGCAATTGCCGTTGGCGCGCACGCCGCCGCAAGGACCGTTGCGCAGTTGCTTGGGGCAGTTCATCGGGCACGACATGCCGGTGGAGGAGAGCACGCATTGGCCGCACATGCGGCAGTCGAACATGAAGCCCTT
This sequence comes from Mesorhizobium sp. ESP-6-4, assembly GCF_020164735.1. NCBI lineage: Bacteria > Pseudomonadati > Pseudomonadota > Alphaproteobacteria > Hyphomicrobiales > Phyllobacteriaceae > Mesorhizobium > Mesorhizobium sp. ESP-6-4. Next base: position 798,090 of record NZ_JAIUGS010000001.1, read on the forward strand.
GACCCGCTTCTCGACGAATTTCACCGGGGCTTCGACGCGGCCGTAGCCGATGCCTTTCCAAAGAGGGTGCAAGAGCAGGAAGACGTCGGCGAACCGGCTGTAGAACCATTCGAGCAAGCGCGAGTGCCGGACCGACCAAAGCCGCACGGCAAAAGTGCGCTGAACGCGGCGCTGCGGCGACACGTCGGCAGGCTTGTAATCGGATTTCGGCGCGGCCTTCTTGACCAAGGTGGCCTGGGTGACCGCCGGCTGTTGCTCAGACATTTTCTTTCCCGCCAGCCTTGACCAGAGCGACCAGCCGCTCTCGGTCATATTTCGCGTCGAGTTCCTGATAGGCTTTCTCAACCTCGGCCTCGATGTCGTCGCCGACCGGAACCGGGTCGGCCTTGCGCCATTCCGCCAGATAGTCGTCGGTGCCGCCGGCGCCGGTGCGCATGGCGCACATGTCTATCGCCTCAGTGAAGCGCAGCGGCAATTCGCGCTTGGCGTTCTGCCGGCCCTTCTTGACGATGACCTGGGCAGGGATATCGCGCCAGTAGACGACGATCAGATCGGCCATGAATTCTCAACTCCTCGAAGTCTTGGAGCATTGCCGCATGCGTGGTTGAGCCGCTTGTTATGGGACGACGCGCGCGCCTTCAAAAGCGACGCTGATGATAAGGCAAAGCGAATGCTGAAATTCTGTCGCCGGCTGACTACCAGACGCGTTTGGTCACGCCGGTCCAGAGATAGAACCAGATCGTCGGGTGATACCATTGCTTCGATGGCAGGCCCGGATCGATCGTTTCCAGTCTGCCGACCAGCGCATTGCCGACCGCCTCGACGCATATGTCGCGCGAAAAGGCTGCCTGCCGCAACGCGTAGCTGGCGATCGTGTCGCCGGTCCTGGGCCTGCCGCGCGCCTGCTTCAGCACGCCGCCAGTGTCGACGCCGGCATCGACCAGGTGCACGGTGGTGCCGAAATTCCCTTGATCGCCGCAGGCCAGCGCCCAGTAGCCGCCATTCATGCCGCGATATTTCGGCGCGATGCCGGCATGGTAGTTGAGCACCGGGCAAGGCATTCTTGCCAGCGTTTCCTTCGACAACAGCCTGCAGCCGGCAAGCAGCACCACGCCCGGATTGATCCTGGCGACCGCCTCGAGGCATTCCGGCCTGTTGGCGGATGGCACATGGATGATCACCTGACCTTGCCGCGGTTCGGTGTCGAGCTTCTCCTCGGCGATCAGCCTCTCGGCATGACCGGCGAGGAACCGCTTGCCGAGCCTGGTCAGCACCATCGTGCCGAGCTGGCCTATGGCCGAGATCCAGCCCTGACGGCGCGCACGGCGGATGAGCAGGCGCTTTTTGGATTCGGCGGATTCGAGGATGACGCTGACGGGACCGACGCGGTCGGCAAGCGCATTGACGATGGCCCAGATATGCGGGCCACCTTCAGTGACGACCACGACCGGTCGCGTATTCGAGTCCGACGCTGCCACGGCACCCACCCGCTTGAAATCGCGCGCATGCTATGCAGAGCAGGTTAATCCTTGGTGTGCCGGCGCCGTTTCAACGAGGCAGCAGAGGACGGGCTCAGCGCTTGAATTCCATGATGTCGAGTTTCGATTCGTAATAGGGCGCCGGGAATTCGATCCGCCATTCGGTGGCGCTGTTGCGGAAAGCGTAGCCGACCTGGTCGCTTTCGGGACCGCTGCCATAGGGCTTGGCCTTGTCGTCATTCACCGAGAAAGAGCCGAGATAGATCGAGCGCTTCTCGCCATCGTCGAAGAAGCGACCGGTGGTGCGCTGCGAGCCGCTGATCTTGGTAAGCCGCCAGCCGGAACCATCGTCGGTTACCTTGCACTTGAACCAGCCATAGATGATGAGCGGGCTCAGGCCGCCCGCCTTGATGGTGCGGCACTTCCAGTTGCCGGTGAGATCCTTGTCGGAGAAGGCGACGAGAGGTCTGGCGAGCAGTTCGTCCAACTGCTTGACCTCGGACGGATCGCCGGCTTTTGCCGCCTCGAGAGCCGCCTTGCGTGTCTCCCCATATTTGTCCAATCGCGCCTTGTCGGCAGCCGTTATCAGCTTCTGCACCTCGCCGTCGGCAAGGGACGGCAAAGTGAGGGCGACGAGACCAAGGGCGGCAAGGAGCAGGCGAGACATCATGAACGTGTTTCCTCAAATCAATAGCTGGAACAAAGTTCTTTCTATCGCTGACGCACAACTTACCGGTTCGCGCTCACCTGTCATCCGTGCTTTACAGCGTGAGCCAGAGCCGGATGATTTCAGGTCGGGTCGACCTGAAATCTGAATCCGGCTCCAAATCAAAGAGATAGAGCATGATGTCGTCCGAAAACCGCTCCACACTTTTCGGCATCATGCTCTAGAAAATGGCGGTTGATCGATGCGAATCTTGCTCACGGGATCGTCCGGCTGGTTGGGCGGCATGCTCAAGCCGAGGCTTGAAGCGCTCGACCATGAGGTGGTCGGTCTCGATCCGGTTGCCTCGGCGCGCACGCAGGTCGTCGGCTCGATCGCGGATCGCGATCTTGTCCTGAAGACCGTCCGCGAGAACAGCATCGAGGCCATTATTCACAGTGGGGCGCTGCACAAGCCGAATATCGAGCATCATGAGAACACGACCTTTATCGCCACGAACGTGCAAGGCACGCTCAATCTGCTCGATGCTGCCGTGGCCTGCGGCGTGCAACGCTTCGTCTTCACCTCGACGACATCGCTCATGATCTCGCAGGCAATCCGCGCAGGGTTCCAGGGCGGCGCGCGCAAGGCCGCCTGGCTGACGGAAGAGATGTCGCCTGAGCCGCGCAACATCTATGGCGTGACGAAACTCTCGGCCGAGCATCTCTGTCGCCTCTACCATATCGAGCATGGACTGCCGGTGGTGGTGCTGCGCACGGCACGCTTCTTTCCCGAGGCGGACGACATGGCGCATGCCATTGAGCAGTCCGATGCCAACACCAAGGCCAACGAGTTGCTGTTCCGGCGACTGACGGTGGAGGATGCGGCGGAAGCCCATGTGGCGGCCCTGGAGAAGGCGCCGAGCCTTGGCTTCGACATCTTCATCATCTCGGCGCCGACGCCGTTCCGGCCGCAGGATTGCGCCGAACTGATCGCCGACGCGCCGTCCGTCGTCGCGCGCTATTTCCCGGATTATTCGAGGCTCTATGCGAGGAAGGGCTGGACGATGTTTACCTCGATCGACCGCGTGTACGATCCGTCGCGGGCGAGGGAGCGGCTGGGCTTCGTCTGCAGGACCAGCTTCGCCGATGTGCTTGCAGCGCTGGAAGAGGCGTGACGGCTAGGCGTCTCGGGCAGCGCCCTGTGCTGTCCGCGCCAGCTCGCCGGTCAGATCGCCATAGCCGGTCGAGCGGCGCTCATAGGCGAGGCCAAGCATGGCGGCGGCTTTCTCGGCGACCTTGTCGAGCTCCGGATCCTCGGTCTGGGCGAGATAGATCAGCTTCTCGTAATTGCCGAAATAATCCTTGATCAGCTCGGGATGCCGGTCGAGGCCGAGCGGCTTGATGAAGAAGGCCTCGAACTGGCGGCAGAGGAAATCAGTCATGTAGAACGACATCATGTCGTCGTCGGCGACCTTCGCGTAGGCGTCCATGCCCTGGTAGAAGGCAAAGCAGTGCGGCCCCGCCATGCGCTCGACGCCGTGCTTCTCGATGACGCGATCGAGCAGGCCGCCGGTGCCGCAATCGGCATAGCCGACGAAGATGTGCTGGTAGCCTTCCGCCTTGGCTTTCTCGATCGCCTTGTCCATCGCCGGCGCGATGCGGTCCGGATAGAAATGGAACTCGGCCGGCAGGCAGGTCAGATCGAGATGGTCGAGCTTTAGCTGTTGCTTGACGGCCAAAACTTCGCGCGCAATCATCCCGCAGGCGATGACGAGCAGCCTGTCTGTTTGATTCGGTTCCGTTTTTTGCGTCTTGACCAAATCGGGCCGGCTTTCGCTGCGGGGCTTAATATCTGTCGAGGGAGACACCGTCCATGAAACTGCTACGCATCGCGCCGATCGCCATCCTGGCCTGCGCGCTTGCACTCACGGCCTGCGCCAACACCATCCGGGGCGTCGGCAAGGACGTCAAATCGACGGCAAGGGCGGTCAAAGACACCGTCAACTGATCGGCTGCCTCGCCTATCATCTGGGTACAAAAAAGCCGCGCTGCAAGGCGCGGCTTTTCTTGTCGATCCATCCTGATGCCTTGGGTCAGGCGGAAGCGCGAACGTTGTGCTTGCGCTTCATGTAATCCTTGGCGGTCTCCACCGCCACAGCGGCGTCGCGGCAATAGGCATCGGCGCCGACGGCCTTGCCGAATTCCTCGTTGAGCGGCGCGCCGCCGACCAGCACGACATAGTCGTCGCGGATGCCCTTTTCCTTCATCGTGTCGATCACGACCTTCATATAGGGCATGGTGGTGGTGAGCAGCGCCGACATGCCGATGATGTCGGGCTGGTGCTGCTCGATGGCGTCCAGGTATTTCTCGACGGCGTTGTTGATGCCGAGGTCGATGACGTCGAAGCCGGCGCCTTCCATCATCATGCCAACGAGGTTCTTGCCGATGTCGTGGATGTCGCCCTTGACGGTGCCGATCACCATCTTGCCCTGCTTCGGCGCACCGGTGGCGGCGAGCAAGGGGCGCAGGATGGCCATGCCGGCCTTCATCGCGTTGGCGGAAAGCAGCACTTCCGGTACGAACAGGATGCCGTCGCGAAAATCCTCGCCGACGATGCGCATGCCTTCGACCAACGCCTCGGTCAGCACCTTGTAAGGCGCCCAGCCGCGCTCGAGAAGGATGTTGGTGCCTTCCTCGATCTCTTCCTTCAGGCCGTCATACAGGTCGTCGTGCATCTGCTGCACGAGCTCGTCGTCGGAAAGCTCGGAAAGGATGATCTCGTCGTCGGACATTTTCTCGGGCTCCTTGCTGCTCGGGATGACTGCGGCAGCCTAAAAATCGATGCGCCAATACCTAACCTGCGAGGGCAAGCTAGCCATAGCTGATTTGCGACTTCCCACAAAAGGAAAGCGACTGGAAAGTTGGCGCTTTTCTTGTCGATTTTGCGACAGGCGTTGGCGCTGGCGGGCCGTTTCCAATAGGGTGCATGGTTACGATCCGGCGAGAAGCGGCGGTTACGGGCCGCGAGCCAATCCAGACCAGGTTTTATAGGAAGCACGATCATGAGCGAGAACGCGGCAGTCGACCAGGAAGCGTCAAACGCAAGGCGTGGGCGCGGTGCCAGCGGCGGCGCGGCGGCCCGGCGCGCGGCGCGCTCGGGCGGCGGTCCGGGCACACAGCTCACCTATATCAAGCGCAAGATCAACGTCTACGAGGTCCTCAACGAGGAGGGCCTGGCGCTGATCGAGAAGAACACCGACACCGTGCTGGAAGAAATCGGCATCATCTTCCGCGACGACGCCGAGGCGCTGGCGCTGTGGAAAGAGGCAGGCGCCGACGTCAAGGGCGAGCGCGTGCATTTTCCCAAGGGCCTTTGCCGCTCGCTGTTGAAGACGGCCCCTTCGATCTACACCCAGCATGCGCGCAACCCGGAGCGCTCGGTGCAGATCGGCGGCAACGCGACCGTGTTCGCACCGGTCTACGGCCCGCCCTTCGTGCGCGACCTCGACGGCAACCGCCGCTACGCGACGATCGAGGATTTCCAGAATTTCGTGAAGCTCGCCTATATGGCGCCCTCGATCCACCATTCGGGCGGCACGGTGTGCGAGCCGGTGGACGTGCCGGTCAACAAGCGCCACCTCGACATGATCTACTCGCATATCCGGTATTCGGATAAACCGTTCATGGGCTCGGTGACGGCTCCGGAACGGGCCGAGGACACGGTGGCGATGGCCAAGCTCGTGTTCGGCGACGACTTCGTCGAGAACAACACGGTGCTGACCAGCCTGATCAACGCCAACTCGCCGATGGTGTTCGACGAGACCATGCTAGGCGCGCTGAAAGTCTATTCGCGCCACAACCAGGCCTGCATCGTCACGCCCTTCATCCTGGCCGGCGCGATGAGCCCGGTAACCGTCGCCGGCACGCTGACGCAGGTGCTGGCCGAAGTGCTCGCCGGCGCTTCGTTCACCCAGCTGATCAGGCCTGGCGCGCCGGTGCTGTTCGGCACCTTCGCCTCGTCGATCTCGATGCAGTCCGGCGCGCCGACCTTCGGCACGCCGGAGCCGTCGCTGGTTTCCTACGGCGCCGCGCAGCTCGCGCGCCGGCTCGGCCTGCCGTTCCGCACCGGCGGCTCGCTCTGCGCCTCGAAGGTCCCGGACGCGCAGGCAGCCTATGAGAGCGCCAACACGCTCAACTCAACGATCCTTGCCGGCACCAATTTCGTCCTGCATTCGGCTGGCTGGCTCGAGGGCGGTCTCGCGTCCTGCTACGAAAAATTCATGATGGATATCGACCAGCTCGGCATGCAGCAGAAGTTTGCCGAAGGCGTCGACCTGTCGGAAAACGGCCAGGCGATGGACGCCATCCGCCAGGTCGGTCCGGGCAGCCACTATCTCGGCTGCGACCACACGCAAGCGAATTTCCAGACGGCCTTCTACCGTTCCAGCATCGCCGACAACAATTCCTACGAGCAGTGGCTGGCCGAAGGCGAGAAGACCGCCCCGCAGCGCGCCAACGAGCTCGCACGCCGCTGGCTGGAAAGCTACGAGGCGCCGCATCTCGATCCGGCCATCGACGAGGCGCTGAAGGACTTCATCGCCAGGAAGAAGGGCTCGATGGCCGACGCCTTCACGTGAAAGGAGCCCGAGTCAGGCCGGGCTAAAGTGGCCGACATCATCCACAAGGAAGTCTGGCGGAGCGCGTTCTCCGACCCGGACCGGAAGGGATGACTTTTTTCCGCGGCACGGTCGAGGAGATTGCGGCCGCGCTCGCGGCCAACGGCCTGATTCTCCGCGGCGGTTTCAGCTTCGGTGACGATGAGGTGGCGCCAGCCGGGCCTTCCGGCGCGCCGGCCAAATCCGTGCTGCTTGTCGGACAGGCGGGCGCGGCGCCCTGGCCGCATTTCCAGCGCTGGCGGGAACGACAGGCGAGGGACATCGCCAACCCACTCGACAGTTGGTCGCGCGAGGTGATCGGCGCGGTGGCGAAAGAATTCGGCGCCCGCGCGGTGTCGCCATCCGATCGGCCCTACCTGCCGTTCCAGCAGTGGGCGATGCGGGCCGAAGGGCTGAAGCCGTCGCCGCTCGGCATCCTCATGCATCCGACCTATGGACTTTGGCATGCCTATCGCGCTGCATTGCTGTTCGAGGACGAGATTTCTCTTCCAGAAGCTCATCAGCCGATTCACCTTTGCGACGCATGCGTCGAAAAACCCTGCCTGAAATGCTGTCCGGTCGGCGCATATTCGGTGGCTGGCTTTGCGCACGAGGCGTGCCTAGTGCATGTGCGTGGCACGGCCGGTACGCCCTGCCGCGCCGGCGGCTGCCTCGACCGCAACGCCTGTCCTTACGGCGCTGAGTATCGCTATCCGGCCGATGCCCAGGCTTTTCATATGGCGGCGTTCGCCGGACTGTAGGCATTCTTCCGAACCGCACGGAAACTTGACCGCGATCGAGAGGTTGCGGCTTGCCCTGCCGGGCGGCGCGGATATCTATCGCCTGGCAACCGGCGGAGCGCGCAATGACGAAGCAGGACATCGAGATCAAGACCCTGGACGGCACGGCGAAGGCACGGCTGTTTCGTCCAGCCGCGCCGGCCAAGGCTGGCGTCATACTCTATATGGATATTTTCGGCCCGCGCCCGGCGCTCGACCAGATGGCCGAGCGCCTCGCGGAGCATGGCTATGCCGTGCTGGTGCCCGATCTCTTCTACCGCTATGCGCCCTATGGTCCGTTCGATCCCAAAACCGCCTTTGCCGAGGAAAAGACCAAGGCCCTGCTGTTGATGCTGAGCGGCGGCACGACGCAGGGCATGACCATCCGCGACGGCAGCGCCTTCCTCGATGCTCTGGCCGCCGAGGGGATCGCCGGACCGATTGGCGTCGTCGGCTACTGTATGGGCGGCGCGCGGGCGCTGAACGCGGCGGCGAGCTATCCCCACCGTATCGCCGCCGCGGCAAGCTTCCACGGCGGCAATCTCGCCAGCGACGCGGCCGACAGCCCGCACCGCAAGGCGGCCTCGATCAAGGCGCGCGTCTATATCGGCGTTGCCGGCATAGACCGCAGCTTCCCGCCGGAGCAGTCGGCGCGGCTGGCGGAGGCGCTCAGGGTGGCAGAGGTCGACCACGTGATCGAGAATTATGTCGGCGTCGACCACGGCTGGTGCGTCAAGGACCACAGCGTCTATGACGAGGCGGGCGCCGAGAGGCATTGGAAGCGGCTGACGACGTTCTTCAAAGAGACGCTGGGATAAGGTGTGCCGATATTCGGGTGAGGCCGGCCTACAAAAGGCGGCTTCCTGCGCTTCCGGTGCTCACGCTCCGCTCCGGTTCTCGGAAACCACCATTTTCGGCTCGGCCTGACCCGAATCTCGACACACCTCGTCCATCGCGCCTAATTGCCTTCTCAAAAAAATCTTTCCATCGCCCCAAGGATTGGCCATTAGCCTTCGTCCAACAGGCAAATGATGGCGATGATGCTGGACGACGGCGAAGCCTCCGATGCCGAACTGATCGGGCGGGCGAGGGGCGGAGACAGGGGTGCTTTCGGCAGATTGCTCGAAAGGCACTACGGCTTCGTCTATCGCGCCGCCTATCGCTGGTGCGGCCGCAAAGCCGACGCCGAGGACATCGCCCAGGACGTCTGCGTGCGGCTCGGCCGCGCGATCCGCGATTATCAGGGCAGCGGCGCCTTCACGACATGGCTCTATGCCATGACGCTGAACGCTTCGCGCGACATGATGCGCAAGCGCGCCCGCGACACCGCCAAGGCCGATGCCTACTGCGCCTATGCGCTGATCGCGGGCGAAGCGTCGGCGGAGGTCGACGATCCGGCCGAGGCGCTGTGGGCGGCGGTGCGGATGCTGCCCGACAAGCAACGCGACGCGGTGCTGCTGGTCTATGGCGAAGGTCTCAACCACGCGGCGGCCGCCGAGATCATGGCGATCTCGGAGACGACGGTGTCCTGGCACATCCATGAAGCGAAGAAACGGCTGAAGCTGCTGATGCGCTCAGCCGGGGAAGTGTGACCATGGTCGACGACAACGAACTCGAAAGGCTGCGCGATATCGCGGTACCGGCGCCGGATGGCGAGGCCAAGGCGCGCGCGTTCGCCGCCGCGATGCAGGCCTTCGACCTCGACGAAAAAATCTCCCCTGTTGGCCAAGGAACGTCCGCAGGCCTTCGTCTCACGGAGCGAGCAAGAATGCTCTGGAGAGACATCATGCAACGGAAACTCATCGCCACGCCGGCCATCACCGCGCTGGTCGCGCTGCCTATCGCCGGCTATGCCGCTTTCGAGATGCTGAAGGATCACCCGCCCGTCGTCGGCGGCAACGGCACGGTCACCGAGACCTTGGCCGACAAGCCGGCGGCGCAGAAGCCTGCGCCGGAACAGCCCGCGATCAACGAGCCGCTGGCAGCGGCGCCGGCCAAGGAGAAGAAGACAGACGCCGACGCCGAGACTCGGGCCAATTCACAAGTGGCGGCGCCGAAGCCGGCGACAGAGGTCGACGGCCTGCTCAAGCAGGAGGCTGCGCCGGAGAGCAAGCGCGCCCTGCAGCCTGCGCCGGCGGAGAGCGGCCAGCTCGCGGCCGGCGGCAAGGACGGGTCGTCAAACAGAGTGATCATGTCGATGACACCGCCTAGCGTCGATGAGGCTGAGCGGGCCGACAAGGCGCCGGCAGGCGGCGCGGCCGCCATTCCGGCGTCTCCGCCCGCCGTCGCCGATTCCAAGCTGATGGTGCAGCCCGCGCCCATGCCGGTCGACCAACTGCAGCCGCAGGAGGAAAACCGCGATCGCGTCGAGAATTTCAAAACCAATCCGGTGCATGAAACAGCCCAGGATCCGGTCTCGACTTTCTCGATCGACGTCGATACCGCCTCCTATTCTTTCGTGCGTCGCTCGCTGAAGGAAGGCAGTCTGCCCGACCCGGACACGGTCCGCATCGAGGAGATGATCAACTACTTCCCCTATGAGTGGAAGGGTCCGGAATCGGCTTCAACGCCGTTCAACTCGATCGTCACCGTCATGCCGACGCCGTGGAACGAGCACACCAAGCTGATGCATGTCGCGATCAAGGGTTTCGACGTTAAGCCGGCCGAGCAGCCGAAGGCCAATCTGGTCTTCCTGATCGACGTCTCGGGCTCGATGGACGAGCCCGACAAGCTGCCGCTGCTGAAATCCGCCTTCCGCTTGCTGGTGAGCAAGCTGAAGCCAGACGACACCGTCTCGATCGTCACCTATGCCGGCAATGCCGGCACGGTGCTGATGCCGACCAAGGGGGCGGAAAAGCAGAAGATCCTTGCGGCAATCGACAATCTGGCGCCCGGCGGCTCGACGGCCGGCGAAGAAGGCATCCGCGAGGCCTACAAGCTTGCGCAGCAATCCTTCGTCAAGAACGGCGTCAACCGCGTGATGCTTGCCACCGACGGCGACTTCAATGTCGGCCAGACCAGTGACGACGACCTCAAGCGGCTGATCGAGAAGGAGCGCAAGACGGGCGTGTTCCTCTCGGTGTTCGGCTTCGGCCGCGGCAATCTGAACGACCAGATGATGCAGACCATCGCGCAGAACGGCAATGGCACGGCGGCCTATATCGACACGCTGGCCGAAGCCGAGAAGGTGCTGGTCGAGGATGCCTCCTCGACGCTGTTCACCATCGCCAAGGACGTCAAGATTCAGGTCGAGTTCAACCCGGCCACGGTCTCCGAATACCGTCTCGTCGGTTATGAGACCCGCGCCCTGAAGCGCGAGGATTTCAACAATGACCGCGTCGATGCCGGCGATATCGGCTCGGGCCATTCGGTGACCGCGGTCTATGAGATCACGCCTAAAGGCAGCGGCGGCGAGCAGGTCGATGCGCTGCGCTACGGCCAGGCCAAGGTCGACAATGGCGGCGTCGCCAATGCGGGCGAATATGCCTTCGTCAAGATCCGCTACAAGCTGCCGGACGAGAACGTCTCGAAACTCATCACCACACCGGTGACCGCCGCCAATGAGGTCTCGTCCTTCGATGCGGCCGGCGCCGACCAACGTTTTTCGGTTGCCGTCGCGGCCTTCGGGCAGAAGCTGCGCGACGAGGATCAGACCGCGAATTTCAGCTATGACCGCATCGCAGAGATCGCCAATGCCGCGCGCGGCGCCGATCCATTCGGCTATCGGGCGGAGTTCCTGTCGCTGGTGCGGCTGGCCTCGTCGCTGGACGGCAACAAGTAGGCCATTGCGATTGACTGAAGAGCCGGCGGGACAGTCCCGCTGGCTCTTTTTCGATCGTTAAATTGCACGGCTTTTCCGGAACCTCGCCGCAACGAGCTTCTGTTAGTCGGTGCTGACAAGGGTTTGAGGGATCAGCAGTGCATATCACGACAATGGGGAACGTGAACTCGACGGCGGCCAATGCCCCGGTGCGCGGACCGTCCGCTGCTTCAGCGGAAGCCGCGCGAATCAGGAACGATGTCGACGCGGCGCGCAACACAGCGCTTTCGGCCCTCAACAACGACCGTTTTCGCTCGATGCTTGAGCAGATCAGCGACCCCGGCGCATCGGGCGCTCTGATGACGATGGGCGCCGACAACCAGGGCAGTGCCGGCACCGATCTCAATACCGCGCTGTCGCGCTACGCTGAAAACAGCAAGTAGAAAACGTATCAGGCGCGGCTGCGCCGGCGCTCGCGGCGGGCTTCGCTGGTCTCGGCGGTGTTTGCCGTCGCCGCCTTGTTGCGCATCGGGCCGATGCGCTCGACGATCGTCTCGACGGTCGGGCGGGTCGACTTGGTGTGCGCGTCCAGCGCCTTGCGCATGGCAGCAAGGTGCGCGAACGAGGTGCCGCAGCAGCCGCCGACAATCTTGGCGCCGGCATCGACCGCCAGCCGCACATAATCGGACATCAGCTCCGGCGTGCCGGAATAGTGGATCTCTGCGCCGCGGAACTCCGGAATACCGCAATTGCCCTTGACGATCACGGTCGCATCGGGCTTCGCCTCGGTCATGTCGAGCAGCGACGCCAGGATATCGGAAGCGCCGACGCCGCAATTGGCGCCGACGCCGAGAGGGGCCTGCGACAGGCCATCGGCGACGGCGTGGATATCCTTCGGCAGCAGGCCCATCATGGTGCGGCCGGCCGTGTCGAAGGAACCGGTGTAGGTATAGGGCAGGCCGACACGGATGGCGGCCTCAGCCGCGGCGCGGATCTCGTCCGGTGCCGACATGGTCTCGATCCAGGCGACTTCGGCGCCGCCGGCCTTCAAGCCCTCGATCTGTTCGGCGAAGGCCTCGACCGCCTCGTCATAGGTCATGGCGCCGAGCGGCACCAGCAATTCGCCGGTCGGGCCGACGGAGCCGGCGACGATCACCTTGCGGCCGGCCTTGTCGGCGACAGAGCGGGCAATCTCGGCGGCGCGCTTGTTCAGCTCGTGGACGCGATCCTGCGCATGATGCAGCTTCAGCCTGTGGCGAGTGCCGCCGAAGGAATTGGTGAGAATGATATCGGCGCCGGCGTCGACAAAGTTCTGATGCAGGCTGGCGATGGTCTCGGGCGCCGCCTCATTAAGCAGCTCAGGCGCTTCGCCGGCCTCCAGACCCATCGCGAACAGATTGGTGCCGGTGGCGCCATCGGCCAAAAGCACGCCTTTTTCGGCAAGCAGTGCGTCAATAGGGTTGGTCGCGGTCATGGCCCTGAATTTCCTGCCTGGAATGGCTTTCGCGTTCAAATTCAAATAACGATATAAAGAAGTCTTTATGTCCAGTCAACGAATTTGCGGCCGAGAAAGGCCACGGGTTTCGCTGGAACGATCAGGGGCAGCCAAGATGATATCGATGCGCGCGATCAGGCAGAGCCTGATGGGAAGGACATTGCGGCCAGCTTTTGCGCAAAGCTCGCGGCCTCGTGCGCGTTGATGTCGGCGGCCCGGATCAGGTTGTCGAAATGGCTGGTGAGCGTGCGGATCGGCTGAGTGGCGCTCAACACGATATACATGTCGCCGACATAGATCGCGGCGCGATAGGGGCCAAAGATCGTATAGGGGATCGAATAGCGAATGCGGCCGTCATAGAGGAACAGGCGAAAGGTCGGATAAAGGTCGTCAAGCAGCGCCGCCATGTGCAGCAATTGCTTGCGCCGTTCGGCCTCGGGGAAACGATCCCAGACACCGAGGCCGCGCGCGAAGATCTCCAGCGTGTGGCGCGGCATGCAGACTTCCATGTCGGTCTCCGGCCGACGGTTGTAGTCGATGCGATATTGCGTTTCGCCTGCCTGCGCCTCACGGCTCTTGTTGGCAATGCCGGCCTCATATTCCACCAGTGCCTCGGTCCGCAGAAGGTCGGGAATGCCCGCGGGCACATAGCGGATCTTGGTGCCGGCCGCCTCGGCATGCCATTTGGCCAAAAGCGTGCGGTCGAAGCCGTCGGGCGCCTCCTCGATCTCCAGGCTTTCTCTGATTTCGCCGGTGACACCTTCGTCCTGGCTCAGGCCCAGCAGCCAGTCGAGCGACACCTTGAACTCGGCGGCGATGTTGAGGAGGGTCTCGGCGCGGGGCAGGCGGGTCGAGGCGCCGGAGAGGAGCTGCGACAGCGCCGAACGGTCGATGCCGACCGCCGTCGCGAAGGCCGACTGGTTCAGGTCGGACCGTGTCAAGAGCAATTTCAGGCGCTCCCGAAAGGTCGTCGACAGATCGCGCTTGTCCATCACGCAGCTCCAGCATTGAGGAGGAAAAATTTGCGCCGGGGCCGTTCTGAACGTGGCTCAGGCGGAAATGAATCCCGATGTCTGTTTACAATGTATAACATGTGCCGCCAAAAATGCGCATTCGCAACGGTTTGTGCGCATTGTCGCGTTGATGTAACGGCAGGCTACTGACACAATGTTGTCAGGAATCGAGTTGGTTCCGGCGACTGGGGGGCAGTGGTCGAGAGCATGGCAAGCGTGAATACCGGCACGAAAAAGAGACGTAGCAGCACACCGGCTGTCGAATGGCCGACAGTCTCCCTCACACTCTTCTGCTACGGCGCATGGCTCGCCGCCGGTTTCCTTGTCTGGCCATCCCATCCGCTTCTGGCGCTTGCCGTCCTGCCCTTTATCCTGGCTCTGCAATCCTCGATCATGCACGAAGTGCTGCACGGTCATCCGACCCGCAACGCCAGGATCAATGAAGCCTTCGTCTTCCTGCCCATCGGCATGGTCTGGCCATTCCGCCGCTTCAAGACCATCCACCTTCGCCATCATGCAGACGAGCGCCTGACCGATCCGCTCGACGATCCGGAGAGCTACTATCAGGCGCTCTGGATGCATGAGGGCCTGCCGCCGACAATGAAGCTTCTGCTCAAGATCAACAACACCATGGTTGGCCGCCTCGTCCTCGGTCCGTGGTTGTCCTCGGTCGGTTTCTTCATCGACGATGCCAAGCAGATCCTTGCCGGCGACAAAGCGATCCGCAAGGCCTGGCTGCTGCATGCCATCGGTCTCGCAATTGTCGCGCCGATCGTCACGTTCGGTTTCGGCATCCCGCTGTGGCTCTATATCCTGGTGCCGGTGTGGCTCGGCCAGTCGCTGATCTCGATCCGCACCTATGCCGAGCACCAGTGGTCGGAGCATCCGGAGGGGCGAACGGTGATCGTCGAGCGCTCGCCGCTCTCCTTCCTGTTCCTGAACAACAATCTGCATTTCGTTCATCACAAGAGCCCGACCATTGCCTGGTACCGGCTGCCGAAGCTCTTTCGCGAGCGCCGCGAGGAGTGGCTGCGGATGAACAACGGTTATGCCTATCCGAACTATTTTGCGATGCTGAAAGCCCATGCGTTCAGGGCCAAGGAGCCGATCGTCCATCCGGTGCTGCGGCGCACGCCGGAACCGGGCCGCGCCTTCAAGCCGCGCGTCAGGGCGCGCAATGTCAGCGGACTTGGCACGGCGCCGGTTCCCGCCGAGCCGCCGAAGGAGTAATTTCGACTATCCCGACGCTTTTTTCGCGGCGGAACGCAGGCGCCGAAGGCCGCTTGCTTTTGAAAGCTATTCGACATGAGCAAGTTCGTTGCGGCCCTGCCTATGTATGATTGGTCCGAAGCGCGGGGCGAGGTCGACGCGCAATGGGCGCGGCTCCGCGACGCTTTCCGGCAAAGGGGCGTCGATGCGCCGGAGGCGGTCGTGCGCAGCAATCGCGAGCTGCCAGGGGTTCCAGGCGGGATACTCGACGGCGCCGGCAAGCCGATCGCACCCGACCCGGCGACGCTGCCCCCGGAAGAATTGGACTTTCACCAGCTCTGGCTGAGCCCGGCGCTGCTCTTCGGGCAAACCTGCTGGGGGCCGATGGAACTCGGTCTTGCGCGGCATGTGCAGGTGGTTGCGCAGCCGAGCTACGATGCGTTCGAGGGCGGGCAGGGAGAGCTCTATTCCAGCGCGCTGGTGATGCCGGCGGATGGCGGACCGGGGATTGCCTCGCCCGCGGACGGCAAGGCCCTCATCCCGATCGACCTTCTCCGCGGCAGGCGCTTCACCTTCAACAATCCGGATTCGATGTCCGGGCTAATCGGCCTGCAGCGCGACCTGGAGGCGATGGGCGAAAGCCTGGACATCTTCGCCTCGCGCGGCGAAAGCGGCGGCCACCGGTCGTCGATTGTGGCCGTCGCGGAAGGCAGGGCCGAGGTCGCGGCCATCGACTGCGAAAGCTGGGCGCTGGCGCAACGTTTCGAGCCGGCGGCGAGAGGCGTGAAGGTGGTCGGCTGGACGGCGCGGCGCAAGGGCCTGCCCTATATCACCGCCCGAACGACGCCGGAAAAAATCGTTGCCGCGATGCGCGACGCCGTCGCGGCTGTCGAAAGCGGATCAGAGCAGCCGCTCGTCCAGCTTGTAGGCTGAAAGCTTCTCGTTGCCGGTTTCGGTGATCAGGATCTGCTCCTCGATCTTGACGCCTTCGCGCCCGCCAAGCCTGCCGATATAGCTTTCGACGCAAAGCACCATGCCGGGTTCGAGCACGCCGTCCGGCGTGTCGTCGGTCCAGTCGCCGGCATGCGGCAGCGTCGGATATTCGTCCGCCAAGCCGACCCCGTGATAGAGCACGCCGTAGCGCGTCGGATAACAGTCGTCCGGCGGCACCGCCGAGCGTTCGACGAGATCGCGAAAGGAGATGCCCGGCCGCATCAGTTCGGTGTTATGAGCGATCTGACCGGCGGCGATGCGGAAGAGGTCGTGCTGCTCGTTCGACGGCTTTCCGTCGCCGCAAAGCCATGTGCGCGAAAGATCGGCGCAAAACCCGTAGGGACCGATCAGGTCCGTGTCGAAGGCGACGAGGTCGCCATCCTCGATGACGCGCGAGGAGCATTCCTGGAACCAGGGATTGGTGCGCGGTCCCGATGACAAAAGCCGCGTTTCGATCCATTCGCCGCCGCGCGCGATGTTGCCGCGATGCAGTTCCGCCCAGAGCTCGTTTTCGGAGATGCCGGGCTTCAGCGCTGTCTCCATCTGGCCAATCGCTGCCTCGCAGGCGACGATGGCGCGGCGCATGGCGAGGATCTCGTCCGGCGATTTGATGAGGCGTGCACCCTCCATCACCGCCTCACCATTGCCTATCGCGATGCCGCGGCGGGCGAGTTCCTCAACGCCTTCCGGATTGATGCGGTCGACGGCAATGCGGCGGTTGCCGCCGCCATGCTCGGCAACGAGCTCGGCGATACCGGCACCCCAGCGCCGGACTTTCTGCTCGGTGAGCTCGCCGCTGTAGAGATATATCCACGACACGGCGGGGCGCACCTCGTCGACGACACCCGAATGATCGGACAGGTGCTCGCAGGAGAAATAGTCGAACAGCACCACCGGCCCTTCCGTGGCGACGAAACAGTGGCGTGTCGGATTGTGCGCGACCCAGAGCTGCATGTTGGTCGAGTCCGTCGCGTAGCGGATGTTGACCGGGTCGTAGAGCAGGGCGCCGGCATAGTCGCGGCGTTTCAGCTCGGCGCGGATGCGGTCCAGCCGGTATCTGCGCATTTCGGCCAAGTCCGGCGCGGCGATGCCCGCCTTCGCCCACTCGGCTTCGGTAGTCGCGCCATAGCCCAGCAGATGCTGGTTGAGCGAGGCCGCCTTTTCACGCGAGGCCTCGCGCAGCGCTTCGACCGAGCTGGGCTCGAAGGGCATGATCTTGCGATGGCGGCCGAAGCCTAGCTTGTCCATTCGTCCCACCTGAAGCTTACTGCGCGGGCTTCTTGTGCAGTCTGGTAATCGTGACCTTGCGGGGCGGAAAGCCGAGTGCCTGCGGCACTTCAATCGTGCGGTGGATGGTGTCCATCACGTAGCCGACCTTCGCCAACTCTTCGAAAACCTCTGAGGACGATTCCCTGTCATCGGTAAGCACGAGCACCGCCGGCTCGCGGATCGACCTGGCGAAGTCCGGCGTCTCATCATCGAGCGCGATGAGATCGGCATCGACCAGGCGCAGATTGCCGACCCAGAACCAGCTCGAGACCACAGTCTTGACCGGTCCGTCGGCGTTGATCTGGTCGTAAAGCGAGCGGTAATCCGTGCGCACGATGCTGCCGCGGCTGTCGCCGCCGTGCAGATGCATGTACCAGCTCAGCGGCAGCACCAATATGGCAAGGAGAGCGCCGACGAAGACAATGGTGGCTTGCGTCTTTCGGCCTTTCTGGCCCATGGCGTCGAAGCGCATGGCGAGCGCCGCGGGCAAGAGGATGAAGATCGGTAGCATCCAGCGGTCGCGAAACTGAGTGATGCCGGCCGCCAAGACGACTGTGACCATGACCACAAAACCAAGTACGATCGCCCGCCACAACAGCTTTTCCGGCCACCGTACCGGCTGAGGCGGATCCGTCCGTTTTCTTGTCGCCAGGACGTAGGCGACGGCAAAAATCGCGACCGGCAGTCCAGCGAAATTGACGATCGCGTTGACCAGTCTGCGGATGCCGAGAAGCGCCGTTTTCGCAACGCTGCCGCCTTCGGCGACGCCCAGCCCCCCTTGGTGCGCGAGCAGGTCTTCCAGATGTGTCAGGCTCCAATAAAGCGTCGGCAGGCAGGCAAGGACCGCCACCGCCACGCTGATTGCGAAACGGCGGTCGAAGATCGCCTCACGCGTTTCGCGAACCGAGAGAGATGCCAGGAACAGGGCGGCAAGGAAGATGACGATGTTGTATTTCGACAGCATCGCGGCCGCCGTCGCCAGGCCGAAAAGCGCATAGGCAACGGCCGATCGCCGCTTCTCCACCTCGACCAGCGCCAGAAGCAGCACCGAGGTGAAACAGAATATGGCGACCGAGTGGGTGAGGGCGTGCTGCATCTCCCAGAAGATCTGAGGAAACAGCAGCAATCCGAACATGCCGGCCGCCGCGGCGCGGTTCGAGTAGCCGAGGCGGCGTATGGCGGTGAAATAGGCGACCAGCCCCGCGGCCAGCAGGCCGTATTTGACGATCTTGAGGGCAAGGACGCTGGTTCCGACCAGCGAGGCCGCAAGCGTCGCCAGCCAGGTGTATAGAGGCGGCTGCGAGCTGCCGTAGCCGGCGGCCAGGAATCGCATTTCCGTCAATTGCTCTGCATCGTCGACACCGACGCCGGTGCCCGCAACATGGGACAGCAGGGCCATCATGACGATCTGGGTCAGGCAGTAGAGGAGGACCGACGCAACCGCCGCGCTGAATGGACCGACCCGTTCATCGCAGAGCCAATCGGTCCATTTCTCTAGTTGCCGCAAGGGGATGGTCTTCTCATGCTGATGCGCCGGTAGTGGGCTCGGACCATGCCATAGCTACCGACGCAATCCAACAATGGGGCTTCAGGTCCGCATCTTCTCGCCGCTCGGGTCGAAAGGCGGCTCGACATTGATGCGGGCCGGGCGGCGGTGGCCGAGAATCTCGATCTCGAACAGGCCGGCGCTTTCGTCCTCGGCAAGAGCGGCCGGCACATAGCCCTGCGCCATCGACTTCTGCACGTAATGCGCATAGCCGCCCGAGGTCACCCAACCAACGACGCGCCATTCGCCATCGACGATGCCGCGCACGGCCGAAGCGCCTTCGGCGGCCTTCGAGCCGCGCACTTCCTTGCCTGACGTGTCGAAGCGCGGCGCGCCGTAGCTATGCGGCTTCTCGACTGTGCCGTAATCCTTGCCGACCTTGGCCCAGATCGGCTCGTCGCCCATCACGTCGGCATCGGCAGCGTCGACGATGAAGGAGACCCGGCGCAGCTTCGGCCCTTCGACATGCTCCCGGGCGGACGCCTCGCGGCCGATGAAGTCGTTCTTCTCCAGCTTGATGAAGCGGTCCATCGAGCCTTCGAACGGTCCGTAGATCGGACGCAACTCGCGGAACCAGGTCGGAAAATTCTTTTCCAGGCGCATGGAGAGCAGTGCACGCATGCCGAAATCGACGATGCCGAATTCCGCGCCGGCTTCCTTGATCGCCTTGTAGACCAGGCGCTGGTAGGCGGGCGCCATCCAGATCTCGTAGCCGAGATCGCCGGTATAGGTGATGCGGTTGACCATGCAGGGCGCGCCGCCAACGGCCATCTCGCGGAAGTCCATGAAGCGGAAGGCCTTTGTCGAGACATCGACATCGACAAGCTTCTGCAGCAGGTCGCGCGATTTCGGCCCGGCGATCGAGAGACCGACCAGCGTCTGGTCGAAGCGGTGGATGCGCACCGAGCCATCCTTCGGCAGGTGCTTCTCAAACCAGCGCATGTGATATTTCTGCGCTGCGGACGAGCCCCAGATCATGAAGCGGTCTTCTCCATTCCTTGGGCCGGCCTTGGCGATGGTGAAGTCGCCGATCAGCTTGCCGAATTCGTTGACCATCGGGGTCAGCACGATACGGCCGACCTTCGGCATGCGGTTGGTCATCAGCCGGTTGAGGAAATCTTCCGCGCCCGGACCGGACACCTCGTATTTGGCGAAGTTGGCGATCTCGGTGACGCCGACCCTGTCGCGCGTAGCGCGCACTTCCTCGCCGATCGGGCCGAAATCGTTGGAGCGGTGGAAGGAGACGATGTCCTTCGGCACCGTGCCCTTCGGCGCGAACCAGAGCGGCGTTTCCAGGCCCCACGAATCGCCCATGACGGCGTTGTTGGCGAGCATGGTGTCGTAGAGTGGCGTGGTCTGCGCCGGACGGGCGGCGGGCAGTTCTTCGTTCGGGAAGCGGATCGAGAAGCGGCGCGAATAGTTTTCCCGCACCTTGGCGTTGGTGTAGCGCAGGCTCGCCCATTCGCCGAAGCGAGCGACATCCATGCCCCAGACGTCGAAGCCCGGATCGCCATGCACCATCCAGTTGGAGAGCGCGAGGCCGACGCCGCCGCCCTGGCTGAACCCGGCCATGACGGCGCAGGCGCACCAGAAATTCGTCAGGCCCTGCACCGGGCCGACCAGCGGGTTGCCGTCGAGCGCGAAGGTGAAGGGGCCGTTGATGATCTGCTTGATGCCGGCCTTCTCGATGCCGGGGAAATGCTTGAAGCCGATCTCCAGCGACGGAGCGATGCGGTCGATGTCGGGCTGCAGGAGCTCATGGCCGAAATCCCATGGCGTGTTGACCGGCGACCACGGCTTGCAGGCCTTCTCGTAGGTGCCGAGCAGGACGCCGTTGCGCTCCTGGCGGGTGTAGATCTCGCCCTTGAAGTCGAGCACGCCGATCATCTCGCGGCCGGTCGACTTGTTGAATTCCTCGACCTCCGGCATCGGCTCGGTCAAAAGGTACATATGCTCCATGGCCAAAACCGGCAGCTCGACGCCGACCATGCGGCCGATCTCGCGCGCCCACAGGCCGCCGCAATTGACGACGTGCTCGGCATGGACCGTGCCCTGCTCGGTGACGACGTTCCAGGTGCCGTCCGGCTGCTGAGTCAGGTCGACGACGCGGTTGCGCAGCACGATCTCGGCGCCGAGCTTTTTTGCCGCCTTGGAATAGGCGATGGTGGTGCCCGAAGGGTCGAGATGACCTTCGACCGGATCCCACATGGCGCCGACGAAGTTCGTTTCGTCCATCAGCGGGAACATCGCCTTGGCTTCCGAGGGCGTGATCAGCTCGGTATCCATGCCGAGATAGCGGCCCTTGGCGTGAGCCAGCCGCAGAAAGTCCATGCGCTCGGGCGTATCGGCCATCATGACGCCGCCGGTCAGATGCAGCGAGCAGGACTGGCCGGAGAGTTCCTCGATCTCCTTGTAGAGCTGGACCGTGTAGGCCTGCAGCTTGGCGACGTTCGGGTCGCCGTTCAGCGTGTGGAAGCCGCCCGCCGCATGCCAGGACGAGCCGGAGGTCAGCTCCGAGCGCTCGATCAGCATGATGTCGGTCCAGCCGGCCTTGGCGAGGTGATAGAGCACCGAACAGCCGACGACGCCGCCGCCGATGACAACCGCTTTTACGTGGGATTTCATGCAGATAGATCCGTGTTTGAAAATACTGAACCGGGGGATCGAGGTGTGAAAACAAAGCGGAGATCCGATGCCGCGATGTTTTCGGTCAGCCTGCCGTCGAGCGCGGCGAGGATGGTTTCACAGACGGAAGCACGATGTTTCAGGACGTCATGGTTCCAGAAGCGCAGGATCGAGTAGCCCTGAGCCTGCATGAAGTGGTCGCGGCGGCGGTCATATGAGCTGTCGGCGTGTTGGGATCCATCGACCTCGACGACGAGCCAACGCTCGCGGCAAGCGAAGTCGGCGAAGAACGGTCCGATGGAAAACTGGCGCGTAAAGCGATAGCCGCCGAGCTTGCGTGACTTCAATTCAAGCCAAAGCAAAGCTTCCGCTTGATTGCCGGCTTGCCGGAGATTTCTTGCGCGCTTGGTCGTGCCTTGTTTGCGACGGCTTCGCGTTTGAGCAGCGCCTTCCCCCACTCCGTCGCCGCTTCGCGGCGCCACCTCTCCCCCCTCCGGAGGGAGAGGAAAGGAGACAGCTGGAATCGCCTCGCGCCTTTCCTCTCCCCCGTCGATCGGGGGAGAGGTGTCGAGCGAAGCTCGACGGAGTGGGGGTCGACTATTCATCCTCAACACAGATGGTCAGAAATCCGTCGGCGCGCCGCCTTCGGCGCGGCGTTTCTCGACGAAGTCGTTGAGCTCCTCGCGGATGGCCGGATCCATATAAGGCTCCTCGTAGGAGGCAAGGCGCTCCTTCCAGACCTTGTTGGTCCGCTCCATCGCTGTCGGCGAACCCGCCTCGGCCCATGTCTCGAAATTGCGCCAGTCGGAGACGATCGGCGAATAGAAGGCGGTCTTGTAGCGCTCCTGCGTGTGCTGGGTGCCGAAGAAATGACCGCCAGGACCGACCGACTGCATGGCGTCGAAGCCGAGCGCATCCTCGGAGA
Source organism: Mesorhizobium sp. ESP-6-4 (assembly GCF_020164735.1). Classification (NCBI taxonomy): domain Bacteria; kingdom Pseudomonadati; phylum Pseudomonadota; class Alphaproteobacteria; order Hyphomicrobiales; family Phyllobacteriaceae; genus Mesorhizobium; species Mesorhizobium sp. ESP-6-4. The sequence goes on from NZ_JAIUGS010000001.1 coordinate 820,482, forward strand.
GGTCGAGCGGGGTGAGGAATTCGGCCACCATTTGCAAAAGGTCGATGTCGAGGATGGTCTTTTCATAGGAGCAGCGCAGGCCGCCTTCCAGCCACCCGGCGCCATGCATCATCAGATTGCCGCCGCCCTGGATCGCGCCCCACAGCGAGAACACGCTTTCATAGGCGGCCTGGGCGTCGACCGTATTGGCGGCGCAGGTGTTGGAGGTGCGGTAGGGAATTTGGTAGCGGCGCGCGAGCTGGCCGCCGACGAGCTGCGCCTTCATATATTCGGGCGTGCCGAAGGCCGGCGCGCCGGACTTCATGTCGACATTGGAGGTGAAGCCGCCATAGCCGACCGGCGCGCCTTTCTTGACCATCTGCGCGAAGGCAATGCCCGAGAGCGCCTCGGCGTTCTGCTGCACCAGCGCGCCGGCGACGGTGACGGGCGCCATGGCGCCGGACAGCGTGAAGGGCGTGACGATCACGGCCTGGCCCACGCTCGACATCTGGATGATGCCTTCCATCATCGGCACGTCGAGCTTGAGCGGCGAATTGGTGTTGATGATGGTGAAGACCGACGGTTCCTGCATCAGCTGCTCGCGGCTGATGCCGCGCGCGATGCGGGTGATCTCGATGCCGTCGACGTTGCGTTCCTTGCCGAGTGAATAGATGTGGAAGACCTTGTCGGTCAGCATGGCGAGGTCGCGAATGCATTCCAGGTGCCGCACCGACGGATGGATGTCGATCGGCTCGACCGGATAGCCGCCGGTGCAGTGCAGGATGTTGTGCATCTGCGCCAGGCGCAGGAAGTTGCGGTAATCGGCCTGGTTGCCGGGCCTGCGGCCGCGGTCGAGGTCGGAGCAGTTCGGCGCCGAAGCCATCATCGACAGGATGACGTTGTTGCCGCCGAAGCGCAGATTATGCGCCGGGTTGCGGGCATGCAGCGTGAATTCCGACGGGCAGTGCGAGACAAGCTCGAGGATTATGTCGCTGTCGAAGCGCACGCGCTCCGAGCCTTCGCGCACGTCGGCGCCGTGGGCCTTCATGATGCGGCGGGCCTCATCGTGCAGAACGTCGACGCCGATTTCCCTCAGCACGCGCAGCGAGGCGAGGTGGATTGATTCCAATTCGTCATCGGACACCAGCCTGGTCGGCGTCAGCGGGTTCTTCAGCTGCCGGAAGGCGGGCTGCTCGAAGGCGGCCGAGCCGCCGGCGCGCTTTCCCGCGCGGCCGCCACGGCGGGCGCGATCGGTTGCCAGTGCCGGCTCGGCGGGATGAAGGGCGGCAGTCATGAGAAGCCTCGTGAGGATGCGAATTTGGCCGGCATAATGGACTGGCAGCAATGCAGCCGGTGAGGAGGCGGCGACCACTAGGGCGAGGGAAGCGACATGACGGAAGGGGAGCTTGAGCAAGCCTCCCTGCAGCGCCGGGGCTCCTGACAGGGTTTGGCTGGAGCATCCGCTTTCGCGGGCCGTGGGCCTTACGGCAACCGGCCGCAACGGCTAAGCCTTCCACCGATTGGATCAGGAACTGATGGCTCTGGCGGATTCAAACAGCAGCGAGAGCGTGCAGTGGGCGGCGATCACCGGCGTGATCGCGACGGTTTCCGTCTTCGCCATAGCGCAAGGACTTTCCTATCCGCTGCTCAGCTTCATCCTGCAGCGCCAGGGCGTTTCGCCGGCGATGATCGGACTGTCGGCGGCGATGACGCCGGTCGGCTTCATCCTGTCCTCGCCGCTGATCCCGGGATTGGCGCGCCAGTTCGGGGCAGGGCGGACCGCGCTGACCTGCGCGGCGCTTTCGGCGCTGGTACTGGCGCTGATCGGCTGGACGCAAAATGTCTATCTGTGGTTCCCACTGCGCTTCCTGATCGGCGTGGTGACCAACCCACTCTATGTCTTGAGCGAAATCTGGGTGATCGCTCTGGCGCCGCCGGCGCGGCGCGGCCGCGTCATGGGCATCTATTCAACCATCATCTCGGCGGGCTTCGCGGCCGGGCCGCTTTGCCTGCTCGGCGTCGGCACCGAAGGCTGGCCGCCTTTCCTTGTCGGCATTCTTGCCTTCCTCTTCTGCGGCGGCTGCCTGGCCGTGGTGGTGAAAAGGCTGCCGAAGGTCGACGAGACCGAGAACAAGGTTTCGGTGCTGGGCTTCATACCAATGGCCTGGCTGCTTATGTCGGCCGTGATCGTCGCGGCCGGGTTCGAGCAGGCGATACTGGCGCTGCTGCCGGTCTATGGGACGCATCACGGCATTCCCGAGGCACGCATGTCGGCGCTGCTTTCCGTGATGATCGCCGGCAACATCGCCATGCAGGTGCCGCTCGGCCTGCTCGCCGAAAGGCTGACGGCGCGCCTGGTGCGGTTCGGCTGCGTGGCGGTGACCGTCCTTGGATGCGTGGCTTTGCCGGCGCTGATCGAGACGCAGCTGATCTGGGCTTGCGTCTTTATCTGGGGCGCCGTTTCCTACGGCATCTACACGATGTCGATCATCGAGCTCGGCGAGCGCTTCACCGGGTCGGCGCTGGTTGCCGGCAATGCCGCCTTCTCGCTGATGTGGGGTTTTGGCGGCATCGTCGTGCCGCCGCTCACTGGCGGCGTCATGGATGTCATTGGCGCCGCCGGCCTGCCGGTCACGCTTGGCGCCATCTGCGCGGCGCTGGCGGCGGCGACAGTTGTTCGACGGCGCGTTTTATGACCGGCCCCGAATGGCTCTTGAATATCAAGGCAGCGAACGCGATGTAGGCGGGGCCGCCGGATGGAGACCTGTATGACCAGCACGATGACCAAAACCCAGCTCGAATTGACCGCCGACGATCCCTACCTCTGGCTTGAGGATCGCAACGGCAAGGAAGCGCTGGAGTGGGTTCATCGCCAGAATGCGCTGACGGTCGCCGAATTGCAGGGCGATCCTTCCTACCAGGCGACCTTCGAGATCGCGCTCGACCTGATGACGGCCGAGGACAATATCCCAGTCGGGGCTGCGCTTGCCGGCTACGTCTATAATTTCTGGCAGGACAAGACCAATGCGCTGGGTCTCTGGCGGCGCACGACGGTCGCGTCCTATAAGACCGACAAGCCCGACTGGGAGACGATCATCGACTTCGATCAGCTTTCCGCGAAGGAAGGCGTGAAGTGGGTGTTCGGCGGGGCGAGCCGGCTCTATCCCGATTTCAACCGCTGCCTGCTCTACATGTCGCCCGATGGCGGCGATGCCAGCGAGATGCGCGAATTCGACATCGTGACGAAATCCTTCGTCGAGGACGGGTTTCGCGCGCCCGCTTCGAAGTCGGGCTTTTCCTGGCTGGACGAAGATACCGTGATCGTCTCCGCCGCTTTCGAGGAAGACGACAAGACGCAGTCCGGCTACCCGCGCGTGATCAAGCTGTGGCGGCGCGGCGCCAAGCTCGAGGACGCCACGCCGATCCTCGAAGGCGAGAAACAACATCTCGCGGTCGGCGGCGGCGTCGAATATGACGGCGACAAGCGGCACGTGCTGCTCGGCAAGACGCTCGACTTCTTCACTTCGCACAGTTTCCTGCGGCTGCCTTCGGGTGAGAACCGGCGCATCCCGCTGCCCGACGACGCCACGGACACGGTGGTCTTCAAGGGCCAACTGATCTTCGGCGTGCGCAGCCCCTGGACGGCGCCCGACGGCACGCGCTGCCTGCCCGACGGGCTTTATTCCGTCGATTTCGATCGCTGGATCGAGAGTGGTGCCTTCGGGCCGTTCCAGACCGTGCTTGAGCCGGCGCACCGCGTTTCGATCGCCGGCCTCGCCAGGACGCAGGACCGGCTGTTCATCAACCTGATGGACAATGTGCGCGGCAAGATCATCGCCTGCGACCGCGCCGCAGAAGGCTGGTCGCTGAAGCGGATAGCGCTGCCCGACAACGGCAATGTCGGCATCAGCCATGTCGAGCATTTCGGGTCGAGCGTCTCCTTCTCCTTCACCGATTTCCTGACGCCGAGCTCGATCATCTGGTCGGATGACAATGGCGAGACGCTTCAAACGGTGAAGTCGCAGCCGGCCCGCTTCGACGCCTCGCCTTATATCTCGGAGCAGTTCGAGGCGCGCTCGAAGGACGGCACGATGATCCCGTATTTCGTGGTGCGGCGGCGCGACCAGAAAGGACCGGTGCCGACGCTGCTCTACGGCTATGGCGGCTTTGAAGTGCCGCTGCTGCCCGGCTATGCCGGCATTCGCGGCAGGCTCTGGCTGGACAGGGGCAACGCCTATATCCAGGCCAATATCCGAGGCGGCGGCGAGTTCGGTCCGGCCTGGCATCAGGCGGCGCTGAAGGGCAAGCGCCAGAACGCTTTCGACGATTTCGCGGCCGTGGCCGAGGACGTGGTCCGGCGCGGCATCACCACGGCGGCGCAGCTTGGCATCCAGGGCGGTTCCAATGGCGGCCTGCTCACCGGCACGTCGTTGACCCAGCGGCCGGAGCTGTTCGGCGCCGTCATCATCGACGTGCCGCTGCTCGATATGCTGCGCTACACCGAACTGCCTCCCGGCGCCTCGTGGATCGCCGAATATGGCGATCCGTCGAAGCCGGAGGAGGCGGCCTGGCTCGGCGCCTATTCGCCTTACCAGCATGTCAAGGCGGGCGCTGCCTATCCGCCGGTGCTCCTGATGACGTCGACCGCCGATGATCGCGTCCATCCCGGACATGCGCGCAAGATGGCGGCGCGGCTGCAGGAGGCAGGTCACGGCAGGACGCTGTTCTTCGAGGAGACCGAAGGCGGCCATGGCGGGCGCGGCGACCGTCGGCCGCAGGCGGCGCAGACGGCGATGCGCTACATATTCCTGCAGCGGGCGCTAACCGGAACAGCTTGAATTCTAGGCCTCAGGCGGCATAAGCTGCCGCCATGATCCGCTTCAGCACATCTGGCGCCTTCGGGGTCGCGGTGACGCCGTCACCGCGCACGCTGCGCGCCGAGCTGTTGCGGCTGTGCGCCCGCATCGGCTATTCGCCGCCCCGTTTCCTCTGACGAATCCGCCCCGGCCGCTGCCGGATTGATTCAAGAGGAAAGATCAAATCCATGACCTATCAGAATTATTCGCTGAAGCAGCTTCAGCAGATCGATGCCGCGCATCACCTGCACCCCTTCACCGACCATAAGGAGCTGCGCGAGACGGGCTCGCGCATCATCACCCATGCCAACGGCCCATTCATCTACGATGCCGACGGCACCGAAATCCTCGACGGCATGGCGGGCCTGTGGTGCGTCAATGTCGGCTATGGCCGCGATGAGCTGGCCGAGGCGGCCTACGCGCAGATGAAGGAGCTGCCTTACTACAACTCCTTCTTCAAATGCTCGACGCCGACGCCGGTTCTGTTGTCGAAGAAGCTGGCGGAGCTGGCGCCGACGCATGTCAGCCAGGTTTTCTACGGTTCGTCCGGATCGGAGGCCAACGACACGGCGCTCAGGCTCGTGCGCCACTATTGGGCGCTTGAGGGCAAGCCCGAGAAGAACCGCGTCATCTCGCGCAAGTCGGCCTATCACGGCTCGACCGTCGCCGGCACGTCGCTGGGCGGCATGGAGCCGATGCACAAGCAACTCGGCGGCGCGGTGCCCAACATCGTCCATGTGATGATGCCCTATGCCTATGAGCTCGCGTTGCCCGGCGAAAGCGACCATGATTTCGGCATCCGCGCGGCCAAGGCGGTCGAGGACGCGATCCTCGAAGCCGGCGCCGACAAGGTCGCCGCCTTCATCGGCGAGCCGGTGATGGGCGCGGGCGGCGTGAAGATCCCGCCGATGAGCTATTGGCCGGAAGTGGAGCGCATCTGCCGCAAATACGATGTGCTTTTGATGCTGGACGAGGTGATCACCGGCTATGGTCGCACCGGCGAATGGTTCGCGGCGCAGACGTTCGGGATCGAGCCCGACACCATCACCACCGCCAAGGCGCTGACCTCGGGCTACCAGCCGCTCTCGGCGCTGCTGGTCGGCGACCGCATCGCCAAGGCGCTGGTCGAGAAAGGCGGCGAGTTCTACCATGGCTACACCTATTCCGGTCATCCGGTGGCTTGCGCGGTGGCGCTCAAGAACCTCGAGATCATCGAGAAGGAAGGCCTGGTCGAGCGCGTCAAGAACGACACCGGTCCCTATTTCGCGCAGGCGCTGCAGGAGCGGATCGCGAGGCACAGGCTGGTCGGCGAGGTGCGCTCGATCGGCCTGATGGGCGCGATCGAGATCGTCAAGGACAAGGCGACCAAGGAACGTTATTTGCCATCGGGAAGTGCGGCCGTCGTCGTGCGCGACCACGCGATCGCGCAGGGCATGATGCTGCGGGCCACCGGCGACACTATGATTCTCTCGCCGCCGCTGATCTGGACGCGCGACACGATCGACATGGCTTGCGAACGCATCGCCAGGGCGCTCGATCTCGCTGACGCCGATTTGCGCAAGCGCTAAGCGGATGTTCTCCGGGCGCTCCTGACTAGAGCATTTCACCGTTTCACGGAAACAGCGAAATGCTCTATCTCCTTGTTTTGACGCAATTCCGGGCGGAAAACATCTCACACTTTTCCTGGAATTGCTCTAAGCGCCCGGTCCATTCCTGAACGGCTCGCAGAGGGCGTCTCCGAAACGCAAAAACCGCGTCCCTGCGGGAACGCGGCTTTGCCAGATACACATGGCATTTCGCTACGAGAATACTTGCGAAATTTACGGGCTCCGGTACGCGAGACCTGATCCGGAGCGCCGGGCAGACGCGATGTCCGCCTCGCAGTCCGTTTTAAAGGCACATCGTTACCGGTGCGTTAGCAAGACCTTAAGCAAATCTAAATTTGCCGGCTTCGCACCGGCAAATCTTGGAAATAACCCTTCAAAAGCAGAGACTTATGCCGGATTTCCGCGCAGGAAATTAATAATGCCGGAAAAATCGGCGCCGGCGTGGCCTTGCGCATTGAACAAGGCATAGAGCTGCGTGGCTTCGGCGCCGAGCGGAGTCGCGGCGCCTGCGTTCTGCGCGGCTTCCTGCGACAATTTCAGGTCCTTCAGCATCAGCGCGGCGGCAAAGCCGGGCTTGTAGTCGCGGTTGGCCGGCGAGGCCGGAACAGGACCGGGCACCGGGCAATAGGTGGTCAGCGACCAGCACTGGCCCGAGGAAGTGGAGGCGACGTCATACAGCGCCTGGTGCGACAGGCCGAGCTTTTCGGCCAGCACGAACGCTTCGGCGACGCCGATCATCGAGATGCCGAGAATCATGTTGTTGCAGATCTTGGCCGCCTGTCCGGCGCCGTCGCCGCCGCAATGAACGACGCGCCCGGCCATCGGCTTCAGGATCGGCTCGGCAGCGGCAAACGCCTGATCCGAGCCACCGGCCATGAATGTGAGTGTGCCGGCAGCGGCGCCGCCCGTGCCGCCGGAGACGGGTGCGTCGATCGACGGGTGACCATGCTTCGCGGCAATGGCATGCGCCTTGCGAGCCGATTCGACATCGATGGTCGAGGAATCGATGAACAGCGCACCTTCCTTTGCCTTGGGCGCGATGTCCTCATAAACCGACAACACATGCTTGCCGGCCGGCAGCATGGTGATGACGACGTCAGCGTCCTTCACCGCCGCGACGGCGTTCGCCATGACGGTGACGCCGTGTTCCTTGGCAGTGGCTAGGTTCTCGGGCACGAGGTCGAAGCCCAGCACCGTATGACCCGCCTTTACGAGGTTGGCGGCCATGGGATTGCCCATATTACCGAGGCCGATGAAGGCGATGGTTGCCATCGTTTTCTCCAGATTTTGCGTCAGCGCCCAATCAACGAGCGCGCGATGATGACGCGCATGATCTCGTTGGTGCCTTCGAGGATCTGGTGGACGCGCAGATCCCGCACCAGCTTCTCGATGCCGTAATCGTGCAGATAGCCGTAGCCGCCGTGCAATTGCAGCGCCTGGTTGGCGATGTCGAAGCCGATATCGGTGACGAAGCGCTTGGCCATCGCGGACCATTTGCCGGCATCCGGCGCCTTGCGGTCGAGCTTGGAAGCGGCGGCGTAGAGAAAGATGCGGGCCGCCTGCAGTTCCGTTTCCATGTCGGCCAACCTGAACTGCAGCGCCTGGAATTGGTTGATCTTGGAGCCGAAGGCCTTGCGCTCGGCGGTATAGGCTAGCGCCTTGTCGAGCGCCGACTGCGCGCCGCCAAGCGAACAGGCGGCGATGTTGAGCCGGCCGCCGTCGAGCCCGGCCATGGCGATGCCGAAGCCGGCGCCTTCCGCGGCGAGCAGGTTGTCGGCCGGCACCTTGCAATCCTCGAAGATGACCTGGCGGGTCGACTGCATGTGCCAGCCCATCTTGTGCTCGTTGGCGCCGAACGAAAGGCCGGCCGCATCCTTGGGCACGACAAAGGTCGAAATGCCTTTCGGGCCGTCGCCGCCGGTGCGCGCCATCACGACATAGAGGTCGCTGTCGCCGGCGCCGGAGATGAACTGTTTGGCGCCGTTCAAGACATAATCGCCGCCGCTTTTCACCGCACGCGTCTTCAGCGCAGCCGCATCCGAGCCCGAGCCGGGCTCAGTCAGGCAATAGCTCGCCAGCCACTCCATAGAGGTCAGTTTCGGCAGGAAGCGCTGGCGCTGCTCGTCGCTACCGAAGCGGTCGATCATCGAGGCCGCCATGTTGTGGATGGAAATCAAAGAGGAGAATGCCGGATCGGCGTGGGCAAGCGCCTCGAAGATCAGCACGGCATCCAGCCGCCCCAGCGCCGAGCCGCCGACATCGTCGCGCACATAGATGCCGCCGAGGCCGAGCGGCCCGGTCTCACGGATCACATCGGCGGGGAAGTGCTTTGCCTTGTCCCAGTCGAGTGCATTGGGCGCGACGCGGTCCGCCGCGAAAGCTTGGGCCATCTCCTGGATGGCGCGCTGTTCCTCGTTGAGTTCGAATTGGCCAGTGCCCGCATCGACTGCCGCGTCCATGGCGTGCTCCCTGTCGTTCAGGCCTTCTGGCCTGTCGTTTTTGGCTTTGCGCGCCGTTCAATCTAGACCAATGATGCCGCCGCGCAACCCGGGCCGTTGAGAACCGGCTGTGCATGGAATGACGAACGGAGTTCTTGCGTGCCGACAATTTTCGATGAGTTGCTGGAGCGATTCCGCGCCTATCTCGCCGGCGCCGACAACGATCTGGTGACGGATGAAGTCGCGCGCATCGGCTGGGACATGCCTGCACGTTCTCTCGAGCCGCGTGCGCTTGGCTGCCTTAGCCATCTCGATCGCATCGCCGAGTTGGCTCCGGCCGACGCCGGGCCATTGACGCGATTTGTTGCCGACCATCGGGACGAGTTGCGCTGGGGGCAGACCTATACCGCTGCCGATTTCGGGCAGAGTTTTGTCGACAATTACGGCTGGCTGGAAGTGTTCGGCACCCGCGGGCATTTCGTCAATGACGAGGTCGCGGCTGGCCTGCTGATCCTCGGGCCTGACATCGTCTATCCCGACCATCATCACCTCGCCGAGGAGATCTACATCCCGCTGACCGGCGGCACGGAGTGGCGGATGGGCGAAGGGAACTTTCATACGCGCGACGCCGGCGAGGTCATTCACCACGCTTCCAATGTCAGCCATGCCGTGCGCACGGGCAAGGAACCGCTGATGGCGCTCTATCTCTGGCGCGGCGGGCCGCTGGCACAGAAATCGACCATTGGCTCAGGGGGCAGGGGCTGATGGCGAAAGCGATCATGCTGCAGGGCACCGGCTCGGATGTCGGCAAGACCGTGCTGGTGGCCGGGCTTTGCCGCGTTGCGAAGAATCGCGGGCTGAAGGTTAGGCCATTCAAGCCGCAGAACATGTCGAACAATGCCGCCGTTGCCGATATTCCGGGCGACGACAAAGCCGGCGAAGGCGAGATCGGCCGCGGGCAATGGCTGCAGGCGCTGGCCTGCGGGGTGAGGCCGACCGTGCACATGAACCCGGTGCTGCTCAAGCCGCAGAGCGATATCGGCTCGCAAGTGGTGGTGCAGGGCCAAGTCTATGGCGAGGCGCGGGCGCGCGACTACCAGGCGATGAAAGCCGGGCTGATGGACGCGGTGCTGGATTCCTGGGCGAAGGTCGGCGCGGGCGCGGACCTGGTCGTCGTTGAGGGCGCGGGCTCGCCGGCCGAGATCAATCTCAGAAGCCGCGACATCGCCAATATGGGCTTTGCCACGCGCGCCAATGTGCCGGTGATCCTGGTCGGCGACATCGACCGCGGCGGCGTGATTGCGTCCGTGGCCGGCACGCATTTGATCCTGCCGGAGGAAGACCGGCGCATGATCGCCGGCTATCTCATCAACAAGTTCCGCGGCGATGTCTCGTTGTTCGACGACGGGATCAGCGCGATCGAAAAATTTACCGGCTGGCGCTGCTTCGGCGTCGTGCCGTGGCTGAAGGCGGCCGGGCGGCTGCCGTCCGAGGATTCGGTGGTGCTCGAACGCCTCGCTTCCGGCGAGAAGCGGGCGCTGAAGGTGGCGGTGCCGATGCTGGCGCGCATCGCCAATTTCGACGATCTCGACCCGCTGAAAGCCGAGCCGCAGGTCGAGGTGGTGTTCGTGCCGCCGGGCAAGAAGCTGCCGGAAGATGCCGGGTTGGTGGTCATCCCCGGCTCCAAATCGACGATCGGCGATCTCCTGAAATTCCGCGAGAACGGCTGGGATCGCGATCTCCTCGCCCATCGCAAGCGCGGCGGCCATGTCGTCGGCATCTGCGGCGGCTACCAGATACTCGGCCGCATGGTGCGCGATCCCGACGGCATCGAAGGCAGTGTCACTGAGGCCGAAGGTCTTGGCCTGCTCGACATCGAAACGGTGATGGAGCCTGAGAAGACTGTGCGCAATTCAAGCGCGCAGTCAGTGCAGTTCGGCCTGCCGCTCGAAGGCTACGAGATCCATCTCGGCCGCACCACCGGCCCGGACACGGCGCGGCCATCGACGATCCTCAACGGCGCCGAGGACGGCGCGGTCTCCGCGGACGGCAAGGTGATCGGCACCTATCTGCACGGACTGTTTTCCGCCGACGCTTTTCGCGCCGCATACCTGGAGAGCCTTGGCGTCAGGGGAGGCGGTATCGACTATCGCGCGGATGTCGAGAAGGCGCTGGACGAGGTCGCGGCCGAGCTGGAGAGGCATCTCGACTGCGACGCGATTTTTTCGCTCGCGTGATAGCCCATTCCACGCAGGGGAGCCGGGCCGGCTGCATGTGCCTTGAGAATCGCGTGCCTTGGCGACTAGCCGAGCCGCCTATCTGATCGTCATTCTATGGCGGAGCAAGGAGCGAAGCGACGCGCGCAGACCATAGAATCCGTTCCGTGAC